>NZ_AUGF01000031.1 GCF_000426885.1 Moraxella caprae DSM 19149 | reverse complement strand
AAACGGTTTATGATTGGTTAAAACACACCTTAATTCCAAAATTAAAGCGAAAATGCGTGATTGTCATGGACAATGCTCCTTTTCATAAAAACAAAAGAATCCAAAAGCTACTAAACAGGCATGGACATCGTTTATTGTTCTTGCCTCCTTACTCTCCTGACTTAAACCCCATTGAGTATAAATGGAGTCAAGCTAAGTCTTTAAGACAGGGCTGGATGACTGATGATCTAGATGAGCTGTTTTGGAACATGGGGGTGTGTGGTGATTTTGTGGTTTGTTGAGTGTATTATTGTGATATTGTCTGTATTTTTTGGTTATGTGTTTTTAAACCTTGAATTATCAAACCAACTGCAACACTTCATCAAGAACATTGTAGCTTTTGTAGCGGTCTGTATATAAATACCATCAGGTTTGATTTTGCTTGTAATAATCGGCATTAAAGTGTCAGTTTTGATGTCTTTGACAACAACAAAAACGTTACCGTTTCGCTTTAAAAGACCAGACACTACCAAAATAACTTTCATCAAGCCTATCTCTCCATCAAACAAGGTTTGAGCTTCAAGATTGAGATTGTATTCTATCACAAGTCTGATTTTATGTCGTCTATATCTATCGTGTTGTTGGTGGTTGTATTTTTTCTCTTAATGCTAGGCATTGTGGTTTGGGTGCATTGTCTAAAACAGCCTAAGTTAAAAACGGTTAGAGGCGATGACATGGCCGTCTGGCTGTTTGAGACAATGCCAATCATGACGGACAGTGAAGTGTTGTTTTTTAAAAATTACAGTTGGCATTGCCTGAATTTCTCATTTTTAGTCAAGTGCAACTTTCACGCATCATTAAACCAAGTGATGAAGCAGGGCAAGATCGGCGGTTTTGGTTCAATCGTGTCTGTCGCCAGAGTGTGGATTTTGTATTAATTGATAAAGACTGCCAAACAGTGTTGGTTGCCATTGAGCTGGATGATTGGACTCACGATAGTCAAGCTCGCCAAAGACAAGATGCTAAGAAGGATAAGGCGTTGTCCAGTGCAGGCATTCCCATCACGCGTTTTCATGCGGAGAAAATGCCTGGTATTGACATGTTGCGTGTTGATGTGTTAGAAGTTATTAGGCAATTTGGATGGTCTGGCAGTGATGCTTACTTGACAAAAAGAATAATAATAAGTATCATTTATTTTCTTATCCCTATCCTAACTGCCCATAGTTGCCATGCGTTTTCCATTTTGCCGATTAGTCTTATCTGTTTTCCTGTTTACTGTTCATGTTGCACATGCTGATACGCAAGATGATCGCCGTCTACAATCAGATATTAAAATACCTGACATAACACCACCTATCGACTCAGGACTGCCAATATCACCGCAGCCCGCCAACGTCATGCTTTCAGTGGATGAACAGATGCTACTGACCAACCCAACCTTACTGTCTCGAGCAATGCTTTCGGTGCTGGTGGCTAATGATGTGGCTGGAACTCAGTTATTATTGCCCATCTACCAAAAACAGCCGAGTGAAATCATTGAATCTGAAATGGTTGACTGGGGCAGTGCCGTGCTGGCAGGTGCGGAAAGCAGACATGGTCAAGCCAGCAAAATCTACCAATTTTTGCATAACCAATACCCCAATAATGATCTTTTTGCCGTTAGACTGATTCAGAGTTTGTTTGCCAATCGTCAATATCTAGAAGCCAAACAACTGCTTGCAGAGCAACCAGATTATATTGTCCGTGAAATGCGTGCCTACCAAAAAGCCTTAACAAATTTAACCAAGCCATCGGTGTATTTTTCTGGCAATGTAATTGTTGATAAAAACATTAACAATGCACCCAATCAGACCGATTTGGGTGGTGGCTGGACGGCAAACGCTGCTGAGCAAGCACATGGTGTCGCCATCAATGCAGGTATGGAAAAGAAAGTTTTACTCAAAGGTGGCATGACGCTAGAACCTTCTGTTACGATGAGTGGCAAGCTCTTTCGTGATGCTAAGCATTATAATGAAACGCAGCTTCGCCTAGGGGTCAACACTGTCAAAA
The DNA here is from genome assembly GCF_000426885.1 of Moraxella caprae DSM 19149. GTDB lineage: Bacteria > Pseudomonadota > Gammaproteobacteria > Pseudomonadales > Moraxellaceae > Moraxella > Moraxella caprae. Next base: position 25,170 of record NZ_AUGF01000031.1, on the reverse strand, counting down.
ACCATACTGGGGGTAGCTTATCTGTTTCGCCTTTTGTGGAGACTGCTTGGTATGCTGGTGGTAAAAAGGGTGTTAATGAATTAAAGCATTTTTCGGACACGCTGGGTGTGAGTATTGGCAGTCAAAGACAGCTTGGTAAAAAAAGCCAGCTTGCTACTAATGTTGAATTTGCCAAACATCATCATAACATCAGACATCATTTATCAGGTCATAGTGTCAGTGCCAAAGCGAGCTTTTCTACGCGTCCTAACTGGCTGGGAGAAAGTGGTTGGGTCAGTGTTGGTGCAGATTATCGACAGGCAAAAACCCGGGATAAAGATGACTCCTATACCCGTGTCGGCATACAAGGTTCAATTACCAAGCGGTGGCATGATTTCGGTGTGAGTGGCAGTTTGAATTTTTCCCAAAGACGCTATCATGGACCGATGCCGATTTTTAATCAAATACAAACAAGTGATGAGTATTTTACCAACATCAGTGTTTGGCATAATAAGCTGAGCTACTTAGGGCTAACGCCGAAATTGACTTGGCAATACCAAAAAAATGACAGCAACATCGCACTGTACAACTACGATAAAAGTCGTGTGTTCTTAGAGGTGAGTCGCCAATTTTAAAAAACTTACATCATCTTTAAAATCAGCAAGTCTTGCACGATTGATGTCGTCTTGGTTTGTTGATTTTTTGTGTCATTGTCTCAACACGGCTTTCACCAATTTTGATTCATCGTTCATCATATGATGCCAAAGGTACTAGGTGGCATGTTTGGTGTTAAGTGAATTGTATTTACAGGTTGCTTATCTTTCAAGAACATTGCACAAATTATAAAAAAGGTTTGCATTGTTAATTCTTTAATTATATAATAAGAATTGTTATTGTTATCATTCTTTGATCACTAAGATCAAATGATTGTTTGATGCTGTTTTACTGACCTTTTAAAGTAAGGAGTGGTTATGCCTAAGAGTACCAAATTTAGCCTATTGCCTTTGGCGGTGGCTGTGACTTCATTGATGCTATCAGCCTGTGGTGGTGGCAGTTTTGATAACCCAAGTACCATTGTCATCGGTCAGTCTAGGATGATTGAGAAGTCTGACCAATCAAAGAATGTCTCAACCGATAAGGCTGATGACAATGCCAATGCCAATGCTGATACTAAGAATAAAGCAGACAGTCGCCTAACCATGCCAGTGTTGGGCAGTGTTTTGGCGATTCCAAAGCGTAATCTGGCTCTTGATAAGAAAAAACTGACTCGTCTAGAAGAGCATGTGCCACTTGATGAAAATAACATCAAGACCGCTCATGCCAACCCTTTGCCAGCTTTAACCAAAGAGTTACAAGAGCGCTATAAGGATGAAAAGATACATCAGAGCGATGATAAATATAAGTTTGTAAAAGCTGGTTGGATTTTTGCTGGTTTGCGTCCTTATGAGACGATTACAACTGATGAGGATACAGACCAACCTAAGCGATATACCAAAGGCGATGGCTATCTGTACTATTATGGTGAAAATCCAACCACAGGGCTTGCCAAAGGTGTGGCAAACTATACGGGGCATTGGGATTTCGTGACTGATGTCAAGCGAATAAGAGAGTCTCCCACCAAAGAGAATACAGGTCGCCAAGCGTTCGGTGGTGGTTTAGCCTATAGGATGGACAGCGGCTTTGGTGATGAAGTCGGTGCGACCAGCTTTGCCGAGCAAGTCTTTGGTCAGGTAAGCCCAAGACAGGGCAATCATCGTGCGGTCTTTAAAGCTGATTTTGACGCAAAAAAACTGACAGGCACACTATCTACCAAGCAAAAAGCGATTGCCAGCAGTCCAGAGACCTATTTGGACCGCTATGATATTGATGCGACCATCAAGGGCAATCGATTTGTGGGTTCTGCCATCGCAAAAAATACCGAAACCAGCTTTATGAAGCCTAACTTTTTTAGTAAAAATGCCGATGACCGCCTAGAAGGTGGGTTTTATGGTGAAAACGCTGAGGAATTGGCAGGTAAGTTTTTAACCAATGATAATTCTGTCTTTGCAGTGTTTGCTGGTAAGCAGGACAACCCTGAGAAAGTTGAGAAGCTTGAGCAGGTATTTGGTGGTGCTTATGTCGAGCTGACCCAAGACAAGGCTGTCAACCCTGCACAAAAGTCACAAGTGTTATCGCTGGTGAACTTTGGTAATGTCGACCAACTGCAATTAGGTGATCATACCATCACACTCCTACCCCAAGAGGCAGGAAAAACAACGCAACAATCTGTTAAACTGCCAACAGGACAAACAGCTGTCATCACCAGTTTTGGCAGCAGTGATGGCGTTCTAAGATTGGGTTCGGTCAGTAAGACTGCCAAGACCATCGAGACGACGGCAAAAAGCAAACCCGCTGAAAATGTTAAAGTGACGAATAAAGACAAGGTTGGCGAGCCTGCCAAACCAACCGCAGAACAACTTGAAGCTGCTAAAGAAAAACTGACTGAAAAAATGGATGAGCTAAAAGCAGAGCTGACTATTCTGCTTGATTCTTACCAAAAAAATAGTCAAGATAGAGCGACCTTAAGAAAGCAAATTACTGAAAAGGTTTTATTAGGCTATAACGATGAGAGTAGTAAGAAAAATGTAGCAGAAGTCCTGCAGGATATGTTTAATAGCTTGGTGGACTCAGATGAGGAAGAAAGAGAATGGGCTGCTGATAATATTCTAGAAATGCTTGTCACAGGCGATAAATTTAACAGTGATAACTTAGAAAATTTAAAAGAGTTCTTGGTTCAGAACTCGTTGGCACAATCCGTACCGAGCCACACTCAAGATCAAATTGCTAAGGCAAAAGCCGACTTAAAAGTAAAGCTTGAAACTGAAAAACAAGAGCTAAAAGATCTCCTGGACATCTTCGCAATAGAAAACGGCAACTTCAACTTTGGTAACAATGAAGAGTCTAATGAAACTGCACAAAATCCTGCAGAAGATGACGATGAGCGTGTAAATGGTGCGACAGATAGTGCAGATGAAGTGGCGAGTGCGGATGTTGATGATTTGGAAGAACTAAAAGCAGAAGTCATCGATAAGATTAAAACTGCCTATACCAAAGACAGGCAAGATGTTATTGGCAAACAAGCTGTTACCTTGCTTGAAGAGTTGAAAAATGGTAACGAGGAAGCAAGTGGCAAGTTGGTAGCTCTGTTTGCTCAAGGTGATAAATTTAACAGTGATAACTTAGAAAATTTAACCGCTTATCTACCTGCCCTGCCTAGTACGCCGGATGCCAGCACGCCAGAGCAATCAGATGCAATCCCATTGATTGGCATTGAGGATTCTTTGACAGGTTTATACATACTGGGTCAGCGTACGCCAGCCAGTCAGATAGCCAATCAAGGTCAAGCCAGCTATCAAGGTACTTGGCATGGCAGAATCGGTCATCACTGGCAGTCGCAAGCAGGTTATGGTAAGTACGATGGCAAAGCAAATTTTGAAGTGGACTTTGGCGCCAAACAGTTGACCGGCACACTGACTGAAAAATCAGGCATTGAGCCTGCGTTTAATCTAAAAGCCACAATTAATGGCAATGGATTTAGTGGCACAGCCACCTCTCGTTCAAATGGCATCTATTTGGATGAAGGTCGTCAGCAAAACCAACAAATCCTAACAGTTGAGAGTAACAATCTGACTGGAGCATTCTATGGCGAGAATGCCAAACACTTGGGTGGGTCGTTCAGCTTTGAAAAGAATCTGAGCGATGACGAGACAGTTGTTGGTGGTGCGGTATTCTATGGCACAAAAACCACAGAAGATGAAAAGAAACAGAAGTAAGGATGAGACGATGAATTTTCGCCCAAAATATCTGCCGCTGGCCATCACAGCGATGCTGTGCAGTAACTTGCCTGCATTTGCCAATAATAATGGGGATGATCCAAGTGTTGAGCTTGAGCCGGTAAGTATCATCATCAAAAAACGCTTGCATGCCAAATCCGAAGAAGTTACTGGCCTTGGCAAAACCATTAAAACGATGGATGATTTGAATAAAAATCAAGTACTTTCCGTCAAAGATCTGGTAAAAGATGTTGCTGGTGTGGCTGTTGTTGAGCAAGGTCGTGGGGCCAGCAGTGGCTACACCATTCGTGGTATGGACAAGAACCGAGTGGCGGTCACTGTTGATGGCATCGCTCAAATCCAGTCTTATCTGACCCAAAAACGCCAGTTTGGTGATGGCAGAGAAGGCTCTGGGGCAATCAATGAGATTGAACTTGAAAATGTCAGCGGTGTACAAATCAGTCAAGGAGCGAGTGGTTCTGAGACTGGCAGTGGCGCACTAGGTGGCGCGGTGAGCTTTCGCACCAAAAGCATTGACGATGTGCTAGATGCAGACGATAATTTCTCAGCCTTTTATAAAGGTGCATACGCCAGCAAGAACAAGCAAAAAATGCACTCCGTTGGTGCGGCATTACGCCATAAAAAAGCCGATCTTTTTGTACAGTATACCGACCGTACCAAAGAGACTGTCAAGCCACATAACGACATCTATCAAACCAATTATGAAGTGTGGCGTTGGGGTGGCTCTCAGGTGGACTTTGATAAGCAGGCAATTGCATTCGAAAATGATCCAAGACGCCAATTTATCATCATCGATGAATGCCCTACCTATGTGGACAACGACCCTAGCAGTGTGGCTGGCTGTACTAAGCCAAAGCTGGACATTAAGCCTGTATTAGAGACCATGGATGCTAAAGAATACACTGGCGATAAGCGAGTATTGCCTGACCCTATGCAATATGATTCTAAATCCGTATTGATTAAGGCGGGCTTTAATCCTTCGTCTACGCAACGAGTTGAGCTTTTGACCGAAAAGACCACTCAAAATTATAACAGTCGTGATATGACCAAAACGGCCTACCACTTGGTCCCCAACCAAGGTCAAGGCAACCTGGCACAATCACCACTCGTTTATCGCGGACAAAGCTATCAAGAAGGCTATGTGACCGATGCTAAAATTGGACTTTGGACGCAAGCACAGTTTTTTGACGAAAAGCACGATAAGAGTCGTTACGGCATCAATTATCGCTATCAAAATCCTAAAGGTTTCCGCTGGTTTGATGAGTTAAATTTGAGCGTTGATAAGCAAAATGTCACCATCGATCATCTGCAAATCGAGAAATACTGTTCGCCTTATCCTACGGTTGATAGAAACTGCACACCCAGTGCGGATAAACCAAATTCTGCCGAACGCCAAAATCGTAAAGTATACAGTGAGGACCATTTGCTGTGGCGAGCAGATTTCTCCAAAAATCTGTCAGGCGACATCATCAATCATCGTCTAAACTTAGGTTTTGGCTTGGATAAATTCCGTTCCAATCTATGGATTGGCGATATTAAAGAGCGATATCATCGTTTGGACTTTAAGTTTGTAGATGACATCAAAGATTCAAATGGTAACTTTATCGAAGCCTACCGAATTAATCAGTATCAAGAAGGTACAGACATTTGCCAAGAGGCTCAGCAGTATTTGGGCGAAGCCCGCAAATGTGGCAACAGACCAATCACAGGTCATAATGCTTATGCCACCTTTAAAGATACGATTTCCATTGGAGACCTTGCGAACATTACCCTAGGTGTTCGTCATGATACCCATCGTTTTAACAGTGATGATGATTGGACTGGTACAGGCAAATATCGTAATCTATCCTACAATGGCAGTCTTGTGCTAAAACCAACCGATCATGTTGACTTGCTGTATCGCATCTCATCTGGCTATCGTGTACCAAGCTTTAAAGAGCTGTTCGGCTACCGTTTGGATGGTTTGACCAAAGAAGAAAACAGCGATCAGCATTACCGCACTAATGTTAAGCCGGAAAAGGCTCGTAACCAAGAGTTCGGTATCGCTTTCCATGGCAATCTGGGTGAGGTTACGGCCACTTACTTTGATAACCGATACAATGATCTGATTGATTTAACACTCAAAGGTGATCAGTGGGGCTATCGCAACTATCAAGATGCGCATCTGGCTGGTCATAGCATTCAAGCTAAGGCCTATCTTGGTGAGCTTTGGGATAAGTTGCCTGTGGGGCTGACTGCATCTGCCAACTATCTAAAAACCAAAGTTAAAGATAACCACATCAAAGAGGGTTTTGAGTACGGTTCTGGCTACTTTCTAGATACCATCTCACCTACTCGTTATGCTTTATCGCTTGATTACACTGCTGATAGCGATAAGTGGGGCTTCGGTGCGACTTGGATTTTTAGCGATGCTAAAAAAGACAACGAATTGACCACATTGGTCGCATCACCGAGTGGCACCTATGAAAAAGTTGCCACTAAGGTTAATAGTAAGGCTTGGAGAACGCTAGATTTGTCGGCATTTTATCAACCAACTGATAAGTTGACCGTAAGAGCTGGTATCAATAATGTCTTTAATTATCGATATAGCCCATGGGAGTCTTTGCGTCAGACTTCAGTTGTCTCTGGTAATCAGCATACCCAAGGATTGCCCAGCCAATATGCTGCCAGCGGTCGCAACTTTGTATTGTCTTTACAGGCTAAGTTCTAAAAGAGTCAATAAAAAACGCACTTCAACAGTGCGTTTTTCAATGAAAGTCATGAATGTTGCCTGCGTCCAAACAAACCAATACGCCGTGTCCAATCACACGACCAGTAACTATTAGGTTGGTTGTAATGCCAGCCAATCTCTAGGCTTTAAATAAAAGTCGGTCAGTTCAAATTCAGGCGTGCCTACTTCAGGCTCATAGCGATACGACCAACTGGCTAGCGGCGGCATGGATGCCAGAATCGATTCGGTGCGTTCATTTGACTGTAGTCCAAATATTGTCCCACGGTCATAGACCAAATTGTACTCAACATACCGCCCACGGCGATACAGCTGAAACTCTCGCTCGCTTTGGGTGTAGGGGGTGTGTTTGTTATTCTCAAAAATCGGTACGATCCCATCAAGATAGCCTTGCCCCACCGCTTGCATAAAGGCAAAGCATTTGTCAAAATCCCAGCCTTGGGTTTTGGTATTGGCATCATCATAAAACAGACCGCCCACGCCACGGCATTCGCCACGGTGCTTTAAGAAAAATAATCATCGCACCATTGTTTGAAAGTTGGATAGACATCATCGCCAAAAGGCTGACAAAGGGTGTGGGCGGTTTTGTGCCAATGTAGCACATCGGACAATTTGGGATAAAAGGGTTCAAATCAAACCCACCACCAAACCACCAAATCGGCTCGCCCCCATCTTTGAGCATGGCAACAAACAGGCGGACGTTGACGTGGCTTGTGGGGATGTGGGGTTTTTGGGTGAATGACAAGCGACACGCCCATCGCCTGAGCGGACGCCCCTGCAAGCTCTGGATAACGCTCGGACGTTGATGGGGGCAATTTGTTGATATGAATGTAGCTAAACATCACACCGCCTTTTTCGATGACTTGACCGTCCGACAGCACGCACGAGCGACCGCCACCGCCTTCTTGGCGTTCCCAAACATCGGGAACAAAGCGAACATCGCTTTTGCCATCGATACCGCCTGTGTGTTCTTAGTGTTCTAGGGTGGTGCAAATGCGTTCTTGTAATGCCAACAGATAGTCTCGGATGGCGGTAATTTAGGTGGTGCTAACGTCTGTCATGGAAGCTCCTAGATAGTTGCGAAGTTAGATTTTTGGGCTAATTTTAACCTCACTGGGGATAAAATGCCCCATTCTTGCCCCTTTAATCGCCAAATATTCGGCATTAAACTGATTAACCCCCACCAACAACGGCACTCGCTCCACCACATCAATCCCCAATTCTTGCAGGTAGGCAAGTTTGTTTGGATTATTGGTCAAAAGTTTGGCTTTGGTAATGCCAACGTGTTTTAGCATAATCTCACACATCTCATAGGTGCGTGCGTCCGCTGGCAAGCCAAGCATAAGGTTAGCATCTAGCGTGTCATGCCCTTGGTCTTGTAGGGCGTAGGCTCGGATTTTGTTCACCAGTCCAATGCCACGCCCTTCTTGGCGTAGATACAAAATTGCCCCACAGCCATGAGCCTGTATCATTTGCATGGCGGTGTTGAGCTGGGGGCCACAGTCGCATTTTAATGAGCCAAAAGCATCCCCTGTCAGACACTCAGAATGAATGCGAATGAGTGGGATTTTGTCGGGGTCGGTGGACGGCAAGCCGACACTTAGTAAGACGTGTTCTTGACCGTGTTCATTTTCAAATGCATGAATGATAAAATCTCCATGCACGGTAGGCAGATTGGCTTTGCTGATAAATTGGTACAAAATTTTCCCCAAAAATGCAAATTTTTAAAAGTATTGTGGATTATTTGTGAATTAAATGGTGCTACTATGGCAAATTAAAAGGCTATCTTGTAAAATAAGCCTCTGATTCAAGTTTGGCGTTGCCATTGCCAAGTTTGGCATTATACCGCAAAAATTGTTATAACTTAACATAACTTTTTAAAGACAACTTTTAAAAAATTAAAATCTGGAACACTAGCCCCATGCCAACTTCTGCCCACGCACCACGCACCTTCACGCACCTGCCCACGTCTCGCCCCACGACACCGCTTTTGGATAAGGTTAGCTTGCCCAAAGATTTAAAGGCATTAAGCACCGATGAGCTGTGCCAATTATCGGACGAACTCCGTGAATATTTGCTTTACTCGGTCGGTCAAAGTGGTGGGCATTTTGGGGCAAATTTGGGCGTGGTAGAGCTGACGGTCGCCCTGCACGCCAGTTATGATACACCTTATGATAAGCTCGTGTGGGACGTGGGTCATCAGGCGTACGCTCACAAGGTGCTGACAGGTCGGCGTGATAAGCTGGTGCGTATCCGTGCCAAAGGCGGTCTGACGGCATTTCCCGAGCGGAGCGAGAGCGAGTACGACACCTTTGGCGTGGGGCATAGCTCTACGTCTATATCGGCAGGGCTTGGCATGAGTCTTGCCAGTCGTATCAAGGGCGAAAAACGCAAGGTCGTGGCGGTCATCGGAGACGGGGCGATGACGGGGGGCATGGCGTTTGAAGCGATGAATGATGCGGTGCAACAAAATGCCGATTTGACGGTGGTGCTAAACGATAATGACATGTCAATCTCGCAAGCCATTGGTGGGTTTAGTCGCCATTTGGCACGGCTGTGGCAACGTGGGCTTGCCTTTGACATTGACAAACACGGCAATATCCTCATGATAAAGCGTGAGATTGGCCCTGATGACAGACGGGTTCGCCACTATTTGCATATGGCAAATGGGGCAAAAGAAACCCTAGAAAAAATCCCTGCCAAACTGGGCGGTAATCTTGTGCAAAATATCGGTGGCTTGTTTGGTAAAAACGCTCCGCCCATGCCCTTGTCGGACAAAATCGCCGAAAAAGTGCATGACCATATTTTCCCTGATAATCTATTTAAGGCGATTGGTTTCACCTACCTTGGACCTTTTGATGGACATGATTTGCCAAAACTTTTGCAAGTGTTCGAACGTGCCAAACAGTTAAAAGGGGCGGTGTTGATTCATGTGCATACGGTCAAGGGCAAGGGCTTTTTGCCTGCCGAAGCTGACCCCATTACTTATCATGCCATTGGCAAACTACCCAAAAATGAGTTGCCAAAAAGTGAGTTGCCGACAACAGACAAAACGGACAATGCCCCTAAAGCCAAAAAATATTCAGACGTTTTTGGCGACTGGCTTATGGACAACGGAGCTGACCCCCACATGGTCGCCATTACCCCTGCCATGTGCGAAGGCTCGGGCATGGTAGCATTCGCCAAGGCGTATCCTACCAAGTTTTTTGATGTGGCGATTGCCGAACAGCACGCCGTAACCTTAGCAGGGGGCATGGCGACAGGCGGATTAAAGCCTGTGGTGGCGATTTATTCTACCTTTTTACAACGGGGCTATGACCAATTTGTCCATGATGTCGCCTTACAAAACTTAGACGTAACTTTTGCCATAGACCGAGCGGGGCTTGTAGGTGAAGACGGGGCGACTCATGCAGGCGTGTTTGATTTGGCGTATTTACGCTGTGTGCCAAATGTGGTGATTGCCACGCCAAGCGATGAACATGAGTGTTATCATCTGTTGAATGCTTGTTATAATTATCGAGGCACGTCTGCCATTCGCTATCCTAGGGGCGTGGGCGTGGGGCGACAGATTATTAAAGATGATGAAAAATTTGTCATCGGCAAGGCAAAAATCGTATGGCGGACGGATAATTTTACGGACAAATCAGACAAAAAAGAGACAGGCAAAAAAATCACCGTTCTTGCCTTTGGTACACGCCTAAGCGACAGCCTATCGGCAAGCCAAACGTTCGCCCAAACGACAGACACGCCCATCATGGTGGTGGATATGCGGTGGATCAAGCCACTTGATAATGAGCTGATAGACGAGCTTATCGGGCAGGGCGTTACGCATTTTATCACGGTAGAAGAGCATCAGCGTATGGGCGGAGCGGGTTCTGCGGTGGGCGAGTATCTGGCAAGTTTGGGCTATGGTGGTCGGCTTTTGCAGATTGGCATCGATGATGTGTTTGTCGCTCATGGCAGTCATGATGAGCAGTTGGCGGAGTGTGGGCTGGATAAGGGTGGGATTTTGGCGAGATTGTCTAGCCTTGATATTGATAAATAATGGAATTTGACATATACTAATGTCATATACACTTATGGGAGAATGCCATGCAAACCAGTGTTTTTTTTAATAATCGCACCCAAGCGGTTCGCATTCCTGCCAAATTTCGCTTTGATGACGATATCAAAGCCGTCATGATTAGAAAAGTGGGCAATGAGCGGATTTTGACCCCAATTGATGGTGTATGGGACAGCTTTTTTTTGAGTGATGAGCGAGCGAGTGATGATTTTATGGCAAACCGCCCGACCATGCCAAAAAGCGAGCGATTGACTTTTGACTGATAACTAGGACGAATATGTTTAGTTTTATGCTGGATACCAATATCTGCATTTATGTGATAAAAGAACGCCCCATAAAAGCATTAAACAAATTCAATCAATATGCAGGGCGGATTTGCGTAAGCAGTATCGTGGCAAGCGAGTTGTATTTTGGGGCGTACAACAGCCAATTTATGGATAAAAATCTACATCAAGTCGAAGATTTTTTATCACGTTTGACGGTGCTTGATTATACCGCAGAATGCTCGCCCCATTACGGCGAGATTTGTGCCGATTTGACCAAGCAGGGCAAGCTTATTAGTGAAAATGACATTTATATCGCCTCTCATGCACGGGCATTGGGGCTGACCTTGATTACCAATAATACCGATGAATTTAAACGAGTGTCAGGGCTTAGGGTTGATAATTGGGCGATTTGATTTATTAAATTTGGCATAATTTGGTTAAATGTCTTTTATGCCTAACAAACTTGATACTTGCCACGCCTTTATATCCAAGCATCATTGTGCTTGTGGTAAGTTTAAAAGTTTCTTGGGTATAACTATTTGGCTCTGGTTTAAAAAGTATGTTATAAAGAAAACCATTCGTGGTGAGCTATGCCTGCTCATAACGATTTTCCTACTCGCAGGCAGGCTCAGGGAGAACGGAAAACCTAGTTTGGCATACTTTTTAGACTAATACCAAAATCAAGTAACACCAATCCGCCTTGCAAATCTTTGCCAAGATAATCATCACTGTAAAAGAATAATATATAAGTAAAAACCAATGTAATTTAGCATAAAATTATAAATTGGGCAAATTAAGGAAAAACAGACATGAATTTGGTAGTGGCAAATGCAATGAGTGCTAATAAGTAGCATTGATGAATAAAGTTTGATAAAATTTATCAATGATTGTTTGATTGACTGACGTCATTTTCCATAACACGATTATCCACGCCAATGATTAAATTCCCCGTAATGTTCTTGATGTTTGTTTTGGACATAAGCCACACGGCAATGGCTTATGAATGTGTCATGCCCAAAGCCAGTGAAGAGTACGACAGTCGTGAGTGTATCTCGGACGGGTTAATAAAAGTCGCCCAAAACGGCAAATATGGCATGATGGATGATAGGGGGATTGTCATCGCGCCACTCATGTTTGATGAGATTGGTGTGTTTGATGAGGGTGTCGCTAAGGTGCGATATAAAGATAAATTTGGTTTTATTAATCATCAAGGACTACTGGTGGTGCCACTAAAATATGATGATGTGGGATTTTTTAAAAATGGCACGGCACTGGTTCGCAGGGATGATGAATATTTTATGGTGGATGGGCAGGGTCAAAGGGTGCTAGATGAGACACCTGTCATGCCAATACCTGATACGGTCGATGTGCCTGCCGTGGATTTGGCGCATGAGTTACTCTCTGGCGAGCCTGTGATACCAGAACCAAGCTACTAGGTTAATTTGGCAAGTGGTAAATTTTGGTCGCAATTTTGCCCATTTTGGGCTATAATGGTCGTCTTTGTATGATGAATACAAAAGCATTATTTAAATTTAATAAACGTTTGTAAGGTGTGTTATGGAACCTATGGTGGTGATTGCGTCCGAAGTGGCGAAAAAAGTCGGTTATGAGATTTTAAAGGCTCATGAGAACCGTCATCGTATTGATTTGGGTGTTGAGTCTAAGGGGCTTGATGGCTTGGTAACGAAGATTGACCGTTATGCCGAAGAGCTGACCATTTCTTTGTTAAAAGAAAGCTATCCTAAGCACTCATTTTTGGGTGAAGAGTTTGGCTTACAAGAAGGTAAGGGGGCGGATGCTGATTGGTGCTTTGTCATTGACCCACTAGATGGTACGCAGAACTTCGTGCATGGCGTACCGCATTTTTGTGTGTCTATCGGCATTCAGCACAAAGGCGTGACCGAACATGGCGTGGTCTATGACCCTGTGCGTGATGAGCTGTTTACTGCCAGTCGTGGACGTGGGGCGAGATTGAACCAACGTCGTCTGTCGGTCTCAGAGCGTACCACGATAGCGGGCGGACTGTTCACCACAGGACATCCTTATGAACGCATGACGGGCGAGACTCGCACGAGCTTTATCCGTCAGCACTTTGCCAGTTTGGCGGTGATTTGTGAGCAGGGCGGACAGGTTCGTCGTACAGGGTCGGCGGCACTGGATTTGTGCTATGTGGCGGCAGGGCGTTTTGATGGCTATTTTGAGATGAGTATCAAGCCGTGGGACGTGTGTGCAGGCGAGCTGATTGCCAGTGAAGCCAGAGCGGTGGTGGTTGACCACAAAGGGGCAAACAACGCCATGCGTACAGGTTCAGTCTTTGCTTGTAATGCCAAACTACTAAAACCACTCATGCAAGCGGTCATCCCGACATGGGGAAATGCATTGGCGTGATAAGATATTGATATTGTATTTAAAAATCAAAACCACCAAACAAGGCGTTTGGTGGTTTTTTGATGGGGCTAGGGCTTACCTGTCCCAAACTGATGAATATTATTTAACCAATTCAATCACGCCTTGGGCTTCATAATTAAGACGGCTTTCACCGCCTTCATAGCTTTGGGTGGCGACTGAGCTTTCGGGTGCTGCGGCTGCAGCATAACCCATCATGGGACTGACACTAAAACGACCACCAGCATTGTTTAAGTCCACTTTTATGATTCTATAATCGCTCGCCCCAAAAGCAGTGCTGATGGTTTTGGCTTCATCGGTGAATTTTTGGATGGTTTGGGCTTTGAGTTCATTCTCTACTGCCTTTTGGGTGGCTTCGGATACACCAAAGTCAAGAGTGCCAAGTGTCATAAAGCCTTGTAGCTCAGCGATGAGCTCACTGGCTTCTTCGAAGTTTCGGCTTTGGATGTTGATTGATGATGAACCTGTAAAGCCGTTCATCTTGCCTTTGTTGTCATAGCGTGGGTAGGTGTGATGGCGACCTGTGGTGACTTTGACATTGGGGTATTTTTGGGCGATGGCTAGGGCTTTGTCGGCGGTGGTGTTTAGGGTATTTGCCAGCGTTTTGGCATTGGCGTTGTCCGCTGATTTGGTGAGTGTGGCAGTCAGCTCATCGTTGGCGATGGTTTTGGCGGTCTCGACATTAAAGCTGATTTGGTTGTAGCTTTGGGCGTGGGCGTGAGTGCCTGCTAATGCCAAACTAAGCAGTAAGGGTAGTGTGAATGCACGCATGAATTACTCCGTGATAGAATATAACAAAAACTAAATTATTGTAATACAATTTATTCTTGATTGTTGTGCTAATTTGTATCTGATTATTGCTTTAATGTAGGGCGTGCCTGCCCTTTATAACACAATTTAAAATTTAGAAAATGTTGTAGCAGTACAACGGTGTTTTTGCATGAAAAATGGCTAAATCTTGTGGCTCGAAGTCAAAATCCTTGGCGATATTCCAATATCAACGGCGGACTTTTCCTTGAAAAACGGGCGATTCCCCTGCTTTTTTTAACAGGCATTTTCATTGCAAATACCAAAGGCAGGCACACCCTAACAAATAGCATGGATTTATTTTTTAAAATTATTTGTGAGGTTTGAGTGCTTTTAAATTGATAAAATCTAAAAAAATTTTCTTGCATTTTTAAAAAAATCATGTATAATTACTCTCGGCTTCATCGGTAGCTTCGCAACTTTGATTTATGAACCCCGCCAGGACCGGAAGGTAGCAACGGTAGTAATCCCAAAGTGTGCCGAAGATGTGCTGATGAAGTCTTTTTTTGCCTAAAATTTGGCAATTCTCTTTTTGTAATCTATACTCCAATCCCAACTTAAAATTGCAATCTATTGATTATTACTTCATTATTTTGTAAGTTGTGGGGGGTGAATTGCAATTCACCCTTGATAAATCAAGCACTCATATAAAGTTGAGAATGGGGTAATCTATCCTGATACCATTTCTTTGGCACATTCCTGCGTACAATCTTCACCAATTATTTTTAAATTTCTCAATGTCCCGACGTTGTTTTTTGTCGGGTTTGGTGGATGGTCTGGCAAGGTTTTGTAATTTGCGTTGCTCGGCAAAAAACTCTCGGGTGGCAATGCTCTCATCTGTCTCATCGTATAGCGTTTGGGCGATGGTAGCACTGCCCCGATTGTCAGATAAGGCTTTGATGATGATGGTTTTTTGTTCTTGGACGCTGGCATGACCTTGGCGAATGGTTAGGGTGTCGCCCACTTGTAGCTCTTTGCTTGTTTTGATTTTTTGACCATTCATGTGGACTTTTCCGCCTTCTATCGCTTCTTTGGCAAGGGTGCGAGTGCGAAAAAATCGTGCCGCCCACAGCCATTTGTCGGCACGGACTTTATTTAGGGCTTGGGGTTCTTTGTTGGGTTGATTTTTCATGGGGTGTCCAGTATTTTTATAACATCAAAGGTTTCAAACAACAACCACATTTTATCATCAAATATCCCAAACCGTTCAAAAAATTCTTGATGAGCCGTCCGCCAAAAATCAAGCGACAAATCGCCTTCGCCTTCTTGACGTGCCAACTTTTCATCAACATCACAAAAGCGAATGATGAATTGGGCGGTGTTTTGGATAACACAGCGTGGGCGGTTTTGTCCGTCTGTGATGACTTGTAGGCTACCAACGGGATAAGCTGGCTCGTCCAAATGCCAATGCAGAGCGGTGCAAGTGGCTCGCTTTTTGCCGTCTAGGACAAGCCCTACAAGTTCGTCCGCCATTTTGGGACTGTCGCCAAATGACCAATGGGGCAGGGTGGTAATGTTTAAATTGTCGGTGCTCATATTGCCAAATTTGTCAAACATAAGTGCTTCCAATTTAAAAAATTGCCATTAGGACAACCCAATGGCAATCTTGAATTGTTAATTACATTTTCTCAACCGTCTTAATGCCGAGTAAATCCAAGCCTGTTTTTAAGGTCTTAGCGGTCAAATCCGCCAGTTGCAGACGGCTGTTTTTGGTGTCGTCATCTGCCGACAGTATCGGGCAGGCTTCATAAAACGATGAAAAAATCCCAGCTAATTCATACAAATAGCCACACAACACATGGGGCGTACCGTCTTTGGCGACTTGGCGTAGGGATTCTTCAAATTGTAGCAATTTGACCGCCAATGCTCGCTCTTTGTCGTCCGTGATGACAATCTCGCCTGTTAGTGTGTCAGGATTTACCCCTGCTTTGGCAAAAATAGAACGCACACGGGTGTAAGCGTACTGCATATAAGGGGCGGTGTTGCCTTCAAAGTTGAGCATACTGTCCCAGTCAAACACATAATCGGTCGTGCGGTGCTTGGATAGGTCGGCATATTTGACCGCCCCAATGGCAACCGCATCAATGAGTGCCGTCCGCTCATCGGCAGTTACGTCTGGGTTTTTGCTGTCTATCAAGACGGTGGCACGGGCAACTGCTTCATCAAGCAGGTCGGCAAGTTTGACCGTACCGCCTGTACGAGTTTTGAACGGTTTGCCGTCTTTGCCAAGCATCATGCCAAAATTGTGATGTTCTAATTTAAAGTTATCAGGCACAAATCCGCCAAGCCGTGCAATCGCCCACGCCTGTGCCATGTGCTGGGCTTGACGTGTGTCAGAATAGACAATGGCACGGTCAGCGTGCAAGGTGTGATAGCGATAGCTTGCGGCGGCGATGTCGGTGGTGGTGTACAAAAATCCGCCGTCTTTTTTCTGAATGATGATACCAAGTGGCTCGCCTTCTTTGTTTTTAAATTCGGGCAGATATACCACAGTCGCCCCGTCATCTTCTACCGCCACGCCTTTGTCTTTTAGGGTTTTGACGATGTCGGGGAGCATGGGGTTGTATAGACTCTCGCCCATGATGTCTTTATCGGTTAGGGTTACGTTTAGGCGTTCGTAACTGGCTTGGTTTTGGCTCATGGTAATGGCAACGAGTTTTTGCCACATGGCAAGGCAATATTCATCGCCACTTTGGAGTTTGACCACATAGCTACGAGCTTTTTCGGCAAAGGCTTCATCGTTATCATAAGTTGCTTTGGCATCACGATAAAAGGCTTCTAGGTCGGATAATTCCATATCGGACGCATTTTCGTTTTGCATTTTTTCAAGGTAGGCGATGAGCATACCAAACTGCGTCCCCCAGTCGCCCACATGGTTGGCACGAATGACGGTGTCGCCCAAAAATTCAAGCACACGCACCGAGCTGTCGCCAATAATGGTAGAACGCAAATGCCCAACGTGCATTTCTTTGGCGACATTTGGCGACGAATAGTCAATGATAACCGTCTCGGTGTGGTCGGACGTAATACCCAAGCGGTCGGACGTGCGAGCGGTATGGGCGGACTTGGCAAGAAATTCTTTGTCAAGAAAGATGTTAATAAAGCCCGGCCCTGCGATTTCTAATTTGTCGGCAATGCCGTCTAAGGCTTGGCTATTTTCCAGCTCATCAAGCACTTTTTGGGCAAATTCTCGTGGGTTTGTGCCAAGTTTTTTGGCGACGCTCATCACGCCATTGGCTTGGTAGTCGCCAAATTGGGGCTTGCCTGATTGCTTGATGACAGGGTCGGTGTCTTTGTCCGCCCCTGCGTTTATCATGGCGGTTTGTAGGTGGGTGTGAAGTAGGGATTGGATAGTCATGATAGCTCTTAAAAGTGATGTTAAAACTTAAAACGGGTTATTATACTAGAAATTTAGCGATTTGGGGAAAATCATCACAAACCCTTTGGGCTAGTCAATGCGCTTGCCTGTTTTGTTTATATAAAAGGTTTCGCCGTTTAATGAGACTTTGGCTTTACCATCTTCAAATCCCCAAGAAGCGTAGTCATATTGAAAAGGTATGGCTATTTTACCTGTTTTATCAATAAAGCCATATTTGTTATCTAATTCTACAACAGCCAAACCATCAACAAAAAGAACAGCACTCTGATATTTAAAGGGGATAATCACTTCGCCTGTTTTATCAATAAAACCCCATTTGTCATTTTGCTCTACACCTGCCAAACCCTCTGAAAAATGCCAAGCATCATCATATCGAATAGGAATAACGATTTTGTTCGTTTTATCAATAAAGCCATATTTATTATTTTGTTCTACGATTGCTAAGCCTTCTGAAAAATTGCCGACAAAATCATATTGAGCAGGAATAATAATTTTACCTGTTTTATCGGCAATACCCTGTTTATCCTGTTGCCATACTGTCGCCAAGCCACCCTGCAAGCAACCAACATCATGTCCCGACACTTCCAGTCTTTCACACGCCAAAGCGGATAAGGGTACAAGGAATAGGGCGATGACAAGGGGGTTTAAAAGTGATTTCATGGCTATCACCAATTAAGATAAGTTAGGAAAAATAAGAGAAATTCTCCCTATCTTAGCCGATTTTGGATATAGAGACAAGCCAAAATGTACCCACAAAAAACCCTGCCAGTGGACAGGGTTTTGAGGTGTTTTAAGGCTTCTTTTTAATTAGCTTCTTAGTGCTTGCTCGCCTGCCTTCACCACCACACTCGGCTTTAAAGGCATGAGCGGGGCGACTAGGGCGACTTTTAGGACTTCGTCAATGGTCTCAACCGCTTGAATGGTCAAGCTCTCCTTGACGTTGTCAGGAATGTCGGCAAGGTCAGGTTCGTTGGACTTGGGGATAAGCACGTGCTTGATACCGCCACGATGTGCGGCAAGCAGTTTTTCTTTGAGACCGCCAATTTTTAGCACCTTACCACGCAAGGTAACCTCGCCCGTCATGGCGATGTCGGCACGAATGGCAATGCCTGTAAAGGCGGACACCAAAGCGGTGGTCAGAGCAATACCGGCGGACGGACCGTCTTTGGGTGTGGCACCTTCGGGCATATGCACATGAATGTCGGTGTCTTTGAACTTATCATAGCTGATACCAAAGCGTTCACCCCCTGCTCGCACCACGCTCATGGCGGCACGGATAGACTCTTTCATGACATCACCAAGCGACCCTGTAAAGACAAGCTCGCCCTTGCCTTGCATGGTGGCAGTCTCAATGGTCAGTAGCTCACCGCCCACCGAAGTCCACGCAAGTCCTGTAATCCGCCCGATTTCAGGTTCTTTTTCTGCCAAACCAAAGTCAAAGGGCTTAACCCCCAAATAATCAGCAATGTTATCGTCCGTTACCGATAACGGCTCAATTTTCGTGCTTTTTTTGGGTTTGATGCCATAAGTCTCAACTTGCGAACGCACCGCTTTACGACTGATTTTGTTAATCTCACGCTCCAAGTTACGCACGCCTGCCTCACGAGTATAATGGCGGATAATGCTAAGAATGGCATCATCGGTAATGTCCAGCTCATCTTTGCCAAGCCCGTTTTGTTCTAGGGCTTTGGGGGTGAGATAGTTGTGAGCGATGTTCATTTTTTCGTCTTCGGTATAGCCGGGCAGACGAATGACTTCCATACGGTCAAGCAGGGCAGGCGGTATGTTCATGCTGTTGGCAGTACAGATAAACATGACCTCCGACAAATCCAAATCTAAGTCAAGATAATGGTCATTAAAGCTGTTGTTTTGAGATGGGTCAAGCACTTCTAGCAGGGCAGAAGCAGGGTCGCCACGATAGTCCTGTGCCATTTTGTCGATTTCATCAAGCAAAAATAGCGGATTTTTAACTTCTACTTTTGCCAAGGACTGTACGATTTTTCCTGGCATCGCTCCGATATAGGTACGTCTATGTCCACGAATCTCAGCTTCATCACGCACACCGCCCAACGCCATACGCACAAACTTACGCCCTGTGGCACGAGCGATACTCTCGCCTAGTGATGTTTTACCAACACCAGGCGGCCCGACTAGGCATAGGATAGGACCACGCAGTTTTTTGACACGAGACTGCACCGCTAGGTACTCAACAATGCGGTCTTTGACATCGTCTAGTCCATAATGGTCTTTGTCAAGGGTTTCTTTGGCTTTATTTAGGTCAATAGACACCTTGCTTGCCTTTTTCCATGGGGTGTCAAGTATCCACTCCACATAGCCACGCACCACAGACGCCTCCGATGAGCTTGGGGGCATTTGCTTTAACTTTTTAAATTCGGTTTCTGCCTTTTTGCGGACATCATCAGGTAGGTCGACTTCTTTTAGGCGTTTTTCAAGTTCGCCATCTTCTTCGTCCGCTCCGTCATTTAAATCGGACAGCTCGGATTTAATCGCTTTCATTTTTTCATTTAAAAAATACTCACGATGATTATTTTCCATTTGCTTACGCACGGTTTCTTGGAGTTCATTTTCAAGCGACTGCTCGGCATGATTGCTCACAAAAAACTCAGTCAGCGTGTGGTAATAATCCATGATGTCGCCATCTTCAAGGAGTGTTTGTTTCTTGTCAAGGGGCATGGATACCCGAGTGGCGATAAAGTACATGAGTTCGGTCAGGTCGCTAATCTTGCCTGCCACACGGGTAATCTCACGCCCGTTGCGTAGGTTCTCTTCGGCAAAACTGGCAAAAAAATCCATCAATACCTTTTTGTGAGCGTCTTTGTCATCATCGCCGAGCGTGTCGGTAACAGGCTGTTCATGAAACACCGCCACAAAAGCGTTGTACGTCTCATCAATATCAACCCCCGCCACTTCGGCACGAGTTTTCCCTTCGATGAGTACTTTTAGGCAGTTTTCGTCAGCGTCGTGGGGCATGGTGCTAATGACTCTGCACACCGTGCCAAAGCGGTAGAGATTGTCGGTGTTAATCTCTTCTGACAGCGAGTCTTTTTGTGAGACCACAAGCAGATGACCATCAAAGCTCTCATTGGCAAGCTGTATGGCGTTAATGGACTGCTCACGCCCCACAAATAGGGCGATTTGCATGTGTGGATAGACCACGACATCACGCACGGCAAGTAGGGGCAAGGTTTGGTTGTCAGACATGATAAACTCCAAATAAATTCTTATAATGTCAGCTTGTTATGGTGGCAGGCGTGGCAAATTGCAAGGTGGTGCGATGATTTTATGAAAAATTGGGTCAAAAATCGTACTATTGTTTATAAATTGTTTATAATATGGTCAATGCCAAAAGCCAAATCATGCCATAAAGTACACTTGTCGGTTTTGCTTTATTTTGCTATATTATTCAAAACTCTAAAAATATCTATCAATTTTTTAAATGATAAAAGGAAAAAACCATGCAAATTATTAATAAACCAACATCGGCTTATGTCGGTGCGTCTTGGGCGGTGCTTGGCTTTTTGGTTGGTCTGTGGAATGCCGAGATGATGTTAAACGAAAAGGGTTATTATGTAGCGGTATTGGCATTGGGGCTGTATGCGGCGATTAGCCTGCAAAAGACCATTCGTGATAAAGCAGAAAATATCCCTGTGTCGGGATTTATTATGGCATTAGTTGGGTGGCGTTGGGGCTTGCCGTGCTACTCATGACCGTGGGGCTGTGGAACGCCACTTTGCTACTTAGCGAAAAGAGCTATTATTTTATGGCGTTTACCTTGTCGCTCTTTGCGGTGATTACCATTCAAAAGAACATTCGGGATTTGCAAGCGGTTAAGGAATATGAAAATCCTTATGAGCAGGGCGATGTCTTTTTGGAAAAAGATGATTTTTTAAAAGAAAAAGAGTAAGGATTGCCCCACCCTCAACTTTTATATAAGTAATCAATTTATCAAGGGCAAATTGCAATTCGTCCCTACAACCTAAAAATAATTATCGGATAATCAATAAGTTACTATTTTGAGTCAAGAGTGAATCATCTTATCTTTTCGCCAAGATATGTAAATACCGCCCCATTTGCCAAAAAGGGTGGGTTTGGGAATAGTTAAGCTCCATTGCCACGACATCATCAGGGTTGTTGTGTCCGCCACGTTTTAAGGGAGCGTAGTCAGAAAACACTCGTATCCCCGACTGGCAAAGGGTGGTATATCCCCCATCATCAAGCCATGATTTGACCGTGTCATAAGCGACAGGGTTGTTTGGGGTTAGGCTTTTGTTATCGGCAGGTTTGGGGCGTGCTAATTGATAAAAATTACCCATAATAAGGTTGCGATAAACCATGCTGGCAGGATTGTAAAAGCACAATGACAAATAGCCATCATCGGCTAAAAATTCATCAAAAAACGCCATGATTTTGGCAGGTTCGCCCAGCCACTCTAGGACGGCATGGCATAGGATTAGGTCAAATGTTTGTCCCTTTAAAAGGTTTGTGAGTTCTTGATAAGGAGCCACGATAAATCGGGGTGAAACGTTAAGCTTACAAGCGGTGGCTTGGGCTTTTTGTATCATCTCATCGGAGATGTCGCTGATGATGACTTCATGGTGTGTGGCAAGGTTTAGGCTGATTTGGGCAAGTCCTGCTCCCACGTCCAACACCCGAAGCGGACGGTTGGGTAAATGCTCGGACAAATCTCGCTCTAACACGGCAAGGCGGATTTGACCTTTTAGACCGCCATAGACTTTTTTGGCAAAATGGTCGGCAATGTCATTAAAATTACGGTCATTAAAATGGGCGTGGGAGATAGGCTGATTCATGATAAAAAATAATTTGGCAAATGGGTTTGGCGTGGTATAATGGCTACGTTTTGCCTTGATGATACCGCCTTGTTGGGCGTCATTGTATCAAGTGGCGACCGCTTTTTAAAGTTATTTAAAGTTATTTTATAAGTAAATTTTAAACCAAATTTGAGATAAGCCATGAAAACGTTTAACCATTTAGCCCGTGTGTCTGCCGTTGCCCTTGCATTGACTGGCATGGTCGGTTGCACCAAAAAAGACAGTCCCGAGCCACAAGCCGAGGCAGAGATTGAGGTTGCAACCCCCGAAGTGGTCGATCGTCCTGCCGTGGTCTGTGATGATGTCAGCCTAAAAAACCGTGTCGTCAGCCTTGTGCGTGATGAGCTCTACACTGCGTCTGTGCGTGGACTGGGCAATGGGGCGAGCGATGAGCTGTCATTGCAGTTAAAGGCACGCCTGTCGGGGCTAGACATTGATTTGCAAAACGTCAGCGAAGACGGTGGTGAGTGCCGTGGACAGCTTCATATTGTTCTGCCTAACGAAGAGATTGCCTTTGCCAATAAGACGTTTAGCGGGGCAGGCGTGGCAAGCCTAGAAGAACAAGCCATCGAAAAAGACGTGAGTCTCATGGGTGGCAATCGTCTGGTGGGAGATTTTGTCTTCCAAGCGGACGGTGAGACACTTGCCATTGATAACAATACACCCGTCATCGCACTGGCGTCTGAAACCATGGCGACAGCGGTGCGTTCGATGAATCGCCAAAACCAAGCCAATGCCAAACGTGAAACCGCCCAAATTGGCAAATCATCAAGCGACATCGTACCTGCCCCAACGGTGCAAATCCGCCCTGTGGAATTGCCATCAGTGCCTGAACCTACCCAGACACCAAGACCTGAGGAGGTGATTTTACAGCCTGAGGATGTCCCAAGTGGTACACCACAAAATACCGAGCCAAAGCCAGAGCCTAAACCTGAACCAAAGTCCGAACCAAAATCTGAGACCAAGCCAAAAGCGGATACCCAAGCTCAAACAGAGTCCAAGCCAACAGCCGAACCCAAACCCGAACCTAAGGCAGAAAAGCCTGCCAGTAATGAGATTACCATCGTTGAGACGGATGAGACTTACTAGTCTTTTGTGGCAAGATGAAAAACGGCAAAATGCCCCAAAGCGATTTGGGGTATTTTTTTGTGGTGCTTTTTGGTAAAGTTTGTTATGATAATCTCTTTTTTATTTTACCTTTGATTAATTACCCAAAAGGCACACCATGAGCGATTTACACCTTTATAACACCCTATCGGCACAAAAAGAGCGGTTTGTTCCTATCCATGACGGCAAAGTGGGTATGTACGTCTGTGGCATGACGGTGTACGATTATTGTCATATCGGACACGCTCGGGTCATGGTGAGTTTTGATGTGATTTATCGTTGGTTGTCTCGTTATTTTGAGGTGAACTACGTCCGCAACATCACCGACATTGATGACAAAATCATCAAACGAGCAGGCGAAAACGGCGAAACCATTGGCGAGCTGACTGAGCGTTTTATCAAAGCCATGCACGAAGATGCTGACCGTTTGGGGTGCTTACGTCCGACAAGTGAGCCACGAGCGACCGACCACATTCCCCAGATGCTGGATATGATAAATACCTTACATTCCAAAGACCTAGCCTATCAAGGGGCAAGTGGCGATGTGTATTATAAGGTGGCAAATTTCTCCGACTATGGCAAACTCTCCAAACGCAAACTTGCCGACATGCAAGCAGGAGCAAGGGTGGAGACGGTGGACGATAAGGACAATCCGTTTGATTTTGTGCTGTGGAAATCCGCCAAACCGTCCGAACCGCATTGGCAAAGTCCGTGGGGGTTGGGTCGCCCTGGTTGGCACATTGAGTGCAGTGCGATGAGTACCTGCTGTTTGGGCGAGAGTTTTGACATTCATGGCGGTGGGCATGATTTGCAGTTTCCGCACCACGAAAACGAGATTGCCCAAAGCGAAGGGGCGACAGGCAAACAGTACGCCAACAACTGGCTACACGTTGGTTTTGTCAATGTGGACGGCGAAAAAATGAGCAAATCCTTAAATAACTTTTTTACCATTCGTGAAGTTTTGCAGGATTTTCATGCTGAGACCATTCGCTTTTTTATCCTATCTAGCCATTATCGCAGTCCGATTAACTTCTCAGACACCGCCCTAAAAGAAAGCCGCACCGCCTTATCACGCCTATATCACGCCCTAAAACCTTTTGATGTGGTAGACACGGACGAGACAGCGTGGGGAAGCGAGTACGGGCAAGCCTTTGTGTGTGCGATGAATGACGACTTTAACACTGCCCAAGCGGTGAGTATCTTGTTTGAGATTGCAGGCGAGATAAATAAAGCGGTCAAGGCGGACGACATGGCAGGCGGACAGCGATTTGCCGTGATATTAAAGACCTTGGCAAGCGTGTTAAACATCGCCCAAACCGCTCCCCAAGCCTTTTTGCAAGCCCAAATTGGCGATGAGAGTATTTCTGAAAGTGAGGTTTTGGCGATGATTGATAAACGTAAACAAGCCAAAGCCGATAAGGATTTTGCCCTTGCCGACCAAATCCGTGCCGAACTAAAAGAAAAAGGCGTGGAGCTAGAAGACAGTAGGGCAGGGACGAGCTGGCGGAGAGTGTAAATAAAAAAAATTGAGCTATTTTTATGGCTCAATTTTTGTTTTTGGGATTAAAAGAATATATCAAAGAGCTTTTAAATTGCCCATAATCCGTAGGGGGAAAATTGCAATAGACTTCCTGCAAAACCCAAAAATAAGGAAAACCGTTCGTGGTGAGCTTGTCGAACCATAACGGTTTTCCGCCACCCCTCAACAAGCTCGGGGCGAACGGAAAGCCTAGTTTTGCAGGAAGTCTAATT
>NZ_AUGF01000030.1 GCF_000426885.1 Moraxella caprae DSM 19149 | reverse complement strand
GTGTGCTTTCATGGATGCCAAAGTCAGCGGCTATCTGCTCATAGGTGCGATATTCTTTAAAATACTGTAAGGTTGCCATTAACAAATTGGGCATGCTGATTTTAAGTTTTCTACCGCCTCTTTGATGTACAGCAGCTTGTGCTTGCTCTAAACAAGCAAGCATTTCATTAAAAACCCTGCGTTCAATGCCAACTAAGCGTTTGAATTTGGTGTCGGATAGGTGTGTGGAGGCTTCATAGTTCATTGAGGTATTTTAGCATAGAATGGGTTTTGCAGGAGGTCTATTGTGAAAACGGTAGTTAATAAGCTCTATTGCTCTCCTGTTTTGGAAAAAATCCAATTTATCAACAAACTCTTCAACTATCTCTAGTGGTTCATCCTTTAATTTACCAGCTAGAACATCATTAACAGCCCTGTTGATATGTTTATATTTTTCTGAATGTTGGTGTTTTTGATTTTTTAAATTAAATAACAATTCTTGTGCAATAAACATTGCCATAAGAAATATCTTATCGTAGTAATAAGAACTGCGACTATCTTTATTATTTTTGATTAAATTAATATTAGGCAAGAAGTCTTCTAAAATGCCTTTTTCTATATCTGCCATGTAAGGAATCGCTTTTAAGAACTCTTCTTCCGTAGAAAAGTTATCATGAATAATTTGTAGTAAATTTGCAGATAATAGTAATTTTGTGCGTAATTGCCCGTCTTTTTCTTTACCAAGAGTTTCCAAAAAGTCTATTAAGGTTTGCTTATAAACGTTTGGTGAACTTGTGTCATTGTAAATTCCTTGTGTTTGTTTTAAACTTAAAACACCGCCCAATCAAATTGAGCGGTGTTCTTTTGTTTTTTGGCAGTTACCAGTCGAAGATTATTTATCATCTTTAACTTCGGTAAACTCAGCATCTACCACGCCGTCATCGGCAGGTTTGGCTTGCTCTTGTGCTTGACCTGCGTCCGCACCGCCTTGGTCAGTGCTATAAATCTTGGTACCGATTGGCAAGAATGCGTTGTCAAGGGCTTCTAGCTTGGCTTTGATTGCGTCCACGTCATCTTCTTTGGTCGCAAGCTCTAGCTCGCTGATTGCCGTTTCTACCGCTTGTTTTTCTTCATCGGTGGCTTTGTCGCCATTTTCTTTTAGGGCTTTTTGCACCGCACTGATGCGACCATCTGCTTCATTGCGTGCATCTGCAAGCTCGGCAAACTCCTTGTCCGCTTCAGCATTGGCTTCGGCATCGCGCACCATTTGTTCAATCTCTTCGTCCGTCAAACCGCTGTCGGCTTTGATTTGGATAGATTGTGATTTGCCTGTGCCTTTGTCCTTAGCAGAGATGTTCATGATACCGTCTGCGTTGATGTCAAAGGTAACTTCAATCTGTGGCACGCCACGGGGTGCAGGCGGAATGTCGGTTAGGTCAAAGTTGCCCAAAAGTTTGTTTTGGCTCGCCACTTTACGCTCGCCTTGATACACCTGAATGCTTACGGCAGGTTGGTTGTCGGCAGCGGTTGAGAACACTTGTGATTTTTTGGTGGGAATCATCGTGTTTTTCTCAATGATTGCCGTCATCACGCCACCCATGGTCTCAATGCCTAGCGTTAGCGGAGTTACATCAAGTAGCAAGACATCTTTTTTGTCGCCCGCAAGTACCGCCCCTTGAATCGCCGCACCGATTGCTACCGCTTCATCAGGGTTCACGTCTTTTCTTGGCTCTTTACCAAAAAACTCTTGCACTTTTTGCTGTACAAGTGGCATACGGCTTTGACCACCCACCAAAATCACGTCATCAATGTCGCTAGCCGATAGACCTGCATCTTCTAGGGCGATTTTACATGGGGCAATCGTGCGAGCCACCAACTCTTCGGTCAAGGCTTCTAGTTTGGCACGGCTGATTGTTACTACCAAGTGTTTTGGGCCTGTAGCATCTGCGGTGATGTACGGCAGGTTCACTTCGGTAGACGTTGAGCTTGACAGTTCAATTTTGGCTTTTTCGGCAGCTTCTTTTAGGCGTTGCATGGCTAGCGGGTCGCCTTTTAGATTGACGTTTTGCTCTTTTTTGAACTCGTCCACAAGGTAGTCAATCAAAGCAATGTCAAAGTCTTCACCGCCTAGGAACGTATCGCCGTTGGTAGATAGCACTTCAAACTGCTGTTCGCCGTCCACGTCCGCAATCTCAATGATAGACACGTCAAAGGTACCACCACCTAAGTCATAGACGGCAATGGTGCGGTCGCCTTCTTTTTTGTCAAGACCAAAAGCAAGGGCGGCAGCGGTTGGCTCGTTGATGATACGCTTGACATCAAGCCCTGCGATACGTCCTGCGTCTTTGGTGGCTTGACGCTGGGCGTCGTTAAAATAAGCAGGCACGGTAACGACCGCTTCGGTAACACTCTCGCGCAAATAATCTTCGGCGGTTTTTTTCATTTTTTTCAAAACTTCGGCAGAGATTTGTGGCGGTGCTTGTTTTTTACCGTTCACTTCTACCCACGCATCGCCATTGTCAGCTTTGACGATTTTGTAAGGCACAAGACCGATGTCTTTTTGAACCGCTTGTTCGTCATAACGGCGACCGATAAGACGTTTTACGGCAAATAGGGTGTTTTGTGGGTTGGTAACTGCTTGGCGTTTGGCAGATTGACCGACTAGGGTCTCACCGTCTTTGAATGCCACGATAGAAGGCGTGGTTCTGGCACCCTCTGCGTTTTCAATGACTTTGACGTTGCCATTTTCTAGGACTGCCACACAAGAGTTGGTTGTACCTAAGTCAATACCGATAACTTTACCCATAATTTTTCTCCGATTTGTTAAGTGAATTTTTGGCAAATTTGCAAAACAGTTTTGCCAAACTTGTCTGTTATATTTGTGTCAAATTTGTATTTTCAAGAGAAATTTTTTAAAAATTTTAAAATTTATTTTGTTAAAATTTTGTGTTAATGCCTTGAAAATATTGGATAAATCCATAGGGGAATGGTTGTTTAAAATACATCATTGTAAGGTGCGTACAACGCACCAAATCAACGCTCAAATTTTAAAAAACGGTGCGTGATACGCACCTTACAAATTTCCCTATGATTTAAAATCATGCCCCCACCAGCACAATCGCAGGACGAATGGAGCGTTCATTTAGCGTATAGCCTTTTTGTAGGACTTGCCCAATGGTGTCTTTTTCGGCATCAGGGAAAACGCCCACCGCCTCGTGTAGGTCGGGGTTAAATGCCTCGCCTACCTCGCCCACGGCAACCACGCCGTTTTTTTCAAGCGTGCCAAGCAAGGATTTGTGCGTTAGGCGAAGTCCTTCCAAGACACTCTCGTCCGCCCCTACTTTCTCGCTTGCCTCCAAGCCTCGTTCTAAGTTGTCCACCACATCAAGAAGTTCTTTGGCAAACTTTTGTAGGGCAAATTTTTTGGCTTTTTCGGTTTCTTGTTCCATACGACGTTGGGCGTTGTAGGACTCGGCATTGGCACGAGCCTGTGCTTCTTTGGCATCGGCGACCTCGGCTTCAAGCGTTTCAATGGTGGCAATCAGCTTGGTAAGCTCGTCCGTCTGTGCCTGTTCGGTTTGCTCGTTTTCGTTTAGGATTGGCTCTTTCTCGCTCATGGTGTTCTCCAAATGGGATAAAATTCCCCTTATTGATAAAGGTTATGGGGCAAAATTTCAAGGGATAATGTCGGTTTGGGCAAAAATTTTGTTATAATGGGGGAGAATGCCAACGTTGGTGGATTTGTGATTTTTATGGTGAAGTAACTCTAATTTGTACCAATTCCACATTTTTAAAACAATACCTTTGTAGGGGCGTGCTTTCCACGCCTGTTGGTGCATTTGAAACTAGACAACCATAAGTTAAAACGCAAAATTTTAAAATAAACGTGTGGGGGTAATTTATTCGCCTAAAAATCAATACTTTATCGCAAGGCAAATGTAATTTGCCCTTACAAGTCGCCAACGGCATAACCTAAATTCATTTCCCTTTACATACCTTATCTTGGAAACCCCCATGACCACCCAAACACCCTTTAAAAAAGACCCCAAAAAAGACCTTCAAAAAAACAAAAAACCCAAAAAACCCGCCATGCCCCATTTTTATGGCATTCACGCCATTAAAGCGATTTTAAACACTCGCCCAATGGATGTCAAAGCCCTATTTGTACAAAGTTATGACAATCATCACAATGATAACCACGATGAGATTATCGCCCTTGCCACATCGCTTGGCGTGTCGGTGCAAACCGCCCAAAAAGACACATTGACCGAACTGT
This sequence comes from Moraxella caprae DSM 19149, assembly GCF_000426885.1. Lineage (GTDB taxonomy): Bacteria > Pseudomonadota > Gammaproteobacteria > Pseudomonadales > Moraxellaceae > Moraxella > Moraxella caprae. The sequence continues at coordinate 23,718 of NZ_AUGF01000030.1, read as the reverse complement.
GTGGCAGTCCCCAACATCAAGGCGTGGTGCTGTCGGCACGCTCTCGCCCCCTGCTGGACGAAAGTGAGCTTGATGGTCTGGCAGGGCAGGATAATGCGGTGTTTTTGGTGTTAGACCAGATTACCGACCCGCACAATTTTGGGGCGTGTCTGCGGACGGCAAGTGCCATGGGCGTAACGGCGGTCATCGTCCCCCGTCATCAAAGCGTGGGACTGACCCCCACCGTTGCCAAAGTCTCGGTGGGCGGAAGTGATGCCGTGCCTGTGGTTGCGGTAACTAATCTGGCACGGTGTTTGGAGAAGTTAAAATCGGCAGGCGTGTTTGTGTTTGGCACAGCTCTTGATGAGAGTGCCAAGCCCTTGCAGGCGTGTGATTTTGGCGGAAAAGTCGCCATTGTGATGGGCTCAGAAGGCGATGGCATGAGACGGCTGACAGGCGAGCTGTGTGATACGCTGGTTTATATCCCCATGACCGACAGCCCCGACCGCCCCCAGAGTCTTAATGTCAGCGTGGCGACAGGTATGGTGCTTTGGGAGGTGTTTCGGGGGCGTTAGGATGGGGCGCTGATTTTGTTTGACATTGTTAATTAACCACACCTTTGCATAGATGTGTCAGGGCAAACCACATTTGCCCTGTGAAAAATATGAATGTATTGCACATTTATAATAGACTTCCTGCAAAACCCAAAAATAAGGAAAACCGTTCGTGGTGAGCTTGTCGAACCATAACGGTTTTCCGCTACCCCTCAACAAGCTCGGGGCGAACGGAAAACCTAGTTTTGCAGGAAGTCTAATGTAAAAAATTATCTTAATTGGCTAATGCCTTGCATTTTTAAAAAACGCCTATTTGCCAATTACCGAATCCAAAATCTACCCTTATTTATCCAATCACCCCACCCCAACTTTGTCTTTCATAAAAAGCATAAAAGACAGATAAAGTAACAATAATCATACCTAAGCGTTTTATATCATTAAAAATTTTTTGCAATCATAATAGCGATTTCTATGTTTTTTTGGTATGATATGCCGTATTTTTTCGCCAAGTGATTTTGTAAGCAATTTTTTAAGCGATTTTGGGTGTCGGACAGTTAGCACGCCCATTTGATGACTTTGCCAACATTTACTAACGGCGTTTTATTTTTCAAAATAAAGAGACACACAATGAAAACCACACGCACCACTTTTTTGATGACCGCCCTAATGGCGTCCATGCTTGCCCTAACAGGCTGTAACAAAGAGGGCAATACTGCCAAACCTGTCAGTACCACAAACATCAGCGAACAAAGCCCTGAAATGGACAAAATCAGCTACATCTTGGGTCATGATGCAGGCAGAAACCTAAAAGAAATGGATGGCGAGATTAACCCAAAAATCATCGCAGCAGCACTCTCTGAAGGCTTTGAAGGCAAAGAGAGCAAATTTACCGATGAGCAAGCTCAGGCGATTTTTGAGGCTTATCAAAAACGCAAAGAGGCAGACGCGGTCAAAGAGCTGGAAACCAAAGCCAAGACCAACAAAGAAGCAGGAACAAAATTCTTAGAAGAAAACAAAGCTAAAGAAGGCGTAAAAACCACACCGTCAGGACTACAATATAAAGTCATCACCGAAGGTACGGGGGCTAAGCCTAAGGCGACGGATGTGGTCGTTACTCACTATGAAGGTAAGACCATTGATGGCAAGGTCTTTGACAGCTCTTATGAGCGTGGCGAGCCTGCCCAGTTTGACCTAGGTCAGATGATTCCAGGGTTTAGAGAGGGTGTTCAGCTCATGCCTGCTGGCAGTAAGTATGAATTCTATATGCCGTCAGAGTTGGGCTATGGCGAGGCGGGTTCACCGCCAGTCATTGAACCAAACAGCGTGCTGATTTTCACCGTTGAGCTACTAGACGAAGCCAGTGCCAAAAAGGCAGCTGCTGATGCCCAAGCCAAAGCCGAAGAGCAGATGGCAGAGATGATGAAGCAGTTAGAAGCACAGGCAGCCCAAGGCGAGCCAAAGGCGGAAGCTGAGCCTGCTAAAAAATAACACCAACATGGGTGACGCCGACCCAAGCAAACCAAGTGCGTCGTGACGGACTTGGTTTTTGTTTTTATCAGACTGATTTTAAACCAAATACCTAAACATATCCAAACCAATTATCATGACCGCAACCGACCGCACACCTGCCTTGATTCATGAGACTGTCTTGTTACACGAGACGGTAGCAGGCGTGCTTGGTGTGTCTGATTTGTCGGGTGTGTCGCTACAGGCAGGCGTGTATGTGGACGCAACCTTTGGACGGGGCGGACACAGTCGGCTATTGCTTGATTATTTGACCGCTGATAGCACGCTCATCGTCTTTGACAAAGACCCACAGGCGATAGTGGTGGCAGACGAGCTTGCCAAAACCGACAGCCGTGTGGTGGTGGTGCATGACAGTTTTGCCAGTCTTAATGAAAGCCTAGCAAAACTTGGCATGAGTCAAGTGGACGGCATCATGGCGGATTTGGGTGTGTCTAGTCCACAGCTTGATGACGGTGCTCGGGGATTTAGCTTTATGAAAGATGGGGTGGTGGATATGAGAATGGACACCAGCCGTGGGCAAAGCGTGGGGCAGTGGCTCAAAGTCGTGGACGAAGAGACGTTGGCAAACGTGCTATATGACTATGGCGAGGAGCGGCATAGCCGTAGAATCGCCCGTGCGATTAAGGCGATGGAAAATTATGATTCCACGCTAGAGCTTGCCGAGACCATCAAAGAGGCTCACCCTGCTTGGCAAAAAGGCAAGCACCCTGCCACCCAGAGTTTTCAAGCCATGCGGATATTTATCAATAATGAGCTTGGCGATGTCAAGGATTTCTTAAATCAGACCCTAACCGCCCTAAAATCAGGCGGACAGCTGGCCATCATTAGTTTTCACTCATTAGAAGACCGTATTATCAAGCAGTTTTTAAATAATCACAGCAAAGGGCGACATGAAGGCGATGATAAACTGCCCATACCGCCAAAACGTCCCAAATATTTTGATAAACCCTATCGCATTGCCCCAAGCGATGATGAGGTGCGTGCCAACGTGCGAGCCAGAAGTGCCTATTTGCGTGGGGCAAGGCGAAATCAGACGGCATTTGAATCATTCAATTGACCTATCCAATTGATTCATTATCGCCATGATTTGTACCATTTAATTTATCATTTAAACCATTATAAATCACAAACCCATGAACCCAAGCACTGACAGCGACTTACATGAATACACGACCGAGCCGATGAGCTTGGTGGGGTTGTATCGGCTGATTGTTGCCGGATTACTGCTTGGGATTCTCATCATAGGGGTGATGATAGCCACACAAACCCAAAAACGCCATCAGACCTATCAAGAACTTACCCGCCTAAGACAGCAACTGGTGAACATGCAAGTCGAAGAGAGTCGTCTGCTCATTGAACAGCAGACATTTAGTGCAACCCCACAAGTGGCAAGACGTGCGGTGGGCGAGCTTGGCATGCATTATCCAACCAAAAAAGAGCAAATAAATCAAGACGAATGGGACGGGCTTGGTGGTTTGGGCAATCTAGACAATACGGGGGTGTCTCATGAGTAAAAACGACCAAACCCCAAAACAGCCCAAACACCCAAAAAACCAAAACCGCTCAGGGCAAAAGACAAGCACGCCCCCCAAGAGTGATATTGGCGAGAAACTAAGAAAAATCGGCAGTCTGGGCAAAAAGCTGGACAAAAGCCATGCCACCAAACGCACGCCTGACACTCAAGAATCAGCCCAAAACTCTCTGAAAAAAACACGCAAACGCAAAAAAAACTCGGGTGTCTCGCTGTTGGGCGGACTTCAAGATGTGGGGCGTTATAAGATAGTTTGGGCGGTGATGGCGGTGTGCTTTTCGGCACTCTTTGCCCGTGCTTATTGGCTTCAAATCGCCAATGCCGACTACTACATCAGCCAAGGCGACAAACTCATCACCAGTAAGCGAACCATCACTGCCCATCGTGGTAACATCTATGATACCAACGGAGCTCCCCTTGCTGCCAATGCCCCTTTAACCACGGTGATTTTTAGCCCTTATGACTATGCTTTGGCGTATTATGATTTGCAAAAGAAAATCAAAAATACCAAAAGCGAAGAGCGTCGCCAAAAGCTGGTGCAAGAGCTTGATGAGATGAATCTAGAAACGCTGGCGACTGCCAGTGGTGTTTCACGTGAAACATTAGAACAAGCAGTACATCTAAATGGGGCGGTGGATTTGGATGATCCAGAAGCCATCAAACAAGCCCTGCCATCGGGGACGGGGTCTAAACGACTGGTGCTACTTAACCGAGTCGCCCCTGAGGTGGCTCAGCGAGTCACCATGCTGGGCTTTAAGGGTGTGTTTAGAGAGACGAGCGAGAAACGCTACTATCTACAACCTGAAACCATGGCACAGATATTGGGCTATATGGGCTACTCCCAAGATGACCCGCCTGTCTATGGGGGGCGAGCAGGCATAGAAGCCAAATACGACAAACAGCTGACAGGACAAAACGGTCAAGTGCTAAGCCTGCGAGCGGTGCAGGGCAGTATCGGCGACATCAAAGAACTCTCGCCCATGACGGCAGGGCAGGACATTCATCTGACCATAGATTCACGGTTGCAGTATATTTTGTACAAAGAGCTAGAAGAGCTTGGGCGGGTGCAGTCGGCACGGTCAAGCTCGGGCATGATTGTCGATGTGCAAACAGGTAACGTGCTTGCCATGGGGTCGTGGCCGTCTTTCAACCCGAATGATTTGTCAAAAAGACACGGGGCAAGCGAGCGGAACCGCCCTGTGCTGGACACCTTTGAACCAGGGTCGGTGGTCAAGCCTTTGACGGTGGCAGCCGCCTTGGAGTCGGGGCGGTATAGCACCCGAACACTCATTGACACAGGGGCAGGTAGCATGAGACTTGGTGGGTATAGCATTCGTGATGGCGGTCGCTATGGGGCGATTACCATGGGGAAGCTCATCCAAAAGTCATCTAATGTCGCATCCGCCAAAATCGCCCTAGAACTACCTCCTGACGCCATCGTGAACATGCAAAGAAAGTTCGGCTTTGGACAAAAGACGGCTTTGAACCTGCCTGCTGAGTCGGCAGGCGTGCTACATACGCCGACCGCCAAAGACGTCACTCGTCGTGCTACGCTGGCATACGGCTACGGGCAGTCGGTCACGCTGGCTCAGGTTGCAGGGGCATATGCGGCACTTGCTAATGGGGGCAAGATGAATCATCTAAGACTGGTCAAAGAAGAATCCGTTCCTGCCCCAGAGCAGGTCATCAGTGAGCAACACGCCAAAGACATCACCAACATGATGATTAGCGTGACCGAAAAAGGCGGTACGGGGACAGCCGCTGCCATTGATGGCTACTATGTGGCAGGCAAGACAGGCACGTCACGTCGCACCAATCCAGCAGGGGGCTATTATACCGACCAATACCGCAACGTCTTTGCAGGGTTCGCCCCTGCGACCAGTCCCCGTTTTGTGGTGGTGATTTTGGCAGAAGACCCAAGACAGGGCAAGTACGCTGGACAAACCGTCGCCCCTGTGTTCGCCAAGGTGATGAAAGAGACGCTTAGAATTTATAACGTGCCATTTGACAAGCCACTAGATATAAACCAGTAAGCTGTTTTACCATTTTATTTTTATTTTTAAGAAGGATTTTTTATGACAACATTCAACGATTTTGCCGATATTTTACAGTCCCATGTGTCTGATGTGGATTGGGGGCGTATCAAGGATTTGCCAATCACAGGCTTTGTGTCGGACAGTCGCAAGGTGGCAGGTGGCGAGATTTTTGTGTTGTTGTCGGTCAATCCTGACATTAAATCCAAGGCAAAAGGCTATATTGATAGTATCAATAGCCAAGCGGTGCTGTCCGAGATAAGTGCGTCCGACATGGGCGTGGATAATGCCAAAATGCCGATTGTGCATATTGCCAATTTACGCCTGATTTTGGGCGATTTGGTCAAGGCATATCTGCAAAAAACAGGGGTGGCAGCTTTGCCAAAAGTCGTGGCAGTTACAGGCACCAACGGCAAGACCACCATTAGCCAGCTTACCGCCCAGCTGTCATCCCTTGCCAATCACAAAACTGCCGTCATGGGAACGGCAGGCAACGGCATTTTGCCAAACCTAGCCCCAAGCACCCATACCACGCTAGAAGTGGTCGCTCTGCAACACGCCATTTATGACTATGCCAAAGCGGACGTGGAATGTATTGCCCTAGAAGCGAGCAGTCATGGACTCCATCAGCACCGCTTGCAAGGCGTGCCAATCACGGTGGCGGTGTATTCCAACCTTTCCCGAGACCATTTGGATTATCATGCCGACATGGACGACTATGCAGGGGCGAAGGCACGGCTCTTTGACAAGGCGTTATTTCCCACGCTGACCCATGCCATTATCAATGCCGATGATGAATTTAGCGAAATCTTTATCCGTCAAGCCAAACAATCGGGGCTTACCATTTGGACGTACAGCACCAAAGACTCAACGGCTGACTTTTTTGCCAAACAAATCAGCCCAAGTCTAAATGGGGTGGAATTGGTTATCCAAACCCCACAAGGTGAGATGACGGTAAAAAGTCCACTTTTGGGCTTGTTTAACGTGGCAAACCTATTGGCAAGCATTGGGGCAAGCCTTGCCATGAATGTAAGTTTTGATGAAATTATCAATAATATCAAACACTTAAAAGGGGCAAGGGGGCGTATGGAGCAAGTGCCGTCCGAGCGTGGTTCGTTTATCGTGGACTATGCCCACACCCCTGATGCGGTGGAACAGGTGCTGTCAAGCCTACGAACGCATTGTGCTGGGACGCTGTTTGCGGTGCTTGGCTGTGGGGGCGATAGGGACAAGGGCAAACGACCTTTGATGACCAAATCCGCCCTAAAATTTGCCGATAAAGTCATTTTGACTGCCGATAACCCGAGAAGTGAAAATCCAAACGAGATTTTAAAGGATATGCAAGCAGGCTTGGATTGTGAGAGTCATTATAAAATTGAAATTGAGCCTGACCGTAAATTGGCGATTGAACTTGCGGTAAAATTAGCAGGCGAGAATGACATTGTGGCAATTCTTGGTAAGGGACACGAGACTTATCAAGAGATTAAGGGCGTACGCTATGACTTTGATGATAGAGTGGTGGTGGGGGAGATGACCCAGAAGTGGGGGAAGTAATTGCGATGGCGGGCGCTTTGGTATATACTAATGTATATCTTTTTAGGAGACGATGAATGCAAGTTATTACACAACCTTTTAATTCAGGCAATAGCCAAGCGGTCAGATTGCCAAAATCGTTTGCATTTGCCCCAAATACCCCTTTGATTTTGCAAAAAGAAAATGATGTATTAACCATAACACCTGTTGCCAACTTGGGGCAAGTTCCTGCGTTATTTGCCAAATTGGGCGAGCATTTGTCTGATGAATTTGTGCGAGATGAATTTGTTGATGACAAGCGGGGCTGGTAATGTCGCCAAAATATATGCTTGACACCAATATGTGTATTTTTTTGATGAAAAATACACCAAAAGCCGTTGTGGAGCGATTTAGCCAACATTTTGTTGGTGAAATTGTGATGAGTGCGATTACTTGGGCGGAGTTGCAACGGGGGCTGGGTATTTATCAATCGCAAGCGGATTTTGACAAATTATCGGCTGTGATTAAGGTTGTGCCATTTGATGATAAGGCGGGCGAAATGTTTGGCAAAATGATGCAAGCAGGCAAATTTAAAGCGTGTTTTGATACGCTGATTGCTTGCCACGCTTTGTCTTTAGGTCTGACGATTGTTACCAATAATGTTGATGATTTTGAAGGTTTTGGTTTGGTGATAGAAGACTGGACAAAATGAAAAGACACCTAATCAACACCTTGCCGCCCAAATTTATCAACATCGCCAAAGTTGCCATTGAAAAGGAAATTGAACGTCATATTGCCCTTATCAATGACAACAACACACCCGATAAATTATTGGCAGACATTGCTTATGGTAATGACATTCCTATTTTGCAAGGTGTGCTTGATGAAATGAATAATCCCCACCAAACGGTAATGGGCGATTTGTATGTGGTAAGCCAAAATGCAGACGGTACAGAAACGACTTTGCAACGATTTGGTAAGCCCATTCCGAGTGGCGAGACGGCAAAATGGGTATTTTTGGCAAAGGATTTTGATGAAGCTTGTGCTATTAAAAATCAGTTAATGGGTTTTGAGCCTTATAAACCAATGCCTAAGAGCATCGCCATTAATGAGCATTATGTCTTAAAAAAGAACAAAGAACGCTATGCCTTAGAAGTCATTATTTATCAACCGCAGAATTTTGGCGGTATTTGGCAATGTGATTATCATATTGGGGCGAATGTGCCAGACTTTCAAAGTATTTATCAAACAACTTATGATAAAAATGGGTTAAATATTTTAAAAAATGCCATTAAAAGTGTGGAAAATCAATTAACTGCATTTAGAAAATTGGGCTTTAAAGTCTTGGCTAATCAAATGGTTAATCGCACTAATAATATGAAGTAAGATTATTTTTTTAAAGACTTTTAGCTTTGCCTGACAATCAATCAATCGGATTAATTACCGTCATCGGCAAATGCTCAAAATCGCCCACATTTCTGGTGGCGAGCGTTAGATGATGAAGTAGGGCGGTTGCTCCGATAATGGCATCGGGTGTTTTGATTTTCTTTTGACGGCGAATTTCGGCAGATTTATAAATAACTTCACGGCTGACATCAATCCATTGAAAATTATTTTTTAAAAATAAATTGATGTTGTCAATTTCTTTTTCCGATGAATTGGGTTTTGATAAAACTTCCGAAATTGTCAAAGTAGAAATTGCCATATTGCCGATATTATCTGTCAAAAATGTTTCGGCTTTTTGGATGCCATTAAAATAATAGATGATGACATTGCTATCCACCAAAATCATTGACTTATCTCCGCACCGTCTTTTTCCCACTCTCGCTCCCATTCAGAGCGGAGTTGGTTTTGGTAGGCGACACCGTCAATGTTTTGGTTTGCCCAAATGCCAAAAACTTGCTCGCCACCAATCAAACCTTTTTGGGGCAAGGGCTTGGCTTTGCTAGCTAACAGTTCGCTTTGCTGATGAGCGATGATTTGTTCTTGAATATAAATCGGCAAAGAAGTGGTTTCTACAAGCATTATTTTCTCCCAAATAAGGTTTATTATAAGGCGATTTGGGGCGTTGTCAAGACAGTTGGGTATTGTCAAGCGATGAAATGTTGGTGGGATTTTGCTATAATAGCCCTATTTTATTACTTAAATTTATGATTAAAAGGCATAAAAATGACCCCCTATATCTGGCAATTTGACAATCTAAACACCGCTTTAAGCGACTTAAACCCGACTTGGCACGGCAAGTTTACCGCCCAAAGCACTCGTATTACCACCGACACTCGCACGATACAAGCAGGCGATATTTTTTTGGCAATCAAAGGCGATAATTTTGATGGGCACGAATTTGTGGGTATTGCCCTTGAAAAAGGGGCGGTACTGGCGATTGTCAATGAAAAAGTAGAAAGCGACTTGCCCCAGCTTATCGTAGGCGACAGCAAAAAGGCACTCGGGCAACTTGGCAAATACCGCCGTGATGTTCATCCCAATCTTACCGTGATTGCCCTGACAGGCTCGGCAGGCAAAACCACCACCAAAGAAATGTTGGGCAGTATCCTATCCCAAATCGCCCCCACCTTGATGACAAGGGGGAACTTGAACAACGATTTGGGCGTGCCGATGATGTTATTAGAATTGTGCGATGAACATCAATTTGCCGTGATGGAGCTTGGGGCGAACCACATTGGCGAGATTGCCTACACCGCAGGACTGGTGTCGCCTGATGTTGCTTGCGTGCTTAACATTGGTACGGCTCATTTGGGCGAGTTTGGCGGTCGGGAAAACATTGCCAAAACCAAAGCCGAAATCTTTCAAGGACTTGATGAAAATGGCGTGGCGGTGCTACCTTATGGCGATGAATTTTTTGAGCTGTTAGCAAATGAAGCTGGCAAATTTACCGCTCAAATTTTAACCACAGGCGAAAAAAATGTCCCACCCCGTGAAGCGATGGATTTTTCCAAACTAAGTGAAGCCGAGCAAGCCGAACTGGATAAGCTAGATTTCGTGCAAGTGATGGGCGATGTCTTTGCCGATGATGTGGCAGTGCAGGGCGATAAGGTTGGCTTTACGGCGTATGTCAATTTGGCGATTGATGAATTTGACGAAGGCGAAGTTTTGCTCCCTTTTGCAGGCGAGCATAATGTGGCAAATGCTTTGTCGGCGGTGGCGTGTTCGCTTGCGTTGGGGCTGGATTTGGAGTTAATCGTAAACGGCTTAAACAACGCCAAACCCGCCAAAGGGCGTTTGAATTTTAAACCCTTTAACAACCATCTGATTATTGACGACACTTATAACGCCAATGTCCCTGCGATGATTGCAGGCTTAAAAGTGCTAAACGCCCAAAAATTTCTTGATGAAAATGCTTATGACAAAACCTTAATGATCATTGGCGACATTGGCGAATTGGGCGATGACGCAGTTGCCGAACATCAGTCGCTTGGCGAGCAAATTGGAGAAATTGGTGTGGATAAGCTGATTTGTGTTGGCAAATTGATGAAAAACACTTTTAACACCGCCCAAAAAGCAGGGATTGACAGCGTGCATTTTAACGATAAATCCCAAGTCACTCAAGAAATTTTGTCCACGATTAACACTGGCGAAAATTGGGCAATGCTGTTTAAGGGGTCAAGAAGTGCCACCATGGAAACCTTAATCCACGATTTAACCCAACCTGTAAGCGAGTAAACGATGTTATATTGGCTCATTGATTATTTTGACATTTTGTATCGCCAAACCATTGCGTCTTTGGGGCTAAGGAGCTTGCTTGCGGTCATGACGAGTATGGCGATTGTACTTATGGCGGGCAAGCCTGTCATCGCCTACCTGCGTAACCTAAAATACGGTCAAGCGGTACGCACGGACGGCCCAAAAACGCACCTTGTCAAGCAAGGCACGCCAACAATGGGCGGTGTGCTGATTTTGTTTGCCATTGGGATTTCGACTTTGCTGTGGGCAAATTTGACAAACCCTTATGTATGGATTTTGATGGCGGTCATGGTCATCTTTGGGGCGGTCGGCTGGCGTGATGACTGGCTAAAAATCAAGCACAAAAACCCCCAAGGCTTGGTCGCCAAAAAGAAATACTTTTGGTTGTCGGTGGGAGCGTTGCTCGCTGGTGGGTCGCTTTACTATATCTCTTTACAACAAAACCCCACTACCATGCACGCCATGCAGGATTTGCTTATTCCTGCCTTTAAAAATCTGTACATTCCCTTGTCTGCCATACCCTTTGGGCTTGGCTTTATTACGCTCACTTATTTTGCCATTAACGGCACGTCCAATGCGGTCAATTTAACAGACGGCTTGGACGGCTTGGTCGCCTTGCCTGTGGTGCTGGTGTCGGCAGGGCTTGGGGTGTTTGCTTATGTGTCGGGTCATGTGGAATGGGCAAATTATCTGTCCGTGCCGTATATCGCTTATAACAGCGAAGTGGTCGTGGTGTGTGCGTCCATGATTGGGGCGTGTTTGGGCTTTTTGTGGTACAACGCCGCCCCTGCCGAGGTGTTTATGGGCGATGTGGGGGCGTTGAGCCTAGGTGGTATGCTTGGCACGATTGCGGTGATGACACGTCAGGAGATTGCCTTTATCCTAATGGGCGGTATTTTTGTCATGGAAGCCTTGTCGGTCATTATCCAAGTCGGCTCGTACAAACTGTGTAAAAAGCGGGTCTTTTTGATGGCACCTTTGCACCACCATTTTGAAGAAATGGGGCTAAAAGAAACTAAGGTTGTGATACGTTTTTGGATTGTATGTATTATCCTTGTGGTGCTATCACTCATGACATTAAAATTAAGATAAAATAAAAAGCCCTGCGGAGATGCGGGGCTTTTTGTGGGGTGTGAGTTTTGTTTTAAAACCAAACATCCTTGTCTGATTTAACTTTACCAATCTACCCACCAAAACTTGGCACCATGCCCAAATAACCGCCAATTTGGGCGATGATGTTTATTATGCCAAAGACGATGACAAAATAAATCATAAACTGACCGCCAAAGGCTCGGTAGGTGCTATCAGGGTGCTTTTGGCGGTGAGCCTTGGCAAGTAGGGCGGGGACGATGACGCCCCATACGGTCAAGGCAAGCCCTGCAAAGCCAATGGCGGTTGTAAAGCCAAACGGGGCAATCAGACTTAGCACCAACGGCGGTAAGAACACCACCGCCACCGCATAGGCTCGCCCTGTCTTGTCATCGCCAAACCCAAAAAAATCACTCAAAAAGTCAAACAATCCCAACGCCACGCCCAAAAAGGAACTGGTCAATGCCATGTAGGCAAATGCCCCCAGCATGGTGCCGATAAAGCCCGATTTGCCAATCGCCCCTAGTAGCGTTGCCACATCGCCATCTTTGGCGATGACGGGGGCAAAATCGGTGCGTGGTAGGTTGCCTTGGACGACCACTTGCCACAGCAGATAAAACCCGAGTGCCATGAGTGTGCCTATCAAGACCGATTTGGCGACTTTGGCGGTGTCGCCCCCAAAGTATTTGACCATGCTTGGCACGCCGATATGATAGCCAAAAGACACAAGCACCGTGGATAACGCCACCCAAATGTAGGGCGTGTAAGCCGTGCCAGTCGGGGCGTGAGTGTCAAAGAGTGTATCTAGACTAACCGATGACATCATGCCAAAGGCAGAGATAAAAAAGCTGACTATCATGCCAATCATCAGTACGCTTGCCACTCTGTCCACGACCCGAGTTGAGAGCCACACAAACACCGCAAACAGCACGCTGATGATGAGCGAGCCTAGCCGTGGGGCGATGTCCGTGCCTGTTAAGGCAGACAGATGACTGGCGGTCAAGCCCCCGCCACTGGTGATGTAGGCATAGAGCAGGATATACAGCACGAAGACGAGCGATAGGCTATTGATGGTGTTCCAGCCTTTGCCGAGCAAGGATTTGACGATGGTTGCAAGGTTGGCACTCGGGGGAAATGTAGTGCTGGCTTCTAATATCATAAGACCTGATGCGTACATACAAAGCCAAGTATAAGCGAACACCAACAGCGACCATGAGAACCACACGCCTGCCGTGGCGGTAGGATTGGCGAGCATGCCCGCCCCAATGGCGGTGCCTGCGATAATCATCGCCCCGCCAAAGACCGAAGGGGATTTTGACATAAATAAACCTTGATAACCTGCCGATGTGGCAAAAGGGGCTATTTTAATCGTTTTTTGGGGTAATTACAAATACGATAGCACCATAAGCCAATAAAACCCAATCAACATCTTTTAACACGATTGTCTTTTAAAATAAAAAATGCTTGTGCTACAATAAATGAGCTTGTTTTAAATCCATCTAAAAAGGAAAAACTCATGTTTAAAAACTTCGCCTCAGACGCTCTTGGCTTGTCCGACATTGGCAAAATCATACCGCCCAGCCAATTTAACCAAACGGACATTGACGACTATATTTTTCATGAAGATATGAAGATAATGAACGGATTTATTTTGTCATCAAATCAAAGATGGACGAATACTGCTTTACCAACACTGCCTTTATCCATTTAGACGGGCAGTCCGCCACGAGCAAAAAACGTATGCTAAAACGCTATCCTTATCGTTATTTTGCCCCAAGTCAAGTCTCCATTGAGACGGCAGGGATGATGGATTTGGACGTGGAATTAAAGTTTCATTTGGGCGGTTTGGCATTTAGCATTGACATTGACAAAAGCCAAATCGAAGGCGTGCGAGACATTTATAAGGCATTGACTGCCATTGCCGAGCGTTGTCAGGCAATCCGTCATGATGAGATGGTGTTAGAGAAGAGCTTTGAGACGGTAACAGGCATGTTTAATTTAAAAGACGTGCCAGAGGCGGTGATTATGAGCTTGCCTACCGTCATCAATCAAACCGTACAAAAAGTGGAGGCAGGCTATAACGAACGCCTAAATGCCATTCGCCAGTATGACTTTGGGGTGGTGTTTGAGCATTATTTGCGTGACTAATTATTTGCGTAACTAAGGGTTAAATGGGATAAACTAAAACCGCCCCGAAATCACGGAGCGGTTTTTTATGGCAAGCTGATTATTTTAGCACTTCTGCCATGCTGTTTGCGACATATTCCACGTTGGCGTTGTTTAGCCCTGCGACACACATACGCCCATTTTCGACCATATAAATGGCAAACTCATCACGCAAGCGGATAACCTGCGGGGCGGTCAGTCCTGTAAAGCTAAACATACCACGCTGTTTGGTAAAGTAGCTAAAATCACGCTCAGGCAATTTTTCGGTCAAGACGTCTTGGAGCTTTTGACGCATTTGGCGGATACGGTCTCGCATCTCGTAGACCTCGCCAACCCATTGATTGAACAATTCATCATCATTCATCACGGTATCCACCACTGCATTACCGTGAGACGGTGGGCTAGAATAGATACGGCGAACGGTGAATTTTAATTGCCCAAGCACAACGTCCGCTTCTTCTTTGGTGGGGGCAACCACCGACAGACCACCAACACGCTCGCCATAGAGCGATAGGTTTTTGGAGAATGAGTTTGACACAAACACGCTCAAGCCTTTTTCTACCGCTAGGCGAATGGCGTACGCATCGCCGTCCATGTCATCGCCAAAGCCTTGATAGGCGATGTCCATAAAGGGAATGAGTTTTTTGTCTTTGATGATGTCAAGCACGCTATCCCATTGCTCGTTTGACAAATCCACGCCTGTGGGGTTGTGGCAACAGGGGTGTAGTAGCACCACGTCATTTTCGTTTAGGGTGTTTAAGAACGCACACATCTCGTCAAATTTGACGCCAATGGTCGCTCCGTCATAGTAGGGATATTTGCCAACTTCTAGTCCCGCCCCTTCAAAAATGCTGATGTGGTTGCCCCATGTTGGGTCGGATACATAGCATTTGGCATTGGGAAACCACTCGTGGATAAAGTCCGCTCCTACCTTTAACGCACCAGACCCGCCCAAGGTAGCAATCGTGGCAACTCGCCCGTCTTTGCCGACCTGACTGTCTTTGCCAAACAGTAGCTCTTGGCACGCTTTTTTGTAACCTGCCAAACCGTCCATGGGCAAGTAGCCACGGGGGCGGGGTGGATTGGCGATGCGTCCTTCGGCGGTTTTGACGCATTCTAGGACGGGCAATTTGCCGTCTTCGGTGTAGTACACGCCCACGCCAAGGTTTACCTTGATGTCGCCTCGTGGGTCACCTGCAAATTTGTCCATGAGACCCAAAATCGGGTCGCCAGCATAGGGGGTAACGTGTTCAAACATAACAAATACCTTTGTTGTTGTGGATAAAAAACTAAATAAAAACTGTGTCAGTATAACGCAAAATCAGGCGGTTGTGGGGGAAATTTTGTTGTTTTTGGAGATACGTTTATCAGCCAAATAACACCGACTGCTTACCATCAATCTCAACAATGAGCTTTCCTCCTAGGGCTTGGACGTATTTTTTGATGGTGGCTATTCGGGGTTGTCGGCACTTTCCATTTGGCAAATGGCGGATTGGGACACGCCAATTTTGTCGGCAAGCTCGGCTTGGGTGAGTTTGGCATTTTTGCGAAGCTCGCTTAGGCGGATACTGACTAAGGTGTCAGCAACTCGCTTATTGACACGTTCTTGGCTGTCTTTGGGTAGATTGCCAAAAAAATCATCAAAATTGGTAAGTTTCATAACTGCTCCAAATAGGCTTGGTATACGCTCTTGGCAAGGGGTATCATGCGTTGATAAAAATGTTTGTCGCCTGTTTTGTCGCCTGCACACAGCAAAATGGCCTGTCTTTTTGGGTTGTAAGCCACGCTTTCTTGTTCGCTTTGACTTAGATTTGTCAGCCACTCGGTAAAATGCTCGGTCATTAAAACGGTGTACAAGATTTATCCCCTTACCAAAATTATAAGTCAAGACTTATATTTTTCAACCTATTCTATACCGCCTTGGGCTTACTGACCAAAAAATCCCCAGCGTTATTAATCAAAAATTCCTTAAAGGCAAGCGCGGCAGGCGACAGCGAGCGGTTTTTGTGGGTGTAGAGTAAAAACTTGCGTTCCACCACAGGCTCGCTGATGGGTCGCATGACCAGCCCGTATAGCTCAACCCATTCGGCAGCGTAGAGCAGGCATAACGTCACCCCAAGTCCCATTCGGGTCATGCCAAGGGCGGTTGAGAGAAAATTAATCTCAAAATCGGGGTTAAAGATACGACTTGAAATGTTATTGGGAAGTTCGTTTTGTAGGCTTTTGATAAAAGGTCCGTTTAGAGTGATGAGCTTTTCATCAAGCAAGTCCGCCCATGTAATTTCATCTTTTTGGGCAAAGGGGTGGTTTGGTGGTAGCACCAGATAAAAAGGTGAGCTAAACAGCACATCCACATTCAAATCATCAGAATAAGGACGCTCGGGGGCAACCCCCAAATCGGCTTCTAGGTTCTCAATATGCTCAACCACATTATCCACCGAGCAGTCGGTGAGCGTGACCTGAATGTTGGGGTATAGCTCACAGAATTTGGCGACAAATTTGGGCATGGTGGACGCAGACAACTGCTGAGAGACGGCAAGGCGGACGTGTCCTTGGTGTAGCGATTTTAGGTTATTGACTTTTTCGTTGAGTACCGACATCTCGTTGAGTACTCGCCGAGCCTGTGGCAGTAGCCGTGAGCCTGCATCTGATAGGTGTAGTTTGCGTGTGGTGCGGTCAAAGAGTTTGACATCAAGATTTTGTTCTAATTCCTTAATCAGACCGCTTAGGGCGGATTGGGTCAGGCACAGTGTTTCGGCAGCCTTGGTAAAACTGTTTTGCTCAGCGACAAGCACAAAGGCTTTTAGCTGGCGTAGGGTAGTACTCATTATTATTAACCTTAATAAATATATAAGATGATATTATAAATGATAATTGCCAAGATACAAGAGGGTGGAAAAAATATTTTAGGATTTGATGGTTTGCCCGACCAAATTATCCAAACAAGCCCTGATTGTGCTAAAATATCGCAACGATTCATACTTATAATGGAACATTCATGCTAACAGCCCTAACCTTAGATAATTTGGCTTTGATTAAGCACCATGAAATCGTCTTTGATGAGCGTTTTAATGTCATTACGGGCGAGACGGGTGCAGGTAAGTCTTTGATATTGGATGCTTTATCGCTGTGTGTGGGCGGACGAGCTGATGCTGGCATGGTGCGTTTTGGCGAGAGTGAAGCGTCGGTGTTTGGCGAGTTTGATATAACCGATAATGATAAAGTGAGCCAGTGGTTTGCCGAGCATGAGCGAGAGCTAGAAGAAGACACACTGCTCATCCGCCGTAAAATCAGTGTCAACGGACGTTCAAAATCATGGATAAATGGCGTGCCAGCGAGCCTTAGCGAACTAAAATCACTGGGCAGTATTTTGGTTAATATCCACTCACAGCATGCAGGGCTTGAACTGCTAAAACCGCAGTTTGTCATCGATTGGCTAGATGATGTGGGGGGCTTGCACACTCTAAAATCAGCGACCAAAGACGCCTTTGGGACATACCAACGCCTAAAAAAAGAAGCCGATGACGCTCGTGCCATGTCCACTCAGCGTGCCGACCGGATGGCACTTTTGTCATCACGCCTAAGCGACATTGAGCCACTCATGGCGGTGGATATTGGCGAGATAGAGCAAGAGTATGATGAGCTGTCCAACCTTGAAAATCTCATGCAGTCAGCACTGCAAGCGGTCACGCACCTAGACAATGACGAGATGAGTGTGTCGGGTCTGTTGGCACGTAGTCTTAAAATCTGTGATAACTTATCGGACAAAAGCCGAGTGTTCGCTGAGTGTAGCGAGCTACTTACCCAAGCGTCCGAGCAGATAGATGACGCGGTGGCACGGCTTATGGACTATGCCGAGCAGTCACTGCCTGACGAAGAGCGACTGGACGAGCTTAATAATCTCATGGGGCTGGCTCATCGCCTTGCCAAAAAATACCACACGACCACAGATGAGCTGACCGCACAGGCAGGGCAGTGGCAGGCGGAGCTGGACAAATTAGAGAGCCTACCTGATAACGAGACCATGGATGAGCAGGTGGCAGGGGCATGGGATGAGTATGTGAGTGTGGCGGACAAATTGCATAACGAACGCACCAAAATCGCCCCACAAATCGCTGATGAACTGGCTCATCGCCTGTCGGCACTTGCCCTGCCGAACGCCAGCTGTGTCTTTGAGTTTAGCCCCAAAGAGACACATCAGTATGGTGGTAGTGGGATGTTTGACATCGCTCTCATGTTTAGTGCCAATGTCGGCATGCCCATGCAACCGCTACACAAAGTGGCGTCAGGCGGTGAGCTGTCTCGCATGGCTCTTATCATGCAGGTTATGAGTGCAGGCGTGAATCAAGAGACACGCCCGACCTTGGTGTTTGATGAAGTGGACGTGGGTATCAGTGGTGGTACAGCTCAGGTGGTGGGCGAGCTACTAAGAAGTTTGGGCGACCATCAGCAACTTTTTGCCATCACACACCAAGCACAGGTTGCGGCGGCGGCACACCGTCATATCTTGGTGCACAAAGAGCATGGCGAGCAGACGATGAGCCATTTGTCCATCATCACAGGCGACAGACAGATTGATGAGCTAGCACGCATGTCAGGTGGCGTGAACATCACCGAAGCGACTCGGGCTCATGTCAAGGGCTTGCTTGATGATATTAATAGAGCCAGCTCATAGCCTTACCATCCACAAACCTTGTAAAATGGCGATTTTGCCCCATATTGACCTTAATGATAATGACATCCCCAAGCGAGCTGATTTGAAAAAATTTTCCAACTTAACACATCATTTTTTATTGCCCAGTCCGTCCATGCCTGATGAACGCTTTGCTGACGCATTGATTTATATCTGTCGCCACAGCACTGACGGGGCGTGGGGATTTATGATTAATAAGCCTCTTGGTGCTTCGGTGGGCGGTTTGCTACACGAGCTTGATTTGCCTGCCAGTCAAAAGGCGATGAATACCCCTGCCATGCATGGGGGCTTTATCCGCCCCGAAGCAGGTTTTGTGCTACATACAGGACTGCCCGAGTTTGCGTCATCGTTTGCGGTGGGCGAGAACGTATGTATCACAACCAGTAAAGACGTGCTAAGTCTGATATCAGGCGACAGCTTGCCCTACTTTTTGCTTTGCATGGGGTTTTGTAACTGGACGGCAGGGCAGTTGGAGCAGGAGATAAGCGAGCAGGACTGGCTGGTTTGCCCTGCTGATTTGGAGATATTATTTCGGGCGAAGTTTGAAGACAGATTGATATTGGCTTATGACAAACTGGGCATTGACCCTGATAAATTTACCTTGACCACAGGATTTGCTTGATTTTTAAACGTGATGTTTTAAAAAGTTAAAAGCCAATTTTGCTTTACCTGCGACCAATTTTTGATTTGCCAAACAATAGGAATTTCATGACAGCACCGACTTTGATTTTAGCCCTAGATTTTGGCGTCAAAAAAATGGGCATGGCACTGGGCAACACACTCACGGCGGATGCACGCCCCTTTGACATTTTGGCGATGGACAACGGACAGCCCGACTGGGATAATCTACTGGGCATCATTGAGCAGTGGCGGATTGATGTGGTAGTGGTCGGTTTACCGCTTAACATGGACGGCACTGATTCCATGCTTTCTAAACGAGCAGCTAAATTCGCTCGCCGTCTGGCACACCGTTTGGGCGAACGCCATTTGCCCGTGCAGGTGTACATGTATGATGAACGCCTGTCGTCGCATGAAGCTCGCATGATGGCGTGGGAGCGTGGCTGGATAAAGCACGAGCGAGACCCGATTGATGATGTCTCGGCGTGCTTGTTGGTTGATGGTTATTTTAACTCGCCAGAGCTTGCCCGCTATGTCGGCAGTTATCATGATAATGAGCAAAAAGGCAAAGATTAGGGCGTGCAATTTTATTAAGCATCAAAATTAGACAAATCCCAGCCCAAAACCACACAAATAAAAGGACACACATGGATAGCCACGCCTCCAACCCAGCCCAATCCAACCCCCAAGCCAAACATCAGAAAATCATCCAAGTCATCACGCAAGCGATGGGGCTTGCCAACGTCAGCGTGTATTTGGGCTATGGGGCGATTGCGTGTTTTTGTGTGTTTGGCACGTTGGCGAGCATGGCGACGTTCAAAGACAGTGGGGTGGTGTATTGGGCGTTTCATTACCTGCCCTATGTGCTGATTGGCTTGTCCATGCCGATAAGTTTGTATCATCTGTTCATTTTGGGTCGCTATCGCATTATCCAAAAGGGTATTTTAAAGATGATTTTGGTGGTGGGCATGGGGCTGCTCGCATTTGCTTTTGCCATGGCAATTAAGGGTTGGGCGGTGGCGTTCTACATGAGCCTGTTTTTGGCGATGATTGCGTGGTTTGGCATGCCGTTTTTGTTTCGGGTGAATTTAAAGAAGTTTTTAAATTTTCTAAATAGTCCGACTGATAAAGCCGATGAAAACGAGAATGAAAATAAAAAATAGCCAAAAATCGTGAGTTATGCTACCATAAGTCATTTAAAATTACACGCATTTTCCCATGAATTACAAACACGCCTACCACGCAGGCAACTTCGCTGACGTTGCCAAACACATTTTATTACTCCAACTGCTCGCTCAATTTAGTGCCAAAGCCAAGCCCTTTTATGTACTTGACGCTTATGGCGGACGTGGGCTGTATTCCTTGGAAAGCGATGAGGCGACCAAAACAGGCGAGGCGGACAAGGGCATTCGTGCCTTAGAAAATGCCGACCTTGGCGCACCACCAAAAGCCATTGCCCAGTATCTATTAGACCTTGACACCGCTCGCAAAACCTATGATAAGCACGTCTACCCCGGTTCGCCTTGGTGGATTGCCAATCACGCCCAAAACCATTCGGACAACGCTCCCTTGCGTGCTGAAGCCTTTGAAGCGGTGGCAGACGAGTATGATGCCCTAAATTATCAGCTTTATCAGCTCCCCATTGGCATTCATCATCGCAATGCCTTTGAAGGTGTGCCTGCCGTGCTACCGCCCAAGGAAAAGCGTGGCATTATCCTGCTTGACCCGCCTTTTGAGCAGGAGCATAAGGATTTTAGCCGTTTAGTAGATTTGCTTGTAGCAAGTCATAAGAAATTTGCCACAGGAACATTTGTGCTGTGGTATCCCATTAAGAATAAAGAGGCGGTAGAGCTGTTTTATAAAAAAATGAAACGCACCGACATTCGCCGTCAGCTTGTCTGTGAGCTAAACCTATACCCCAATGATGTAGCAGTGGGCATGAACGGCACAGGGCTACACATCATCAATCCGCCTTGGCAATTTGACGAACACGCCAAAGCCATTTTACAAACGCTCGCCCCAATCCTAAAACCAAAAGACGCTCCTGTCATGAGCATGGATGACATGGCGGTGGTTAAATGGTTGGTTGGGGAATGATTTTAAAAATTGCTAATTAACTGATGTTTGGGTAAGTTTGTAGGGCAATTTATTCGCCCAAATATCAAAATACGAGACAATTAACAACAGTCCATTGATTTTAAAAATAAAACACCATGACAACCCAGCCCCCACATTCCCAAAAAGACCCAGACGACCATGACGGCATTACCTTTGAAGTCGTTGAGACCGAACAACACGGCAATCAAAAAAAGATAAGCCGTGGGGTCTATCCCATTCCCAATCTTATCACCAGTGCGTCCATGCTCTCGGCATTTTTTTCTATCGTTGCCAGTAGCGAGGGGCGGTTTGATAAGGCGTGCCTTGCCATTTTTTTATCCGCCATTTTGGACGGCATGGACGGACGAGCCGCCAGACTCTTAAACGCCCAAAGCCCATTTGGTGAGCAGTTGGATAGCCTTGCCGACTGTATCGCTTTTGGGCTTGCCCCTGCCATACTTGTGTATCATTTTGCGTTGCATGAATTTGGGCGGTTTGGGCTTGCGTGTGCCTTTGTGTTTAGTGTCTGTGCGGCGTTTCGCTTGGCAAGATTTAACGTGCAAATTGGCACGGTGGATAAAAAATACTTTATCGGATTGGCAAGTCCTTTGGCGGCGATTTTGGTAACGTCAAGCGTCATGGTGGCAAGAGACCATGCCACCGCCCTTACCCCCCAAACGCTCGCCACCATCTGTGCGGTGTGGACGGTGACTTGCGGACTACTTATGGTGAGCAATGTCAAATATTACAGTTTTAAAGAATTCGACCGCCAAAAAATCCCCTTTGTTGGGCTAATTATTGGCGTGCTTATCATGGGTATTGTGCTGTATGACATTCCTGTGGGCGTGCTTGCCATTGGTGTGATTTATGCCTTGTCGGGGTTTTGGACGACTTTTATGGCAAGACGAGAGAAAGCCTAAATGCCTTTAAAACCCAACTCATAAACCCACTTGGCTTATCATGTCATCTGCCAACTCGTCCATTATCCAATTCTTCCACGCCACTCGCCCACGCACCTATCCCATCGCCATCATGAGCCTTGGGGTGGGGCAGGGCTTGGCGTATCGCACGCTTGGCGGATTTGGGGTAGATAATTGGGTGCTGTGTGTGCTGATTATTTATACCGCTTTGTCTTTGCAGATTTTGTCAAACCTTGCCAATGATTTGGGCGACGGCATTCGTGGTACTGACAAAGACCGTCATCATGACAGCCCAGTCCGCCTTGTCGGCAGTGGGACGGTGTCGGCAAGCAGGTTTCGGGGGTGGCTTGTCCTTTGGATTATCCAAACCATGGTGGCAGGGGCGGTGCTGATTTGGCTAAGCCCTTTAACGGTTTATCAAATCGTGCTGTTTTTTGGCTTGGGGGCGGTGTCGATTTTGGGAGCGTTGGGTTACACCATGGGTAAAAAACCTTATGGTTATCATGCACTTGGCGAGCTTTCTGTCCTTATTTTCTTTGGCTATGTGGCGGTGCTTGGTGGTTATTATCTACAAACGGGCAGAGCGGGCATCGCCCAAAATCTCATCATCGCCACAGGTGTGGGGCTGTTGTCCGCCTGCGTGCTGTACATCAATAATCTGCGAGATACCGACACCGACCGCATCAGCGACAAGACAACGCTCACCATTGTGTTGGGGCGTTATCGCATTGTAGGGTATTTTGTCCTTTTGTATGGGGCGATGATGTGCTATGGCTATCACGCTGTTGTCTTTGGCGATAGGGCGTGGGTGTTGGCATTATGTTTGCCCCTACTTATTAAGCACACCCACGCCGTCATCACGCATCGCCACAGTCCTGCTTGTTTGGGCAAGGAGCTTGGGGCGATAGTGGGGCTGGTAATGATGGTTAATTTTTTGATAATTATTTTTCTATAAAAATCAAAAACTTAAAAAAATATCAAAATTTTTTAATTTTACCCCCTTGACCCCCACCAAAAACCCTGTATAATACGCACTCATTCAAGCAATGGTTAGTTACAAAACACCAACAAAACAACTTTAATCTAAATAAAATTAAGAGTGAAGTTTGTTAAAGTTTGAATATTTCGAAAGAATTGATTTAAAAGTTAAGTTAAAAACAAACTTCTAAAAACTTTCAAAAAAAAATTAAAAAACCGCTTGACATCAAAATCCATTGTGATAGAATAGTCAGCCTTGATTGATGATACAGACGATGTATCACGTACTATTTAAAAACATACTAAGAACAACTTGTGT
>NZ_AUGF01000029.1 GCF_000426885.1 Moraxella caprae DSM 19149 | reverse complement strand
ATCAATGACGCCATTTATTGCGATGTCATTTATTTTTTGTATGACATAACGGTCGTACTCGTCTGTATGAGTAGCATTAATTTTTGAAGTGACATGATGCTCCGTTTTATCATAACCGCAAGATAACAATGAAGTCATTAATATTGCTATAATAGACTTCCTGCAAAACTAGGCTTTCCGTTCGCCCCGAGCTTGTTGAGGGGTGGCGGAAAACCGTTATGGTTCGACAAGCTCACCACGAACGGTTTTCCTTATTTTTGGGTTTTGCAGGAAGTCTAATAATAAATTTCATTATATTTTCTCCGTATTTATATAAAATTCATATATGGCAGAGCTTGCGATGGGAGACATTCAACCTGTATTAAATTTCTGTTATCAACGACCAAATCTCATCAGTGCTTGTTTGCTTGGGTCACAGTCGCCATCACGTACATCTACGATAGTTACCCCTTCATCGATAAAAGTGTGAGCCGAACAGCGATTGCCAAAGGTTTTGGTAAACTGTTGTCCGTTTTGTTCAAGCGTGGCACACACAGGCATATATTCCATGGTGCAGTGCTTGGTGGGCATGGCAAGTTTTGGCAGGGTGGATGAGTCTGACTCTGCGATGTCGGTGGCGATGGGTTCGGCAGGGGTCGCTGTTGGCGTCGCACAGGCGATCAGCAGTAATGGACAAAGTAGGATAAGGTATTTCATGAGCACTCCGAGTGTGAGCTATTGATTGGTATGTTTGGGGTATTTTATATTACAAACCGTCCTGCTCTCAACTTTATTTTATAACCCATTGATAAATATAGATTAATTTAATAATTTACAAAAAACATTTGCCAAATCGGATAATCTGGCGTATAATGCACCGCTAATTTTACACGCACAAACCGATACACAATGCTAAAACGAACAGGCAACCGTATATCCAAAGGCTAGGCAGATGACTGCTTAGCCTTTTTCGGTTTTTTGATGTGTATTTTTTATTTTTTGCCATAAGGGGCTGTTATGTTAAGACTAAGTTATGAAGCACTGACCTTTGATGATGTATTGCTACTACCTGCCTATTCAGAAGTGTTGCCCAAAGATGTGAGCCTATCCACTCGCCTAACCCGTGAGATTCATCTAAACTTGCCAATCCTATCGGCGGCGATGGACACCGTTACCGAATCAAAAATGGCAATCGCCATGGCACAGCTTGGCGGTATGGGTATTATCCACAAAAATATGGACATCGCTCGTCAAGCCAGCCGTGTCCGCCATGTCAAAAAGTTTGAAGCAGGCACAGTTGCCGACCCCATTACCGTAAGCCCCGAGACAAGCGTGGGCGAGCTACTTCGCATTACTCGTGAAAACCACATCTCAGGCGTGCCTGTGGTGGACGACAACCGTCAAGTGGTGGGGATTGTAACGCATCGTGATTTGCGTTTTGAGACCAATCTTGACCAACCTGTCAAAAACGTGATGACCCCAAAAGATAAGCTCGTTACCGTGCGTGAGGGCGAATCAACCGAGAACATCAAACGCTTGCTTCACACGCACCGCATTGAAAAAGTAATTGTGATTGATGATGAATTTCGCCTAAAAGGGCTAATTACTGTCAATGATTTTAGCAAAGCCGAAAACAACCCCAACGCCGCCAAAGATGCCCAAGGTCGTTTGCGTGTAGGGGCGGCAGTCGGCACAGGGGCAGACACCGAAGCCCGTGTGGAAGCGTTGGTGGAAGCGAACGTGGACGTGATTGTGGTGGATACCGCTCACGGGCATAGCCGTGGCGTGATTGACAAAGTCGCCTTTGTCAAGAAAAAATACCCCCATATCCAAGTCATCGGCGGTAACATTGCCACAGGCGATGCCGCTCTTGCCCTCTTAGACGCTGGGGCGGACGCTGTCAAAGTGGGTATCGGGCCTGGCTCTATCTGTACCACTCGTATCATTGCAGGTATTGGCGTGCCACAGATTAGTGCCATTGATAATGTGGCAAGTGCTTTGCAAGAGCGTATTCCGCTCATCGCTGACGGTGGCATTCGTTTTTCTGGCGACATGGCAAAGGCTCTGGCAGCAGGGGCAAGCTGTATCATGGTGGGCGGACTCTTGGCAGGGACAGAAGAAGCCCCTGGGGAGATGGAGCTGTATCAAGGTCGCTATTATAAGGCATATCGTGGCATGGGGTCGCTTGGGGCGATGAGCGGACAAAATGGCTCGTCTGACCGCTATTTCCAAGATGCTAAAGAAGGCGTGGAAAAACTTGTCCCAGAAGGTATTGAAGGGCGTGTGCCATACAAAGGCTCGGTAACAGGCATCATCAATCAGCTTGCAGGCGGTCTGCGTTCGTCCATGGGCTATACAGGCTGTGCCACCATCGAAGAGCTACGCACCAAACCTGAGTTTATCAAAGTAACATCGGCAGGCATGAAAGAGTCGCACGTTCATGATGTGCAGATTACCAAAGAAGCTCCGAATTATCGTCAAAGTTAAAGACTTATCAAAGCTAATTTGCAAGATGATAAAATACGCTCAATCAAGGTTGGGCGGATTTTTGTTATAGCGTATATATCTTGTATGCAACCCATACCGCCCCAATCGCCATAACCGTCCAATACACTTTGGCGGTTGATGTCATGCGTTCGTCATTACCGATATAAAATGGCTCATAACGTGGCGATATTGTTCCTTTGTGAATTTGTTTGATGAGTGCAAAAATCTCTTTCTCGTTGATGAGTGTTTGCCCATAACGGCAAGTATTCAATACCAAAAATTCATCATCGCCTGTCTTTAAGCTGATATCCATGCGATACACCATAAATCCAAAACGTTGATTTGCTTGAATGTACAGTGATAAATCCGCAATGTCATCAAATTCTATAAATTTATCATTAAAAATACCCCGCCCAATGATATAATCTTTATCAATGATAAGCATGGGCTTTTTGGCGATTAAATTTTTTAAAAAGATAATCAGAAAAAACAACCAAAACAAACCCGATAATAAAATAACCCCATTGATAAACCAACTACCAACATCAGATAACACATGCCAAAAACAATAAGTCGCCCCGATACAAATGGCAAAAATAAAAAGCTGTATCACAAGGGAGCGTTGGGTAGGATATAGATATAGGGGTAAGCGAAAATTAACCATGTTTTTACCGTCATTTCATCAAATTACCAACAACCAACATCAGCACCACAAAACCAATCATAAACAATCCCCATGTTGTCATGCGGTCATGAATGTTCATATCAAAATCTTCAAATGTGGGCGGTATGTTGCCTTGATGAACTTGATTGATAAGATTAAAGATTTCTTTTTCATTGATTATTACTGTTTCATATTTCACACTTCTAATGGATAGATATGATTTTTTGCCATTTTTTAATAAAACAATAATATGCCAATGTTTAACGTCTTTATGAGTATGATAGTCTAATTTTAATGAGTGAATGTCTTTAAAAGCAAAGGCGTTATTTTTATTAAATAATCTTTTTAATAATCCATGTCCGCCACTAATGCGATAACGGGTAATTACCAAAATGGGCTTGGGGTTGATTAAAGAGATGATGTATACTAAGACAACCAACACCCCAAAAATTATCAGTACCATAGATAGGGCAATAATAAACCATTCGTCAGCAATCAAACTAACAGTCCGCCCAAGCCAAAACATCGCACCACCAAAAGCCAAAGAAAATAGCAGGAATTTATTGGAATGATAAAGCTCTATCGGTAGGGGGATCTTATCGCTCATGCGTGTTTAATTCCCATGATAATCGCCAATTTGGGATACGAGATTAGGGGCAGGGGAATTTTATCGCTCATGGTTATGTCTGGGGTAATTTAAAATGCTATCATAAGGGCGAATAATTATATCCGTCCCTAACAATCTTTTTAAGATACCATTGATTTTAAAATATCATTAACGCTACCTTTTAATCCCTGTGTATTTTTCAAAATTCTCGGCGTAATCATCGATATTATCGCTAAGCATTTTTTGGTATTGCTCGGTATAAAAAGCGATGATGTCCACTTTTTCTTTGGCAAAATCCGACCCCTTGACAAAACCAATGCTCGCTGCTGACACCGCAAAACGAGCAGCGGCATAAGTCAAAGACGCTGCCACTTGCCCTGCGTGGGAGTTTGGCGATAATTGGCTGTTGGCAAGGGTGATGACGCTGTCCGCCCGCTCAAAAAAGGCATTGGCATCTTGGGGTAATTCGGCGGTGTTGTTGGTCATTTGTTCGTTAAGGTTTGACATAAATTTTCCATAAGGTTGATAAAAATTAACAAAAGCCAGTTTTTGACTGGCTTTTATGGATAAAGAACTTTAAAATTACCACAAATTTATAATTATGTGGGCGTAGGGACGTGCTGAGTACGTCCGATAAATCACTATATCATCAAGGGTGTGGAAAGCACGCCCCCACAAAGCCTGTGGTAAATATCAAATTTGTTGGATATATTTTGGCAAATCACCAATTCGTATCCGCTTTAATCGCTTCTACTTTATCGGTTTTTTCCCAAGTAAAGGCATTGTCCGTACCATGTCGCCCAAAATGCCCATAACTTGCCGTGATTTCGTACATGGGTTGTAGCAAGTCCAGCATACGAGTGATACCATAGGGGCGTAGGTCAAAATGGGTGCGGATAAGGCGGATAATCTCATCATTAGACACCTTGCCTGTCTTAAAGGTGTTGACCGAGATAGAAGTCGGCTCTGCCACGCCAATGGCATAGGACACCTGCACTTCAATGCGGTCGGCAAGCCCTGCCGCCACGATGTTTTTGGCGACATAACGCCCTGCATAGGCAGCACTTCTATCCACTTTGGACGGGTCTTTGCCGCTAAACGCACCGCCCCCATGACGAGCCATACCGCCATAGGTATCCACGATGATTTTACGCCCAGTCAGACCTGCGTCCCCCACAGGCCCCCCGATGACGAATTTGCCTGTTGGGTTGATGTGGTATTTGGTGCCAGCGTGGAGCAGTTCGGCAGGAATGACTTGTTTGATAATCTCTTCCATGACCGCTTCATGCAGGTCGGCTTGACTGATGTCGGGGTCATGCTGAGTGGATAGTACCAACGCATCTACCGCCAGTGGGCGATGATTGTCATCATAGCGTAGGCTTACCTGTGCCTTAGCGTCTGGGCGTAGCCATGAGAGCGTGCCGTTTTTACGCAGTTCGGCTTGGCGTTCCATAAGGCGGTGTGATAGGGCAATGGGAGCGGGCATAAGTACGTCTGTCTCAACGCACGCATAGCCAAACATCAAGCCTTGGTCGCCTGCCCCTTGCTCTTCGGGGTGGCTTCTGTCCACGCCTTGGGCAATCTCGGGCGACTGCTTGCCAATCATGTTGATGACTGCACAGCTTGACCCATCAAAGCCCAAATCGCTATGGTTATAGCCGATTTTATTGACCGTACGGCGGACGATGGTTTCCACGTCAATGTTGGCGTGGGTCGTGATTTCGCCTGCCAGTACGACCGCCCCTGTTTTGGTTAGGGTTTCGCACGCCACACGAGCGTCCTTGTCTTGGGTCAAAATCTCATCAAGTATGGCATCTGAGATTTGGTCTGCCATTTTATCAGGGTGTCCTTCGGAGACGGACTCTGATGTAAATAATTGATAATTCATAAAAAATCACTTAAATAGATTAAAAAAACTTACGACATTCTGGTGGCTTTTCATTATTTGCCAAAAAACAAAAGGGCAAATCTAGGCTTGACAGAATGAGCAAAACTCTACATCGTAAGGCGAGAATATCTGAATTTTACATAGATATTTGGCGGAAAATTATACCCCATTTTGGCGGATAAATGTAAAAAAATAGATGAAAAAAATTTGGCAAACCATGAAAAATTTTGTAGGGTTTGTTATTTTCCATGATTTTTTCACAATCATACAAAGAGCGAGTGATTATAATAATGCCAATTATCAACACAAAAGGCATGCTATGACACAAAAATATGACATGACCGAGCTTTGGTCAAAATGGACGGCATTGGTATGGTTAAATGCTATTCTTGGGTTGTTTCTTGGTGGTTTTTTGGAAGTTAAGTCATGGACGTATAATATAGGTATCTTTTTTGGGATTTGGGTATTTGTGCCAATCTATGTATTTTTGGATAAATACGCGTTGGATTATCAATATGAACGACTTAGAAAATCTTTATTAATTGGAGTGGTTATTCGAGCATTCATGCAATTAATTATAGTTGTGGATTTATTTGCAGGTGCAATGGCATATGAATTGGTTGGGGGAGTTATGGGTTTTAGTGTGAGTAGTCCAGAACAAAATATAGGATTTTTTGGGGCGTTTTTCTTAACGGTGGTAACAGGTGGGATATTGTCCTTTGTGGGGGTGATATTAACGGCAGTGATTATGGCGATAATGAAATTTGGTGATTATTTAAACGATCATTCAGAGAAAAAATAGTAAAATAGATTAAGTTCAAAACATAAAATCCTGATAACTGCATGTATTTTTCCCTAATAATTTTATAAAATCATTTTCATCAACCACTTGGCTATTTTCTAATAATGTCAAATTATCCATAGAAAATAACGGATTTTTGTATATTGGATAAATCATTTTTAAAAATAATTTAGCAAAAAATAAAGGAATATTGATGATAAAAATAGGCTGTTTTTGATAAAAATTATTGGTTAGTATCTGTAAATAATCTTTTAATAAAATGGGCGAGCCTACCATATTTATTATTCCATTTTTTTGAAAAGATAAAAGATGTAAAAACCCTAACGCCACATCATCAACATGAACAGGCTGTATGATAAAATGACCGCCATTTGGCAAAACCCAAATCGGCAGTTTGGCAAGTCTCAAAAACAGCTTGATGCTTGCTCCGCCTTGCCCAAACACCAAAGACGGACGAATGACCGTTACGCTAAAATCATCATCTGCCAATGCCAATAACGCCTTATCGCCACGCCCCTTACTGCCCACAAAGACAATGGGTGAATACTCGTCCGCCCCGAGTGCCGACAGATTGAGCCAATGTTTTATGCCATTTTGTTTGGCGATAGTGGCAAGGCAGGCAGGCGTGTGATGATGAATGTTTTCCATAAAGGTGGTATCATCACTCATCACGCCAACAGCATTAATCACCACATCAATATCATCAAATAAATCTGGCGGTATGATTGGATAATTAAAATCAAGCGTTTTTGATGATAGGGTTTTGATATGATATAAGGGATTTTGGCTTAATAAATCATAAACCTTTTTGCCAATAAATCCTGTATGACCGAATAATAAAATATTCATGATTATCACATCGGCTTAAATACCATTAAAAACACAATTCCCAATACCGCCAAAAATGCAGGATAGCCTGCCAATTCCCATTTTCTGGCATAATCCCAATAGGATTGGGGTGGGGTGGTGTCGCCATTGTCGTGCGATTGTTTGGCGATGTCTCGCATTTTTAGTTGCCACACGACCACAGGAAGCCAGCACGCCCCCGTAAAGAAAAACAGCAAAAGACTTGCCCAAATCCAAGTGGCAGAAAATGGCATGTTTAGGGCGTTCATGAGCCACAGTCCCGAGAAAAACTGAAAAAACACCGCAGGGGTGGTAAACCAAAAATCCGCCCGACACACCCACCGACTTACCACGGATTGGGCAGGGACACAGCCACTGCGATTGGTTACGAACAGATAAAACGCCGTGCCAAAGCCTGTGCCTAAAATTATCATGGCAGATAAGATATGCAGGGTTTTGATGAGTTGGTATAGGGTAAAGTCGCTCATGGTTTTTCCTTAGTTTACCATAATTTCTGTAAAAACAGAAATAAATTAATAAAAAAAATAGCAGGCACGCCCTAACTTATTTTGGGTTTGTGATACTCATATAAAAATATCACAACTGCCAAAATGGGTAGGGTTTTTATCATACTACCAAAGGGGTGTAATAATTGCTCTATCAGCAATGATTTTGGCAAAAGCGTTAAAATCAATGCATTATAACCAATAATGATAATGATTTGGGCAAGCCAAAGCAGATAATGCGTGCGGTATTTGGTCATGATAAGCAGGGCAAATAACACATCAATGCCGCTGGCTCCGATAAATAATACATCAGCAATCACGCCATAAAACCCCATGCCATGCAATAAATCAAGCGATGATGAATGATTAAAAACCATGGGGACAACGCCACTATATAGCCATAATAAGGCAAGGGCGTGATAGATATAATTGGGAATATTTATATTAACTTTTGACATAACAATGACCGCTATCACATAATTCATTTAATTTTACATCATAAACCGCCCTATACCACCATTTTACCAAATAGGCAGGGATTAAATGACGGCGTTTGGCAAAATACGGATAAGCGATATTTAATAAGGCATAAATTACGGGCAGATTAAATAACCAAAACGCCCTCACGCCAAATAGTCGTATGTTTGCCGTTTTGTACAATACTCGCACCGCTTCCATGCCTTTGTACCAAGCCCCCCATTCGTCTTTGACGCACAGATGAGTCATGGCTTCTTGGTAGCTGATACCTGCTTGGGCAAGCTTGTTTTGACCGTCCGATACGCTGATGATTGTGATATCGCTACCGCCCAACCGCCATAAAGACATTGCTTCGCTACGGCATAGGGTGCAACTGCTGTCATAGAACATGGTCAGTTTCATGATATTTCCTTTTGAAATTTCTGTTAAAACAGAAATAATAATATAAAAAATTTAAAAGTTTTTAGGTAATTTTGGTAAAAATAGTTTACCACAAATCATCGCTGATATTCCGCCAATGATAGCTAATAATATGGTTATTATAGTATCATTAAAATCAAAGATAAGTGGATTTGGGTTAGTTATGATGATTAAGATAGTGATGGAAAATAACACGGATAAACTACCAATTAAAAATAAAAATCCATAATCTTTTGCCTCAATGATAATAAATTCTTTTATGGATAAATAAATGCCTGTCAATAAAGCAGGAATAAAACCAAGCAATATACCATAAAGCATAAATAAGGGTATTGTTAAAAATGAGACGATAAAATATTGAAGGTAATCAAATATGCCACTTGGATTTTTAAGAATGGATATCAATAATAGCCATAGTCCCATTGATAATATGGCAACAAACCACCTACCGCACCACCCAACAAGATAAATAATAAAATCACCTTTTCTTTTGGATAAATAAAGCCATGTTGTTTGGCATAAGCTAATATTTCTTTTTTGGTTGCCATTTTATTGCTCGTTTATTTTTATTTCAAAAATTTTTGCACCGTTGCCCCAAGTTTTAGGATTTTATTGAGCGTATTTGTAGAGAGTTTTAGCATTTCATTTGCCCAAGTGGTGAGCGTATCCACAAAGCCGTGCGTGTCCTTAATGCGTTGTTTGACCCCTTCGTTTTCTAGTTCAAATTCAGGCGTATTCATGAGTTCATCTAAAAACTGCACGGTGGGGGCAAGCTCTCTTTTGTAGCGTTCTTCTACGATGACCCGAGCTAATGCCCATACATCGCTACTCGTGGTAAAATAGTCTCGTCTGTCGCCTAATATGTGCGTGGTCTGCACAAGATTTAGGCTTTGTAGCTCCTTAATGCTGTTGGAGACGTTGGAGCGGGCAACCCCGAGCGTTTCTACAATTTCTTCGGCGTTCATCGGCTTTGCTGTGATGAATAATAGGGCGTGGATTTGGGCGACCGTGCGGTTTACGCCCCATTTACTGCCCATTTCGCCCCAATGCAGGACAAATTTTTCGGTGGTGGGGGAGAGTTTCATGGTGTTTTGCCTTGTTAGAATTTATGGTTATTTTAGATATTTTTATAATTTCTGTCAATACTGAAATTTAGAAATTTAACAAAATCATTTTTACAATCAAACAACATTTCGCCCTTGCAATTTGGTTGATTTTAAGATAATTTACAACTGTACATATCAGCAATGCCAACAGCTTGGGTAGGTTTGTACTTAGGTAATTTGTACTTGGGTAAATTGGCAAGCCGATAGGTGCAAGTCGCAGGTTAATACACCTTGCTTTTCGTTTACCATGCTTATAAGGAAATTGTATGCGTTACGCCAATCCCAATACAGACGGCTCAAAAGTCAACTTCAAATCCCAATATGAAAACTTCATCGGTGGCGAATGGGTTGCCCCTGTCAAAGGCGAGTATTTTGACGATATTTCGCCTGTGGACGGCAAAGCCTTTGCCAAAGTGCCAGACTCCACCAGCGAAGACATCGAGCTTGCCCTAGATGCCGCACACCTTGCCAAGGACGCTTGGGGCAAGACATCGCCCATGGAGCGAAGCAATATCTTACTAAAAATCGCCGACCGCCTAGAAGAGAACTTGGAGATGCTTGCCGTTGCCGAGACGTGGGAGAACGGCAAGCCTGTGCGTGAGACGTTGGCGGCGGACATTCCCCTTGCCATTGACCATTTTCGCTATTTTGCAGGGTGCATTAGAGCCCAAGAAGGTGGTATCAGCGAGATTGACCATGACACGGTGGCTTATCATTTTCATGAGCCGTTGGGCGTGGTTGGGCAAATCATTCCTTGGAATTTCCCCATTCTTATGGCGACGTGGAAAATCGCCCCTGCACTGGCAGCAGGCAACTGCATCGTGCTAAAACCTGCCGAGCAAACGCCTGTGAGCATCCTTGTGCTGACCGAGCTTATCGAAGACATCTTGCCAAAAGGCGTGCTAAACATCGTCAATGGGGACGGCTTAAAGGTGGGTAAACCACTTGCCACGAACCCACGCATTAGCAAAATCGCCTTTACAGGCTCGACCGAAGTCGGTCAATACATCATGCAATACGCAACCGAAAACATCATTCCTGTTACCTTGGAGCTGGGTGGTAAATCGCCTAACGTGTTCTTTGCTGATGTCATGGACAAAGATGATGAGTTTTTGGACAAAGCCCTAGAAGGCTTTGCCATGTTTGCCCTAAACCAAGGCGAAGTGTGTACTTGTCCGTCTCGTGCGTTGGTGCATGAGAGTATTGCTGATGAGTTTATCAAGCGTGCCATTGAACGGGTCAAAAACATCAAAACAGGACATCCGCTTGATACCGAGACGATGATTGGGGCTCAGGCAAGTCAAGAACAGCAGGACAAAATCCTAAAATACATCGACATCGGTCAAAAAGAAGGGGCGGAGCTTTTGACAGGTGGCGGTGAGCGTAAAGAGAACGAAGACGGTGGATTTTATATTGAGCCGACTGTCTTTAAAGGCACCAATGAAATGCAGGTGTTCCGTGACGAAATCTTTGGTCCTGTCTTGACGGTTACGACCTTTAAGAACTTTGATGAAGCCATGCAAATCGCCAATGACACCATGTATGGCTTGGGTGCGGGCGTGTGGTCTCGTTCTGGTGCGACTGCCTACCGTGCAGGGCGTACGATACAGGCAGGGCGTGTGTGGACAAACTGCTATCACATCTATCCTGCCCACGCTGCCTTTGGTGGCTACAAAAAATCAGGCATTGGGCGTGAAAACCACAAGATGATGTTAGAGCATTATCAGCAAACCAAGAATTTGCTTGTCAGCTATTCGCCTAAGGCAATGGGGTTTTTCTAAGTTTTTGATTGGTTTTTAATTAGGGCATGCCGAACCTTTATAATACTATTTACAATGGAGAAATATTTTGGAAATGAATTAACTGTTTTTGCATGAAAAATGGTTAAATCTTGTTTTTCATCGTCAAAAACTTGACTGATAGAATTGCTATCAGTCTGCTTTTTTCCTTGAAAAACGTGCGATTTTTCTCATTTTTCATTGCAAATATAAAAGGCAGGCACGCCCTAGCCTTTAAACAAAAAAACAGACAATGAAAAGTTGTCTGTTTTTTTGTTCTTATTTTGTTCTTATTTTGTTCTTAAATCACCTTAAAAAAGCAGGGCTTAACAAAGCGTTGATAAAATGTATCACAATGGCAGGTTTGATGATGATGGTGGCAATCACGCCAAATGCCACTCCTGATAGGTGAGCAAGATGGTTAATCCGTCCTGTGCCACGTCTGTCCGCCCAAATGCTATAACTGATGTAGCCGATGGCAAAAATAATCGCAGGGATGGGGATAAAGAATAGGTAAATGGTCTGCCATGGTGCCAGCAGAATAAAGGCGAATAGCACCGCTGATACACCGCCTGACGCTCCAAGACTGGCAAAGCGGGGGTTGTTTTTGTGGCGGATGTAGTCAGGAATGCTAGAAGCGATGATGGCAAGGGTATAAAAGCCCACAAAGCCCAACGCTCCTAGCTCATGAATATAAAACCGCTCCATGGTTCGCCCAAAAAAGTATAGGGTAATCATGTTAAACAGCAGGTGCATGCCGTCTCCATGTACAAAGCCACTGGTCAAAAAACGGTCGTATTGCTTATGGCGAGTGATGGAGATGGGGTCGAAGATGAGCCTACCAAGAAACGTTTTGTTTTGCCATGCCATAAGACTGACAGCGACAGTAATAATAATGATGACGGTGGTGTGATTCATGATAAATAACGGTAAATGATGATAAGTGGTAATGAGTTAAATGATGTTCAGTATATCAAATTTGTACAGGGGTGCAACTATCATTACAATTTGCAACAAATAAAAATGCCATCACTAGGACGGCATTTTATCATCTTTAACATCACGCTTTGATTGGCTTATTAGCTCAATTTGGCGATGATGTCGTTAAAGGTAGCACTTGGACGCATGGCTTTGTCAAGCAACTCACGGTTGGCAAAGTAGTAGCCTTCGGTCTCAACAGCCTCGCCTTGTACGCCATTTAGCTCGCTCACGATGGTTTCTTCTTGCTCGTTCAATGCTTTGGCAATGGGAGCGAACTCATCGGCTAGGGCTTTGTCGTCTGTTTGTTCAGACAAGGCTTCTGCCCAGTATTTGGCAAGGTAGAAGTGGCTACCACGGTTGTCGATAGAGCCTAATTTACGCTGTGGCGACTTATCGTTCATTAGTAGCTCTTCGGTTGCCTTGTCTAGGGCATCGGCTAGGATTTGGGCTTTTTGGTTGTTTGTTTTTTGGGCTAGGTGTTCAAGCGATACCGCCAATGCCAAGAACTCGCCCAAGCTGTCCCAACGCAGGTAGTTTTCTTTATTAAACTGCTGAACGTGTTTCGGTGCGCTGCCGCCCGCCCCAGTCTCAAACATACCACCACCATTCATGAGTGGCACGATAGAGAGCATTTTGGCAGATGTACCCAGCTCCATGATGGGGAATAGGTCGGTTAGGTAGTCACGCATGACGTTACCGGTTACGCTGATGGTGTCTTTACCAGCCACTAGGCGTTCTAGGGTGAAGTTGGCAGCGGCGACAAGTGGTAGAATGTGAATGTCAAGACCCTCTGTGTCAAGCTCGGCAAGGTAGGCATTGACTTTTTTGATGACCTCGGCACTGTGAGCACGTTTTTCGTTAAGCCAGAATACCGCAGGCGTGTCAGAGAGTCTGGCACGATTGACCGCCAACGCTACCCAGTCTTTGATAGGGGCGTCTTTGGTTTGGCAAGCACGCCAAATGTCGCCTGCTTCAACGTCATGAGACAGTAGGACGTTGCCATCTTGGTCTTTGACTTCAACTTTACCGTCTGCTTCAATCTCAAAGGTCTTATCATGTGAGCCGTATTCTTCGGCTTTTTGAGCCATCAGACCTACGTTTGGCACAGTACCCATCGTGGTTGGGTCAAAGGCACCATGTTCTTTACAGAACTCAACCACAGCTTCATATAGGGGAGCATAAGTGCTGTCAGGAATGATGATTTTGGTGTCTTGAAGTTCACCATTTTTGTTCCACATCTTGCCAGAGCTACGCACCATCGCAGGGATAGAAGCATCAATGATGATGTCACTTGGAACATGCAGGTTGGTGATGCCTTTGTCAGAATCAACCATTGCCACATCAGGGTTGTTGGCGTAGGTCTCGTCGATGAGTTTCTCAACATCGGCTTTGACCGCAGGGTCAAGATTGTCAAGCTTGGCAAGCAAATCACCAAAACCGTTATTGACATTCACGCCAGCATTTTCTAGCTCTTTGCCGTATTTGTCAAAGACAGGTTTAAAGAATGACTTGACCGCATGACCAAAGATGATGGGGTCAGACACTTTCATCATCGTGGCTTTCATGTGCAGGCTGTATAGCACGCCTTTTTCTTTGGCGTCAGCAACTTGTTCGTCTAGGAACTTGACCAATGCTTTTTTGTTTAGCACGGTGGCGTCCAAAATCTCGCCAGCAAGTAGCGGTAGGGGTTTACGCAATTCTTTGCTGTTGCCGTCTTTGTCAGTAAAGACGATGTGAACGGTGGTGGCTTTATCTAGGGTGATGGCTTTTTCGTTGTGGAAAAAGTCGTTATCGCTCATGGTGGAGACGTGCGTTTTGCTGCCTTTTGACCACTCGCCCATAGAATGGGGAAATTTTTTGGCGAAGTTTTTCACCGCTTTGGGGGCACGGCGGTCAGAGTTACCTTCACGAAGTACAGGGTTTACCGCTGAGCCTTTGACACGGTCATAACGAGCTTGGATATCACGTTCTTTGTCGTCTTGGGGTTCGGCAGGATAGTCAGGCACCGCATAGCCGTCATCTTGTAGCTCTTTGATGGTCGCCAAAAGCTGTGGCATGGACGCTGAGATGTTAGGCAGTTTGATGACGTTGGCGTCAGGCTTGGTGACGAGTTCACCCAACTTGGCTAGGCTGTCTTCACGTTGTTGTTCAGGTTTTAGATATTCTGGGAATTGAGATAGGACACGGCTTGCCAAAGAGATGTCGCTGGTGGTGATGTCAATGCCTGAGCTTTTGGTAAAAGCTTGGATAATCGGCAGTAAAGAGTGCGTGGCAAGGGCAGGGGCTTCATCGGTATAGGTATAAACAATGGTCGGTTTTGACATAAAAACTCCGAGTTTGGTGATTGTAAATGCAAGTTCGCTTTGCAAGGGAATATGTTGTTTTGGGTATGACAGCCGTTCAGAGATAACCCAAAATTAGTGCCTATTATGCCATATTTTTACCAATTTTCCTAACTTTTTTTGTGAAATAAGTCAAGTATTATTTTTAAATAAAATACCAAACATAAGTCATTTTTGATGATTGTGGGCGTGCATTTGACTTTGTGGCTCATACCTTCCCATTTCCAACCCTGCCCAACGGCACAGCTCATCAGTATCATCCAAGGCAAATTCAGGAAGCTGATAATAGCCCAATTCGACTTGTTTTTTTAACCCCCTGCTCAGTTTTTCCAATAGGTGAATTTTTCACACCCTTCATCAATAGACTTCTTTCCAAACCCCGATTTTTATAGATTTCTAAAAACTTCAAACCCAGTATTTATAAGGGTTTATTTTTAGTTTGCAAAGAGATTCAATAAAGGCTTGGCGGTTGTCATCATCGGCTTTTAGATAAAGCATGTCATTGGCAATAATGCCAAACATTTTATCATGTTTAAAAAGGCAACCTACCCCAAGCATTCGCTTGACGGTGATGGGGGCAAGTGGGGTTAATTGGTCTAAGATAAAGGTGGTAAATTCGCTGTATGCGGTCATGATGTGTGATCAATATGATAAAAACGTGTCTTACTCTAAACCAAAGCTGACCACTTTGCAATGCGTGAATGTATGGCGTTTTGGCAAATCATGCTTTTGTCAAAGCCCATTTTGTGTTATAATCATCTCTGTATCTTTTTCATTCCAATAAGGAAAGCTTATGTCTCTAACCAATCCCACCTTAGTGCTAAACTGTGGCTCATCATCCATCAAATACGCCCTTATCAGCGAAGATGGCAACACTCGCATTGAGGGTCTTGCCGAAGCGTTGGGCAATCCTGATGCCCGTATCAAGCACAAAAACCTAGACGGCTCAAAAGTAGAAATCAATATCCCAAATTCAGGGGCTCATACCGAAGCCTTGCAAATCATCCTAGGCGAGCTTATTGCCGAGCATAAGCCTGTGGCGGTGGGTCATCGTGTGGTACACGGTGGCGACAAATTCAAATCAGCAACTGTCATTACCCCAGAAGTGCTAGCAACCATCGAAGAGCTGGCAAGCCTTGCCCCACTTCACAATCCTGCCAATGCGTCTGGCATTAAGGCGATTAACGCCATTTATCCTGACCTGCCCCAAGTGGCGATTTTTGACACGGCATTTCACCAAACCATGCCTGCACACGCTTACCGCTACGCCATTCCAAAAGAGCTGTACACCGAACACCAAATCCGCCGTTATGGCTTTCATGGCACATCGCACAACTACGTCTCAAACCGTGCCAACACGCTAAGCGGTCAAGATAGCAAGACAGGTTGGCTTGTGGCTCACCTAGGTAACGGCTGTTCGGCAACAGCAGTATATGACGGTCAAAGTCTAGATACATCTATGGGTCTGACCCCACTAGAGGGTCTGATGATGGGTACTCGCTCAGGCGACATTGACCCAAGCATTCACTTGCATTTGCACCGCACTTTGGGTCTGTCTATCCAAGAGATTGATACTTTGCTTAACAAAAAGAGCGGTCTGTTGGGCGTGTCGGGCGTGTCTAACGACATGCGTAACCTAGAACAAGCCGACAAAGAGGGTAATGCTGATGCCACGCTCGCCCTTGATATGTTTGCTTACCGTGTTGCCAAATACTTGCTTGGCTTGACCGCAGGTTTGCCAGTATTGACGGGCATTGCCTTTACAGGCGGTGTGGGCGAGAATGGTGCGGACATGCGTGCTAAGATTGTGAGTCACTTAAAGCATTTGGGCGTGCAAATTGACACCGCCAAAAATGCCGAGCTGTTCCGTGGGGCAGAGGGCAGTTTCCATGCGGAAGGGTCGGCTGTTGAGCTATGGGTTATCCCAACAGACGAAGAATTCCAAATCGCCAGCGAGTCTCGTGCGGTACTAGGATTGTAAATAAAAAGAAAAGCTGGGCTAAGGTCTGGCTTTTCTTAAAATAACCATTGTTAAAAAGTGGTAAATTTAAAAATCTTACTAATAAATCGATAAAGGTAACTTATGAAAACATTATTACTCATCCCCACCACCAGCCAAATCAACATGCAAACGTTGGCTCAAAATGTTGCAAGCCTAGTCGGTGGCGAGATTGTCGCCATTCCAAGCCATGATGAGTTGGTCAGTGCCATTAGCGACAACAACCTTGATGACTTACTAGAAACCGTCATCGCCAAACAATCCGCCCCCGTGAGCGTGGTGGTGGGTGTGCTT
The DNA here is from genome assembly GCF_000426885.1 of Moraxella caprae DSM 19149. Classification (GTDB taxonomy): domain Bacteria; phylum Pseudomonadota; class Gammaproteobacteria; order Pseudomonadales; family Moraxellaceae; genus Moraxella; species Moraxella caprae. The sequence continues at coordinate 14,741 of NZ_AUGF01000029.1, read as the reverse complement.
GCTGATGAAAGCCGTCCTTATGCCAACCGTGTAAACCGTGAGTTGGGAACAGGTTTTGATGCGGACGTGATTTTGGTGGGCGATAATGACGTGCGTTTGCCTGTATTTGCGTCTGTGTTTGGCGGTATCAAAGGCGAGCGTATTTGGGGCGTGATTGGCACAGCCGAACTGTCAGGCAAGGTGCAAGTGGTGGCACGCACTGACAAAGGTGGTCATCTGTCTGAGATTGACGGTGGGGCATTTGAAAGCTACAAAACGTCCGAGCGTACACAAAAGCTGTCGCCCTATGCGTTTCGTAACCAAGTGGTTCGCCTTGCCCAAAACGCCAAAAAACGCATCGTTCTACCCGAAGGCGATGAGCCACGCACCATTGAAGCGGCGGCGATTTGCCAAAGTCGTGGCATTGCCCAATGCGTGCTGTTGGGCGACCCTGCCAAAATCCGTGCGGTGGCGGACGAGCGTGGCGTAACCTTGCCCGATGATATTGAAATCATCGAGCCATCTACCGTCAGCGAAAAATACGTCGCCCCCATGGTAGAACGCCGTAAGGGTAAACTGGACGAAGCAGGAGCAAGAGAGGCTCTACAAGACACCGTGTATCTAGGCACGATGATGCTACAAGTGGGCGACGTAGACGGCTTAGTGTCAGGTGCGGTACACACGACAGCCGACACCATTCGCCCAGCGTTCCAGCTTATTAAAACCGCCCCAGAGTATAGCCTAGTATCTAGCGTGTTCTTTATGCTACTGCCCGAGCAAGTGGTCGTCTATGGCGACTGTGCGGTAAACCCCAACCCAACCGCCGAACAGCTTGCCGAGATTGCCATCCAGTCCGCCGAGTCTGCCAAAGCGTTTGGCATTGACCCCAAAGTTGCCTTGATTAGCTACTCTACCATGAATTCAGGTTCAGGCCCTGATGTGGATACGGTCAAAGGTGCGTTAGAGATTGTCCGTGAAAAAGCCCCCGAGCTAAAAGTGGACGGTCCCTTACAATTTGACGCAGCGTCTGTGCCAAGCGTGGGCAAACAAAAAGCCCCAAATTCAGCCGTGGCAGGCAAAGCCAACGTGTTTATTTTCCCTGATTTGAACACAGGCAACACCACTTATAAAGCCGTACAACGTACCGCAGGCGTGATTAGTGTGGGCCCTATGCTACAAGGTCTAAACAAGCCTGTAAATGACTTGTCTCGTGGCTGTTTGGTAGATGACATTGTTTATACCATTGCTTTGACAGCGATTCAAGCGGTGTAAATTTGTCATATTTACAACAAATAGGGCGTGCCTGCCTTTGGTATTTGCAATGAAAAACAAGATTTAGCCATTTTTCATGCAAAAATTGATTTAAAATGTAAAATTTTTATCTTATTTTTACAAAAATGTTATCAATGGTAGGCACGCCCTAATAAGAGCGGTTTTTTCCGCTCTTTTATTTTATCAATGTAAAGTTTTGCAAAAGGGCATTGTATTTACCCAAAAAAGTATTATTAAAAAAGTGTTATGTTTAAATTGTTTTAATGCAAATTTTAATTTATACAAATTTTAAAAGGTAAAGATAACCTATGACCCATCATACCAGCCCTGACCATGCTAGACTTACACGCACTAAACCCAAACTTATCCGCTTACACCGTTCAAAACGTCATCGCCTGATGGCAGGGGTGTTTGGCGGTATTGTCGAATACATGGGGTGGTCGCCTGCGGTGCTACGATGGCTGTTTGTGCTGTCTATTCCACTGACGGCAACGGTGACGTTGTTTGGTGGGATTTTGTTTTATATTATCATGTGGCTCATCATGCCCGAAGCGAGCGATGAGTCTTATATTTATGAGTCATATTAATTTTGAATTTACCCCTTACCCAAAGACAACTTTGGGTATTTTTACGACAAAAAGTATGCTTAGCCTTTAACATGAGATGTTATTTGTGGTAAAATACCCTGCTATTTTCTGTAACACTGGTGTAAATGGGTATGACAAAAAAGCGTGGGCTTGGCACGAAACGTGGCTTAGAAGCCTTGATGGGCAACATTAAACGAGAAAGAGATTTGACCGCAGAAGCCATCATGCCGACAGCGGAATCTGCTCCTGCCCCCAAGTCAGCCAGCCCCCAAAAAACTGGCACAAAAGCCAATGCCGACAAAAGTACCGCCCAAGTAGCCAGCAAATCTGCCAAGACCACCCAGTCTCAGCCTACCCAAGATAGTGAACAGGTTACGCTCATTCAAATCGACCCTGCCAGATTGCAATCAGGCAAATATCAGCCCAGACGAGACATTAAAGAAGAAGCCTTGCAGGAGCTTGCCGAATCGGTACGTCAGCATGGGGTCATGCAACCCATCGTTATCCGTCCTTTGTTAGACGGTGAGAGTAAGGCGGATGGCATTACCCATGAGATTATCGCAGGTGAGCGACGTTGGCGAGCCGCCAAACTGGCAGGGCTTACCACCATTCCTGCCATCGAGCGTGTGCTGTCTGATGAAGTGGCGATTGCCTTGGCACTCATTGAGAACATCCAGCGTGAAGACTTGACGGTATTAGAGCAGGCGGCGGCGTTGGAGAGGTTTCATACCGAGTTTGGCATGAGTCATGCGATGATTGCTGATGTTGTGGGTAAGGCACGCACGACCGTATCCAACCTGCTACGCCTTAACGCCTTGCATGATGAAGTCAAGGCGTTTATGATGGACAACCTGCTTGACATGGGTCATGCTCGCACTTTGCTGTCTTTGTCCAAAGACCAACAGCCCATCATCGCCAAAAAAATCATTCATGCGGACATGACGGTGCGTGAAGCAGAAAAACTGGTCAAGTCTATCTTGCACCCCGAGCCAAAGGCAGTCTTAGTCAATAGTCGTGAAGTCATCGCCCTAAACCAGAAGCTCTCGGACGCATTGGGGGCGACGGTCAAACTAAAACAAGGCAAAGATGGCAAGGGTAGCGTGGAGATATTTTTTCATAGCCATGATGAGCTAAGTGGGCTGATGGCACAGCTTGGCGTGGCAAAGTCTTGATGTTTTAATTAATAATTGTGTAACGGTGTAAATTATGTGGGAACTTGTCAAAGCGGGCGGTTGGCTGATGTTGCCAATCATCGTATGTTCTATTGTGGCACTGGTCATTATCATCGAGCGTGGCAAAGTGTTACGCATGGGTTTGCTTGCTCCGAGCGGACTTAGAGAACAGCTGATTAGCCAGTTACGCACCAAAGGTGATATCAATAAAAACACTTTGCTTACCATCAAAGGCGAGTCACCATTGGGCGATATTTTGGCAACGGGACTCTTGTATCGCCAGTATGGACTGGACAGTATGACCATGCACATGCAAAACCGTGCCAGCGTACAGATTCATACCTTAGAGAAGAACATTAACATGCTCGGTACGATTGGGGCGATTGCACCGCTTTTGGGTCTGTTAGGGACAGTACTGGGTATCATCATCTCATTTTTGGCAGTAACAGACGGCTCCATGCAAGACCCTGCCATGCTCGCAGGTGGTGTCTCTCAGGCTTTGATTACGACCGCAGGCGGTATGTTTGTCGCCATTCCTGCTCTGATGGCGTATCGTTATTTCCAAAGACGTATTGTGGATATTAATGCCAAATTTGAAAGCGAAGCGGGGCTACTCATCCAAGAGATGTATGATTATGGGCTGATGAAAGATGGTTCGCAAAAAGAGCCAATCCTAGCCAGCGAGCCTGTCGCCTGCCCCCAACACCAATAGCAGTCATAGCCGAGTATCGCCATGAGATTTCGTAAACCAACCGTTGAGCCTTTGGAAATCAATCTGACCCCCATGATTGATTGCTTGCTGTTTTTGATTGTATTTTTGCTGATGGCGACGACCTTTAATCATTTTAGTCGCATTAACATCGTCCTGCCCGAAGCCGAAGGCGTGGCAGTGACCAATGAAGGCAAACAGATAGAGGTGACGGTACAAAAAGACGGTACTTATTTGGTTAATGGGCTTGCCTTAGGGTCTAGTACCGAAGCTGAGCTCATTAACATGCTCCAAAAAGAAGCGGGCAGTAACCGCAAACAACTGTTTGTCATCGCAGCCGATGCCGAAGCATCACACCAAGCGGTGGTGCGTGTCATGGATGTGGCAGGTAAAATGGGCTTTTTAAACCTAAACATTAGCACCGTCGTGCCAGCACCACAAAGCAGTAGTAAGTAATCGCACGATTTATGCGGTGCGATGTGGCATTTTGTGTTAAAATGCCACAAAACTTTTCTTTTAAAAATCATGTCAAAACCTACCCCCCAAACCAACTTTGACCCCAATGATAAATTGGCGGTCTTTTTGCGTCTGATGTCCTACCTAAAACCTTACTGGTGGGCGGCGATTTTTATGGCGATTGGTATGGTGCTAAGTGCAGGCTCTGAGGTTGCCAGTGCCAAGCTCTTTGAGTTTATTATTGATGCCATTAACAATGATGATGAAAAAGGCAAATTTTGGTTTCCGTTTTTGGTAATCGCTCTGTTTTTCTTTCGGGGGGTTGGGGCGTTTTTGGGGGGATATTATTCGGCGTATATCTCTCGTAATCTTGTCTATCATTTGCGTGTGGCGGTGTTTGAAAAGCTGTTACGTTTGCCGTCTGATTTTTATCTAAAAAACCCTGCTGGCACCATCTCATCCAAACTTATCTTTGATGTGGAGCAAGTTACCGCAGGCAGTAACGAGGCGATTACCACGCTACTCAAAGAAGGTTTGACGGTCATTGCGTTGTTTGGTTATCTGTTTTATAGCAACTGGCGACTTACGCTTGTTTTGATGATAGTCGTGCCACCGATTTTTTGGATTATCAAAAAGGTCTCCAAAAAATTTGCCATGCTCTCGACAGGCATCCAAGAGAGCATGAGTGCGGTAAGCCATATCACCAATGAAGCGGTGGCGGGCTATCAAGTCGTCAAAAACTATGGCGGACAGGCGTATGAAGCGAATAGGTTTAATGAGGCAAGCCTAGACAACCTACAAAAAGGCATGAAAATCACCGTGCTTGCCGCCATTAACTCGCCACTCATTCAGCTACTGATGGCGACAGGGATGTGTTTTGTGGTATGGTTGTCGCTACGTCCTGAAGTGCTTGGGGGCATGACGGCAGGGCAGTTTGCATCATTTCTTATCGCCGCAGGATTGCTTGCCCGTCCTGTCAAAGCCTTGACTGATGTCAATCAAAAGTTGCAACGAGGCTTGGCAGGGGGTGCGTCTGTGTTTAAACTGTTAGACACGCCCGAGGAGCGTGATACAGGCACGCTAACGCCCGTCATTCATGGTAATATTCGTTTTGATGATGTGAGCTTGACTTATGAGAGTGGCACGCAGGCGATAAAGAGCTTTAACCTTGACATTAAGGCAGGCGAGACGGTGGCAGTGGTTGGGCGGTCAGGCTCAGGTAAGACCACGCTGGTGAACTTACTTACTCGTTCACTCACGCCGACATCAGGGCAGATATTGATAGATGGCACGCCCATTGATGAGATTAAATTATCATCTTTGCGTGAACAGATTGCCATGGTCAATCAGCAGGTGACGCTGTTTTTGGATACGGTCGCTCATAACATCGCTTATGGGGCATTATCTGCCAGATCCCGTGATGACATCATACAAGCAAGCAAATCGGCTTATGCTCATGATTTTATTATGGATTTGCCAAATGGCTATGACAGCTTTATCGGTTCGGACGGTTTGCAGTTGTCAGGCGGACAACGCCAACGACTCTCCATCGCACGGGCGTTATTAAAAGATGCACCAATTTTGATATTGGATGAAGCCACATCTGCCCTAGACAACGAAAGTGAGTATTATATCCAAAAGGCGTTGGAGTCCGTCATGCACGGTCGTACCACGCTTGTCATCGCTCATCGTTTATCTACCATTGCCAACGCCGACCGTATCATCGTCATGGATAAAGGGCAAATCGTGGAAATCGGCACGCATGACGAGCTGTTTGCCAAAGGCGGTATGTATCGCACCATGTACGAACGCACCTTTGATGAGCAAAGCGAGCAGGGTAAGGCATGAAAAACCTAGAACTTCTCATCACAAAGGCATGGCAGGACAACTCCCCCATGCTTGCCATACTTGCCCCGTTGTCCGCTCTGTATGGCGTGATGGGGCGTGTGCGTAAGTCCTTGTATGATAATGATAAACTTGCCAAATACCACGCTCCCATTCCTGTCATGATAATTGGCAATATCACGGTGGGCGGTAGTGGAAAAACTCCGCTTATCATCGCCCTTGTCAAGTATTTACAAGGCAAAGGTGTAAACGTGGGCGTGATAAGTCGGGGCTATGGGCGGGTGGACAGTCGCCCTGCGTTGGTTCGTGAAGGTAGTACCCCCAAAGAAGTGGGCGATGAGCCGTGCCTGATTGTCCAAAGCACAAACGTGCCAATGGCGGTGGGGGCAAATCGTGGTGGGGCGATTGAGATTTTGCTTGAAAATTCCCCAAACCTACAACTCATCATCAGCGATGACGGACTACAACACTACGCCCTACACCGAGATGTAGAATGGATAGTTGTGGACGGTGTGCGTGGGTTTGGTAATGAGAAGTTATTCCCACAAGGCTTTTTGCGTGAACCGTTTGATCGCCTAAATGGTGCGACTGTGATTTATCATGATAGCCGAGCCGAGCAGTATGATGATAATGCCCTTTTAATGCACTTAGCCCCAAACAATCCCATGCCACTTTTGGGAAATGACAAATCGGTAAATGATAAAACTTTACCACCCCAAAAAGTCTATGCCCTAAGCGGTATCGGCTATCCGACTCGTTTTTTTAAAACGTTAAATGAGCTTGGTTTTGACGTGGTGGAGCGTGCTTTTGGCGATCATCATGATTTTAGCCTTGATGATTTGACCGATTTGACTGATTTGCCAATCATCACAACCAGTAAAGACGCGGTTAAATTGCGTGAACTTGCCAGCACATACCCAAACCATGCGGTATTTGATAACATTTGGGTATTACCTGTACAGGCGGTGTTGTCGGAAAGTGTTTATGGGGAAATGGATAGGGTGCTTTTAGGATTGGTTAATGTTGCTTGATTTCTTTGGCTAAACATCCTTAATTAAATCTTTGTAAGTACATCATTTAAAATCACAAACAACATTTTATAGATTAAGAGGTAATCTCATGACAAATGAAATCAAACAGGCTCCGCAAGGTAGTCTTGTTATGCGAACTTTGGCAATGCCTGCTGACACTAATGCTAATGGCGATATTTTTGGTGGTTGGATTATGTCGCAGATGGATTTGGGCGGAGCGATTCTTGCCAAAGAAATTGCCAAAGGACGAGTGGTAACGGTGTCGGTGGATAAAATGGTATTTTTACGCCCTGTGTCGGTGGGTGATGTTGTGTGTTGTTATGGGCAATGCACTCGTGTGGGCAATTCATCTTTGGAAGTCAAAGTGGAAGTATGGCGAAAACAAGTTAAGGACGGCTCAGGTAATCACGAATGTGTAACCGAAGCGGTGTTTACCTTTGTTGCTATTGATGAGAATGGTAAATCTCGCCCCATTCCCAAAGAAAACAATCCTGAACTTGATTATGCACTTGGTTTAATCAATGGCACAATTATCCTAAAAGAGCCTAATACTGGCAATATTTTGTTTTTGTAATTTTTTATTGATCGCTCATGTCGTATTTTAAAGGTTTAATTCATCAAAACAGCCCAATGGAACAATCATGATAACCCAACCAAAAACCCACATCATTATCCCTGCCCGCTACAAATCCACCCGCCTACCTGCCAAGCCACTTTTGGACATTCACGGTAAGCCGATGATTCTATGGACAGCCCAAAAAGCCCTGCAAGCGACTTTTGCCGACAGCGTGTGTGTGGCAACGGACGATGAGCGGATTTTTGCGGTGTGTGAGTGTGCGGGCGTGCCTGTGGTGATGACGGGTGAGCATGCATCAGGCACGGACAGACTGGGCGAGGTGGCGGAAATTCTAGGCTTGGCGGATGATGACATTGTCATTAATATGCAAGGCGATGAACCGCTTGTACCGCCTGTACTGCTAGAACAAGCCAAAAATCTTTTGGTGGAGAATTCTGACTGTGTCATGGCGACTTTGTGTGAAGTGATTGATAATTATGATGATTTTTATAAAAATTCGGTGGTAAAAGTCGTCCACGCTCGCCAGAATGCCTTGTATTTTAGCCGTAGCCCCATGCCGTACGACAGAGATGCTCATTTGACAGGCGAGCTTGGCGAGAGACCAAAAAACGCCTATCGTCATTTGGGGCTTTATGCGTATCGGGTCAAATTATTAAAGGAATTTGGCACATGGGAGCAGGGCGTATTGGAACGCTTGGAGAGTTTAGAACAGCTTCGCATTTTAGAAAATGGACAAAAAATCGCCATAGACATCGCCAAAGTCGCCTTACCGCTTGGGGTGGACACGCAGGAAGACTTGGATGGGCTAAATGCCCTGCCGATTGATGAGTTTTTAAAATTCTGATATGAACGAACAAGAACAGTTGCCCTATTTTGCTCCATTATTGCCTTGGCAAGCACAGGCTTGGGAGCAGGTGGTTGGTCAGTTTTATGACGGTAAATTACCGCATGGGCTGTTGGCGTGTGGTATGGCAGGCATTGGCAAGCGTGAATTTGTGTGGCGGTTTGTGGCGTGGCTACTGTGCCAAAACAAGGGTGAGCAGGGGGCGTGTGGGGCGTGCGATAGCTGTCATTGGCTCATGGCGGGGACGCACCCTGACGTCATGGTGCTACCGTCTGAGAGCTTGCCTACGTCTGATGATAGTGAACGCTCGTCCATTAAGATTGATGACGTGCGAGCCTTGCAGGAGTATAGCCACGTCAAGGGACATGGCGTTCGGCTCATCGTGCTAGATGATGCCGACAGTCTCACGATTGGGGCGAGCAATGCCCTGCTAAAAACCTTAGAAGAGCCACGGGCAGGCGTGCATTTGATACTCATCAGCGACAACCCTGCCAAACTCATGCCTACGATAAAAAGCCGTGTGCAAGCCCTACCGCTTGGGGCTGTTGCTCATGATGTGGCGTTGGCTTATGTAGGTGGAGTGTTGGGCGATGAGAGTCTTGCCAGACTTGCCCTGACACTCACCGACGGGGCGGTATTAAAGGCGGTGGATTTGCCAAAGGCGGTGTGGTTTGACAAGCGTGCATTATGGCTAAAAACATGGCTTACCCTAAGGCACGGCGAGCGGTCGGCGGTGAGTGCCAGCGACTACTGGCAGGGCGTGATGAGTTTTGCTGATTTTGCCGTTTTGACACGGCTTATGCTTATGGACGTGGTGCGAGTGGGGCTTGGGCTTGATAGCATTCATACCGACATGGATGTGGCAGGGCTGATAAATGGGGCGGACAATCTAAGCCTTGATAAGGTAGAAAATTTTTTAGCAAGCCTTGATGACATGGCGGTGGCGGTTGGGCAAAACGTGCAGGACAAAATGGCGTATGATGAGCTGTTTTGTCGCTTGGTGGATTTGTAACGCTTGGTTTGCGATTGTAGGGGGAAAATTATATTTTCCTTTTACATATCAATCACTTGCATAAAGTTGGGAATGGGGTGGGAATATATTTGTCTTGCTTTTTAAAACCCCCATTTAATGATAAAATAAATTTCCTTGTAAAAAACTAAATCCCATGCCAAAACTTCTACCCCTACTCTGCACCGCCTTAGCCTTATCTGCTTGCGTGAGTACGCACGCCCCACAGGGTAATCCGCAAGGTAATTTGTGGCAATCGCCCACGCCCATATTTGCCCCAAATGCCCCAAAAGCCGAACGTATCGCCCAAATCGCCCTGCGTGAACACAAGGCATGGGGCGAGCCGTTTATCACCACAAACGGGCAAATCGCCAAATACAGCCATTACGAATCCGAAAACGCACGCCTGACAGACGGCTCACGAGCGTGGGAGCGTGTGGTGGCGTATTGGCGTGATAGTGGGGCGTTGGCACGGCTTGATAGGGCGTTGCCTTATGAGCGTTGCGACAAGGCGGATAAGGGCGAGAACGCCAGCACCAACATTTACCGAGCCTTTGTGAGTGATGTGGCATGGTCGGCAGGCTTTGTGTCGTATGTGATGAGACAGGCGGACGTGGATTTTTATGTGTCGCCACGCCATTTTGATTATATCGCCACATCTTGGCAGGGTGTGGGCGATTATCGCACGAAAGACCCTGCAGTGCACCCCCTAAAACAGGGCGATATGCTGTGCTATGTGCGAAGTTATGGGCGTGAGTTGATTGGTAGTTATCGGCAGTTGGACGAGTATTTGGCGGAGGGTGGGCGTGGCTTGCCTGCTCATTGTGATATTGTGGTTAAGACCGATAAGGAAAATCGTGAAATTTGGCTCATCGGCGGTAATGTACTACATACCGTCATGCTACGCAAAATGCCTATGGACGATGACGGCAAGGCGATATTGCCAGTCCCAAGCGAGATAGAATGTAGTCCCAATCATGAAATGGCGTGTAACTTTAATCGGCAAAATTGGGTGGTGGCGTTGGTGTTGCAGGAGTAAATCAAATAACCATTTTAACATTTGGATGTGTAGGGGCGAATCACATTCGCCCAACCGTATTATTTTTTAAATTTCTTTGGGTGTATTATTCGTATTATCTTTAATCGGTTTACTTAATGCCAATAAAGCAGTTAATTCATCATTGGCTTTTCTGTCATTTTCTAATAATGCTATAAGGTTTTTGCCATCAGCTTTACCTATTTGCCATATCAATTTTTGGGGTGCAGATTTATTATTTGTCATCGTTTAAATTAAGCATAAGCAAAGTTGGATTGGATTTTTAAAGCGTGTATGATTTTATGTACGGTCGCCCATGTTGGTTGTGTTTGTCCTTTTATGGTTTTATATAGGCTTTCACGATTTAGCCCTGTTAATTTAGCAACTTCTGCAACGCCTTTTTTCTCTATCAAATGCGATAAGGCGGTAACAAATAATTGTGGATCATCGTCATTAAAGCAATCACTTAAATAATCCAAAATCTCATCATCACTTTCAAAATAGTCAAATGCGTTAAATTTACTGGTTTTCATTGTTATTCTCCCAAGTTTTTGCAATTTCTTTGGCTTTGATAAGATCAGCTTGTTGGGTCGATTTATCTCCGCCTGATAATACTAAAATAAAAGTTTCGCCTTTTTGTATGGCGTACACTCTAATGCCAACATTGACATGAATGCGAAGTTCAAAAACACCTTCGCCAACATTATCAATATCGCCAAAATGCCCCATTTCAAGTCGCAACAAACGGCTAATGACTGCCTTTTTGGCGATTGGGTTTTTGAGTGATTTTAACCATTCATCAAACTGTTCTGTCTTTTCAATCGTAAACATAAAATTACTCTTTTTGAGTATTGTAGCCTGTAAGCTACAAAATTACAAGCTAGCATTTCAATTTTTTTCAAAACCCCAAAAAACATTTGCCCAAACCCCCAATCTTCATGTATCATTAACCTATTTTTAGCACACAAAAAAGGGCAGACATGAGCAAGCAAACCCCCAAAGCCAACCTAGACACCAACCAAATTACCGATTTGCGTGGCAAGATTGACAGTATTGATGAGCAAATTCAACGACTTATCAACGAGCGAGCCAGCATCGCCCAGCAGGTCGCCATTGCCAAAAAGAACCACGAAAATCACCCCATTTTTTATCGCCCCGAACGTGAAGCCCAAGTGTTAAAGGCGGTAATGGCAAGAAACACAGGCCCGCTATCGGGCGAGAAAATGGCACGCCTGTTTCGGGAGATTATGTCGGTGTGCCTAGAACTTGAAGCCCCACAAAAGGTCGCCTTTTTGGGGCCTGTTGGTACGTTTACCCATGCCGCTGCCCTAAAACATTTTGGTAAGGCAGCGACAACCGTACCGCTTGCCACGATTACCGATGTCTTTCGTGAAGTGGAGGCAGGCTCTGCCATGTATGGCGTGGTGCCTGTGGAGAACTCGTCTGAGGGCGTGGTCAATCATACGCTAGACGCATTTTTGGGGTCAAGCCTAAAAATCATCGGCGAGGTGGAACTGCCCATTCATCACAACTTTTTGGTGGCAGAACACACCAAAGTGGACAGCCTAAGCCGCATTTATAGCCACCAGCAGTCGCTTGCCCAGTGCCGTCACTGGCTTGATGTCAATTTCCCCAACGTAGAGCGTGTGGCGGTGTCAAGCAATGGAGAGGCGGCAAAACGCCTACAAAACGAATGGCACTCAGCAGCGATTGCAGGCGATGTGGCGGTGGCAGAATACGGCTTGCATAAACTTTTTGAGAACATTGAGGACAATCCCAACAATACCACTCGCTTTCTTATCATCGGGCGTGAAGCGGTCGCCCCAAGCGGGCAGGACAAAACGTCCATAGTTGTATCAAGCCCCGACCGTGCAGGGGCGTTGATTGAGCTACTAGAACCACTCAAAAAACACGGCGTGTCGATGACCAGTATTGAGACCCGCCCAGAGCGTCCGAACAAATGGGCATATGTGTTCTTTATTGACATGACAGGGCATATCGCTGACGACAACGTCAAAAACGCCATTGATGACATCGCCAAAATCGCCAAAGATGTGCGGGTATTGGGGTCATATCCAAAGGCGGTGATTTGATTTATAAATTTAAATTTTGGAGTAAAAAAATGATAACTGCAACCGTATCAACCAATGAATATGGGCAAATTACTTTCCCTGCTTGGTTTTTTGAAAAAATTGGGGTAAAACAAGGTTCGCCATTAACCATCAATTTTGATGAAAATGGTAGAAGTGTTGAATTTTTATTGCCTAATACTTCTAATGACGAACAAGACGAAACCAAGCCAGAATTTAAATCAGGTTTTGGAATGGTAAAAACGCATTTGTCTGCAAAAGATTTGGATGTTGATGTGGCACAATTTGCACGAGATATTTTATGATTGGCTTGGATACTAATATTTTGGCTCGTTATTATGTGGAAACAACAGATAATGACATTAAGACCAAAAAGCAAAGAGAGCTTTCTAAATATATTATAGAAAACTCTCCAAATCTGTTTGTTTCCAATACAGTCATTATTGAATTTGAGTGGACATTGCGTGCTGTTTGTAAATATGATTTGCAAACCATTATAATCATTTATTGACCTTACCTAATATCCAGTTTGAAAATAAAGTAATGGTACAAAAAGCCATTTTGTTTGCCAAAGCAGGTATAGAATTTACAGACGCTTTTCATCTGGCGAGTTATCAAAATTGTAATTTGGTTTATTCTTTTGATGATAAAGGTTTTGCCAAAAAAGTGGCTAAAAATCAATTTTTGCCAAGTGTAATTATTCCAAGTGAATACTATGTTTAACAATATTCTTATCATCGGCTTAGGCTTAATTGGCGGTAGTATTTTACAAGGGATTATTGACAATCGCCTTGCCGATAATCTATACGCCATAGATTTTGATAAATCGGTGATTGATAATGCCATTGATGATAAGTTAATTACAAATGGCGATAATGAGTTATTAACTCTGGCACGGACAGACGTATTAAAAGATTGTGAATGTATTATCATCGCTGTGCCTGCTTTTGCGGTGAAAAATATTTTAGAACAAATCAAAACCGCCATTAGCCATAAATTACTACCAAGCGATGTGATCATCAGCGATACCGCCAGCACCAAAGGCAATATTTTAAAAGACGCTTTTGCTGTTTTTGGCAAATTACCGCCCAATTTGGTACTGGCCCACCCCATTGCAGGGGCGGAAAAGTCAGGCTTTATGGCAAGAAATGGGGCGTTGTTTAAATCGCATAAGCTGATTATTTGTCCGCACGACTTTAATCATCAAAATACCGTTGATAAAATCGCCACGCTTTGGCAAGCACTTGGGGCGAGTGTGGATTTTATGCCAGCAGATAAACACGATGAAGTTTTAGCATTAACCAGCCACCTGCCCCATTTGCTCTCCTATGCTTTGACTTTTCAGCTTGCCAAAGATGAAGAAAGTCTCAATATTTTTCGCTATGCGGGCGGGGGTTTTCGGGATTTTAGCCGTATTTCGGCAAGTAGCCCGATTATGTGGCACGATATTTTTTTGGCAAATAAACAGGCGGTGTTAAAAGGATTGGATAATTATCAAACCATTTTAAATCAATTAAAATCCGCCATTGAAAATGACAATTCCGATGATTTATTAGAAACTTTTGAAATTGCCAAAAACGCTCGGGAACATTTTGGGCGGTTGTTGGTGGAGAAAGAGAAGTTAAAAAATAGTTCGTAGAGTATGTAAAGTTTGTAAGGTGCGTATTACGCACCAAATATAAAAAATGATGCGTAACAAACAAAACAAGATTATTTTTTAAACTTATTTTTTACATAATTGACACCGATACTGGCAAAAACAAATATCACAATAAGTTTAATAATTGTCATAATGTCCATAAATAAACTCACTTTTTGGTTGAATTAAAAATAGCATTGCCAATATATAAAATAGACTTCCTGCAAAACTAGGTTTTCCGTTCGCCCCGAGCTTGTTGAGGGGTGGCGGAAAACCGTTATGGTTCGACAAGCTCACCACGAACGGTTTTCCTTATTTTTGGGTTTTGCAAGAAGCCTAATAAAGCAATACAATAAAAATGCTCCAAAAATATCAGTCATTCCAGATGAAATCATTCCACGACTGAGCATTTGAACAGCATTTAGGTTTAAAATAATTGCCAATATTAACGATACAATAGGTATCCAAATTGGAAACTTTTTACGATTATTTGAC
>NZ_AUGF01000028.1 GCF_000426885.1 Moraxella caprae DSM 19149 | reverse complement strand
ACCTTTAAACAACTTTACAATCAATTGAATATCCATAACATTCAACTGTTTTGTAGTGACTACTGGAAATCTTACCTTGAAGTCATTCCAAAATCAAAACATATGACAAGCAAAGCTCAAACTTTTACCATAGAGGGCTATAATAGTCTCATTAGGCATTTCACAGCAAGATTTAGAAGAAAATCAAAATGTTACTCTAAATCCGAGAAAATGATAGAAAACACTTTGAACTTACTGTTTGCTAAGTGGAATGGAACTTTGAATTATGTATTTTAGTTTAACAATGCCAATGATTTAAAAAGAAACTCCATGCAAACTTTCCAATACGACAACTCCCATACCGATTATTTAGCCAGTCGTTGCCCCAAAATGGCAATGGCGATTGACAAAATCGGACACATTAACCGCCCTGTCAATCCCGATATTTTTAGCGAGCTGATACGGGCTATCATCGGTCAGCAGATTTCTAGCTCCGCCGCTCACACCGTGTGGCAACGCTTAATGAACTTAACTGACATCACACCGACTGCCATTGCCAACTTATCGCCTGATGACTTGCAAGGGGTTGGTATATCGTATCGTAAGGTGGGTTATATTCAGGGCATTGCGTGCGATATTTTGGACAATCAGCTGGATTTGGATAGCCTGCACACGATGAGCGATGACGAGATAAAACAGGTGCTTGTTGCCTTTAAAGGTGTGGGCGAATGGACGGCACAAATGCTGATGATTTTTAGTCTAAATCGTATGGATGTGTTAAGTCAGCATGATTTGGCGATTGTGCGTGGGCTTAGAATGCTGTATCGTCATCGTGAAATCACACCAAAACTCTTTGCCAAGTACCAAAGACGATTTGCCCCGTACAACTCGGTGGCAAGTCTGTATCTGTGGGCGATTGCAGGTGGGGCGTTGGGTTTGAGCGACCCGAAACCTACCCTTAAAAAAGCCAAATCTTGATTGCCGTCATCAGCTCAATTTGTTACAATATACACTCTGCAACATGAAAAAATGCTACGTTCTCTGTTCATGGCAAGTCTGCCAAACCATAACGGAAACTAACCTTTCTACAAGCTCAGGGTGAATGATTTTTGTCGTAAAACTTAGGGCGTGCTGAACCTTTATAACACTATTTACAATGCCAAATATTTTACAAATAAAATAATGTTTTTGCATGAAAAATGGCTATCCGACCACTTAATTTTTAAAATTAAGTTAAAATCTTAAGATTTAGCAGATTAAGTGGTCGGATGTTTTTCTTCGTCAAAAACGTGTGATTTTTCTCATTTTTCATTGCAAATACAAAAGGCAGGCACACCCTAATTTTGTTAGCTGTAACTCCTTTGGTAACATAAAACCCCATCTTAATTTTAAGATGGGGTTTTGTTTGGACTGGTTATTTATTTGGCACTGTCAAGGTTTGATTGATTTTTAGCTGTGCGTCATTGCTGAGATTATTCATCTTGGCAAGCTCTGCCACACTGATGCCAAATTTTTTCGCCACAGAGTTAAGACTGTCACCCGACTTGACTTTATAAGTATCAGTCAATTTTGGCACTTTAATGGTCTGCCCCCGTTGTAGCTGGGCATTGGCAGGCAGTTTATTGGTCGCTGCCAAATCCCGTGCTGACACACCATATCTACTGGCAAGGGCATTTAAACTCTCGCCTGCTTTTACCGTATAATTTTCGGTAGATTTGATGACGTTGCCACGAGCGGTGTTGTCGGAGTTGTCATTGCGACTGGCTTTATCATCATTCTTAGTTGTCTGACGAGCAACCTTTACTGTACCTGCCGCAGGGATGGTAATGGTTCTGCCACGAATGAGTCCTGCTGTTCTTGATAAGTTATTGGCAGTGGCAAGCTCATCAACGCTAATGCCGTATTTATTTGCCACCGATGTTAGGCTGTCGCCTGATTGGACGGTGTATTTCACCGATTGGTTGTTTAGCTTGCGTTCCACTTGGGCATTGGTGGCAGGTACTTTTATCGTCTGCCCCGCGATAAGTGGCGAGTTGGCATTAAAGCTGTTTAACGCAGCGATGTCGGCATTACTCACGCCCAGTTTTTTGGCGATGGCAGTCAGTGTATCGCCCGACTGGACTTTATAAGTACTGGTATTGACACTGTTTGATGAACTGGTGTTGCCACTTGATGAGCTTGTGCTGCCGCTTGATTTGACTGGCGTACCTGATACTTTTAGCTTTTGATTAATCAAAATTCCATCGGCGACTGATAAGCCATTGAGTACTGCTAAGTCCTGCACGCTCATGTTGTATTTTCTTGCCACAGAAGTAAGGCTCTCACCTGACTGGACGGTGTGCGTACTGGTTTTCACTGTCGGCTTGGCAGTATCTTTGGCAACCGTGCTGACTTTACCAGGGATAAGCCATAGGCGTTGTCCTGTCTTCACTTGCGTGTTCGCAGGAATGCCATTATAGCTTGCCAACTGGCTGACACTTAGCCCGTGAGCTGCCGCAATTCCTGTCAATGTATCACCCGCCACGACTTTATAACGCTCCGCCTTGGCGGTTGTGGTGGAGGCTGTTGAGACAGGTGGGATGTATGTGTTATTTGGTGGTGCTACCGCAGATGTGCCTGCACCTGCTGGGGCGTTATAGCTTAGGCTTTTTGTCTCGCCACGAGCTTCTAATACAGATTGCTGGGTTTGGATGGCATTTAGTTCGATGTTACCATCACGGGCAATCGGCTGAATGTTCTCTGCACTATTGGCTTGAATCTGAGCGGCAATAAAGTCACGCTCTTCTTGGGTAAGTGGTGGCTCTTGGATGATGCTGTTATTCACAGTCACGCCTGCACCCGTGGCTGGTAGGGCATTGGCAGAAGCCAACTCTTGACGTGAGCTAGGATTCTGCACACCCATATTCGGCTGTACGTAGCTACTTGCCACGTAGGTGGAAGCACCATAGCCCATGCCTTGCAGGGCTTTTAGCTTTGTATCAGCACTGCTTGGCACGCTATTAGGGATAATCACACGTCCCGGCCCACTGGCATCCACGCTATAATTAATAAGCGATGGGTTAAGCAGTCTTAACTCATCCACTGGCACGCCTGTCACATTTGACACATCATACAGGCTGACACCGAAGTTGGCAGGCACGGCTCTAAAATGGCTGTGGTTGGCGATGGCAGGCAGGTACACGCCATAGCTTTGGGGATTTTTGACAATTTGAGCAACCGCCATAAAGCGTGGCACGTAGTTCATCGTCTCAGTGGGTAGGCGTAGCGACCAATAATCGGTTGGCAGACCTGCATTGCGGTTAGCATCAATGGCTCTTTGAATACGCCCTGGTCCTGCATTATAAGCCGCCAAAGCAAGCTCCCACGAACCGAACTGGTTATACAAACTGGTTAAAAAGTCATACGCCGCTCGGGTCGATTCGATGATGTCACGACGACCATCATAAGTGGTGCTTTGGTTGAGACCATAAATACGCCCAGTGCTAGGGATAAACTGCCACAAACCTGCCGCCGCCGCATTGGATGTTGCTGATGGGTCGTAGGAGCTTTCAATGATGGGCAGTAGGGCAAGTTCGGTTGGAATGCCACGACGCTCCGCTTCGGTTACGGTATGATGTAAGTAACGGGATGTACGGGCGGTTAGGCGATTGATGTAGTCTTGACGGCTATAAAACCATGATTTTTGGGCTTCAATGCGTCCATTATTTATCTCGCTCATGCGATAGCCACGACGCACTCTGTCCCACAGATCGCCATAACGCTGCACGGTCAAGGCATCGCCTTCTACCATGGTCATGTCCGTGGCTTGAAGTAGGTCTTCTAACTCATCTAAGGTTGCTTGGTCAAGCACACCTGCATAGACATCGGCAGGGGCATTTGGCGTGCTGACAATGGGTGCACTACCTGTGTTTACGTTGGTGTTATTGGTACTGGCACAAGCAAACAATAATGTCGATGAGACAGCGATGGTCAAGGGTTTAAGACCTGCCATGCCCGCTTTAGAGCCTATGTTAAAAAACGCCATGATAAAATCCTATTAATGATGTGAAGTATGCCCGTATTATAATATATCAAGCCCCATCAATCAAACCCAAATATGTTAATGAAAAGGCATGGCATTGCCACACCTCTTTTTTATTTTCAAAAACATGTCATTTTAAAAAACCGTATAATCTACTCCACAGTAACTTGAGACACCGCTCTAAGTAGCATGGCATTACCGTCGATATAGGACAAAGTTGCCTTAGAATGCGTTCTAAATGTCGTGCGACGACCATCTTTTGTCCAACTCTCTGTGGTGATGACATTGGCTCGGGCTTGATTGCCCATGACGACCACATCTGTCGCATTAATACTATAACGATAATCGCTCGCCCCTGCCCATGACTTTTGGAGTAGTTGTAAATATCCATTTTTATCAAGGGTGGTGGTATTGCCTTTGCGGGTCAAGCTGATGACGGCATTATCATCGATAAGCCGTGAGACCATGCCGATATTTTGGGCATTGGCGGCGGTATTTAGACTATTGGCAAAACTTTGTACTGCCGATTCGCTCATGGCGTATGCAGGGGCAGTCATGACCGCTGTCCCCACCAACAGCGCCGAACCAATAACAGGAAGCCATCCACGGCTACGGCGAGCATGACTGATGGGCGTGGTGGTATCGCTCTGCGATTTGCCCTGCCCTTTTTTGTGCCATAGGGTCATCATCAGCCCACCGACAGCAACCACTTTAAGAATTTTTTTCATAAATTAACTTTAAAAAATAAATTTAGCATAAGATAACAGCCCTGCCCTAAGCAAACATGGCTAGTTTGTAATATTTTGTTGCAATTTTGGCAAAAGGCGTGGCTGACCCATGTTTTTTATAACTCATCAAGCCCACGCTTTAAATCATTGATGATGTCATTGACATTTTCAAGTCCGACCGATAAGCGAATGAGACCGTCATTCACACCTGCTTGTACTCGTTGCTCGGGGGTCATGCGAAAATGGGTGGTGCTGGCAGGGTGGGTAATGGTGGATTTGGCATCGCCTAAGTTATTGGTAATGCTGATGACTTGTGTACTGTCAATGACGTGCCACGCCTTGTCCTTGTCCGCCACTTCAAAGCCGATAATCGCCCCAAATGCTCCGCCTTGTACGTCTAGGTGCGTATGCTGGGATTTGGCAAGCTCGTGACTTGGGTGCGTGGGCAATCCTGAAAAATGCACTTTTTGAACATTGGGGTGGCTTGATAAAAATTCGGCAACCCGATTGGCATTGTCGCAATGGGCTTTCATGCGGATTGATAGGGTTTCAAGCCCCTTTAACAGCACCCACGCATTAAAGGGCGACAGGCTAATACCCCCTGTGCGAATGACAGTAAAGGCTTTTTCCATAAGCTCGTTTGAGCCAACGAGCGCCCCGCCAAGCACACGCCCTTGCCCGTCAATATACTTGGACGCCGAATGAATCACCACGTCCGCCCCAAGCTCCAACGGCTTTTGAATGGCAGGGGTGGCAAAGCAGTTATCCACGATAAGCATCGCCCCATTATCATGGGCAAGATTTGCCAAAAATCGCAAATCGGCAATTTGAGCCAGCGGATTGGACGGACTTTCGCAGTACAGAATCTTGGTGTTGTCCTGTATGGCGTTTTGCCATGCGTCATTATCAAAGCAGTCCACATAGCTCACCTCCACACCAAATGAGCGAAAGTAGGTATCAAACAGTGCAACCGATGAACCGAACAACTGCTTAGCACAAAGTAGGTGGTCGCCTGCTTTTAGATACGCCAAACACATGGTCAAAATCGCCCCCATGCCACTTGCGGTAGCGACACAGCGTTCGCCCCCTTCTAGCAGGGCAAGCCGTCTTTCAAAGGCTCGCACGGTGGGGTTGGTGTGGCGTGAATAGACATTGCCTTTTTTTGTGCCGTCAAAATGGTCGGCAGCGTCTTTTGCGGACTTGTAAACATAGCTACTGGTTGTAAAAATCGCCTCGCCATGCTCGCCCTCGTCCGTGCGATGATAACCGCCACGGATTGCCAAAGTCTCTTCAAAAAATCCCAAAGTCGGGTCTAGGGCATCGGATTGCCAGTTGAGGTCTAGGGTAGTCATGATTTTCCTATTGATTTTAATGCTAAAATGATTGGCGTGCCGTACACACTCATTGATAGTGCGTTAGTATAGCATAATCCTGTAAACTTGGGGCGGTGGTGTGATAAAAAGGGAGTGGCAAACATCAACCCCAACCATTTATATTTTAAAAACAAAAGGAGCATAACACCCCTTTTTTATTACTCTTTTACTTCAAACACCTGCTTTAAATACGCCAAATACGTATCATCATCAATCATCGTCTTACCGGGGCTATCGGAGAGTTTGGCGACAGGTTGCCCGTTACATTCCACAAGTTTTAGCACGATATTAAGCTGGGTGAGTCCCATGTCGTTGGTGAGATTGGTGCCAATACCAAAGCCTGTTTTGATACGGGTTTTAAAATATTCATGCAAATCCCACGCCTTTTGGAGCGTCAAGCCGTCGCTAAACGTCAGACTTTTGGTTTTGGGGTCAATGCGTAGCTTCTCATAATGGGCAATCGCCTTATCGCCCCACTCGTACGGGTCACCTGAATCGTGGCGAAGTCCGTCAAAGAGCTTGGCAAAGTACAAATCAAAATCTCTTAAAAATGCATCCATACCCACAACGTCCGTCAAGGCAATGCCCAAATCACCCCGATATTCACGCACCCACGCCTCCAACGCCGCCTTTTGGCTATCTCTTAGGCGTACATCTAGGGCTTGAAAGGCCTGCATAAACTCATGAGCCATAGTGCCAATCGGCGTCAAACCCAGCTCTTTGGCAAGATAGACGTTGCTCGTCCCCCGAAAAATACTGGGCGATGCCTTGGCAAGCGTCCGCACCACATGATAATGCCAATCTCGGCTATAACGACGACGTGTACCAAAATCCGCCACGGCAAAGGCAGGATTGTGCACGTCTGAGCGTTCTAGCATTTCATAATGTTTTAAAATTTGCACCTTTTCATCAAGGCGTTTTTGCCCGTCTGTTAAGGCGTTGGGGTCGGCTAGGCGTTCGTAATAAAGCTGATTGACAATGGATAACACAAAAATTTCAAAAAACATCGCCTGAATCATCGCCCCTTCAATCTCAATATTTAGGCGATTTTCATCGTCCGTCCAGACCTTGATAAATCGGCGTTTTAAGGCAAATAATTCTAAATAATCCACAAAATCAGGCTTAATAAACCGCAAATTTCGCAGATAATCTAGCTCATCTTGCTTAAATTTTAGAGTACAAAGCAGGTCAAGCTGATGCTCCAAATCGTCCTTAATCTCGCCCAAGGGAAACGCCAATTTGTCGTTGTTACGACAGCGAAAGCGGTACACGCCATGCGTTTGGGGAAACTGATGAAGCATGGCTTGGAGCATGGTAAATTTGTATAAGTCATTATCCAGTAATGACGTGATGATTGGCGTGTGGGTCATGGTTTTTCCAAAAAGAAGTTTGGGGTATGATAGCAAATTTTTGGGAGAATGGGGGAAATTGGCGGGATTTATTTTGTTATACAATTGATTTTGGTGATTTTAATTAACCATATTTTTGGATTAATTTGTAGGAGTAAATTATATTTACCCTGTGAAATATTGTCGTTTTGGGCGAATGTAATTCACCCCTACGATTTAAAATATTAAATAAATCAATAAGTTAATTTCAAGTTAAGATTGATATTTTGTCATAAAGCAATACGCCCCAATTTGCAATGACAAACGCCATACGATTGATCATTCCCTCTTTAACACCCCTACTACCGCCCCCATATCGTCCGTACGGGCAATCACCGACACACACGCCACACCGTCCGCCCCATTGGCACGCACAAGGCTTGCGTTGGTCGTGTCAAACACCGCCCCAATCGCCAAATAATCCGCCAAATCATGCCCCACGCTGACCCTTATCTCATCAAGCGAGCTGTGCGACAAACCCACAAACGCACGTCCACGGCAGAGCCTTGCCACGTCAAAAATATCCATGTCCGTCTGCCCCACATGAACGCCGTCCGCTCCAATGTCAAGGCACAGATGAACATCATTGTTAATCACAAACGGCACGCCATATTGACGGCACAACGCTTGGCAATCTAGGGCGAGTTTTTTAATCTCATCAGGGTAAGTTAGGGCGTTGTCGCCTTTTTCACGAAATTGATAGCAAGTAATTCCTGCTTGCAAGGCACTCTCCAACACCGCAAGCAATCGCTGTTGGGGTGTGGGTTCGCCTCGGTGCGTGCAGTCTTGTGTGCCTGCGACAAAATAGACGGATAGGATTGATTTATCAAACATGGGGGTTCTTTTTTTGGGGGTTAAAATGGTTAAAATGGTTTTTATTTTTAATAAAATGGCGTAAAATAGCCCTTATTTTGACCATTTAAAAGCCATGACCCTAAACCTACCCCACCTAGACCTTACCCCCTTACAATGGGACGACTTACGCACCACCACCCACCCCCATGCCGAATATAACGCCACGCATGACAGTATGCTCGCTCGTATTTTGAGTCGTATTGATGACAAAAAGGCTGAAAAAACCTACCCTGATGAGCTGTGGATTGTGGAACACCAAGACGTCTATACGCTTGGACAAGCAGGCAAAGAAGAGCATATTCTCTACAAAACCGACACCCCAATCATCAAAACCGACCGTGGCGGACAGGTAACGTGGCATGGTGTGGGACAACTTGTGGTGTACTGGCTGTGGGATTTGCACCGCCTTGGCATGGGCGTGCGAGATCTAGTCAGCCACGCCGAACAAGCCATAGAAGACGTGGTTGGCGAATACCTACCGCCCGATTTGACCGCTAAGGCTCGCCGTGATGCCCCTGGGGTGTATATTTATAACACAGATGGCGATATGCTTGGCAAAATTGCAAGTCTAGGCTTTAAAATCAAACAAGGGCATAGCTATCACGGCATTGCCATTAACCTTGTCAATGATTTGACCGCCTTTAACGCCATTAACCCTTGTGGCTATGCAGGCATGGCAATGGTGAAGCTGTCGCAATTTGGCAAATTTGATGAGAGCCAAACGCACGAATTTATTCATAAATTTATCAGTAATATTCAAAAAAGACACAGCGGACAAATCGCCCTAAGAGCCATAAATGAGCCAATACCAAGCAAATAAACATGAAATACCCATTAACAATTATCGCAATCACCCTATTGTCCTTGACCGCTTGCGACAACAAACCCAACAGCCTACCTGCCCCAAACACCAAGCCACACCAAGCCGAACAGACCTTTGTGGACGTTACCCCCACATCACCCACGCCAGTCGCCCAAAGTACCAACCCCCAAGCGATTGATTGCCAAACCATTACCAACACACTAAATGCTATTGACATCAATAGTCAAATAGATGACTTTGATCAGGCAGACAAACTATTAAATCACTGCCTACCGACTGCCGACAACACCACCCAAATCAAGTGGGCGACACAGTATCAGCTTGCTTATCAGCGTTTTTTATCCTTTTGGCAAGGCGATACATTTTTGCTTGATGATACAGAATTTGACCAGTTAAATCAGGTCATGTACGACATTCATTATAACAAAAAGTACAACGAATCCGACATCGCCACACTACACCCAAAAGCCCAATATTTCATCAAGCAAGTCAAACAAAATAAGCTAAAAATAGCAGACTACTGCGAAGGGGAATTTAACTTTGTCAATGATTATCAAGCATTTGCCAAGCTGTTTACGCCCCATTTGCCAAAAGACCAAGCAGTCATGATTGAGCGACTTGCCAGCGACAACCAAGAGCCACTATGGTGCGATGCAGGTCTTAGCATTTCATTGGATAAGCTTATCGAGCGGGCGTTATTTTGGCAAGATTATCAAAAGATGTATCCGCAGAGTGTATTTATTGATGATGCCAAACGGTTGTCGTTATTTTATGAATATTTGTTATTTTTTGGTTCAGACAATACACGTTGGCTAAACGATGATAAAACCAAATTTATCACCTACATCAATGAAAATGATGAGACATTCACAGACGAAGCAAGCTTTGTCAAACTTGCCAAACATGACAGCGAACTTGGCAAAAAAGCCCAAGCCTTTCTGGTATTTATCGCCACACCAACAGATGAGCGAGACGATAAATACCCCATAAATCCTGCCAATCTTGACAAACGCCACCTTGATGACCCAAGTCAAATTGAAGATTGGGAGCGGGCAACCTTACAACTCATGACCGCCTTAGACAAAACAAAAGTGGACACTCCAAGCTGTATCAGTACCCCCATTTGCCTGCCTGATACATCAGATAAGCCTTGATAATATGCCATTATCCACAAGCAATATGCAAAAACATCATAAATTGATGATTGCACTTGGGCGGATTTAATATTACAATGACACACCTTTTTTAACCCCCATCGGAGAATTTTATGGTAGATTTTAACAAAATCCTAGATGCAGGCGACGTGGACGCAGGCGAGATTAATGTGGTCGTGGAAATCCCTACTGGCTCAAACCACAAAATCGAATGGAACCGCAAATTGGCGTGCTTTGAGCTTGACCGTGTTGAGCCTACCACCTTTGCCAAACCTTGCAACTATGGCTTTATTCCCCAAACGCTAGACGAAGACGGCGATGAGCTAGACGCACTTATCCTAACCGAACAGCCATTGACCACGGGTATTTTCCTAAAAGCCAAAGTGATTGGCGTGATGAAGTTTGTTGATGACGGCGAAGTGGACGACAAAGTCATCGTCGTGCCTGCCGATGACCGCAATAACGGCAACGCCTACAACAGCCTTGATGATTTGCCACCACAGCTTCTCAAACAGCTAGAATTTCACTTCAACCACTACAAGGATTTGAAAAAAGCTGGCACCACCAAAGTAGAAGGCTTTTTTGATATTGCCACCGCCAAAGAAGTGATTAAAGAAAGCCAAAAACGCTGGGTGGAAGAAGCGTGATTGACGACTTGCAGATGATAACCTTGTAAATTATCGCTCATAAAAAACGCCCGAATGCCATAAAAAGTATTCGGGCGGTTTGGCGATAAAGGCATAATAATTTACACTTTATAAAACTTCGCCTTGCCAAACGCAGGGGCTTGCCCTCCTTTACGTTCGCTTCTGCTTTGTCTGTCATCGGCTCTTTTTCGCTCGCTTTTGCCTTTGTGGGTGCGTTTTTGGCGAACTTCACGAGCAGGCAAGGGTTTTTTATGGATGCGGGCTTGTTTTTCCCTAGCGGACGCATTTAGTCCCGTACCTTGGCGAGAACGCAGACCTACCGATGAGACAAGGGCATCAATGGCTTTGGCGTCAAGCTCAATAAATCGTCCTGTTTTTAGCTCTTTGGGCAATATCATGGTGCTATAACGGGTGCGAATCAGGCGTGAGACTTTAAGCTCTTGGGACTCAAACATACGGCGAACTTCACGCTTGCGACCTTCTTTGATGGTGACGTGATACCATTTATTCACGCCCATGCCACCGCCTTCTTTGATGTCATCAAAGCGTGCCATGCCATCTTCCAACTCAACGCCACGGGTCAGATTTTGGGCAATCTCTGGGGTAACTTCGCCAAGCACACGCACGGCGTATTCACGCACCACTTCGCTAGATGGGTGCATGAGACGATGAGCCAGCTCGCCATCATTGGTAAACAGTAGCAGGCCTGATGAGTTAATATCTAGCCTGCCGACCATCACCCATCTGTCGCCTGTCAGCTTGGGCAGACGGTCAAACACCGTGGGGCGACCCTCGGGGTCGGACATGGAGCAAATCTCGCCTTCGGGCTTATAGTAGGCGATGACACGGCGACGTTTCTCACGTTCAGCTTTAAGACGTACCAGTCGCCCGTCGATACGAATCTCATCACTCACTCTGGCTCTGTCGCCCAGCGTTGCAGTTTTGCTGTTGATGGAGATTCGTCCTGTTTTGATGATTTCTTCTAACTGACGACGTGAACCCAAGCCCATGCGTGCTAGGAGTTTTTGCAGTTTTTCGCCTTGGGGTTTGGCGGTATCTGTATGGGTGTCTACGGATGATTCGGTGGTGTGGAGGGTATTCATGATGTGTTCCTGTATGGGGAGTTTAACATTTCACAATGTTATTAATATGTTAGGGCGCGCCTGCCCTTATAACACTTTTAAAATTTAGAAATATTGTAAAGATAAAATGATGTTTTTGCATGAAAAATGGCTAAATCTTGTTTTTCATTGCAAATACCAAAGGCAGGCACGCCCTAAGCAACAACTTGCTTAAAAAGATGAACAGTCATTATACCATAGTTTTGCCATATAAAGGTATTTACTTTGTACCCACAAAAACACCCCAAAAGTGTCTAACTTTTGGGGTGCGGTTCAAAATGAACAGGGTATTTTATAAACAAGCATTAAAGCGATTACTTCAAAAGCAATTTGTTAATCCGCTTTAAATACCCCGCAGGGTCATCAGGCTGTCCGCCATCTGCTATCAAGGCTTGGTCAAAGATAACTTCGGCTAGGTCGTCAAAATCGCCACTGTTCTCTAAACGTGCAATCAGCGGGTGCGTGGGGTTAATTTCCAGAGTGGGCTTGACGTCAGGCACAGGCTGTCCCATGGCTTTTAGCATTTGAGCCATTTGTGGGGTCAGCTCGCCATCGCCCACAACAAGGCAAGCAGGAGAGTCCACCAAACGGCTTGTTACTCGCACGTCTTTGGCTCGTCCGCCAAGCACCCCTTTTAGGCGTTC
Organism: Moraxella caprae DSM 19149; assembly: GCF_000426885.1. Lineage (GTDB taxonomy): Bacteria > Pseudomonadota > Gammaproteobacteria > Pseudomonadales > Moraxellaceae > Moraxella > Moraxella caprae. The sequence continues at coordinate 21,889 of NZ_AUGF01000028.1, read as the reverse complement.
TACCACAGGTTTGAAGGCTTCTTCTTGTTTTTTAACTTCTTCTTTTTCAGCATCATCGGTCAAATCACCCAAATCCACCGCCCCTTTGGCGATATTTTGTAGGGGCGTGCCGTCAAGTTCGGTCAAGAAGTTCATTGCCCATTCGTCCACTTTTGAAGTCATCAGGATAACTTCAATGCCTTTTTTATTAAACAGCTCTAATTGTGGGCTGTTTTTAGCAGAGACTAGGTTTTCGGCAGTCAGATAATAAATCGCCTTTTGACCGTCTTTCATGCGTGCCTTGTAGTCGGCAAAACTGGTCTCAACGCTGTCATTTGTGCTGGTGGCATAGCGGAGCAGTTTGGCGATACGCTCTTGGTTGGCTTTATCTTCGCCCAAGCCTTCTTTGATGACATCGCCAAACTCTTTGTAAAAGTCGGCAAATTTGGCTTGTTTGGCTTCATCTTCGCTACTAGCTAGGCTTGCCAATAGGGTCAGCACACGGCGGGCGTTGCCTTCACGAATAGATTTGACATCACGAGACTCTTGCAAAATCTCACGGCTGACATTGAGCGGTAAATCAGCACTGTCAATCACACCCTTGACAAAACGTAGGTACATGGGGAGAAGCTGTTCGGCATCGTCCATGATAAACACACGCTTGACATAGAGTTTTAGCCCACGTTGCTGTTCACGGGCGTATAGGTCAAATGGGGCTTTTTTGGGGATATATAGAAGCTGAGTGTACTGCACACGCCCTTCTACTCGGTTGTGCGTCCAAGTCAGTGGCTCATCAAAATCATAGCTTACGGTTTTATAAAACTCGCTGTACTCATCATCGCCAATCTCGCTTGGCGTGCGTGTCCATAGGGCGGATGCTTTGTTAATGGTTTCCCACTCGTCCGTCAAAATCATCTCGCCATTTGGCACAGGGGCGTTTTCGTCCTGCTCGGCATCTTCTTGCCACACTTCTTTACGCATTTGAATGGGCAGACTGATGTGGTCAGAATATTTGCTTACGAGCGACTTGATTTTGTAGCGGTCAAGGTAGCTGTACTCGCCGTCTTCACGCTCCACAAATTCATCTTTTAGGTGCAAGGTAATGGAAGTGCCACGGGTAGGCTTGTCAATGGTTTCGGTGGTAAATGAACCTGTACCGTCCGATACCCAGCGTACGCCCTCACTACTTGGCTCGCCAGCTTTACGAGTTTCTACCGTGATTTTTTCCGCCACGATAAAGCCAGAGTAAAAGCCCACACCAAACTGTCCGATAAGGTTGCCGTCTTTTTTGTCAGCGTCTGATAATTTGTCCAAAAAGGCTTTGGTGCCTGATTTGGCAATCGTGCCTAGGTTGTCAATCACGTCCGCTTCATTCATGCCAATGCCATTATCACTGATGGTCAAGGTCTTAGCATCTTTGTCAATCTCAATTTTAATGGCAAGTTCGCCATCATTTTCATAAAGACTGTCATCACTGGTTGCCAAAAAGCGTAATTTGTCACAAGCGTCAGAGGCGTTAGACACCAGCTCACGGACAAAAATGTCAGGATTTGAGTACAGTGAGTGCGTTACAAGGTGCAGAAGCTGATTGACTTCGGTTTCAAAGGTGTGGTTTTTGATGGTCATAAAAATATCCTGTCAAAGGCGTGCCAAATCTTGGTTTTTGTTGCAAGAAAATGAGAAAAATCGCACGTTTTTCTAGGAAAAGCCCGCAGTTGATATAATCATATCAACAAGGGATTTGACTTCGAGCCACAAAATTTAGCCATTTTTTGCACAAAAATACACGCAAAATCTTAAAACTGGACGCACCAGAACCAATGTAATCAAGGTTTGGCACGCCCTCATTAACAGGATAAAAATAGGGATGGGGGGCGGATTTTTCAAGGGGATTTATCGCACCTGCTGATAATCAGCCTCTGGCACATACGAATTTGCCGTCGCCTTTGGCATGACTATCCATAGGATAAAGTAGATAAGCACCCCTGGCACGGCAGCACTGGCGACCGAGATGATGACAAACAGAAGTCGCACCATCGTGGGCGACCAACCCAAGTACTCTGCGATACCGCCCATCACGCCTGCTATCATGCGATGATGACGTGAACGATGTAATTTGTATAATTTTGCTTGCGCCATGATAAAACCTTATTTGTTACTTTTATTTACTATTACCTTCACAAATTTGCGTATAATATAAATAAAATTGGTTGAAAAGAATGTTTAAGATAACAGCCAACACCATGATTTTCAAGCAATTTTACCCAATCTTACGATTTTCACTTAACATTACAAAAAGGTGACATAATGAACACAGGCATTCTTATCGGACATTTTGAGCCTTTGCATTTGGGGCATTTGGCGGACATCAATCACGCCTCAGGGCAAGTGGATACTTTGCACATCGTGGTATTACCCAAAGACGGTGACAGCCCCTTTAAGCCAACTTTGGAAGACAAAGCCCGAGCCGTGCAAGTGGCGTGTGAGTTTTTTGGGTTTATTAAAGTGCATACGGCTGATGGTTTAAATTTGACTGATTTAAATGGGCAAACTTGGGCTTATGATGAGCCAAACTCTGATACATCGCTGATTGATGTGATTATTAACGCCCTACAAATCAATGACACGCCCACCCTATTTATCAAATCATTTGCCGAAAATAATCTTTTAAAGAACCAAGCCCACCAAACCGCCCTATTACCCGATAATCATTATAATAGCACCGCCATTTATCAAAATCCCATTGCTCATTTTCATGCCATCGCCCCGTCCGCCAAACAAAACTACACCAAAACCGTCTGTATCGTGGGCGGTGAAAGCTCGGGCAAAACCACGCTCGTACATAAACTTGCCAATCATTATGGGGCAAATTTTGTCTTAGAAATGGGGCGACTCTACACCCACAGCGATTTGGGCGGTACAGAGATTGGACTACAGCACAGCGATTATCCCATTATTGCCAATCAGCATTATTTGGCAATTCAAAACGCCCTAAAAAACGCGATTAGTCCCATTACCATCATTGATACCGATTTTATTACCACCCAAGCCTTTTGTGAAACGTATGAAAATCGCACTCATCCTTTATTAACGGCATTTTGTGAAAATGTCAAAATGGATTATACCATTATGCTTGACAATAATGTCAAATGGGTCGCAGACGGAATGCGGTCATTAGGCTCGGACGATGAACGCAGTGCTTTCTCAAAGACGCTCATGAGATTATTTGACAAACATCAAATTACCCCACATATTATTAACGATAAAGACTATCACGACAGATATTTATCGGCGGTAAAATTTATTGATACTGTTATTTTTAAAAAATGATTTAAAATACCATCATCTTGACAATTTAAGTCCAAAAAAAATCGGGGGCATGCCCCGATTTATAATAACGAATGGTTTTTTAAATGGTGTTTTAAGATAATTTTTGCAAACCTTTAAAACAGTTTTAAAATTTTAAAACAACCCTTTTATCCAATCCACCAAACTCTCCCACATACGACTGACAAAGCCCGCCTGCTCCACGTCATCACCTGCGATGATGGGTGTACTGGCAACGGTCTTGCCGTCCATGACTGCCATCATCTGACCAAGCTCTTGCCCTTTTTTGATGGGGGCGGTAATGCTGTCATTGAGTTTGATGGCAGTGGTAAAATTGCCCGTTTGGTTTTTAGTGGTGAGTACTTTTAGGTCGCTTAGCGTGCTGGCAGTTACCGTATCTGCCTTGCCAAACTTCACAGGTATCGCCCCTGCGTCTGTGCCTTGAGGGGCAACCATCACATTGGTAAAATGCCCAAAGCCGAAGTCCAGCAGTTCACGAGCTTGGTCGGCACGGGCTTGCATGCTCTTTGCCCCAAGCACGATGGCAATCAGACGCATGTTATCTTTGTGACTTGACGCCGCCAATGAATAACCCGACTCGGCGGTGTGTCCTGTTTTTAGACCATCAACGGTGGCATCCGTGAACAATAAGGCGTTGCGGTTGCCTTGTTTGATGTTGTTATAAGTAAATTCTTTTTCGCTATAAATGGGGTAGTACTGTGCTGAGTTCTTGATGACCGTGCGTGCCAATACTGCCAAATCCTGAGCCGATGAGCGATGTCCTTCGGCGGGCATGCCTGTGGCGTTGGCAAAGTGAGTATTGGTCATGCCTAGCTTGGCGGCTTCATCATTCATAATCACCGCAAAGGCAGATTCTGACCCTGAGATATGCTCCGCCACGGCAATAGACGCATCATTACCCGACTGTATGATGATACCCCGTAGCATGTCAATGGCGGTAGCACTCTCACCCAGTGGCACATACATACATGACTGACTGCTTGATCCACGGCACCATGCCTTCTCGCTGACCTTGATGGGCGTGGTCTCAGACAGTTCACCTGAGAGCAGTTTTTGCTCTAAGATATAACCGGTCATCATCTTGGTCAATGACGCTGGGGGCAGTGGTTCGTTGGCGTTATTTTGGGCAAGTATTGTGCCTGTGTCATAATCCATGAGTACATAGGCAGCATTGTCTTGCTTGGGGGGATTAATGCCGTTATTGGCAAGTGCGGTGACAGAGACTGTCAAAAATGCCAAGACTAGGGAAGTTTTCTTAAAAAAAGTCATCATACCGCAAATTCACTCAAATTTATGCATAAAAAGTGCTAACTATACCAAACTTTACTAAAAATATAAAATTGTTTTTGGTCATCCAGTCCAAACTGCTTTAAAATGCTCGGCTCACATTAGCAAAATCAGTGCATAGTTCTCGGTTTTCGTTTTGGGGGAAACTTTTTGTCCATGAACGCACGCTTTGGAGTACCGCTCGGTAATCTTGCTGTGTGGACAGATAATCCAATATCTCTTCGGGGTCGTCAGCACTAGGAATGAATACCCGAAGCTGATTGTTATAGGCTTCATAAAACTGGCTCTTTTGTCGTCCACTTAACATCTGTGGGCATATCTCTGCCATGACTTGCACCAATGCCAACTCGTATTTGGTTACCCGAATGTCTGCCACGTCATTGGCACTGATGGTGTGGGCTTTGGCGGTTTTGGTGCTTTTGGCATGGGTCTGCATGGGTAGGCTTGCGGTAACACAAGTTACCAAAATAATGATAAAAGTTTTTAATAATTTAGCGACATCTGCCACATCAACGCCATGACAACGCATCATCAACTCACAACGGACAGTGGCAACAGCAGACTTGGCAAGACTTTTGGGGGATACTGACATAAGCATGGGCGATAACCGACTTATTGACTAAATTAACGGCACTATCATACCCATAAATCTTTAAAACAATATCTCAAATTTGACCAAAAATGTAGAATAATTGTGTTTAAAAATCAAGTTTAGCAATGATACAGCAACAGTTGTGTTTCATTGCTAAACTTGATTTGGCATGGGATTCTACCTGTGCTTTTTGAAAAATTAATTCATAAAATCATCACATTGCCTGCATTTTTCTTTATAATAGTCCTTTTTAATTTAATAACATCATCATGAATCATAACCGCCTAATCGACCCCAACACCAAAAAAGACGACAATCTCGACCGTGCCATTCGCCCCACTACCCTATCTGACTACATCGGACAACCCAAAGTGCGTGAGCAGATGGAAGTGTTTATCACTGCCGCCAGACAACGGGGGGAGGCGTTAGACCACACGCTCATTTTTGGCCCCCCGGGTTTGGGTAAGACCACCCTTGCCAACATCATCGCCCGTGAGATGGGCGGAAATCTACGCTCCACCAGTGGCCCTGTGTTAGAGAGGGCGGGCGATTTGGCTGCCATGCTCACCAACTTAGAAGAAGGGGACGTGCTGTTTATCGATGAGATTCATCGCCTATCGCCTGTCATCGAGGAGATACTCTACCCTGCGATGGAGGATTTTCAGCTTGACATCATGATCGGCGAAGGCCCTGCCGCCCGCTCCATTAAACTTGACCTACCCCCTTTTACGCTCGTGGCAGCGACCACTCGGGCAGGGCTTTTGACATCGCCCTTGCGTGATAGATTTGGCATTGTCCAACGCCTTGAATTTTATGATGTGGCGGATTTAACGACCATTGTGAGACGTTCGGCACGCCTGTTGGGGATTGACATGGAGGAGATGGGGGCGGTCGAGGTCGCCAGACGTTCTCGTGGTACGCCTCGTATCGCCAACCGTCTGTTACGGCGTGTGCGTGATTATGCTGAGGTCAAGGGCGATGGCGTGGTAACAGGGCAGATGGCAAGCCTTGCCCTAGATATGCTTTCGGTGGATAAGCAAGGACTTGACCACTTAGATAGGCGTTATCTGTCCATGCTAAAAGAGCGTTTTGATGGGCGACCTGCGGGTGTGGAGGCAATTGCGGCGGCGATGGCGGAGGATAGAGGGACGCTTGAAGACGTGATAGAACCATATCTTATTCAGCAAGGTTATATTCAGCGAACGCCAAAGGGGCGGATACTATTGGATAAGGGCATGATGGTGGAAGATTAGGCGAGAATTGTATGGAAAATCTAAGTTCAAAAACAAAACCACGCCCTTTGACGTGGTTTTGACCCATTAAATCGTCTTAGATTAAGTCGTCTTAGACTTTTTAAACCACCGTCCCACATCGTCCATGAGTGTATAAACAACAGGTATCACCACAAGGCTTAAAAACGTGGACGTGATAAGACCACCCAGCACCGCCACCGCCATCGGACGGCGAAAGGTCGAATCCACCCCACCCCAGCCGAACACTAGTGGCAACATACCTGCCCCCATCGCAATGGTCGTCATGATGATAGGGCGAGCCCGCTTACGGCACGCGTCCAGTATCGCATCTAGGCGAGATTTGCCCTGTTGCTCGGCAATAATGGCATAATCCACGAGCAGGATAGAGTTTTTGGTGGCAATACCCATGAGCATGATAAAGCCAATCATGGACGAAATGGACAAGCTAGACCCTGTTACCACCAAGCCAATCAACGCCCCACCGATAGATAACGGCAACGCCATGAGGATAGTAAAGGGCTGTAACACTTTGTGAAACAGTAGCACCAACACGCCAAAAATACAAAATATCCCCACACCCATCGCAATGACAAAGCCTGTAAACAGCTCCGCCATACTATCAGCCTGCCCCTCGTCCATCGCACTTATACCATCAGGCAGGTTGGTTAGGCTTGGCAAGTCCTTAACAGCACTGACCACCTCGCCTAACTCCTGCTCGGACTGTACCGTGATTTTGATACTGCGTTCACGATTGAGACGGCGAATCTCCGCCTCGCCTGTGGTAAAGCCAATATCCGCCACTTCCGAGAGCTTGACCGCATTGCCTGTACTGCTTGGCACATATAGGCTAGACAACGCCACAGGGTCGGCACGCACGCTGTCAGGCAGTCGCACGACAATGGGGATTTGGCGTGTGTCAAGGCTTAGCTTAGAGAGTGCCTGCTCATAGTCGCCCTGTGTGGCGATACGCAAGGTATCGGCAAGCGACTGCGTGGTAACACCCTTATCTGCCATACGCATGGGGTCAGGGATAACGGCAAGCTCGGGCTTAGGCAACGGCTTATTACTGCTCACCGATGAAACGCTCGGCAGTCCACGAATCTCCGCCATGACTTTATCCACCGTCTCTTCTAGCAGTCTGGGGTTATCTGAGCGTAGCGAGAACCCATAGCCTGTATCGCCTCCTGCCGACATACCCACCGTAAAGCGAGCAGACGGCACACCCTTGATGACGTCCGATATGGCGTGTTCTATCTCTGTCTTTGTGGGACGCTTGCCACGTGGGGCAAGCACGACATTGAGCGTGGCATTATTTTCCGCTCCTGCGGATGCATTGCGACTGTCCGCCCCACCGCCTGCCGTCCCCACCGACACGAACACCGACTGCACGCCATCGATGTGGCGGATACGCTCGGCAGTCATGTCTGCGATGACGGTCGTGTCTTTTAGCACCGCATCAGGGGTTAACTCTAAGGTGAGCTGGGTCTGGTCGCTGTCATCTGCTGGCACGAACTCACCCGAGAGTAGCCCTGCCATCGCCAACGAACCGATAAACAGCACAATGGTTGCCCCAAGCGTGATAAAGCGGTGCTTTAACGTCCATGACACCAGTTTGAGATAGGTAGTCATGGTTTTGCTTGTCGTTTCGGTTTTAGGCTGTTCAGGTTTTAGGATGTATGCCGCCATCATGGGCGTAACCAAACGTGCCACCAATAACGAGATAAACACCGAAATCGCCGCCGTCCACCCAAACTGCTTAAAAAACTGCCCCACCACCCCACTCATAAAAGCAGTCGGCAAAAACACGGCAATGAGCGTAAACGTGGTCGCCACCACCGCAAGCCCAATCTCATCTGCCGCCTCCATCGCCGCCTCATACGGGGTCTTGCCCATGTGTAGGTGTCGCATGATGTTCTCCACCTCGACAATGGCATCATCAACCAACACACCGATGACGAGCGACAAGGCAAGTAGTGAGATGATATTTAAACTAAAATCAAACACATACATCGCCAAAAAGGTCGGTATGATAGACAACGGCAGTGCCGCTGCCGCCACCAAAGTCGCTCGCCAGTTTCGCAAAAACAGCCACACCACAACCACCGCCAAGATACAGCCTTCGATGAGCATTTTCATGCTGGCATTATAATCTTCAAACACCGGCTGGGCATTGTCATAGATTTTTTGGACACGGATATGCGGCATCTCTTGGGCGAGTTTGGCAAGCTCATCATCAATACCCTTTACCATATCCACTTCACTTGCCCCACGTGAGCGAGTAAAATTGACCGCGACCACCGTCTGTCCGTCCAACTTTGCCACGCTACTTCGGTCGGCATGAGCGTCATCAATACTGGCAAGCTGACCTAATGGCACGCCCCCTGCTGGGGTAACGACTTGGATATGAGCCAGCTCCTCGACACTGCGTGCCGCCCCTAGCACTCGAATGGTCTGCATACCACCACCGATTTTGGCGGTGCCACCTGTGGCATCTGTCTGTGAAGCACTGATTTGGTTGGATAAATTACCAATGGGTAGCCCCCAACCATTTAGCTTTACCACATCAGGGGCGACGATGATTTGGCGTTCGATACCGCCCACACGGCTCATCGTCCCCACGCCTGCGACATTAGATAGGCGTTTGTTTAATGTATCATCAACAAACCACGACAGCTCCGCCTCGCTCATGTTATCAGACGCCACCGAATAGCCTGCCACAGGAAAGCCTGCGGTAGAGACCTTGGTGATAATCGGCTCTTCGGCAGCAGCCGGCAAATCACTGCTAATCTCATCTAGTGCCGAACGCACGTCATCGACCGCCTCTGATAGGTCTTTTTCTAGGGCAAATTCGGTATGTACCGTTGCCACGCCTGTCTGCAAGGTCGAGCGAATGTGCTTGACCCCTGATATGGACGTGATTTTGTTTTCTATTTTTTTGGCGACGTCTGTTTCTAGCTGGGCAGGGCTTGCCCCTGAATACGCCACCGTAACGATGACGGCAGGCACATCAATGTCGGGGAATTGCTGAATTTTCATGTTGTTAAAAGCAAGCAATCCACCGAGTGTAAACAAGGTAAATAACAAAATCGCCACTAAGGGGTTTTTGATAGAATAGGCTGAAAAATTCATGGTTGCCCTGCCTTATCCCCTGCCATGTCTTGTGTCATGACGATATTTACCAAATCATTTTCATTTAAAAAACTCACCCCATTTGCCACAATGAGCGTATCAGACGGCAAATCGATCGCCACCTTGTCTTGCTCACGAGCCAAAACGGTGATTTTTTGGCGTCGGGTTTGGTAAATGTCCGTCTGGTCAGTTTTGGCAAGTTGCCACACATAGTCATAGCCGTCCGTACTCATGACCGCCGAGCTGGGTATGGCGTGATGACTTTGACTGCCTAGCACGAACTGTCCACGCTGATATGTCCCTGCTCTTAGGGCGAAGTGGGCGGGCATGGCGACATGCACGACTATCTCACGCCCTGCATTGGCGGTTGGCGACAGATGAGTAACCTGCCCTGCCACACTCTCATCGCCCACCATGACCTGTGCCTGCTGTCCGACATGGATACGCTCGGCATCGGCAGGCGAGAGTGTCGCTTGCCATTCGAGCCGTCCGCCTTTGATGATACTAAATAGCGGTGTGCCACCGACCAATACGCCCACCTGTGCGTTTTTGGCACTGATAATCCCTGCCACAGGGGCAGTGATTTGGGTGTTATTTAGGTTGCTTTTGGCGGTGCTAAGGCGTGCCAAACTCGCCTTTTCGGTCGCTTGGGCTTGTTTTAGGGCGGTGCGATAACTGTCCACTTGCTGACGGCTGACCGCATCAATGGCAAGCAGTGGCTCCACGCGTGCCAAATCCGCCTGTGCCTGCTCACGGCTCGCCCTTGCCTGCTCATAATCCGCCTGTGCCTGCACCGCATTCTCACTCATGGTGTCTTTATCTAGCACGGCAAGCACCTGCCCCGCCTTGACATAATCACCCACTTCAACGAGTACCTGCTCAATGGTCGCCCCTGTGATTTTGGCACTGACTTCGGCAGTCTCTTTGGCACTCATCACACCACTGGCAGACACGCTGTCTGATACAAGCATGGGGCTTGGTGTGGTCGCTTGCACGGTCATGGCGATTTTGATGTTATCGGGTGCGTCAATGGACGTGGCAGATGTGGGACGAGCAGTCTCTGACGACTTGGCGGTCAGTCGCCCTATTAGCACACCAAACACCACAAGGGCAATGGCACACATCGCCCACAATAAGGGATTTTTGGGATTAAAAGTCGGCTTGTTCATGGTGATTTTATGAGTGGTAAAAACAGCATTGTAGCAAGGTCAGGGGGATTGTCAAGGGTATTTGTGCTACTTCACATCCGTGTTTTTATCAGCTCCCTTAGCCTATCTTTCTGCCCTATCAGCTCCATTTTTTGATTATCAAAATACTCCTGCCAATCATCGATACTGCTTACCACTTGATAGCTTTGACTTGCTTTAATCTCATCAATGATAAGTTTAAGATTATCCAGCTTTTGGGATAATTGACTTTTGATGAGTTTTAATTTGTCGCTTTGGCTGACGGTCTCTGAGCGAGCCTTAAATATCCCTTTTTGCAAATCATCAAGTATCCGTTCCACCGTTTTTAGGTCATTTTGTTCATAGGCTTGTCGCAACTCATTAAACACCGCCATTGCCATATCCTTTTGCTCGTCATTGACACGGTCGGGGTGGCATATTTGACTGGCTTTGCGGTAGGCTTGTTTTAGGCGTTTTTGTTCATCGGTATTTAGTTCATAATGCGTTTTGGCTTTTTCTTTGTCCAACTGCTCATTAAATGTTTGCTCGTCTTGTTTGGCTTCATCGTAGGCATTTTGGTCGCCTTGCTGTTTGGCAAGTTGTTTTCGCAAAGATAAAATTTCACTGATTAAATCACCCAAATTCATGCTGTGCTGATGATTAAAATCGGCAAGCAATTTTTCTAATTCCGCCTTTTCGCTGTCGTATAAATTGATTTCATGTTCTAATAGCCGAATTTCCAATTTCAACGCCATAATATCCACATCTTGATAAATGGCAACGCTGTGATATTTTTTGATAAAATCATCAATCAGCCCAATAGCATGACTAAACTGCATTTTTTTAATGGCATGATAAATCTCGCTAATGTCCTGTTCGCTGTCAAATTGTTTTAATTTTTGGTTTTCTCTGGTAATGTCATCCAAATCTTCCAATATCACATAATTTTTTAAAATTTCTAGGCGTTTGATAATTTGAGCGACTGGCAAAACGATTTCATTATTGGGCATAGGTTTGCCAATAATTTTATAAAACTCCTGATAAAATGCTTTTGCCAAAATCGCATCTTGACTAATGGTAATGTTTTCAAAATTATTCTTCTCAGCTTTTTTGCTCCAATTAAATGACCCTGTAATCACAGTCATTTTGTCAATCACACAAAATTTATGGTGCATTAGTGCTTTATTGCCGTCCCCAATCCAATAAGTTTGGCAATCTGGATAATGATTTAACTCATCGTGATTGATTTTGACTTTATCGCCTTTGTTGATGCGGTCATTTGATATAATCAGTTGCACTCGCACACCGCTTTTGGCTTTGGCAATTAAAATTTCAAAAAAGTCGGCACGAGTAAACCACGCCACCGCAATCACAATGCTGTGCGTGGCTTTATTTCATTCTGCGATAATATGCTGTGGGATATTGTCAAATAGGGCTTGGGTTTGCATTTTTTATACTAAAAATAAATTCTACAATTTGGAAGTTGCTGTTGTAGCCATTTTATGTCTTGGGATTTAATTGGGTTACAATTTAAATTAAGAAATCTCAACTGTGTTAAATGAGCAAGTGAAGAAATATCTTGGATTTGGTTGTTGCCCAAACCAAGCTCTATTAATTGCGATAAATTAGCAAGTGGTGTAGTGTCTTGGATTTGGTTGAAACTTAAATAAAGTGTTGTTAATTTTGTTAAATTAGCAAGCACAGATAGGTTTTGGATTTGGTTGCAATTTAAATCAAGCTTTTTTAATTGTGTTAAATTAATAAGTATGGATATGTCTTGGATTTGGTTGTTGCCCAAATTAAGCCTTGTTAATTGCGTTAAATTTGTAAGCACGGATAGGTCTTGGTTTTTGCCATTTCCCAAATTAATCTTAACCAATTTTCGTAATGCTTTTAGGCAACCAAACACCAACTCACGATTAAGCCAATCAAACTCTGTTTGATAATGATACACTCTGTTAAATTTCCAATCCTTATTGTGCCATAACTTCAATTTCAATCCGCGCCTTATCAATAAAAACTTCCACTCATCATCAAGTGAAAGCCACCATTCCCACAGCTCATCATCATTCATCTCACTAATGCCCTTTACCCCTGTATGGGCGAGCAGTTTATTGGTTAGATTGATGGGCGTATCGGTAAGGCGTAGGGTCAGTCCTGTTTGGCTTGGGATTAGGTTTGACATGATTTTTCCTTTTTAAAAGGGTAATTTTAGCATAATATTCACGCCCCCACAAACTCCCCACTATCCTTTAGCCACAGCCCTATCATCGCTTGGGCGAGTGCGGTTTTGTTGGGTTGGCTGATGAGATGTTTTGCCAACTGCTCAGCGATGTCAAGCAGTCTCTCATCTCGCACGATGTCCGCCAGATAATAGCCCATGTCGCCTGTTTGTCGTTTGCCCAGTAGCTCGCCTGCCCCACGCAATTCTAAGTCCTTTTGGGCGATGACAAAGCCGTCCGTGCTATCCCTTAGGATATTGAGCCTCTCGATGCCTGTGGGCGATAGGGGCATTTGGTAGAGTAGCACACAAAAGGACTTTTCCGAACCACGCCCCACACGCCCACGCAGTTGGTGGAGCTGAGATAAGCCGAGCCGTTCGGCATTTTCTATTACCATAAGAGACGCATTTGGCACGTCCACGCCCACTTCTATCACGGTGGTGGCGACCAGTAGGTCAATGTCGCCTTGTTTAAAATCATTCATCACCGCTTGCTTATCACTGGCTTTCATTTTGCCATGTACCAGTCCTATCCGTATGTCCAACCGCTCGCACAAATCTTCATATAACAGCTCTGCCGACTGTGCGTCTAGGGCGGTGGACTCTTCCACGAGCGGACACACCCAGTAGGCTTGTTTGCCGTTTTTGCAGTTGATGCGTATCCGCTCAATCACTTCATCACGGCGGTCTCGGTTAATGGTAACAGTGGTAATGGGCGTGCGGTTGGGTGGTAGCTCATCTATCGCCGACACGTCCATGTCGCCATACATACTCATGGCAAGCGTGCGAGGGATGGGAGTAGCGGTCATGGCAAGCTGATGTGGGGTGCTGTTTGCCACGCCTTTACTGACGAGTTTCAATCGTTGCTCCACGCCAAAACGGTGCTGTTCGTCAATGATAACAAGCCCCAATTTGGCAAATGCCACACCGTCTTGGAACAGGGCGTGCGTACCAACCACGATTTGTACGTCATTATTGATAATGGCACTTAAACTGGCATTGCGTTCTTTGGCAGTCTGTTTGCCGGCAAGCCAGCCCACGCCAATACCCATCGGCTCAAACCATTTTTTAAAGTTAAGCAAGTGCTGTTCTGCCAAAATCTCGGTCGGTGCCATGATTGCCACTTGCCAACCGCTGTCAATGGCATGGCACGCTGACAGACCTGCCACAAGCGTTTTGCCCGCCCCCACATCCCCTTGCACAAGGCGGAGCATGGGCGTACTGGTGGCAAGGTCGTCAACTATCTCGCTAACAACACGCTGTTGGGCGTTGGTCGGGCGAAAGGGCAAGCTCGCCACAAGCCTATCAGCAAGCGGACTGACACGCTCGCAAAAAGGGGCTTTGTGGGCGTGTAGGTTTTGCTTGCGGCACAAAAACACAAGCTGATGAGCGGTAAGCTCTTCTATAATAAGCCTTTGGCAAGCGGGGTGGGTGCGGTCTTTTAGCCCTGTCAAAAGTGCCGTTTGGCTAAAAATGTCCGCCTGTGGGTCGGGCAGGTGTATGGCACTCAAGGCGGACAACAAATCGCCCTGCACGCTTACGCCCACGCTGTTAAAATCATCATCAGACAGGCAAGTTAAAGGTGTTTGGCGGACGGCATTAAGAGCCGTGCGGACAAGCTGACGCAGTTTGTTTTGGTGAAGTCCTTTGACGGTCGAATAAATGGGCAAAAGCCCACTTTCAAAGGTCTTTGTCCCTGTAATGTGGTACTCTGGGTGAGCCATTTGCACGCCATAGCGACTGACCTTTATCTCGCCAAATGCGGTGATGTTCGCCCCCACGGTCATGGTTTGCAACAGCGTCGGATAGGTTTTAAAAAACTGCAACACAACCATGCCAGTGCTGTCTTCTAGGCACACCGACAGCCGTCCTTTATTGCTCGCCACGTCCGTGATGACCCCTGCAATCATGCACACTTGCCCATTTTCTACCGTATTCATCGGCACGGTACGGCTACGGTCTTCATAATCTCGGGGCAGGTGCATGAGTAAATCAAAAATGCGATGAATGTCAAGCTCGGCAAGTTTTTTTGCCAACGGTTGACCCACGCCTGCAAGGGCGGTAATGGGATATTGGGTGGGGGCAAGGATTGTCATGGGATAATTTGTGGTTATTTTTATTATTACTTTTACTTCAATCTCAACTTAAAATAATAACTTATTGATTATCCCATAATTATTTCTTGGGTTGTAGGGGCGAATTAAAAATCGCCCTTTATAAATCAATCGCTTATGTAAAGTTAAGAATGGGGTTTATTTTTAGTCATTGTAAGCGTAATGAAACAAATTGACAAGAATTTATCTTTTGAGATGACAGATTTTTAAAGAAACGGCCATGCACTAGACAATATTTATACCATTTAACCAAAAAAATAAACCGTTTATTTTTTATGGCATAAACGGCGGTTTATACCCTACCGAAAACCACGAATGTTGTGCAAGTTTTGTGATACATTATTTACAATTTGATGGGTTTTGGTGTAAAATGTCATCAGCATTACCCTATTTTGGGTTCATTTAAAAATACAATACGGCACATAACTTGCAACATCGCCAGCATTGGCAAAGCATGAAGAGACACACACATGGCAAAAGTAGCAACTGAACAGTTAATTGATTTTAAATACTCGGGCACCAACCGACGTGGACAAAACGTCAAGGGTGAGCTAACCGCTAAGAGCCTTGAATTAGCTCGTGCCCAACTGCGAAAGCAGGGCATTGTTGTCCAAGACGTTAGACAAAAATCCAAGCCTCTTTTTCAAATCAAAAAATCTATCAAAGCGATTGATATTGCTATCTTTGTGCGTCAGCTTGCCACCATGATGAAAGCAGGTGTGCCACTGACCCAAGCCTTTGAGATTGTGGCTGATTCGCTTGACAATCCTAGCATGAAAGAAATTGTATTAAAAGTTAAGGTGGATATTGAAGCAGGGAGCAACTTTGCCACTGCCCTGCGTAAGCACCCCAAATACTTTGATGACCTGTTTTGTTCATTGGTTGAATCTGGTGAGCAGTCAGGTGCGTTAGAGACCATGCTTGAGCGTGTCGCTACCTATAAAGAAAAAAGCGAAATGCTCAAAGCCAAAATCAAAAAGGCAATGAAATATCCGATTGCGGTTATCATTGTTGCTATTATTGTTACCGCCATTCTATTGGTTAAGGTAGTTCCAGTCTTTGCTGATATGTTTGCCGGTTTTGGTGCTGAATTACCTGCCTTTACCCAGATGGTCGTTAATATGTCTAACTGGATGGTTAAATATTATTTGGTATTTTTTATTGTACTAGCAATCCTTGTTGTGTCTTTTACCCAAGCTAAGTTGCGTAGCCAAAAATTTAGAAATTTCTTAGATAGATTGGCTCTTAAACTACCCATATTTGGTAATATTGTTTATCAAGCCATCATCGCCCGTTTTTGTCGCACCCTCTCCACCACTTTTGCTGCTGGTGTACCTTTGATTGACGCCCTAGATTCTACCGCAGGGGCAACCAATAATATTGTATTTTATGAAGCCACACAGCGTGTCAAAGAAGATGTCGCCACCGGTCAGCAAATGCAGTTTGCCATGCGTAACACTAATTTATTTCCCAGCATGGTACTTCAAATGGTCGGCATCGGTGAGGAAGCAGGTAGTCTAGAAGAGATGCTTGATAAGGCTGCCACTTTTTATGAAAATGAAGTGGATAATGCCGTTGATGGCTTAACCAGTTTGATGGAACCCATGATTATGGCATTTTTAGGCGTGGTTATTGGTGGTTTAGTTATCGCCATGTATCTACCAATCTTCATGATGGGTGATGTTATCGGATGATGAATTACCCTACCTTTTTATCAGACAATTTATGGTTGGCACTTGCCCTAGCTGGACTGCTAGGGCTTTGTGTTGGTTCATTCTTAAATGTGGTGATTCACCGTACGCCACTTATTATGAATCGTGAATGGCGTAAAGATACGGCATGGTTTTTAGGCACTCAATCCGACCTTAACCCCAAGCATGTCAAACCCATTCAAGATGTTATCGCCAATGACATACCCATTAGCCTATCCTTTCCGCCCTCTCGTTGTCCCAAATGCAACCACCAAATCCGTGCTTATGAAAACATTCCTGTATTAAGCTGGCTAATTCTGTTGCGTGGTAAATGCTCTGGCTGTGGTAATCCCATTAGCATGCGTTATCCATCGGTGGAACTCATTACCGCCTTACTGTCCGTTTTGGTGATTTATACACTTGGGGCAAATATCGCAGGTGCTTTGGGGCTTATCTACCTGTGGATACTTATTGCTTTAACTGGCATTGATTTTGATACTCAGCTACTGCCCGACCGTTTGGTGTTTCCGCTGGGTATGATGGGTCTTATTGCAAACACCCAAAATATCTTTACTTCGCTTGGCTCTGCGGTATGGGGTGGACTGCTTGGTTTTTTATCCTTTTGGTCGGTTGCCAAACTCTATGCACTCATCACCAAAAAAGACGGCATGGGGGCAGGCGATTTTAAACTCTTAGGGGCGATTGGAGCGTGGCTTGGCGTGAGCATGTTACCCTTTTTGATTCTTGTATCTGCTGTGTTGGGCTCTATCGTGGGCGTGGTGTTGATGAGAATGCGTGGCGAAAGCCATCCCTTTGCCTTTGGTCCTTATATCGCCATTGCAGGTATCATCGCCCTATTATGGGGCAACGACATCATGAGTTGGTATTTAAATATGTACAAAGTGTAAAAAGTGCTTGCCATTTAAAATTTATCTGTTATAATAGCACCACTTTTAGGCGTATAGCTCAGTTGGTTAGAGCACCACCTTGACATGGTGGGGGTCGATGGTTCGAGTCCGTTTACGCCTACCATATCTAGACCCCCTTGAAATGCTTATATTTCAAGGGGTTTTTGCTTGTTTTGACAAAATTGCTTACAAAAATAAAGATAAATTTACGACAAATTTGACAAATATTTAGCCACTGATCGCCATGACCCAAACCAACTTACCCCCCTTGCCACCCCTACCCCCCTACACTCCCGCCGCTTATAAGGCTTATCTAAATGAGCTAAATGCCGATATTGATAGGCAGATTTGCAAGCAGGGCATACACGCCACACAGACGATAGACAGCCACATCGCTAGGCGAACGCAGGCGGTAGATAGCATACTTGTAAGCATATTTGAAGCATTATTTGGGACAGACAGCGAGCTTGGATTATTTGCCATTGGTGGGTATGGGCGGGGCGAGCTGTTCCCAGCGTCAGATGTGGACATTTTGATACTAGGCGATGACACGGACAGCCATCAAACCCAGATAGAAACGTTCGTGGCAGACCTGTGGGACATCGGCATAGAGCCTGCCATCTCGGTGCGGACAGTGAGCGACACGATGACTGCCGTCACCGAGCATACCGTGGCAACCGCCCTCTTAGAAGCCCGTTTTTTGGTCGGTAATGACACACTGACCGACGTACCAACCCTTGCCGTCAAAGGGGCGTGGACTGCCAAAGCCTTTTTTGGTGCCAAGATGAGCGAATCCAAAGCCCGCTATCTTGCCCATAACGCCACCGAATACAACTTAGAGCCGAACATCAAGACCGCCCCTGGTACACTAAGAGATTTGCACATTATTTTGTGGCTTGGTAAGTTTTATTTTGACGGGGTGCGGGATTTTCATGATTTGGTTGAAGTGGGGTTTTTAAGCCCTGACAAATACGCCACCTTAGAGTCTGCCAAACGCTTTTTATGGTGCCTACGTCATCATCTACACACCCATGTCGCACGCCATGACGACCGCCTGCTCTTTGATCGTCAGCGTGCCATCGCTGTTAGCATGGGATTGGCACATGCCGATGATGACAACCGCCAAATCACGCACGCCTTAGAGCGACTCATGCGAACCTACTATCGCCATGCGATGACCACCGCCAGTCTCTCTGAGCTTTTGTGTGCGTATTTTAATGAAAACTATCTAAACCCTGAGTTTATCACCACGCCCATTGATGAGCATTTTTATGCCATCACCGAACAGGCAAGCCCCATTGATTCATCCCTACACCAAGACGGACTGGCAAAGGACGTACTCATCAAGCAAGGCAAACTACCAAGCCACGACCCCAAGATTGCCGTGCATGACCCACACGCCTTTGATAAAAATCCCGCCTTACTGCTTCGTATCTTTTTGGTCATGGGACAACAAGGCATTAAAAAAATCAGTGCCAACACCCTGCGTGCCATCTACCTTGCCACGCCACGCATCGATGATGACTACCGCCAGCACCCTACCCATCAAGCCCTATTTTTGGCAAACCTGCAAGAACCCAACTACCTATTTCATCGCCTACGCCTGATGAAACGCTTTGGCGTGCTAGGCTCGTACCTGCCTGCCTTTGGGCAAATCATGGGGCTTATGCAGTATGACCTATTTCACCGCTACACCGTGGACGCTCATACCTTACTACTCATTCGCATTTTGCACCGCTTGACGGATGTGGATAATGAGATTTATCAGCAAAAATTTGACCTAGTCAGTCAGATTTATAAACAAATCCACCGCAAAGACATACTGGTCATCGTCGCCTTATTTCATGACATCGCCAAAGGACGTGGAGGCAACCACAGCGAACTCGGGGCGATTGATGTGTATGAATTTTGTACATCGCACGGCATGGCCGAGAGCGACAGTCAGTTTGCGTCATGGCTGGTGCGTGAACATCTGACCATGTCGCTCACCGCCCAAAAGCAGGATATCTCCGACCCTGATGTCATTGCTCGCTTTGCCCATTTTGTCGGCAGTGTCAGCAGGCTAAACCACCTGTATGCACTGACCGTTGCCGACATGAACGCCACCAACAGCGAGCTGTGGAACTCATGGCGAGCCAGTCTGTTAAAACAGCTTTATATCAGCACCAGACGAGTGCTAAACCTTGGCATGGGCGTCGTGGACAAAGACGTCTATATCACCGGTCGCAAGAGCAAAGCCCAAGCCCTACTGACCGACATCGACCCTACCACCTTGCACGCCCTATGGGACGAGCTAGGTGATGAGTATTTTTTAAAACACAAAAAACTCGACATCGCATGGCAAAGCCGTGTCATCTTAGAACAAAAATCCGCCATCCAAGACGCTCGCCCCATCATCACCATTCGCTCCCACACCGATTTGGCACTGGACGCCATTCAGCTATTTATCTGCACCCCCGACCGTGATGATTTGTTCGCCATCAGCGTGTGCGTGCTTGACCGTTTTGGCTTGTCGGTGCTGGATGCGACCATCGTCAGTGCCACCATCGATGGCGTGCCGTCCGCTCTAGACAGCTATGTACTCATTGACCGCTTTGCCGCACGAGATGAGCATGGCACGCTCATGAGTGATTTTCTGACCCCCAGTGACAGACGAGACGAGCTTGTGAGCGAGCTTAGCCAAGCACTCACAGGCAACGCTCCTAAGTGCCAGATAGCCAGTGCCAGTTTTGGTTTTAACTTGACTTTAAAACACTTTAACGTCCCCACGCAGGTACACATCGAGCGTGCCACCCCCTTTGCCCATCAAGGTCATCACGCCCTATCACTCATCACCAAAGACCGCCCTGCCCTACTTGCCAAAATCGGGCAAGTCTTCTCAAAGCTTGGCGTGGCGGTACATGGGGCGAGAATCACCACCCTAGGCGAGCGTGCCGAAGACATCTTTTATCTGTCTGACAAAGACGGCGGTTTGCTTGATGATGATACAATTGAGTCACTCAAAGTGGCTTTGATTGAAATTTTACAATAAGTCAAGTACAATAAATCCGTTTTTCCATTCATTACTTTTTCTCATTTGGAATCATTCATGAACTCTTCTTTTTTTACCCCGTCCATCTCTCGCTCAAAGCTTGCCCTATGCCTTGCCCTATCCGTTTTTGCCACGACAGTCGTCAACGCAGAAGACAACGTCGATTCGGACGATTACGCTCTCTTCGACTTATCAGAAGACATCGACGCCTGCGAAGATGATACCAAACTGCCGACAGGTTTTAGCTACAAAGAGTACACCAGCGACTGTCAGTATAACGAAAACATGACCGTCATTACCGATGGTACGGTGTATGGCTTTGCCAACAAAGATGGCAAGGTCATCATCCGCCCCACTTTTGAAGATGCTCACGACTTTGATGAAGGGCTTGCCTTAGTCAAACAGCAAGGCAAATACGGCTACATCAATCCCAAAGGCAACATCGTCATTCGCCCTACCTTTGAAGACGCATGGAGTTTTTGGGAAGGACGTGCCAAAATCACCCAAAACGGCAAATATGGCTTTATTGACAAAAAAGGCAACATCGTCATCAAACCGAGCTTTGATGAGACAGGCAACTGGTTTGAACAGGGCTTAGTGTCAGTCAAAATCAACGATAAATGGGGCTTTATGGACAAAAACGGTCAAACCAAAATCGCCCCCAACTATGACTATGTCGAAGATTTTAGCGAGCAATTAGCTCTGGTTGCCAAAGACACGGGCAAAACCGACAGCGATGGCGACCCCATTTGGCAATATGGCTACATCGACACCAAAGGCAAAATCGCCCTACCCATCAAATACGATTATGCCAGCAGTTTTACCGAAGGCTCTGCCATGGTCATTGCCGATGATAACATTTATTTTATCAATAAAAAAGGCGAACGAGTCGAGCCTGAATTATAAGACTGTTTGGCATTGTCAAACAACAATACATAAGCTAAAATACCCACACAGTCTATCATAAGCAAAGCAAACACCCAATGAGCCAAATATTCACCTATTGCCCTAAGTGTCAATCACCCTCTTTTGTTAAAGCAGGTTTTAATAATGGTAAGCAACGCTATAAGTGCAAAGACTGTTGTTATTATTTCTCTGTACACAAACATGCCTCACATAAGAGCGATGACATTAAAAAAATGGCAATAGATATGTATCTTGAAGGCTTAG
>NZ_KE384586.1:7185-42721 GCF_000426885.1 Moraxella caprae DSM 19149 | reverse complement strand
AGTACGTGATACATCGTCTGTATCATCAATCAAGGCTGACTATTCTATCACAATGGATTTTGATGTCAAGCGGTTTTTTAATTTTTTTTTGAAAGTTTTTAGAAGTTTGTTTTTAACTTAACTTTTAAATCAATTCTTTCGAAATATTCAAACTTTAACAAACTTCACTCTTAATTTTATTTAGATTAAAGTTGTTTTGTTGGTGTTTTGTAACTAACCATTGCTTGAATGAGTGCGTATTATACAGGATAGTTTTGGGTTGTAAAGTCTTTTTGCGGTAATTTTTTTAAAATATTTATAAGATATTGATTTTTATAAATATTTAATCTCTTGTTTTGACATCAATCAGCTCAATCTCAAACACCAAATCCGAGTTGGGTGGAATCTTACCCACCGCACGCTCGCCATAGCCCAAAAAAGCAGGAACAATGAGCCGTCTTTTCCCGCCAACTCTCATCGGCTCGCACGCTGGCAACTCCACGCTTATGCCCCATTTGGCAAGCAGTTTCGCCCCAATTTCACTGCCAAGCACACCCAAATCCCAGCCTTTTATCACTCGCCCTGTGCCAATCACAGTCTCAAAGGCTTGCCCACGATGGTGTGAGCTGTCAAACACCGTACCGTCCGCCAAATAGCCTGTATAATGGGCGGTAATCAACGCCCCACGCTCGCACATTTTGCCTGTGCCGATGACAAGGTCAATGATTTCAAAATTCATGATAATTCCTTAATAAGCTCAAAACGTGGCAAGGTCTTGCCGTCAATCGTTACACTTTCACAAAACATCGTCAAAGGGCGTACCCACACCTCATAATCGCCATATAAGGCACGATAAACGACAAGGGTCTCTTCGGTCTCGGAATGGCGGGCGGTGTGTAGCACTTGGTAAAGGTTGCCTTTGTAGTGGCGGTAGATGCCTGTTTTTGGGGTCATAGTAGGTTTGCCTAATTTTTACCTTGTTTCAATAAATCAATTACATCTTTTAACGCTTGGATTTGTTTATCTTTTTCAAGAATTAATTCATCTTTGCTCACCAATAATTGGGCTTGATGCTCTATTTTTAAATTAAGCTTTTCTATTTCAGATACTAGCTTTTCATTGGCATTTAAATAATAATTTGCCGTTGCATTATCGCCACTATTATTTGGCAACTGTATGACAACATCACCACTATCGCCTAATTCTAATAATTCAACAACGTCCACATTAAGAATTTGAGCGATTTTTTCTAACTTTTCAAATTTTAACTGTGTTGCTCCACGCTCAATTTTTGCGTAACCACTTGCTGTCATGTTAAGAAGTTCTGCCATATTTTCTTGGGTAAGATTGTAACTTTCTCTAATATGGCGGATATTGTCTTGAATGGTCATATTAACCTACCTAAAATTTATTTTTGTGTCTAAAATGGATTGTAAATTGTCCAAACCGTCAATTTACAACCATATAATAAATAATTAAAATAGAAACTGAAAACAATTTTCTGTTTTCAAATAAGCATTTCTTAAATTAACTTGGAGTTTTAACAATGGCTAGATATAGCGTAAATTTAACCTTTAAAAAACCAAATGGTGGCAGTGGTGGCAATAAGTGGTTTAGTGTTAATGCCACATCTGAAAGTGAAGCCAAAAAGACAGCACTTGAACATGCTAAATCCCAAAATCCAGACTATCTATGGAGTGTTGATAAGGTTCGTGCACTTTAATAGTGATTTTGGGTTTTTGATTACTTGGGTTGCCTTATGTTTAATGATTTAAGAAACAAAAGCAAAGTTTTGTCCAAAAAAAATTAAAGATAAAGCAGAAAGTGTAAAAGAATCGCAAGCAGTTACTAATATGTAGGCTTTACTTGATGAACATTGGACTAAAATAGAATCAAAACTTGTTCACGGATTTTTAAGCGTTGCCGAAGAAAGATTGTATGATGATGAATTTATAGAAACCGCCTTTGATAAGTCATATGAACTCTTGCCCACTGCGGTTAGACTCATAATATCAAGAAAGAGATTTCTTGCTTTTGCCAATTCAAAAAGCGACATTCTTCGTCAAAAGGTAACAGAAAAACGCTTGACTCTAAACAACACAAATAGTGTACTTGGTTTATCTTTGGAAATAAAGGATAGAACCAATGACTAAACATCGGAAATAGCCATATGATAATTCATATGGCTATATTTCTTTTAAACCACACTCACTCTCGCAAACGCCTTTTTCCCTGCCTGTATCACCACCGTTTGCCCCACGCTTAGGGCAAAACTTGCGTCCACAACTTGTCCGTCTACCTTGACCGCCCCACGAGAGAGCATATCTTTGGCTTGGGCAGAATTTTTGGCAAGGCTGGCTTGATTTAGCACTTGGGTGATAAAGAGCTTATCCGCACCGTCAAGCGTGAGCGACACTTCTGGCAAATCAATCGGCAATTCGCCATCAGCCAGACGGTTGCCTGCCGAGCGGTGGGCGTTGTCGGCAGACTCTTTATCATGAAAACGCTCAATGAGCTCATGGGCTAGGATTTTCTTTAATTCTTGGGGATTGCGACCGTTTGCCATGTCATCAAGCAGAGCGTTCACTTCACTCATCGGCTTAAAGCTCAAAAGCTCAAAATAGCGAGCGATGAGCGTGTCGGGCATGGATAGGATTTTTTGGTACATCACGCCCACAGGTTCGTCAATGCCGATGTAGTTGCCAAGCGATTTGGACATTTTTTGGACACCGTCCAAGCCCTCCAAAAGGGGCATGGTGATACAAACTTGGGGTTCTTTGCCATAACGACCTTGTAGGGTACGCCCCATAAGCACGTTAAAGGTCTGGTCGGTACCGCCAATCTCCACATCAGCTTCCATGGCAATGCTGTCATAGCCCTGTACAAGTGGGTACAAAAATTCGTGAATGGCGATGGGCGTTTGGCTGTTGTATCGTTTAGAAAAGTCATCACGTTCAAGCATTCGAGATACGGTAAGCTGGCTGGCCAGCTGTATCATGTCCCCTGCACTCATTTTGGAGAACCAGTCAGAGTTGAACATAATGGTAGTTTTGTCTTTATCTAGGATTTTAAAGACTTGCTTGGCGTAAGTTTCGGCATTTGCCTTGACCTGCTCTTCTGATAGGGGCGGACGAGTGGCGTTTTTGCCTGTGGGGTCGCCAATGCGAGCGGTGTAGTCGCCAATAAGAAACAGCACTTCATGCCCCAATTCTTGAAAAGCACGCAGTTTGTTTAGCACCACCGTATGCCCAAAATGCAAATCAGGGGCGGTGGGGTCCATGCCAAG
The DNA here is from genome assembly GCF_000426885.1 of Moraxella caprae DSM 19149. Lineage (GTDB taxonomy): Bacteria > Pseudomonadota > Gammaproteobacteria > Pseudomonadales > Moraxellaceae > Moraxella > Moraxella caprae. The sequence continues at coordinate 39,456 of NZ_KE384586.1, read as the reverse complement.
TTTGATACGCAAGGGGCGACCCAAAGCGAGTTTTTTTAACAAATCTTCTTCTGAATAAATTTCAACCACGCCTCGTTTTAGGATTTCAAGTTGTTCTTGGGGGGATTTAAATTGGGTCATTTGAGCATTCCTATTTAATACGGATTTTTGCTATTATAACAGCTTTTTAAGCAAAAAATATGATAAAATTTAACCCAGTTTTTACTTGGGAAAATAACAATGACCGCCAATTTTGACGATTTTTTGGACGAACTTTCTGCCCAAACCGACCCCCAATTTGACTTGATTGATGACAGCCAAAACGGACTGTATATCGGCATGATGAGCGGTACAAGCCTTGATGCCCTTGATGTGGTGCTGTGCCAATTTGATGATACTGACGGTTTTTTAAAGGTGGACTTGGTTGCCACCCACAGCAAGGCTTTCCCAAAAGAACTCCATCAAATCCTAACTGCCCTTTGCACACCAAACGGCACAAATGCCCTAGCACAAGGCGAGTTTGAAAAATTTAGTGAGCTTGACTTTTGGGGCTTGGCAAGTCGGCTCTATGGGGAATTATCAGCTCAGGCGGTAACAGAACTCCTTGAAAAAGCTGGCATTTTGCCCGATGAAGTGGTCGCCATTGGCATACACGGACAGACCGTCCGCCACCGCCCCAAATGGCGATTTAGCCTACAACTTCTTGACCCCAATGTTTTGGCGGAGCGGACGGGCATTACGGTGGTGTCAGATTTTCGCAGACGAGATATGGCGGTGGGCGGTCAAGGAGCTCCCTTAGTGCCCGCCTTTCACAGGGCAATGTTTCTTGGAGGTGTTGTCGTTTTAAATTTGGGTGGGATTGCCAACATCACGGTACTAAATGCCAATTTGGACGATGAAGTCATCGGCTATGATACGGGTGTGGCAAATCTCTTGATGGACGGCTGGACGGCTCGCCATTTGGGGCAACCTTATGATAAAAATGGCGACTGGGCAAGGGGCGGTAAGATTGACGTGCCTTTGATAAATAAGTTGTTAAAACACCCATTTTTAAGCCAAACCACCCCAAAATCCACAGGGAGAGAGGAGTTTAATTTGGACTGGTTGGACAGCATTTTAACAAACTTTGACACTTCTCCCCAAGATGTACAAGCCACCTTATGCGAATTTACCGCCTTGACCGCAGGGTGTGAGATTGATAAATTTAGTAAACAAATCGATCACTTATATGTGTGTGGCGGTGGGGCATACAATGGCTATTTATTGGAACGCTTGCAAGTATATTTACCCGCTTGGCAAATCGCCACCACCGAAGTGGTGGGCATTAACCCCACTTGGGTGGAGAGTGTGTGTTTTGCGTGGCTGGCTCGTCAGACCATCTTGGGGCAACCTGCCAACCTACCAAGCGTTACAGGGGCGGATAAGGAAGTGGTTCTTGGGACGGTGTGTTTTGGGTGATATGGTATTTTACAGATATTAACTCTATTCTCAACTTTATATAAGCGATTTACTTATCAAAGGGCAAATTGCAATTTGCCCTACAACCCGAAAAATAATCACTGGAAAATCAATAATTTGTAACTTTAAGTTGAGATTGAAGTAGGCATTAAGGAGAATTTTTATGACAAGATTATCATTGCTGTGTTTTGTGACAGTAGGTATCCTATGCCGATCATGCAGTGCCGAGACCCAAACGCACTTTTCACAAAAGATCGCCGACTTTGGCGATACGGTGACTTATACCGCCACAACTTATAAAAATAACGTGGTGAACTATGTCGCCCGCAAAGTTGATGACTTTGAATACAACCCCAATCAAGGCAGTGACACCATCGTCAGTGATGAGATAATCATCAGCGATGATGATTTGTTATTTGGTCATGGCGATGACACCTCCACCCCAAACAAGGACGGACTTATCAATATCGTGGCAGTGGGCGACATCATGATAGGGTCGTCCTTTCCCAACGTGGGCTTTTTACCGCCCAATGATGGTCGTGATAGTTTTAAATATGTCAAGCCCTACCTAAAAGGCGATGTGGTCTTTGGCAACTTAGAAGGGGTACTGCTAGATAATGGTAACGCCACCAAATGCCCCAACACGCCTGCCATCGACCCTGAGACAGGTCAGCCCAAAGCCATGACCTGCTATGCTTTTCGTATGCCTACCCGCTACGCCAAAATCATCAAGGATGCTGGGTTTAATGTGTTAAGTCTTGCCAATAACCACACAGGCGACTTTGGCGATGTGGGGCGTAACAGCACCAAAACCACGCTTGCCGATGCTGGTATTTATTATGCGGGTCTTTTATCCAAACCCACCACCACCTTTACCAAAAATGGCGTAAAATATGGCATGGTCGCCTTTGCCCCAAACATCGGTACGCTCTCCATCAATGATTTAGATACCGCCAAACGCTATGTTAGGGAATTGGATAAGAAAGTGGATATTGTCATCGTCTCTTTTCATGGCGGAGCAGAGGGGGCGGAGCATACCCGAGTACCCAAAACGACTGAGATGTATCTAAATGAAAATCGTGGCGATGTTTATAAATTCTCCCACAGTCTCATCGATGTGGGGGCGGATATTGTCATCGGGCATGGCCCTCATATTACCCGAGCGGTGGAAGTTTATCAAGACCGATTTATCGCATATAGTTTGGGTAATTTTAACACTTATGGGGCGTTTAATGTGCGTGGTCTTAACGGCATTGCTCCCATTATTAATGTAACCATGCAAACAGACGGCAAATTTGTCTCGGCAGATGTGGTGTCCATTTATCAAACCAAAGAAAATGGGCTAATGATAGATAAAAACAACCGTGCCTTTGGTGAATTAAAACGCTTAACCGAGCTTGATTTTCCTAATAGCGGTTTGGTATTTCGTGATAATAAGATTACTCACTCATCAAAATAAGGCGTGATTAATCATATCACGACCCTAACAGGCTTAATATTCGGCACAGGTTTTGGTGGGGGCGTGTTGAACACGCCTTGTATAGTAATATCGTCAAAGGGTGTGCGGAGCCAACCCCTACAAACCCGTGGTAAATATCAAGTTGGTTGGGTGTATTATATTCATGATGGGTTTTGACATGATGAGTTTTTTAAAAATTATCATTTTTTCCTTCTTTTATCCTTGAAAAAATCCACCCCATCCCCATTTAGAATAACATAACAATAATAATCACAATCCCTTTCCTCAACCCACTGCCCCTCCTTCAGTGGGTCTTTTTTTGCCTGCATATAAATTGATGAATTATTGTACAGATTTATTTTATTGCTAGACTATACTTAATTTGTGCCAATGTTTTTTGGTAATTTTTACATTAAAATTGTTTCAAAACATTGCAACTTTTTGGCATTTCGTCTTATAATAAGGCACTTTATCCATCGATTTTTATCATGAGTGCAACGCCAAATATTGAGCGGTCTCATCAGAGAACTAAGCCCACTTATAAAAAACGTCTCATCCTAGTGCTGTGCGTGTTGGCACTTCTGCCCCTTGCCGAGAAAACCATGTCCACGGCACAGGCAGGGGTTTTTGACTCATTGCTAAAAATTCTCCTACCCTTTTATGATGATGACCGCAGTCTTGGCGATAATCCACCCCAAGACACCAATAAAGACAGCGATGAAGGCACGCCACAGACGGCAGAGCCTGCCTTTGCACCTATCGCCCCATCTACGCCCGATGAGCTTGATGAGCCTAACATAGAAGAGCATGGCGAGTATATCGATGACGGCACCGATGATGATTACCTGCCCAATGCCGACACGGTAGACATCCCCGACATCATCTTTGATGACATCCTAAACGCCCACGACAGCACGCCCATGCTTGGCTATCCTGATTTGTACGCCCTGCTGTCGGCTGAGTTTGGCGTGGACAGAGGGCAGATTGGTGAGTCTTTGACCATTTATAAAGCTGAGAGCTTTACCGCCAATGCCACAGCCGTCTTTGAGCGTGCGTTGGCACTGTCCATCGAGTACGAGACCCCCGAACAGTCGCTTGCCTTTGCTCGGGCATGGCAACGCCAAAACCCTGAGCATATCCCTGCGTGGTTCTATGTCGCCCATCTTGCCCTAAAAGCAGGCGACTATCATGAAGCCAGCACCATGTTGGCGATGATTTTGGATTATGATGAAAAGGCAGATTTGACGGGGATTTTGACAGGGATTTTTCCACAGAACCCTGACGAACAGCGACAGCTTTTTACCGCCTTACAAAGCATGGAAGACGACAATCCATCGCTATCAGTACTGCGAGCAGGTCTTTTGCTACGCCTACAAGACTACGCCCCTGCTTTGGCTTACATCAACAAAGCCCTAGAAGATGAACCCGATAACCTTGCCTTTATCACCCTAAAAATCGACATCCTAAAAGAGAGCAGACAAGAGTCCGCCATGTGGGCGTTTATCCGCCAAAAAGTCAAGGAGTTGCCCACCATCAAAGAGCTACATCTGTACGAAATTCGCCATGAGATAGACATGGGTCAGCTTGGGCGGGCGTGGGATTTACTACAAGTGGCAAACCGTCAAACCAAAGACCCTGATGTTGCCCTGCTGACCGCCTTGGTCGGGCTAGACATCGGCAAATATGAAAATGCCCGTACGGTCTTGACCCCCTTGCTTGACGTGCCTGCCTTTAATAGCCGTGCCAATTACTACCTTGCCATCAGCTACGAACGCTCGGGCAACCTTACCCTTGCCAAAGAGCATTATGAAAAGGTCAAAGACTACGAGCATGTGTTAGACGCTCGCACCAAAGTGGTCGGCTACTATCTTGCCAAAGATGACGTGGACAAAGCGATTGCTACTTTGGTGCGACTGCGTGATGACTTTGAGATTTATGCCATTGACAGCTATCTGCTTCATGCCGAGATTTTGCTACGTCAAGACAAAAAAACCGAAGCCCAAAACCTGCTTACCGTCGCCAATCGTGAATATCCCGATGATGACCGCCTGCTCTTTGCCAGTTTTCAGCTTTTGCAAAATGAGCTTAGCGATGATGACAAACGCTTTGCCATCGATAAGCTCTTGGAGCTTGACCGCATGAACCCTGCATATCGTCTAGCTGACATCAAACTTCGCCTAAGCCAAAACCCCAACGACCTATCAGCACTCGAAGGGGCGATGAGCCTTGCCCAAATCAGCTCGGACGACCCCAATTACGACCCACAGTTACAGCTTGAAGCTCTTATCGTACTTGGCAATCACGCCCTATCACAGGGCAACTACCGGGCGGTGCTAGACTACCTAGAAATGCCCTATGAAGTCGCCCCCGACCTAAACGCAGGCATAACCCTACTGCATGCCTACCAAGGGCTTGGCGAGTCTGATAAGGTCGATCGCCTGCTTGCCGACCTACAAAACCGCTTTGCCTTTGGACAAAATCGGACAGGACAGGAAGTGCAGGAATATTAGGGTTTGGGAATGATTTTTGGATAAATGATTTGCCCTATATATCCAAATTTTAACATGTATTTTTATTTGACAATGCCTTATTAAATTAACCCTTAAACAACTGTTAAACAACTTTAAAAAATCTTTTTAACCATCATTTAAGCAAAAGACAACTTATACCCCATTCTCAACTTTATACAAATGATTGATTTATCAAGGGCGAACGATTCACCCCTACAACACCAAAAATAATTATCGGACAATCAATAAGTTACCATTTTAAGTGGAGAATTAAGTAACATCTTGTATTTAGCCCAATCTTTGTTTTAAATAACTTTTAAAAACTCTTTGACACTCATTATTCATTAATTCTTTACTCATCATTATTTACCATTTAATCATCAGGAAGCTCATGAAATTTATCCGCCCCCTTATCCTTACCCTAGTCGCCACAGGCTCGCTCACCGCCTGCCAAACCCTGCCCAAGACCACCCCTGTCATCAGCGAGCAGGTTCATGATGATGTCTTACGCTTTGCCATCACGGGTAAAATCGGTATTACCACAAACACCGCCAACGGCAAACAGGCAGGCAGTGCTTTTTATAACTGGGGACAAGAAGATGAGCGCTTTGCCATTGACCTAACAGGGGCGTTTGGCATGGGGGCAACCCAAATCCGCTATGACGGACAGCAAGCCACACTCACCAACGACAAGGGCGAGATACAGGCAGACAGCCCCGAAGAGTTGCTCCAAAAAGCCACAGGATGGCACGCTCCCATCAGTCATCTGCCCCACTGGATTGTCGGCAAAACCGCCCAAGGCGACACCGACAGTCAGCAGGACGAACAAGGCAGACTCACCCAAAGCACCAATGATGAGTGGACAGCCAGTTTTGAATACCCCAAAAACAGCCCGCGCCCAAGCCGTCTTATCATCAATCACACCGACGGACACCGTGTGGTGATGACCATCGTTTATCCGAATTAATATCATGAGTCAGCTTACTTTATTCTCGCCTGCCAAACTCAACTTGTTTTTACACATCACTGGCAGGGCGAACAACGGTTATCATCATCTGCAAAGCGTCTTTACCGCCATTGATTTTGGCGACACGCTCTCTTTTCGCACGTCCACGAGCCAAAAGCTTGTGACCTTGATGGGGGCAGATGAGCTGACCGACGACATCAATGATAACCTTATCGTCAGGGCGGTCGAGACCCTAGCCAAACGCTACCCTGCTTATGCCTCATCCGTCCAAATCGTCCTAGAAAAGCACATCCCCACAGGAGCAGGACTGGGCGGAGGTTCGTCCAACTGTGCGACCACGCTCATCGCCATCAACGAGCTGTGGGGACTTCGGCTCTCTGCCGATGAGCTTATCAAGATTGGGACAAGCCTTGGGGCGGACGTGCCGTTTTTTATTTTTGCCCATTTTCACAAAACCTCCGCCATCGCCACGGGCATTGGCGAGATACTAAGTGCCATTGACTTACCCGACTGTGGCTATCTGGTGTTACTGCCTGATGAACACGTCAGCACCGCCACACTGTTCGGCTGTGATGAGCTCAAACGGGACTGCCCTGTGTACAGCCATCACGCCCTATCGGGTGCCAACTTCTTTGGCGATAATGCCTTATTTACCAACGTCTTTACCCCACTGGTACTGGCACGCTCTGCCAAAGTCGCCCATGCCTTTGGCTATCTGTGTGACTTAGAGCATAAGATTGGCACCAAGGTGCGCATGAGTGGTACAGGTTCGGCGGTGTTTTTGCCCATTCCCCATAAGCTCAATGACACCGCCATCAACCGCTTGATAGACAACGCTCCCTGTCCTGCACTCTTTGCTCGGGGACTTTACTAAATGGGCATTTTAAATTTATAAATTTCAAATACTTAGCAATTTATTTTAAAATTTTAAAAATTAGCCCTTGCATAATTTTAATTTTTCGGTATAATTGTCCGCCTATATAGGGGCGTCGCCAAGTTGGTAAGGCATCAGGTTTTGATCCTGACATCCGTTGGTTCGAGTCCAGCCGCCTCTGCCATTTTTTGCAAATTTTTAAAAAATTTATCACACTTTATAGGGGCGTCGCCAAGTTGGTAAGGCATCAGGTTTTGATCCTGACATCCGTTGGTTCGAGTCCAGCCGCCTCTGCCATCTTCTTTTGGTTGAGAAGAGTAAAAAAGCCAGTTGAAAGACTGGTTTTTTTACGTTTGTTGTTTGTACAGTGGTATTTTACCACTTTTGAGTCTTTGCAATGATGGTAAAAAATGGTAAAATAATCTTGCTAATCCCCACTATCCCAACCATAGGATTTTTTCATGTCATATATGGCCGTCTTTTCAGGAAGTGCCAATCCTGAACTTGCCCAAACTGTCGCCAACCATCTTCACATCCCCCTAAGTAAGTCTGATATTACCCGCTTCTCTGATGGCGAAATTGCCGTTGAGATTAAAGAGAACGTGCGTGGTAAAGACGTTTTTATCCTCCAGCCGACCTGTGCCCCGACCAACGACCATCTGATGGAAGTGGTGCTACTGGCGGACGCTCTACGCCGTTCTAGTGCAGGACGTATCACTGCCGTGATTCCTTATTTTGGCTATGCTCGCCAAGACCGTCGCCCCCGTTCGGCTCGTGTGCCTATCTCGGCTCGTGTGGTGGCGGACATGCTGTCCATCGCTGGCATTGACCGTGTGATGGTGGTGGATTTACACGCTGACCAAATCCAAGGTTTCTTTGACGTACCCGTGGACAACCTATACGCCACGCCCGTGCTACTTAGCGACCTAAAACAAAAAAATTATGAGAACATCATGGTCGTCTCCCCTGATGTCGGTGGCGTGGTGCGAGCCAGAGCCGTCGCCAAATCACTGGGTGATGTTGACCTTGCCATCATCGACAAACGCCGTGCCAAAGCCAATGAATCCGAAGTCATGCACATCATCGGCGACGTGTCAGGACGTGACTGCATCATCGTCGATGACATCGTAGATACCGCAGGCACACTGTGCAAAGCCGCCCAAGCCCTAAAAGACAAAGGGGCAAAACGTGTGGTCGGCTACATCACGCACCCTGTACTCTCAGGCAAGGCACTAGACAACATCTCAAGCTCCGCCCTAGATGAGATTGTGGTTACTGACACCATTCCTTTGACGGACGAAGCCAAAGCCTGCTCAAAAATCCGTCAAGTCACCATCGCATCGATGATTGCTGAGAGCCTGCGTCGTATCAACAACGAAGAATCCATCAGTGCGATGTTTGATTATTGATTGACATCAAAAAGCAATCACTTATCGTTACTTTAACTGACGTGGGCAGGCGTGATGACTTTATCCATCAAGTCTGCCCCTTTTGTGTTTTCAAAAATAGGAAAATCACACGTTTTTAAAACGTTGTCAGCCCACCATCAAATAGGCTGTTATAAGTGTGATAAACAACTTCAATACTTTCACCCATTGGTAGCTCTATCTTTTTATTCATAAATTTATGATATGGATAATTTAATTGAGAGGCTTGGTCATTAGTTAGTTTTTTGATTTATGATTATTTACAACAAAATATTTTTCAGTTTTTTATGGTTACCATCCATAAGTGACGAAGAAACCACCCCAGTTATGGTATTTAATTCTTTTTATCCTTATTAAAATCTGTCATATAATAAGGAAATTGCAAAAAATTAAAAATTGCTATCAGTACAATGATTGATGTGAGAGAGATAATAAATATAATTTTAAGTCTTCTATAATTACTTCTTTGTTTTCTTTTGCATTTTTTATTCTAATTTATATAAACAAGTATTCCATTAGAAAAATAAAACAAATAAAACTATCTCAACAACAACACCAAAATATAAGCGGTTAAAGAACATAAAATAAAAGAGATGATAAAAAATACATGAAAAATTTTAATGATATTTTCTTTTTTATCTGATTGACGTTAAGTAATTCATCAATAAATTTGGTTAATTCCATCAAAATCCCCATGGGCTGACAAAACAGCCCGTTATAGCATGCCTATAAAAAATGGTTTTACGGATGAATATTTACTCATCATTCATTTTTTACTCTCAGTATTTTATGAGTTTATCCCATCATCAAAAAATAAAATATCTCTGACATCTTACCCATTTCATGATAAAATAGGGGCATTTATGACTTTAAGGATTTGCCATGACCGCACAAACCACGCTCGCCCAATACCTAGAATCCCACGCCACGCCAGAGCTTGCCAGCATCATGACCACGCTTGCCACAGCGAGCGTTGCTATTAGTCATTTACTGGACAAAGGGGCATTGGCAGGCATTCACGGCGAAGCAGGCGGACAAAATGTGCAAGGCGAAGCCCAAAAAAAGCTGGACGTGATTTCCAACGACCTGCTACTAAACGCCCTAATCCACAACCCCAACTGTGCAGGGGTGGCATCGGAAGAACTTGATGAGATTAGCCCTGCCAACGATGACGGCACCCTGCTCGTTACCTTTGACCCGCTTGACGGCTCGTCCAACATTGACATTAATATGACGGTGGGGACGATTTTTTCTATTTTGCCTTATCACAATCAAGGACAAAAGGCGTGTGAGAGCGACTTTTTGCAAAAAGGCGAAAATCAGCTTGGGGCAGGTTATTTTATCTATGGCACGTCCACCATGCTGGCGGTAACTTTTGGGGCAGGCGTGGCCATGTTTAGCTTTGACCCGATGACCCAAACTTATATTTTGATTAACGACAATGTGCGTATCAGCGAGCAGACTGCCGAGTATGCGATTAATGCCTCCAACCGCCGTTATTGGCTACCACCAATCCAGCAGTACATTGAAGAGTTGGTGCAAGGCGACACAGGCATACGCCAAAAAGACTACAACACACGCTGGGTGGCAGCGATGATTGCCGATGTGCATCGTATTTTGATTCGTGGCGGGGTGTTTATGTATCCGTATGACACCAAAATCGCAGGTAAGGCGGGCAAACTTCGCCTAATGTACGAAGCCAATCCGATGAGCTTTGTCATTGAGCAAGCGGGCGGAGCAAGTACGGACGGCGTGGAGCGTATTATGGACATCGCTCCGACCGCCATTCATCAACGAATCCCTGTGGTACTGGGAGCAAAAGAAGAAGTGGACTATGTCAAGGCGTTGCACGAGACGGCAGGGATTTTAGCGAATGGGGATAGGGTTTAAATGACCAAACCACCCTTTGATATTACCAATACAATGCTCAATCAAATGGTTGATATTAGTCATTTGATTGGGCAATTACAACACGAATACGAACGCAATTTGCATTTAAGGAAAAATAATCGCTTGCGTTCTATTCAGTCATCGCTTGCCATTGAAAATAATTCATTAAGCCTAGAACAAGTAACCGATATTATCAATGGCAAACGCATTTTGGGTAGCCCCAAAGAAATTCAAGAAGTCAAAAATGCTTATGATGCTTACGAATTGATTGAAAAGTTCAACCCCTTTTCTATTGACGATTTTTTAAAAGCTCACCAAGTTTTAACTTATGGTTTGGTGAATCAATCAGGGCAATTTCGTCAAAGCAATGTGGGTATTTTTGATAATGGTGGCAATTTAATTCATATGGGAGCAAGACCGCCATTTATTGAAAAACTAATAACAGATTTATTTACTTGGGCAAATGCCGATGATACACCTGCCATTATTAAAAGTGCGGTCGTTCATTATGAAATTGAAGTCATTCATCCCTTTGAAGACGGCAATGGGCGAATGGGACGGCTTTGGCAAACGGTGATATTAAGCCAATGGCAACCGATTTTTGCGTGGTTACCTGTGGAAACAATGGTCTATGCCCACCAAAACGCCTATTATCAAACTTTAAGACAAGCTGATAAAGCCAACAATTCTACGGTGTTTATTGAATTTATGCTGGATATTATTCAAAAAACTTTAAAAGAATATATTCAAGAATAATAAAATGCATATTTTTTTATCCAATTTTCAATACCAAATAACCCTAACCGCCAGTCGTTTGGCGTTAAATTTATTGGAAAGAGATAAGATTATTGAGTTTACCCATTATTTAATGAATAATGGCTATTATGATGATTTAATGCTTGAGATTCTTGATGATTGTAATTATTTAACAATTGATGAATTATCAGAATTATTGTCAAAAACCCTAGAAAATCTTAATTTAATAACCCTTAACAAAGAACAAGCCAAATATTTTTATACATTTTCTTTAATTTGTCCTTTCATAATTAGACCCTTTAAACCATCATTCTACGCCTACCATTATTTTTCTGATAAAAATAGTGAAAATAAAATTTTGGACTTATGCTCAATGCTTTCGCAAAATTATCACTACAATTACAATGCGATTGATAACATTGATAATTTTGTTAATTATGCTTATATTTTTGAAGAAAATATTGCCCTTAAAATAGACATTCACAAGCCAATTTTAGAGTTTTTAGATGAATGCGAACATTGGCTAAACAGCAATCAAAACACTATTACCACAATCATTCAAAGAGCAAGTTTAATAAAATGATTATCACCTCCAAAGACAATCCCCTAATTAAAACCGCCCACGCCTTATTAACCGACCCCAAAAAGCGAAAGAAACTTTCGCAAACGGTCATTGAAGGCACGCATTTATTGGACGCTTATTTAAAAGCAGGTAAAATGCCAATCACAACCATTGTCAGCGAAAGTGGAATGACAAATGCTGAAATTCAAAGTTTACTTGCCAAGTTAAATAAAAACCCCATTATCATCAGTGATACTTTATATAAAAATATCCGTACATTGGGCGAAAGTTTGCCCATAATGGCAATCATTGAAATGCCAAGTTTAATTTTAAATCAAGCCATTGAAAACGACTGCTTGATTATCAATGGCATTCAAGATACGGGCAATTTGGGAACGCTACTTCGCACCGCCAGTGCCACAGGGTTTGAAACGGTGATTTGCACCACAGGCACGGCTCACGCCTATAATCCCAAAACAATGCGTGCTGGCATGGGGGCAAATTTTAGTTTACATATTTATGAAAATGTGGGGATTGATGAGATTTTTGACTTCGTTAAAGTGCCAATGTTTGCCACAACTTCACACGCTGATGGCTTGATTTATCATAAGGATTTGACCAAACCGCTTGCCCTGATTATGGGACACGAAGGGCAAGGCGTGGATAAGATTTTATTAAAAGAATGTACGCCCCTAACCCTACCCCAATACGGACAAGAAAGCCTAAATGTCGGTGTGGCGGGGAGCGTGTGTTTGTATGAGATTTTAAGGCAGAGAAGGTTTAAAAACACCCACAGCATTCGCTAGGCACAAACTTGAAGTCTAAAAATACCGCAATACCGCCAACGCCACTTGCTCGTGCGTGTCATCACGCCCACGCTCCGCCTTACCTGTCAAGCGTAGGGCGTATGTGGGGCTGATGTCGTACTGCACGCCGACATTAAGAGCAGGCTGAACGTATGTCGAGCGGGTCTCGCCTTGATTGTGATGATACCACACTGGCAGAGCAAGCTCGCCCATGACACGCACCTTATCACTGGCATGATGAATACAGCCGACATTCACGCCTGCCCCCACACGATAGCCCTTATTGATATGCCCCACTTGTCCGCCATAACCGCCAAACACATAGCAGAGCGTATCGGCAAGCCTGCCCGTACCTAGCTCGCCCTGCCCGAGTGTCCATGATTTGCCCTTTTCTAGGCGAACATCAAAGACCATATGGTCATCATTATCCCCATCTGAGCCATCCATGACCTGCATGAGCCGTGCGTGCTGACCCCATGCCATGCCGTTATGGGCTTTGGCGGTGTTGGTTGGGTTATAACTGCGTGTGCTAAACACCGTTGCCTTATCCACTTTTAGCCTATCATCATATCGCACATCGAGCGAGAGCATTTCGACATCAAGATACTGGCGTACCCCCACAGGTCTATCTAGCACATCATGATATGCCGAGCGTAACGACAGTCCAAAAGTTGTGCCATCATTATCACCCGTACGTGTGCCATGATAACTGTCATCATAGCCGACCGATAAGCCAATGCGGTGCGTGGGACTGGCATGGGCGGGGTTGCTAGGGCTTGTAACCACACCCTGTGTGCCGTTTTGCACCGCTTGGGCGGTACTGCTCTTTGACGGCAGGTATTTGGTATCACGCACCAGTCCCTTATCGGTCAGCACGCGTGCCACTTCGTTAGGAACAACGACTTTGCCAACCGCTTCACGCAACTCACTGCCACGCACGACATCAATCAGGCGTAATATCTCACTGGCACAGTTGTCATGAGTAAAAAAATACGGACGTTTTAAGTCTTTGGTCTCCCACACGTGTCGCATGATTTGGGCGACTTCGGCAGTCGTGAGATTTAAGCGATATTCCCAAATGTCTCGCTCATCATCAAGCAAGTACACATCTCGCTTTTCATCATAATCATAAAACTCCATGACCCCTGCATAACCGCCCACCAGCGAGCGGGTACTGGCTTCGGCTTCGCCGTCCGCCTTATCTCGGGCAACGGTGTAGTTAATAGCAAAAGCATCATCATCACGACCACTTGCCAAACTTTGCTCGGTGTCCGCCTTTATCATCACATGAGAGAACGCCGATCCGAGCGAATTGGGGTGTTCATCGGCAAAGGTCAGCGACAACGCCCGAGCGTCATACTGTTTCGCCCACGCATGAAATTCATCACAACCGCTGTCATCTAACACCAAGCCCAACTGCTCTGCCACATAGTGCGTGCGAGCAGGAAAAGCACACAGCACCTTATCATCACGTTCATCTATTGCCTTGATGATAGCGTCAAGCTCGGCTCTGGTGTCACCCCCTGCCAGTAAAAAATGAGGGTCTTTGGCAGTGGGCTTGCCTTTTTTGTCAAGCAGTAACAATTTTCGCCATGCAGGAGAGCTTGCCACGTCTGCCAAAGACTGGGGTTGGCTGGCGGTTGGGGCGGTGTTCGGTTGAGAATTATCCACTAAAAATGAATGCTGAATCTCATCAAAAACCACACGACTGTCTCGATACGCCACGTTGGTGCCGTCTGTTAGGACATTGCCAGATGAGACGGCATACGCTGGCACGCTCATCAAGGCGGTTAGGCTAAGGGCCAGTAGTGTGGGGACGGGTTGGTAAAAATTTTTCATAGCAAGTGTTAAATCAAGTGTTAAATTTAAATAAAAATTGATAGAATAGACTTTTGACAAGTATAAATCATCATGACAAAATTCACCACTTTTTTTATCAAAGACGGCATATTACACGGAGCGGACTTTGTGCCGTCCCCCAATTTTAATGCCCGTCCCGACTGCCCCATTACGGGCATTGTCATTCATAATATCAGCCTGCCCCCAAGCGAATTTGGCAAAGCCGATACTACTGGCACGCATTTTGTCAAAGCCTTTTTTCAAAATAACCTAAATGCCAATGACCATGACTATTTTAAAACCATTGCCGATTTAGAAGTGTCGGCTCATTTATTTATTGAGCGAGACGGATCTGTTAGTCAATTTGTCAATTTTAATGACAGGGCATGGCACGCAGGGAAGTCCGCTTATCTTGGGCGGTCAAATTGCAATGATTTTACCATTGGCATAGAATTAGAAGGCGATGATTACTCGCCCTTTACTAAGATACAATATACCGCCCTTGCTCATATTATCCACGCCATTTATACCGCCTATCCTACCACAAAGAGACACCTTATGGGGCATAGTGATATTGCTCCTGCTCGCAAAACCGACCCTGGCGAATTTTTTGATTGGCAAAAATTAAGACAACTGGTCGATGATTTATGCAAAAAATAATGGATTTAATTTTTTAAAAATTTTTAGGAGATTTATTAAAAATTTAATTAAAAAATACCCAAAATTTATTACCAATTTTTAAAAGGAATTAATATGCACACCAAAGATTATTTGATAGTAGTCCAAAAAGTATGCTGAACTAGGTTTTCCGTTCGCCCTGAGCCTGCCTGCGGGTAGGAAAACCGTTATGGGCAGGCATAGCTCACCACGAACGATTTTCCTTGTAGCATACTTTTTGAACCAAAGCCGATTATTTAATCTTATTTAGCGTGGTTTTGATTTGGGGTGTCAATTTTTTGGCAATGAAAATCGGCTTAAATGATGTACCGCCTTTGATATTAGGCATGGTGCGTTTTTTATTGATTTTATTGCCTGCTGTTTTCTTTTTTAAAAAACCCAATGCCCCGTGGATTTATTTAATTTTATATGGCTTAACCATTAGCTTTGGGCAATTTAGCCTCATGTTTTTGGCATTGTCACGGCAATTTCCCACAGGGCTGTCGGCACTGATTTTACAAGCACAAGTCTTTTTGACCATGCTGTTTTCGTGCATACTGCTAAAAGAATCCGTCAAACCCAATCATCTTGTCGGCATGATAACGGCAGGGGCTGGACTCACGCTCATTGGCGTGGGGCAATATCTCGGCACTCATCGCCTTTACGCTAGGCTCGCTCTTGGCGTATGGCGTGGGCGGTGTGATGAGTCATTTGGCAAATTTTAGCCTGTCAGGGGTGCTTGGTGTCATGTTTTTGGCGTATGTGGCGAGCTTTGTCGGCTATACAGGCTGGGGGTATTTGCTGGCTCGGCATTCGGCAAGTAAGGTTACGCCCTTTATCATGCTTGTGCCTGTCATTGCGTTGGTCGTGGGCTATGTGGCGTTAAAAGAGCGTCTTATTTTGTGGCATTATGTGGGGATTTTGACGGTATTGTTTGGGCTTAGGGTGCATTTGTTGGGCGGACGGTGGTTTGATAAAAGGGGCTGATGTTGTTTTTAAATTAAAGCGTGTTTTAATTACAGTAAGATACGTAATACGCACCAATAAGATTTTTCATTTAAAAGGTGCGTGTTACGTACCTTACCATACTATAAAAGAATTTTTTAAAATTTAGCATTGGTGCAAATTAGGATTAATTGACTATAAATTTGTATTTTTTAAATTAACATATTAGACTTCCTGCAAAACTAGGCTTTCCGTTCGCCCCGAGCTTGTTGAGGGGTGGCGGAAAACCGTTATGGTTCGACAAGCTCACCACGAACGGTTTTCCTTATTTTGGGTTTTGCAGGAAGTCTATTTTTAAAAATATTTAAAATAAAATTGGTAAAAATCATTTTTTATATAAATTAAAAGATGCGTGGGATACAGTTGCTACAATCTTTATTTTTAAGTTAAAATATTTTTAAAAAATCATTTACCCCTTTTTATTATTTTTTAATTTTAAAAACCCCAATTTTGATTTAACAAATCCGCTCACACCCCACAAATTCACAAAAAATTCATCCACTCATCACCCAAATCCTTTATAATACGCACAAATTTTTGTTGGCAATTTATCATGGCAAAATCTCGTCTGCTTAGCTCCACCCTTGTCGTTAGCTCCATGACCATGCTCTCACGCATTTTAGGCTTGGTGCGTGATGTCGTCCTTATGGGCGTGTTTGGGGCAGGTGGTCTTATGGACGCATTTTTGGTCGCCTTCAAAATCCCCAACTTTTTACGCAGGCTCTTTGCCGAAGGGGCGTTCTCGCAAGCCTTTGTGCCTGTCTTGACCGAATATAAAGAACAAAAAACCTTTAACGAAATTCAGCTACTCATCAGCCGTGTCTCGGGCGTGCTTGGGGTGATTTTGCTGGCACTCACGGTGGCGGTGCTTGCCCTTGCCCCCTTTGTGATACAGCTTTTTGCCCCTGGGTTTGTGGATGACCCTGCCAAATTTAACACAGCAACCGAGCTTTTGTACCTAACCTTTCCTTATTTGTTTTTTATTTCCATGACGGCATTTTTTGGCAGTATTTTACAAAGCTATGGTAGATTTGCCCCGCCTGCCTTCGCCCCTGTCTTACTCAATATCTCCATGATAGTCGGAGCATGGCTCATCGCCCCCATGCTTGACAAATCTATCATGGCATTAGGCCATGCGGTGGCGGTAGCGGGCGTGTTACAGCTTATCATACAACTGCCTGATTTATATCGCAAAAAATTACTGGTCGCCCCAAGCATTGATTTTAAACATGAAGGGGTCAGACGCATTTTGACGCTCATGCTCCCTGCCATTTTTGGGGTGTCGGTAACGCAAATTAACCTGCTACTCAACACCATTTTTGCATCCAAAATGGCAAACGGCTCGGTCTCGTGGCTCTACTCTGCCGAGCGGTTAAGCGAGTTGCCACTCGGTCTCATCGGCGTGGCAATCGGTACGGTCATTTTGCCCAGCCTGTCGGCAAGCCGTGCCAAGGCGGACATGATAGAATTTGGCAAAACCCTAGACTGGGCAATGCGTCTTATTGTCCTTATCGGTCTGCCTGCATCTGTGGCGATGTTTGTGCTGTCGGACGTGCTGATGAATGCCCTGTTTGTGCGTGGCGAATTTAGCGCCACAGACGGCGACATGGCTTCTCTTGCTCTACGCTGTCTGTCGGGCGGGATTTTGGGCTTTATGCTTATTAAGGTGTTCGCCCCTGCGTTTTTTGCAGGGCAAGACACCAAAACCCCTGTCAAAATCGGTATCGTCTCGGTGTTTGCCAATATGCTGTTTAGCGTGGTGTTTATTGGGATTTTTTATCTTGCCAAATTACCCTTGCATGGCGGTCTTGCCCTAGCCACGACAGGGGCGAGCTTTGTCAATGCAGGGCTTTTGTATTACTTTTTGCAAAAACGGGATATTTGGCACTTTGGCAAACATTGGTACAAAATGGGCATGCAGTTTGTCATCGCCACGCTCGCCATGACGGTAAGCCTGTATGCGGTACTACCCTACTACCCCCAAGACGGCTCGGCATGGGCAAAACTTGCCGTGCTAATCGCTATCTGCGTGCTAGGTGCGGTGGTGTATGGCGTGGTGCTACTTGCTAGTGGGTTTAGACCAAGACAGTTACGGCATGGGTGAGATTGAAGGAAAATTGAAAGAAAAAGGGAATGTGCAATATTCATCTTTTAAAATCAAAATATATTGGTGTGCGGTACACACCTTACAAAACCACACATTCCCCAACAAAAAGAGCGATTGCTCGCCCTTTTTAACTTTTCTTAATTTTCATCATTTAATTGTGGCACTAAGGTCAGCTCAAGCAGATGAATATACCGCCCTTCTACGTCCACCACCGTGATTTGCCAGTCATTGATAGACACGCTCTGCCCCTCTAAGTTGCTCACCGCCCCCAACGCCTGCATGACCAGACCGCCCATGGTGTCCACGTCCGTATCATCAAAGCTCGTCCCCAGCACCTCGTTACAGTCGCCAATGAGCGTGGACGCTTGCACGAGCCACACGCCGTCTTTTTCGGGGTGGGTGATGATGTTGTTAATGGTGCTGTCCTCATCGATGTCATCATGCTCATCAACGATGTCGCCAACAATCTCCTCCAACAAATCCTCCAACGTCGCCACGCCCGACACCGAACCGAACTCATCAACCACGACCGCCATATGCACCTGAGCCCGTTGCAGTGAGCGTAGCAGAGTATCCGAGCGTGCCGTCTCCGAGATGTATAGGGGCTTTCGTACTAGGTCTTTGAGCAAAAATGGAGGGTTTTGCCCTGCCGATTTTTGGGCAAGATAGGGAATTAGGTCTTTGACGAGCAAAATACCCATGACCGCATTATCGTCCGCCTCATCGATGACAGGATAGCGAGAATGATTGGACTCAAAAATGGTGGCAAGCACCGTCTCAATGTCATCACTACTGGTAATGGCTCTCACATCAGGGCGTGGGGTCATAATCTCCTTGACCGCCATGGCAGGCAAATCAAGCACGCCCTCAAGCATATCAACCATGTCCGAATCCAAGAACCGCCGAGAGTCTTGGACAAGGTTAAGCAGGTCATCACGGGTTTCGGGGGCGGTAGAGAGCCAACGTTTTAAGCCACGTCGCCAACTGTGGTCATCAGACATGAGCGGTGTATCCTTTTTTTAAATGGGTAAAATAATTGTGAATGTTCAACACGTCCTAATATAGTGGATTTATAAGGGTTATTCAAGGGGTTTTTACAAATAGTTGGGTAAAGTGCCATGCCACACGCCTCTAAATCTTCACCCACTTTATCACACGCTCTTCTATCTCTTCATCATCAAACTGCGTCTCGGACACACAACGACCACGCACGCCCACTTTATCCATTGCTACATCGTGCCTGTCTTGCCCTGCGATAAGGCGGTGCCAATGCGGTAAGCCCTGCCCAAGATACAGCCGTTTGTAGGCACAATGACGGGGTAACCACATCATATTTGGGAGCATGTCCACCGTCAAGCGAATGCAGTCAGGCACACTTGCTTTACGATTGGCGTAGTCCGAGCAATGCCCTGTGGCAGTGTCAAGGAGCTTACACGCCACGTCCGTATATTCAGTAAAGCGTGGGTTATCATCGTCTAGGTATTTGACCAAACAGCACACGCCACAGCCATCGCACAACGCCTCCCATTCGTCATCGGTTAAGGCGGTTAGGGGGTAATTTTGCCAAAAGTTGGGGCGTAAATCGGACACGGTATTTTCCAAAAATATTTATTGTAACAAATTTGGCGGTTTTTGGTGGCAAATTTGCCAAAAATTTTTGTTATAATCATGGCAAGGTTTTAAAAATTAATTTTTAAATTTTACAAAAAAAAAATTTGATATAGGATAATTTTATGATTTACGACATCATTGGCGACATTCACGGACATGCCGACAAATTAACAGGACTGCTTGATAAATTGGGCTATATTCATAACGGCAAAAGTTATATTGCCCCGCACGGTCATCAAGCGATTTTTATGGGCGATTTTATTGATAGGGGCAATCAGCAATTAGCCACACTCCAAATCGTTTTTGATATGATTGATAATAATAAGGCTCTTGCCGTCATGGGCAATCACGAATACAACGCCATTTGCTACGCTACCCAAAATGACAATGGCAAATATCTACGTCCGCATACCGATAATAATAACTTTCAGCACAAAGCCTTTGTTGATGAAGTAGGATTTGATAGCCCATTACATCACCATTGGATACAGCGGTTTTATGAATTGCCATTATGGATAGAATTAGATGAGCTGATTTGTATTCACGCCTGCTATGATAAATATAGCATACAGATATTAACACCCCTACTTCATAATAATAAACTAACCCCCAATGCCATACAGCTCACAGGCAAAAGAAACACCAAGCCTTATTATGCCATAGAACATTTATTAAAAGGCATAGAAAGCCCCCTGCCGACTGGCTTAACCATGACCGACAAAACAGGCATGGTTCGCACGCAGGCTCGTGTCAAATGGTGGATGGACGATTGGCAAAATAAATCCATTGACAAAACGCTATTTGCCAATGATTTACCAGAAATTTATCTTAATGATTTGTCTGATGAATTATTGGCATTTAGCGTTACAACCAAAAAACCGATATTTATTGGGCATTACTGGCTACATGATAAGCCCACCATTTTATCCGATAAAGTGGTGTGTATTGATTATTCGGCAGGCAGGGGCGGACATTTAACCGCTTATCAATTTGATACCAATAATCCGATATTAGATGATGATAATTTTGTGCAATTTGTGGAGTAAATGATTTGGGGGATTTTATTTAAAATTATCCTAATAATTTTAATGGGTTTATTTTAAAATACAGACATACAATAATGATTTATTCACCCCAAAATTTATAATTTACTTTAACAATTTTATTTAGATTAACCATACCAAATTTTTTAAAGATTAAATCTCCCCACACCCTTAGCATTCGCCCCAATATTTGCTATAATACTTTTTTCAACCATTTTTAGCCATTTAAGGATTATCATGTCAAACGCCCACGCCCCAAACCCTGCCCCCATTTCATCGCCAGACGGCACGCCCAAAGTCGGTATCATCATGGGCAGTCAGTCCGATTGGGCGACCATGTGTGAGACGGCACAGATTTTGGCGGATTTTGGCGTGCCTTTTGAATGCCAAGTCGTCTCCGCCCACCGCACGCCTGACCGTCTGTTTGACTACGCCAAAAGTGCCAAGTCTCGTGGGCTTGCCATCATCATCGCAGGGGCAGGCGGAGCGGCTCACCTGCCGGGAATGTGTGCCAGCCAGACCGATTTGCCTGTGCTTGGCGTGCCTGTCAAATCAAGTATGCTAAGCGGTTGGGATAGTCTTTTGTCCATCGTACAAATGCCCAAAGGCGTGGCGGTGGGAACGCTTGCCATCGGTACGGCAGGGGCGTACAATGCAGGGCTTTTGGCGGTGCAAATGCTTGCCATCAGCGATGAAAAATTGGGCAATGCCGTTGCCGAGTTTCGTGCCAAACAAACACAAAGTATTTTGGATAATCCTGTTCCGGGGATTATTAATTAAATTCGTCAAAGAAACCGTCAGGTGTGTATGACGCACCTTTTGGGATTTGGACTTTAATGGTGCGTGGTACGCACCTTACAAACCGCCCTTATTCTGTATTAACTCTAAAACACCAAAAACCAAATTGAGAACCCCTATGCCAAACACCCCCATCTCCATCGCCAATTTTTATAGCGTCAATCATTCCAAACACCCCGTCAAAACCATCGGTATTCTAGGCGGTGGGCAGTTAGGCTTAATGCTTGCCCAAAGTGCCTTGCCACTTGGCATTCGCTGTGTGTTCTTAGAAGACGCCCCCAACTGCCCTGCTCGTCTGCTTGGCAAGGTGTACAGCACCGAGCAGTTTGATGAATTTGCCAAAGCCTGCGACACTTATACCTTAGAATTTGAAAATACGCCCTTAGGCAGTGCCAAAGTTTTGGAGCAAACGGTCGGACTATTTCCCCCTGCCCACGCCCTATTTATCGCCCAAGACCGCTTAAACGAAAAGAATTTGTTTAATGAGTTAAAGATTAACACCGTGCCATTTTTGGCGGTGGGTACGTTTGACGAATTAGAAACGGCTTGCGATAAATTAGGCTTGCCCCTTGTCTTAAAAACCACTCGGGGCGGTTATGACGGCAAAGGACAATTTGTGATTAGAAGTGAAAATGACATCAAAACCGCTTGGGACGAATTAGGCAAGGCGTGTGAAACCGCTCCCTTAATTGCCGAAGGGTTTATCAATTTTAACCGTGAAGTGTCCATCATTGCCGTCCGCTCAAAGCAGGGCGAAATCCGCTATTATCCTTTGGTGGAAAATGTCCATCACAATGGCATCCTTGCCAAAACAGAAGCCCCTGCTCCTAATGTGGATAATTTAACCGAACAAGCCCAAAATAATATCAAAAAACTCTTGGAGCATTTAAATTATGTCGGTGTTTTGACCTTAGAATTATTTGTTACGGACAATGGGCTGATTGCCAATGAAATCGCCCCCCGAGTGCATAATTCTGGGCATTGGAGCATTGAGGGGGCGGTGTGTAGCCAATTTGAAAACCATATGCGTGCGGTGGCGGGCTTGCCACTTGGCGACACTTGTATCGTTAAGCCATCTGTTATGCTTAATATCATCGGCGAATATCCCAATATCAGCGATGTGCTTGCCCTTGACGGCGTGCATTATCACGGCTACGACAAAGAAGAGCGACACGGACGCAAAATCGCCCATATCACGGTAATGCCAAGCGATAGTGAGAAACTTACCGAGACGGTGGAGAAAGTGGTGGGGCTGCTACCAAATAAATTGGGGCTTTTGTAATGTTTGCCGACATTGACCACCTAAAATCCACCCTTGACACCCACCGCCCTCTACTGCCCCACCTTGTCAAAAGTCTGGCGGAGGATTTGGCGATACGCTGGACGTACCACAGTAACGCCATTGAGGGCAACACCCTAACCCTGCTTGAAACCAAAGTCGTGCTAGAAGGTATCACGGTGGGCGGTAAGTCATTGCGTGAGCATTTTGAGGCAATTAATCACAAAGAGGCGATTGATTATGTCTATGAGCTTTGTGATAGAAATGAGCCACTTAGCGAATGGCACATCAAAAATCTGCACGGCTTGGTACTAAAAAACATTGACCCAGACAATGCAGGGCGGTATCGGTGTGCCAATGTCATCATTACGGGGGCAAGCCACACACCGCCTGAGCATTTTTTGTTAAATGAACGAATGGGCGAGCTTGTAGCGTGGTATGAGACCAAGACAAATTTACACCCTATAGAAAAGGCGTGCCAGCTCCATACCGATTTTGTGATTATTCACCCTTTTATTGACGGCAATGGTCGCACCGCTCGCCTACTTCTTAATCTTGAACTTATCAAGCATGGCTATCCGCCTTGTATCATCACGGTGGACAAACGCCTTGTCTATTATGAGGCGATTGATGATTGGGCGACCACAGGCAACCGCCATAAATTTTTGACCCTAATTCACGACTGTATGATGGAGGGGTTTGGGGTTTATCAAAAGTTGGGGATAGTATGATTATTTATATAGACGCAGACGCCATTCCCACCATCGCCAAAGAGCTGATTATCAAGACCGCCAACCGCACAGGTGTTATGGCAACTTTTGTGGCAAACAGCTTTATCAAATTACCGCCATCACCTTATTTAAAGTCGGTGGTGGTGGCACAAGGTTTTGACATGGCGGACAACTACATCACAGACCATGCCCAAGCAGGGGATTTGGTCATTACAAGCGACATTCCCCTTGCGGGTGAGGTACTACAAAAAGGGGCAAAAGTTTTGACTTCACGGGGAGAAGAATTTACCCTGAATAACATCAAACCTAAGCTCAACGCTCGTGATTTTATGGAAACGCTTCGTGGTACAGGCGTGCTTGACCCAAAAAGCATGGGCGGACAAAAGCCGTACAGCGACAAGGACAAAATCGCTTTTGCAAATGGGCTAAATCGGCTTGTGCGTGCATTACCCTAAGCGATTTTGACGGTTTTTTAAATTATTTTCCCTTAAACTTACGCAACGCAAACACCACAAAA
This sequence comes from Moraxella caprae DSM 19149, assembly GCF_000426885.1. Classification (GTDB taxonomy): domain Bacteria; phylum Pseudomonadota; class Gammaproteobacteria; order Pseudomonadales; family Moraxellaceae; genus Moraxella; species Moraxella caprae. Next base: position 15,181 of record NZ_KE384586.1, on the reverse strand, counting down.
TTCCCATGCGTTTTTGTCAAAATTTTGGCATAATATCCCCATTTACAAGCACCTTTTTACGCATTTTTACGCCAAAACCATGATTGAACAATGGAATAAAGAACTCGTCTTACAACGCCTGCTCGCCTTGACTTTGCTTGTTATTTTGATTGTACTGTGCTTTAAAGTGGTGCAATTTTTTATCGTGCCAGCGTTGTGGGCAGGGATTTTGGCGTATGTTACTTTTCCTGTTTATACTTTTTTTCATACCAAAGTCCGCCTAAGCCCCAGTTTTAGTGCGTTTTTGATGACTTTTTGTATCTCACTCATGATTGGCATTCCGCTGATTGTGGGCGTGTTTTATTTGCAACATGAAGTGGTGAGTTTTGTTGGTACGGCACTTCGCCGTCTGCAAGCAGGCTATTTGGATTTACCCAGTCAAATCAAGGACTTACCTGTCATCGGGCAGACGATTAAGGACACGCTTTGGGAGATTAACAAAAACCCCGAAGCGACCATGGAGACGGTGCGAACGTGGGTGCAGTCGCATTTGTATTATGGCAAAATGGCGTTTGATGCGGTGCTAAAAAACCTTGCCAAACTTGGCATGGCTCTGATGACCCTGTTTTTCTTTTATCGGGACGGCAAAAGTCTGATTCGCCAAATCCGCCAAGCCATGAAAAACATCATCGGCGACCGCATTGACGACTACATCGACTCGGTGGGGGCGACCACGCAGGCGGTGGTGTATGGCATTGGATTGACCGCTTTAGCTCAGGCGATTTTGGCAGGGGTGGGCTACGCTTTTGCCAACACCCCAAACCCCATTTTGCTCACACTTCTTACCTTTGTCGTGGCACTTATCCCCTTTGGCACGCCCTTTGCGTGGGGCGGTGTGACGGTGTGGCTACTCACTCAAGGGCATACAGCAGAAGGCATTGGGCTTGCCCTGTGGGGGACGCTTGTTATTAGTTGGGTGGATAATCTTATTCGTCCGATTGTGATTAGTGGGGCGACCAAAATTCCCTTTATCATCATCTTTATCGGCGTGCTTGGAGGATTGACGGCATTTGGGTTTGTAGGGCTGTTCATCGGGCCTGTGGTGTTGGCGATTGGCTTGGCGGTGTGGCGAGAGTGGATAAGTCAGCACAAAAATGAGATTTTTGCCCCCAAAGACAGTATTGTCCCTGTAGCGGACGGCAAAGCCTTACTTGCCGACACCCCAACGCCCAAGCCTGTCTTGGATACAGATAAATTGGAAAATTAGATAAATTAAACTTCCTAAAAAACCAGTTTTTCCGTTCGCCCTGAGCCTGCCTGTGGGTAGGAAAACCGTTAGGTTTCCCAAGCTCACCACGAACGGTTTTCTTTGTAGCATACTTTTTGAACCAGAACCAGTTTTAGATATATAGACTGACTATTTTTGCACATCTATGCCAAAAAGCATTTATTAACCATACCCCAAAACCAGATGTTTTTGGGGATTTTATACCCAAAAATACAGCACAAATCACACATCTGCCATCAATATGGACACAACCTGTCCATGTCATGACTTATTCTGTCTGCAACACTAGGTCAAGCCCCACCTTTGGGTCAATACCTAGTGCTTGGCAATACTGGATAAATTCCACCACATCAAGACGGCGGTCGCCATTCTCCACCCGCTGGACGAACGAATGCGGGCGGTCAAGTCGCTCGGCAAGCGTCCGCATGGGTAAGTTTTGGGCGGTGCGTGCGTCATACAGCCACGCTCGCAAGGCTATCATCTGGGTGGTGTGAATACTTCTGGTCATCACCATGAACTCATGGAAAATAATAGACCTATTTACACCATATTGACGAATTTACCCAAAATAGGTACAATATATTTATTCGCTCATTGCTCTTGGCATAAAGTGATAACGCACCACAAGGAATTTATTTGACAACTCATGAGCAACAAGCACGAACGACTGGCGGACAGATTTGCCGACATCTTTATCCGCCTAAACAGCAACGAGACGCTGAACACCAAGGCTCTGGCGGACGAATATGGCGTGTGCGACAAAACCATTCGCCGTGATTTGGCTCGCATGGAGTGCTATCTGCCGTTGGTGCGTGACCGTGGGGTCGTGTCTTTGGATAATAGCCGACGATTTGATTTAACCCACAAAGAATTTGGCGAGCTGATTAAACTCATCGGTATTCACAACCTGCTACCAAATATGGATATTGGTTTTTTAAGGGAACTCATCAAACAAAAGTCGGACAGCTCATATCATATTCATCATTATGCCTATGAAAACAGTCAAGCATTTGATGAAATGATGAAGCGGTTAGATAGTGCTATCAATAATCGCCAAATCATACACTGCCGTTATGATAATAAAGAACGTACCATTTATCCTTACAAACTAATTTTTAAAGAAGGATTTTGGTATTTGGCAGGTGTGGAGAATGACCAACTAAAAAGTTATCGGTTAAGTAAAATTGTTGATTTGATTATCAATAAAGAATACTTTGATAGCAATGATAAAATTGACACACTCATCAATAACGATGATAGCATTTGGCTAGGACAAAAAGAGATGGCCGTTCTTATCAATGTCAGCTCAAAGGTCATATCCTATTTTCAGCAAAGACAGATTTTACCCAAACAATCCATTATCGCCAAACAAGCCAATGGCGACTGGCTTATACAAAGCACGGTTTGGCATTATGATGAATTATCGCCCATTATACGGTGTTGGATACCGCATTTGACCATTATCGAGCCAAAAGAATGGCAGGATAGGTTGGAGGGTGAATTGAAGTCTTATTTAGATTAGAATTTATTTTAACCCCGCTGAATATCAGCATTTTTATAAGGAAACTAACCATGCCATTGCCACTTATTCTAGGCGGTATCGCCATTGCCACCGCAGCTACTGGTGCTAAAAAAGCCTATGACGGCTATCAAGACAAAAGTGAAGCCGATGATATCGTCAAAAACGCCAAGTCTAAATACGATCGTAAAAAGTCACAATTAGAAAAAGCGAATGAATCCACTCAATCAAAAATCAATGAATTGGGCGAGCTTTATCTAACGATTGGACAGGACTTTAAAACCTTTGAAGAATTAGCTGATGAGTTATTAAATAAGCTCAACCAACACTCGAATAAGCACTTAGAAATTAATTTACCTCAATTTAAATTAAATCAAATTAAAACACTTTCAATGAATTCGGTTGCCTATGCAGGCAAACTTGTCGGTGGTGCAGCAGGTGGTGCTGCGGCAGCTTACGCTGTCTATGGTGGCACCATGGCCTTAGCAGCTGCCTCTACAGGCACACCGATAGCCGCTCTATCAGGTGTAGCAGCTTATAACGCAACAATGGCAGCCATTGGTGGTGGTTCATTGGCAGCAGGCGGCTTAGGTATGGCTGGTGGAGCGATGATTCTAAGCGGTGTAGTAGCAGCCCCTGTCATTGCTGTAGCAGGTTGGGCGTTCGCCTCTCATGCCAAAGATGCCCTAGAAAAAGCCAAAGAAATTCGCACGCAGGTTGCTGAGTATGAAAGCAATGCCGATGCTGCCATTGCACATCTTAACGATACTCGTGCTTATGTTGTCAACATTATCCTAAACGTCAAAAATATCCATCTCCAATTTAAACATTATCTAAAAGACTTGCAACGGGCTGCACAGTTAATAAGAAAAGGTTCATTGGATACCATCAAGGAAACAGATACCATTATTCAATCAATCAATAATGGTTACGCTTTGGCGGCAATCTTGACTGATATTATCCAAACGCCAATTTTTAAATTGAAAAAAGAAAATGGCAAAATTGTATATGATGAAAATAATGTACCACAATTTGAGCAAAGTCCTCACGGCAATGTGCTAAATACCGCAGAGATGGGCGATAAACTGCAATCATCATCAAGCAATGCCAGAAAATATTAACGCTTTGCTACTCTTTAAGATGCTCTAACTTATAGGGCATCTTATCCCTTGGAGAAATCAAATGACAAACACCCAACACTTTGATTGGCGTAATGAGCTTAACAAAACCGTTACTCATAGCCTTGTAACCACTTTTGGTTTAGATTTTTTATTATTTGAAGATAAAAAAGGCGGTGATGTGGATACCATTCACAACGTCCGTCAAGGCATATGGGCAACTGATGAAGCTCGTTCTGCCTATGAAAATCGTGGCGATTACAATTCACACGCTTATCATTCGCATGAAAATTATATCAACAAAGGCAGAGAAGATAAGCAAAAATACCAATCGGGCAAATTACATGATGCCTACCGTAACACCACAATGAAACACGGCGAGAAACGTCATTTAGACCATATTATCTCCGCCAAAGAAATTCATGATGATGCAGGTAGAGTTTTGGCAGGATTGGACGGCTCAGAACTTGCCAATCAAAATAGTAACTTTCAATCCACCTATGACAAAATCAATATTGCCAAAAAACAACATTCTACCGAAAAATTTTTGAATGAAGTTTTGCCAAAAAGCATTAATAATTATGAAGCCAAAATTAAAAACTACGAGCAACAACTGGCAGAACTTCCAAAAGATGCTCACGGTCAAGATGTTTTGGATTTAAAACAGAATTTACGCCAAGCCAAGGAAGATTTGGAGGCTTTGCAAAATATTGACAAAGAAGCCATGATTGAAACTGACAAAAAAGCACGGGGTGAATACAATCATGAAATTGGTATGGCTTATTACACCAGTAGTAAATTTTTTAAAAACACCGCAAAGGCTGCTGCTAGCCAAGGCTTTCGTATGGGAGCAAGACAGGCGATAGGCTTGGCATTGGCAGAAATTTGGTTTGAATTAAAAGAAGCTCTGCCAAATCTTTTAAGGAAATGTCAAATAAATTTTAGCCTTGAAATGTTTTGGGGGGAGCTAAAAAATACCTTAAACAATATTTTTGAAAGGGTAAAATTAAGATTTAAAGATGTACTAAACACCTTTAAAGACAGCTTTATTGCTGGGGTTTTGTCTAGCATTACCAACACCATTTTAAATATTTTCTTAACCAGTACCAAATTAATGGGGAAACTTATTCGTGAATCTTGGAGTAACTTGGTGCAAGTCATCAAACTGTTGGTATTAAACCCCCAAAAGTTGGCATTTGGCGATTTGATGAGAGAGATTACCCGACTTATTTTTGCAAGCGTTTCTACCATATTGGGCGTTATGCTCCATCAGCATTTGGCGACAGTCTTAACCACACCTTTTGGCACGGAGATTGCCGCTTTTGTCAGTGCATTATTTACAGGTCTTTTGATGGTTGGCACTGCTTATTTTATTGATTATAGTCCCCTTATGAAAAAAGTGTGGGAGTTTTTAAACAGCCTTAAAAATAAGTATGATGTCTTTTTAGACCATATAAAAGAGATTAATGCTGAGCTAAATGCTTATGTTACCAATCTTGCCAAAATAGAGTTTAATCTCAACCCCCAAGAGTTAAGGGATTTGTCTAACGCTCTTAGCCATGCCAGCAATGAAATCCAAAAAGGACAAGTCTTACAAGCCGAAATAGACAGACGTGGCATAGAATTACCCTATGAAATGGGAAATAGTGCCAGCACCATGTCATGGCTACAAAGCAAAGCCAAAAAGCTCCATGGATAATCTTACGCCTTTTCCATGCACATCCTGTGGCAAATGCTGTCGCCGTGTCAATCTGAGTGAACATACTGCTTATTTAGACCGTGGCGATGGTGTTTGTCGGCATTTTAATGATGACACCAACCTATGTTTGATTTATGATGAACGCCCACTTATTTGTCAGGTAGAGAATTATTATAAAAAGCATTTAGCCGAACACATCGCTTGGGACGATTTTGTTCGGCTAAACCTGCAAATCTGCGAAAAGCTGTGATTAGACGACAAGCCCCCCACACGCCATTTCCACCGCCTTGACAATCGCCAACGCCTTTTTGTTAGTTTCGTCCCACTCTGCCACAGGGTCGGAGTCCGCCACCACGCCTGCCCCTGCTTGGATATGGACTTGTCCGTCTTTTAGCACGGCGGTGCGAATGGCAATGGCGGTATCCATGTTGCCCGACCAGCCCAGATAGCCCACCGCTCCGCCAAACACGCTACGGCGAACAGGCTCAACCTCATCGATGATTTGCATGGCTCGGATTTTGGGAGCTCCTGACAGCGTGCCTGCTGGGAAAGTCGCACAGAACACGTCCAGAGCGTCCTTATCAGCCGACACCACGCCTTCTACATTGCTTGCGATGTGCATGACTTGCGAGTAGCGTTCAATAAACATCTTATCAGTTACCTTGACCGTGCCAATGTCGCACACCTTGCCGATGTCATTACGCCCTAAGTCAATGAGCATCAGATGTTCAGCGATTTCTTTTTGGTCGGAGAGTAGCTCAGCTTCTAGTGCCAAATCTTCTGCCATGTCCACGCCACGACGGCGAGTCCCTGCCAATGGTCGCACGGTAACTTTACGCTCATCGCCCACCGTCTCAATGCGAGAGAGAATCTCGGGCGACGCCCCCACGATGTGAAACGGCTCGTCATTGGCAAGCTCGCCTTGAATGAGAAACAGATACGGAGACGGATTTAGGTATCTCAACGCCCGATACACCGCGAGCGGGTCGCCACTGTACTCACCTGACAGACGTTGAGCAGGGACAACTTGCATGACGTCCCCCGCCTTGATGTATTCCTTAATGCGGTTTACGTCCGTGCAGAATTTGTTTTGCCCTGTTTGCGAGACAAAATGCGGTAGGGGCTGTTTTTTGACGGTCAAATCAGGCTTGTGCGACAGCAAATTCTCAATAATATCAAGCTGTTTGACCGCCTTTTTGTAGCCGTCTTTGGCTTGTACGTCCGCATAAACCACGATAGATAGGGTATGTTCTAGGTTGTCAAATACCACGACAGACGATGATAGGGTAAGCCACATATCAGGCAGAGCCAAAGGATTAGGCGAGTTTGACACGCCAACAGTCGGCTCAATCACTCGTATCATGTCATAGCCAAAATAGCCCACGAGTCCGCCACTAAATGCAGGCAAATCGGGCATGACATCTTGGCTTGGGGTTTTGTACTCCGCCATAAAGGTGCGGATAAAATCAAAGGGGTCGGTGTCGTGCGTGGTCGTCTCGTCCTTGCGAGCATCCTTCACCACCACTTTGCCGTCATGATACTGAATAGTAATGTCCGAACCCAGTCCAATCATGGAATATCTTGCCCAGCGTTCGCCCCCCACCACCGACTCAAACAGATAAGCGGACGCAAAAAATTTACGCAAATTGGCAAACACCGACACAGGGGTGGCATCGTCCATTAAGCGTTTTTTGATAAGTGGAATGTGGGTATAGCCTTGCTCGGCAAGAGCGTGAAAGTCGGATAAAGATAGCATGACAAGTCCTAAAAAATTTTTATTATTATAACCCAAAATGCGTGGCAAAAGACAATAAAAAACCGCCTAAGCTCTCACTTGGCGGTCATCATCAAATCAGCCCACTTACCACTGCCGACTGATACAGGCGTTTGGCACGGCTGCCCGTCCCACAAAACACCATGACAGGCTTGGGCAAATCAGACAACAGATGAGCAAATGCCGTCACCGTCTCCAAGTGCAAACTCTCGCCATCCACGGGCAGATGACGATAGGATAAGCCAACCTGCTCGGCACTTTGGCACAGCTCGGCAGTCTTGGGCTGACCTGCCATCTCATCATCAAAACGCAAATTTATCAAACTCTTAAAACCCAGCTCGGACAAGGCTTGGCATTGACAAGGGTAGATTTGTTTATACAATGTGATGTTTGTGTGCATGTGATTCCCCATACTTGGTGATTTATAATAGGACTTATCTTACCCAAAAACAGACGGACGTTCAACGCCAATTTGGCATAAGTTTATGAAAAAATTTTAAAATTTGGGGGATTTTTAAAAATTTTGGAATAAGGGGTGTAAAATTGATTAAAATTTAATCAGACTATTTTTCAATTTTTCAATTTTTCAATTTTTCAATTTTTCAATTTTTCAATTTTT
>NZ_KE384586.1:0-7085 GCF_000426885.1 Moraxella caprae DSM 19149 | reverse complement strand
ATTTTTCAATTTTTCAATTTTTCAATTTTTCAATTTTTCAATTTTTCAATTTTTGAAAAGATTATCAGCGGATTTGGCAGGCTGTCAAGTATTTTTTAAGGTGTTTACCGCCATACCTGTACTTAAAAACACTTGACCGCTTAGTGCTGTGATGACAGGGGTGTGCATGAGAGCGTCCATAACGGGCCCTTTGATTTCGGTAAAGTGTAATTGCTTGTCGTCCATGATGAGCGTGCGGTTAAAGTCGGCAAGCATTTCTTGGGCGGACAAATCCACGTGATTGACCGCCGTCATGATGATGACAATGTGGCGAGCGGTAGGATACTCACGGCAGATGTCATCTAGGGCGGTGCGGACGGTGGCGACATTGCCAAAATATAGGCTCTCATCAATGCGAATGAGTATCATGTTATCAAAGGTCTGTACATCATGGCGATGAATGTTCCGAAAATGCTCGCTACCCTCAACCTGCCCCACAACCGCCATATGCACACGGTGCGAGCGATAGATGATGAGTGCAAAGCTGACCAGTAGCCCTATGATAAGCCCGATGTTCAGCCCAAAGCCCACGCACGCCACAAAAGTCATGGCAAGGGTTAGGGCTTCGCTTTTGTCTTGGGCGTGGGCGACCCTAAAACTTGCCACATCAATCATGGCAATGGCAGACGTGATGATGACGGCAGAGAGCACCGCATAGGGTAGCCCCGTGATGAATTGCCCCAAAAATAACGCAATAATCAGCACGCCTATGGCACAGACCATGGACGATAGGGGTGTGTTCGCTCCGAGTGCGACATTCATGCTGGTGCGAGAGATACCGCCTGAGACGGCAAATCCGCCAAAGAGCGAACTTGCGATGTTGGCAAGTCCCAGCCCCTTTAACTCATGGTTGGGAGCAAATGGCTCATGGCGAATGCGTGCCAGATTGCCCGCCACACTGGCACTGGATATAAAGGCGATGAGTGCGATGAGCAGAGCAGACGGCAGTAACGTGATGATGATGTCTAGGCTCACCATAGGTAAGGCAGGCGGAGGCAGATGTGTCGGCAAGGGGGCGAGCGTGGCAATGCCGAGATTGGCAAAGTCATACTGCCGAGCGATGATGATACTTACGCCAACGAGTACCACGATAAAAAAGCGAGCGATGTGAGCATGGGCGGACTTAGGCAGTAGGCGATACAGCACGCCGTGCATGAGTGTGGGGCGGTAGCGGTTCATGAAGAGCAGTCCCAACGCCCCCAGTCCCAACATGGCGGTGGGTGCATGAAACAGTCGCTCTTGCCCTGCCATCTTGCCCATCATGTCAATGAGTCCATCGCCTGATAAGGGCGTGCCGATGAGATGTTTTAACTGCCCCAAAATAATCAGCACAGACGCCCCACTGATAAAGCCACTTGCCACACCACGACTGACAAACTGCATAATCCAGCCCAAACGTATCACATGGGCGAGCATGAGTAGCACCCCAACCATCAAGGCAAGCGTTACCGCCATCGCCTGATACTGCAAGCTCCCCAACGCATAGGACGACAACGCCCCCGACGTCATGATGGCGGTAATGGCAACAGGCCCGACGGCATTGACCGAGCTTGACCCAACATAGGCATACACCATCGTTGGCACGATGGCACTGTATAGCCCCATGACAGGCGGTAGCCCTGCCAGCAGTGCATAACCCAAACTTTGGGGAATGACCAGCACCGCCATCATCAGCCCTGTGCTAAGCTCAGACAAGGCACGCTTTGGCTCTGCCAATAAGGGGGCGAGCCATGTGGGGATTATATTAAAAGCAGGTCGTTTGGTAAATGCCATGTCGGTACTTGTCTGTTATCTTGTTTAGTGAGCCTTCTCCCAATTCTCCCCCACACCAATCTCCACAACAAGTGGCACGGCAAAATCCACGTCCCAGCCTAAGCTTTTTGCGGTATCGGTCAGCACGTTTTGCATGGCAGTTTTGATAAGCTCGCCTATCTCGTCCGCCTTATCGCTATCGACTTCAAATACCAATTCATCATGCACTTGTAGCAAAAGTTTGGCATGGTCTTTGGGTAGGATTTTATCCACGGCTATCATGGCAAGTTTGATGATTTCGGCGGCAGAGCCTTGTAGTGGGGCGTTAATGCTTGCCCGCTCCGCCCCCTGTCTTATCATGGCGTTTGATGAGTTGATGTCGGGAGCGTAGAGCTTACGTCCCAAAATGGTAGTAACATAACCTGTTGATTTGGCGTAACTTTTGGTATTTTCCATGTAGTCATGTATGGCAGGATAGCGGGCAAAATACCGCTTGATATAGTCCTTTGCCACGCCATTTTCTACGCCAAGCTGTTTGGCAAGCCCAAACACACCCATACCGTATAGTAGCCCAAAATTCACCGCCTTTGCTGAACGTCTCTCGTTTGGCGTTACGTCTGATAGCTCCTTACCCATAATCTCGGCAGCGGTGGCGGTGTGAATGTCTAGGTTGTTTTTAAAGGCATTAATCAAACTCTCATCGCCACTAAAATGAGCCATGAGCCGCAGCTCAATCTGCGAATAATCCGCCGCCATAATCACACGCCCTGTCGGTGCGATAAAGGCCTCACGAATGAGTCGCCCTGTGTCGGTGCGAATGGGGATATTTTGTAGGTTGGGGTCTGATGACGACAGTCGCCCTGTACTCGTCAAGGCTTGGTGGTAGCTGGTATGCACTCGCCCCTGTTTGTCAGCAACTTTGGCAAGAGCGTCCGTATAGGTGCTTTTGAGCTTGGATAGACTTCTATGTTCTAGCACCACGTCCACAAGCGGGTGGTCAATCTTGGCAAGGGTCGCCTCAGACGTGGAATATTGCCCTGTTTTGGTTTTTTTACCGCCTGATATGCCTAATTTATCAAACAAAATCTCGCCAAGCTGTTTGGGGCTTGCCACGTTAAAGCTCTCACCCGCCAACTCAAACGCCTTTTGTTCTAACTGACTGATTTGATTGTCAAAAGCAAGCGATAATTTACCCAAAAATTCGGTCTTTATCAAAATGCCGTCATGCTCCATTTGGGCTAAGATTTGAGCGGTAGGGATTTCTAATTTGTGCAAAAGGCTATTGGCATTAGTATCTTTTTGTAAATACTCGTCAAACACACTAAACAATCGATACGTAATGTCCGCATCTTCACACGCATAATCGCTTGCCTTATCCATGTCCACTTTATCAAAGCTAAGCTGTTTTACTCCTTTACCTGCCACGTCTTCAAAGGTAGTGGTATTTACGCCCAGATAGTGTTTTGCCAAATCATCCATGTTATGCCGTGTCGCTACGCCGTTTATGACATAGCTGGCTAACATGGTATCCATATGCCAATTATTTAGCTCAATGCCATATTTTTTAAAAACATGACTGTCGTATTTAATGTGCTGTCCGATTTTGCCGATACTCTGATTTTCTAAAATGAGTTTTAACTCATTTAAAACAAAGTCCCTATCTAATTGATTATCAAGCAAAATATCAAAATCGCCCGTATGCCCCACAGGGATATAATAGCCTTCATAAGTAGCGGTGGCGATAGATACCCCAACCAACTCTGCCTTTTGCCAATCAATACTGGTGGTCTCGGTATCAATGGCAAAATAAGGCACACTCTTTAATTTATCAATAAGCTTATGAAATTCATCAAGGCTATTTATGGTTTTATAAGTACCTTGTTTAATGGGTAAGGGTTTAACGGTTAATTCATCGCTGTTATCAGCCAAATTATCATCAAAAGGATTGTTTAATTCATTATCGGCATTGTCATTATTAAATAAATCATCAGTAATAGGCAACTCCGCCATTTTTAATAATGTCAACTGCTCCGCCATTTCTTTTTTAAATTCTAATGTCTTAAATAACTCATATAACGCTTTGGCACGTTTTATTTGTGTCTCTTTATTGTTGTCCAATTTTAATTCGTCAAATGAAATGGGTAATTCTAAATTGGTAACAATCGTGGCAAGGGTGCGATTTGGAGGGATTTCGCCTTGATGTTCGGCGATTTTTTGCCCAACCATCCCTTTAATGTTTGCCAAATTTGCCAAAATGCCGTCAATGTCTCCATATTCGGTAAGTAGCTTGCTTGCCGTCTTCGCCCCAACCTTAGGAATGCCTGCAATGCCGTCCGATGAGTCGCCCATGAGCGTGAGATAATCGGCGATTTGGGTGTTGTGTACGCCAAATTTGTCAAATACGCCCTGTACGTCCGTGATTTTGTCCTTAAAGCTGTCTTCCAAAATCACACAGTCATTAACCAGCTGTGCCATGTCCTTGTCGCCTGTGGAGATGACAACAGGGTAGCCCTGCATACAGGCGTTACGGGCAAGCGTGCCGATGATGTCGTCCGCTTCAAAACCGTCAATTTTGATGAGGGAAATGCCTAATTTTTCAATCATCTCATGAATATACGGAATCTGCACTCGCAAATCATCGTCCATCGGCGGACGATGAGCCTTATAAGCGTCCGATAATTCGTGGCGAAAGGTGGGGGCTTTGGTATCAAAAGCGACCGCCATGTGGGTGGGCTTGTATTTTTTGATGAGCTTGCCCAAGGCATTTAGCACGCCACGAGTGGCATTGGTGGGCAAGCCGTCTTGGTTGGATAAAGGGGGCATGCCGTGAAAACAGCGAAACAGATAATACGAGCCGTCCACGAGAATGACAGGTGGTTTGGATTTATCAATGGCGGACGTGTCAAAAGTGGCAAGGTTGGGGATGTCGGTGTAGGTCATGATTTTAATAACTTTTTTGATATAAAATTTGAACTATTATACCCAAAAAAGGAAAATTAGGGAAAATTTCCCCATAAAAAAGCCCTGATGCTCAGGGCTTAGGTTTACCGTTTAGTCATATTCGGTGCATTCCACGTCTTCATCACGGCAAAACATCTCATGGTGCTTGGCTCGGCATTGTTTGAGTACATCTAGGCGAGCCTTGCCACGACTGGTGTTTTCGGCGCGGTAAGTTTCGGTAAAGGCTTTGACTTTGCAGACATGAACACTGTCTTTATTTTCTTTGACAAGCACAGGCACGCCCACAGGTACAGGCACGACAACCGCCCCTGTATTTGGTGCATCAATGGGCGCAACACAGGCGGACAAAGTTAAAACAGATAAGATAAGAGCAGGGGTAAAAAATGATTTCATGGTGAACTCCCATTAAAAAAACAAAACACAATAATTAAGTAAATCAAAGAGTGCGTATTGTACAAGGCGTAACTGTCATGAGTTTAAGCAATTTGTAACAAATTGTAAAATTTTCTACCACGTTTGATGAATGACTATGATTAAGGAATTTGTGCAAATAGATTTTTTTAAAATAAGATAGCAAGCCAAAAGAAAAAGCACCCAAATATGAGTGCTTTTCGTGGCGAAATACCGATTAGTATTTACGCACGGTGCGTGCTTGTTCACGCCATACTTTTTTCTTATAACGCTTGACCGCAGCGGCTTTTTTGCGCTTACGCTCTTGGGTTGGTTTTTCGTAAAATTCTTTTTTACGTACGTCAGCCAGAACGCCTGCTTTTTCGCAAGCACGTTTGAAGCGACGAATCGCAATATCAACAGGTTCGTTTTCTTTGACCTTTACTAAGGGCATGGTTTACTCCGATTATCAAGACAACTAAGACATCAATTTGGCTGTATATTATAATTAGCTGGTACGGTCTTGGCGTAGGCATCAGCTCAAATTGGAACAAGGTGTTTTTTACAAAACCTGCCGATTATAGCAGATACTAGCCACAAAAACAAGCTTTTATGCCCCAGACTTTATCTTTTTAAACACCACCACCAACGCCACAACCAGACAGCCTGCGATAAAGCCCACCACGCCATTATAAATGGTCTCGGTCAGACCGCCAAACATGCCCGACAAGTGCGACAAATGCTCGGCTTGATGATGTAGTATATCCACGCCATGCACCAAAATACCGCCACCAACCAAGAACATGGCAAGCGTACCTGCGATAGACAAAAACTTCATGAGTTTGGGGGCAAAGGCAAGGAGCAGGTTACCCATTTTTTGTTTGGCAGGGTCAGACTGTGCCGCCCAATGCATACCCACATCGTCCATTTTGACAATCATCGCCACCAGTCCGTACACCCCCACTGTCATCAAAATGGCAATGGCAGATAGTGCTAAGGCTTTGGTCATAAAGGTCGTCGCTGTCATTACCCCAAGCGAGATAACCACAATCTCTGCCGACAAAATAAAGTCGGTGCGAATCGCTCCTTTGATTTTGTCCTGCTCCAACGCCACCAAATCCTCATCGTTGGCGTTGGCTTCTAGACGTGCCTGATGAGCATCTTCATCGTCTAAGTCATGGGGCAAGAGCTTGGGGGCGAATTTATGAATGACCTTCTCCGAGCCTTCATAGCACAAAAACAGCCCACCAATCATAAGTAAAGGCGTGATGAGCCACGCCGCCACCGCACTGATGGCAAGAGCTGCTGGCACAAGGATACATTTATTGATAAATGACCCCTTTGCCACCGCCCACACCACCGCAAGCTCACGGTCGGCACGCACGCCTGTTACTTGCTGGGCGTTTAATGCCAAATCATCACCCAACACACCTGCCGTCTTTTTGGCGGCGACCTTTGTTAATATTGACACGTCATCTAGCAAGGTTGCAATGTCATCTAGTAGTATCAGCAAACTGCCTGCCATAGTTACCCTATTGCCTGTCTTAATAAAAAGCGTAGTTTAGCATAAGCCGTCAAACTTTCCTTAGTGATTTTGTAGTCTTGTGGTATTTTTTGACTGACAAAACAAAATACTGATTTTCTTTTTTCAATCTTAAATCATCAAACTAACTGCAACACCTTTTGATAATAGACCTCATAAGGTGTTCGCCAATTTAAACATTTTCTAGGTCGCAGATTGAGTTTTGCGACCTTTGTTTGTATGTATTGATTGTCCCACTGGTTAGTATCAGACCCTTTGGGGAAATATTCTCTTAATAACCCATTGGTGTTTTCATTACTTCCTCTTTGCCAAGGCTGTCTTGGTGGTGGAAAGTAGATGGTTGCTTTTAAGTGGTCTGTTATTTCTTGATGTTTGGCAAATTCTTTCCCTCTATCTGGTG
>NZ_AUGF01000025.1 GCF_000426885.1 Moraxella caprae DSM 19149 | reverse complement strand
AACCGTTCCAAAAAACCTACCAAAATCTACCCAAAGGCAAATTTAGCGTTTTCTTCCTACTTCATCGCTTGTTGCCCTTGCCATTTGGCGTAGGTCTTACATAAGCTCCATAGGCATTTTAAAATTGGGGATAGAACTCACCCGCCAAGATTTTTGTTAAGATAAGGTTAAAATCTTATCCGCTTTGTTTAAAATGTTGATACTGGCGTTGATGTCCCTATCGTGGTTTGTGTTGCAGTTGGGGCAAGTCCAGTTTCTAACAGATAAAGGTAATTCATCTAACTTAACACCACAACAAGAGCAGGTTTTGCTTGAGGGATAAAACTTATCCAGTTCTTTGACTGTCTTGCCCCATTGATTTGCTTTGTAGATGAGTTGCCTTTTAAGTTCATAAAACCCTAAATCATTGATAGCACGGCTTAGTTTGCGATTTTTTTACCATACCTTTGATATTTAGGTTTTCAATACAAATCACATCAAATCGTTTTACCAAATCAGTGGTGAGTTTGTGCAAAAAGTCTTTTCTGATACAACTGATTTTGTAATGCAATCGTGATAGCTTGGTTTTCGCTTTTTCACGATTTTTAGAGCCTTTTTGTTTATGGCTAAGTTGTTTTGATAATCTTTGAAGTTTTTTAAGTTTATTCTTTAAAGGTTTTGGTGCTTGTATCTTTTCTCCTGTTGAAAGTGTGGCAAGGTCGGTAATGCCTAAATCAATGCCAACAGCATTACCTGTTTTAAGAGTTTGATTGGTTTTAAGTTGTTTGGCTTGTGTGTTATTGTTCAGTTCAACCGCAATGGACACAAACCATTTACCACCTTTTGTAAAGACTTTGGCGGATAGGATTTTGCCATCAAAGCGTAAGTTTTCACGCATTCTTACCAAACCTAAATTTGGGATTTGAATGTATGGTTTGTTATTGATGGTTTTGAGTTTAAATTGGTCGTTGGATAGGCTAAAACGGTCATTTACACCTTTTTTGCGAAATTGGGGGTATTTGCTTTCGCCTTTAAAAAAGCGTTTAAAGGCATCGCCTAGTTGCATAATGGCAAGCTGGGGAGAGCATTTGGTAATTTCCAGCATAAAGGGAAACTGGGTGCGTTTGATGGCATTAAGCTGTTTTCTTAATTTGCCTTGTGTGGGTTTGTTGAGTTTGCTTTCGTTAATGGGTAGGTTCTTTGCTAAACAGTCATCACGATATTGTTTATCTTGTTCGTATTGCCTTTTCCACTCCGCCAATGCCCAATTATAAGCAAATCTTGCAACCCCGCAAGCCTTTTTAAAATAAGTGGCTTGTTTGTGATTGGGTTTTAGTTCAATGATGTGCCCACGAATGGCGGTCATTCTAACACCGCCTTAACAGCTTCTAACACTTTTTTATTTTTCTTACTGCGTGAACCATACAGACGAGCGGAAAATACCGTAATGATTTCTAGCACATCTTGAGCAAGCTCTTCTTCAAAGGATGGGTTTTCACCTTGATTGATGATGATAACTTCAACGTTTCTTGCTTCACAGATAGCAAAGACAAGTTCTGCACCAAAGCGTAATAGGCGGTCTTTATGGGTTAAAACCAATCTGCCGATTTCATTGTTTAATATGCCGTCAAGCAGTTGTTTAAGTCCTTTTTTATGGTAGCTCATGCCAGAACCTAAATCATTGATGACCTCATAAGTCCAGCCTTGTTTGGCACAGTAGCGTTCTAAAACTTGGATTTGACGCTCTAAATCGTCCTTTTGGTCGTGGCTTGATACTCGTGCATAGGCAATGGTTTTTCGGTCTTTGTTGCCTATGCCATGCAGTAGGTTTGGGTTGATTTTACTAATATCGTAACGTCTGTGTCCTTTAGGTGTTCTTTCGGCAACAAGCACACCACTTTCGTCCCATCTGCGTAATGTTGAGATGGACACGCCAAGTTGTTTGGAAGCTTCGTTGATACTAATCAATCTATTCATTTGGATGTTATAAGATAGATTTGGTTAGATTTCAAGGAACAGTTCAAAGCCCTTAACCAAACAACACCCAAAAATAAGGGCAAATTGGATTTGTCTTTATTTTTACCGCCCAAAAGACACGCCATTTACCCATGCAAACTTTTATAAATCGTCCCTGCCAGCACCTTACCAATGCCCTTGACGCTGGCAATCTCACTTTCGGACGCACCAAGGAGCTGTTGAATACCGCCAAAATGAGCCAATAGGTCTCGCCTGCGTTTTGCCCCCAGATTGGGAATGACTTCCAGCACGCTTGCCCCACGAGCCTTGTCTCGTTTTTTGCGGTGAGCGGTAATGGCAAAGCGGTGAGCTTCGTCTCGTATGTGCATGATAAGGTGCAATGCCTTAGAATCCATTGGCAAATCTATCGGCTCATGCTCCAAAAAGTGTAGCACTTCAAGCCCCGCCTTTCGCCCCTCGCCCTTTGCCACGCTGATGAGTAGCGTGTCGTCCAATTTATCAAGCTCGGTTAAGACTTCTTTGGCGATATTTAACTGCCCTTTTCCACCGTCTATCAATAGCAAATCAGGCAAGGGGTGCTTGACATACCGCCTTGTCAGCACCTGTCTCATCGCTCCATAATCATCGCCCCCGACCACGTCATGAATGGCGTACTGGCGATAATCCCGCTTTCTCGCCCCCCGACTGTCAAACACCACGCACGACCCCACCGCCAGCTCGCCCATGGTATGACTGATGTCAAAGCATTCAATGCGGTTAATCGCCCTATCCGACACCGCTCCTAGCACCTGTTGCATGGCGACAAACCGCTCATTTAATTCATTAAAATCAGACAACTTGGCGGTCAAGGCATTATGAGCGTTCAAAATCGCCAGCTCCTGCCACTCTCGGCGGTGCTTTTGTACTTTGTCTTTTATCAGGCATTTTTTGCCAAATTCATCATGGAGTAGCTCGGCAACCGTGTCTTTGTCATCTATCATCTCATTGATAATAATCTCTTTGGGCAAATCATCGCTCACCTCCAAATAAAACGACAACAAAAACCGTTCGAGTCGCTCGGCAGGCATATCAAACACCTCCACATCATCAGGAAAATAATTCTTACCGCCCAGCACCTTACCACCACGCACGGTCAGCACATGGACGACCGTCAGCCCGTTTTTGTCGGCAATGGCAAACACATCGGCACTGCTGTCATCGCCCACCCGATACACCGCTTGACGGGCGGTAATGTCAGAGAGCATGGCAAGGCGGTCTCGGTAAAAAACGGCTTGCTCAAAGTACATATTCTCGGCAGATTCGTGCATTTTTTGGGCAAGCATGGCTTGCAATTCGCCTGTTTTGCCATTCAAAAAATCAAGTGCTTGTCCCACATTGTCATCATAATCAGCTTGACTAATCAACCCCACACACGGAGCGGTACAGCGTTTGATTTGGTGTTCTAGGCAGGGGCGTTTGGCATTGGCAAATACGTTATTGGTGCAGTTTCGTAGCATAAAAAGCTTTTGCAAAAGTAGCATCGCTTCTTTGGCACTATTGGCGGACGGATAAGGACCAAAATAGCGACCTTCGGCATGATTGCCCTTGCCCCGCCCCACCGCAAGGCGTGGGAATTTGTCCTTTGAGATGAACAGATACAAATAGGATTTATCGTCCCTTAGAATGATGTTATAAGGCGGACGGTGCTGTTTGATGAGATTTTGCTCAAGAAGCAGAGCCTCGCTCTCGCTCCGTGTAATGATAATCTCAATATCACAAATGCGAGCGACTAGGGCGACTGTTTTTGGGTGGTCAATGGTCTTGGCAAAATAGCTGTTTACCCTGTTTTTTAGGGATTTGGCTTTTCCAACGTACAAAATCTCGCCCGACTTGCCGAGCATTTTATAGACACCAGGCAGATTGGGCAGGTTTTTTAGGAGCTGGGTAAGATGGTCGGAATAGGCTTGATTCATGGTAAAAATGAGATATTTTTCACTACTTTATAAGGTAAATTTTTGCTTTTGCAAGCCCGCCCCTAGCAATAGGCAAATAAAAAAGAGCCACAAACATGGCTCTTTTAACTCAATAAGAAAACTTAATGAATTACTTAGTTTCGGTTGCAGGAACAGTAGCAACAGCAGGGTTTTCGTTGGTTACAGTTTCAGTACCTGCGGCAACGGCAGCACCGTCAGCTGCGTCTTTGGCAGCGTCGGCAGCTTCTTCGGCAGCGTCTTGTGCGTTTTCAGCAGTCGCTTCAGCTTGCTCAGCAACAGTCTTATCAGCAGATTGAGCGTCAGCGGCAGCAGTAGCAGCAGTGTCAGCGGCAGCTTGGGCAGTATCAGCAGCTTGTTGTGCAGCAGCATCAGCAGGAGCAGCGTTTGCAGCGGCTTGTGCTTCGTTCGCTGCTTCTTGGGCAGCAGCAGCAGCTTCTGATGCTTCTTCCGCTGGCTTTGAGCAAGCGGTAAGAGCCAATGAACCGATTAAGGTAGCTAGGATTAACTTTTTCATGATTTTCTCCAAATGTTAGGATGAACATAGAATTAAGGCAAAAAACTGCCATGTTTAATCTCTGTTTTTAACAAAGATTATCATCGCAGAATATTTACCCCTATATTTCTTGTACTATTATATAAACATCATTCAGCAATAACAAATGGTTTTTGGTAATAAATGCAATCAATCTGTAACAAAACATTTCTACAGAAAGCTATTTTTGATTTGTGTCATTAAAATGACGTAAAATTTTCTTAAAATGATTATTTTTCAAAAATTTTAATAACACCTATTTTTAAACATACTGAGCAAATATCTCTAAAAATGATTATATTTTAGTCATTTTTTAATGATGACAGCTTGCCAATATTCACTGATTTATCATTCTTCTTAATAATTCATGACTTTATTTGGTCATGTTATTAAAAAATTCATCGTTAGTTTTGGCGTCTTTTAGGCGGTCAAGTAAAAATTCGGTCGCCTGATAATCATCCATCGGCTGTAACAGTTTGCGAAGCACCCACACTTTACGAAGCATTTCTTCATCGACGAGACGTTCTTCACGGCGGGTGGATGATTTTTTGATGTTGATGGCAGGGAAAATGCGACGTTCGGCAAGCTCTCGCTCCAAGGTAATCTCTTGGTTGCCCGTGCCTTTAAATTCTTCAAAAATCACGCTGTCCATCTTCGAGCCTGTGTCAGTCAGAGCGGTAGAGATGATGGTCAAGCTCCCCCCTTCTTCGACATTACGAGCCGCTCCAAAAAAGCGTTTTGGACGCTCCAACGCATTGGCATCCACACCCCCTGTCAGCACCTTGCCGCTTGATGGGATGACCGTATTGTAGGCACGGGCTAAGCGTGTGATACTATCTAGCAGGATGACCACGTCTTGTTTATGCTCAACAAGGCGTTTGGCTTTTTCGATGACCATCTCAGCTACTTGGATATGGCGTTGTGGCGGTTCGTCAAAGGTCGATGCCACCACCTCGCCACGCACGGTACGTTGCATTTCGGTCACTTCTTCGGGGCGTTCGTCAATGAGCAGAACGATAAGATAGCACTCGGGGTGGTTTTTTGAGATGGCTTGGGCGATGTTTTGTAGTAGTACCGTCTTACCTGCCTTGGGTGGGGCGACGATGATGGAACGCTGACCCTTACCAATGGGGGCAATGAGGTCAATCACACGCCCTGTCAAATCTTCGGTCGTGCCGTTGCCCACTTCTAGACGTAACTGCTCGGTCGGGAAAAGCGGTGTTAGGTTCTCAAAGATGAGCTTATGGCGTGAGCGGTCAGGCGTGTCAAAGTTAATCTCACTGACCTTTAATAGAGCAAAATACCGCTCACCATCTTTGGGCGGTCTGATTTGCCCTGCGATAGAATCGCCTGTTTGCAGGTTAAAACGGCGGATTTGGCTTGGGCTGACATAAATGTCGTCAGGCCCTGCCAAATATGACCCTTCTGATGAACGCAAAAAGCCAAAACCATCTGGCAAAATCTCCAATACGCCATCGCCATAAATCGGCTCGCCGTTTTTGGCGTGGGTTTTTAGAACGGCAAAAATAATGTCTTGTTTACGGCTACGAGCCATGTTTTCAAGCCCCATTTGCTCAGCAATGTATAGCAACTCACTGACAGGCTTGCGTTTTAGTTCGGTCAAATTCATGAGATGATCTAGATAAGATGTGTAGAAGTGAAAATAAAATGAACTCCGCCAAGAAAAAAGTCAAGGACTGACGGGGGCGGTAAAAATATGAAAGGATAAATCAGCCACTCATAATAACTGCTCTTTGCCTGAATGTCAAGGGCTTGGGGGTGATTTTTTGATATGCCAAAGGCTAGTCGTTGACGTATGACTAGGACATAATAGATTTCGGCATTTACAATAAAAATATCTGCCTAAAAAAACAGGTTGAGAGCAGGGGAGGGTTGCTCACTTTATTAAGAGAAATAAGAGCCTTGAATCCTCCATCAGACACACCCTAATTAAAATCATGGGCTCTGGTTTAAAAAGTATGCTACAAAGAAAACCGTTCGTGGCGAGCTATGCCTGCCCATAACGGTTTTCCTACCCGCAGGCAGGCTCAGGGCGAACGGAAAACCTAGTTTTATGGGGGACTGATTAAACCTGCATAGACCAAACCAGAGAGCCAACCAAGCCCGAGCCATTGATACACCTAAGCTGTGGGCAGGTGGGCGGTCAAGAATATGCACAAAACAAAATGATAAAAACTGATGAAAAGTGATAGAAAAATGATAAAAAAACCTGCATAAATGATGAGACTTTGATAAGTGTTTAAATGGTGTTTAAAAACGTTTAAACGCTCATTAAATAGAGTCCAAACCCAAGCGACCCTACCAAGTAGCGGTCGCTTTTTTATGTGTGCGTGGTGGGGCTAGTGTGGTAGGTCGTAGCTGATGTGGACGACTTGCCCATAAATTTCAACATCAGAGTTGTCTAGGTCGGCTTTTGATAAGTCTATGGGGTCGTAAATGGTGTTGTCGCTGATGAGCCGTAGTCCTGTCGGTAGCCATTGAATACGCTTGATATAAAGCTGGTCGCCAATGCGGACAACATAGATGCGACCGTCCTTGGCTTGATTTTTGATTTATCAATTAAGATGGTGGCATTTTCTTAGGATTGTGGGGGACATTAGGTAAAAGTTTACCACTACAAACTTTTACCTTTTTGGGTTTTGGGATAAGTAGGTAAAAGTTTAAAAAAATACAATAATAACAATGGGTTATACAAAATTTCAGAAAAAGTAGCAAAAACCAACTTTTACCCAATCAAAATAGATAAGGTAAAAGTTAGATAATAGTTTAACTGACTACTTATTAGCCATTCTGACCTTGTAAGCAACTGCTTGATAGGCTTGTTTTAATCGGACATCATCAAGTTCGGTGGAGCTGGTTACACCGTGTCTTTCTTGTAAGTAATTCCGATACCAATCATCTAAACCAAGTTTTTTGATATTGGTATGAATGTACGCATATTGGCGTTTGCGGACGGCATCAGTATCTGTTTTTTTGGCAGTTTTGGTATCGGACAATCTGCCTATCCAACTTTGCAAATGCTTTCTTGCGGTTTCATATTTATCAAGTGGAATGAGTGAGTATTTGGGTACTTTCATTTTTTTATTTAATGAAGCCCAAACCGCTTGATGACCCTTTGCAGATTGTGCTGTTCTGTATTTTTGTTCTAATTCCACAACTTCATCTACCAATCTTTTTAGGTTGGCTCGTTGTTCGTCTGTAATATGCTCAATGCCGGGCTTAACTTCGGCTACTGTTTTTGTGATGTGTTTTTGGGTGTTTACTTGGTGGACGGTAGAACCTGCTCCTGCAAGCACACCAGAAACACCGCCTTGAATGTTGTTGGTTTGTCCTTGTGGTTCGCTTACAGGCTTGTTGCTGTCAGTATTGCGAACCCCTGTAATAATGTAGTAAATGTCAAAGCCAAGTTGGTCAAGTGCGTATAAAAACCCAACCGTCATTTCACTACGCCCAGTCTCATAATTGATGTACTGCTGGCGACTTTTGCCTGTTTTTTCGGCAAGTGCATTTTGACTAAAACCGTGTGTAGCTCTTTCAGAGGTTAATCTTAGGGCGACTTCTTGAATGTCAAACATAAAAAAATTTCCTTTTTTTAGTACAAAATTATTGACAAGTAAAAAATATTGTACTACTATATGCACAATTCAAACAAACTAGCTTTTGTTTGAACAATAGTAAGCCAACACTCTCAAAGGGGTAACAATGAAAGCGTTAAAAACTGCCGAGCAGGTCAAAGCGGAATATCGTGCCAAAGGCATTCCGCTGTCTAGGGTTGCCGAAGAAAAGGGCTGGCGACCACAGGACATCTATAAGGTACTAAATGGGCAAAGTCGTGGACACTATGGTATCGGACACGAGATTGCGGTGTATTTTGGGTTAAAACATAGTGCTGATGATCTGCTATAAAAGTTTGAACATTATAGCACAAATTGGCATAAAAACCAACTAAAACGGTGGTTATTGTGTTGAAAATTAAAGAGTTTTATTCGGCTTTGGAATTGTCAAATTTGGGTTTGGGTGAACTGCCGAAAACAACGAAAGGTATTATCGCCCGTGCCAAAAAAGAAAACTGGCTCTCTCGCCCCCGCACGGGCAAAGGCGGCGGCTTAGAATATGCCTTTGACAGCCTGCCCAAAGCGGTGCAAGACGAAATCCGCACCAAGCACCTTATGGCACAAGTCAAGGGCAATGCTCCTGTCGTGCGGGTCAGCGGTGCAGAAAAAGCACTTATCGCCAGTGAGCGAGATGTGGCGGACTTGACCGATAAAGACCGCTTGATAGCGGATAGTCGGCTACTGATGGCACTTCTTGTTTCTCTGTATGCCTTAGAGCAAAATTTGCCAAAAACCCGTGCGATTAAACTTGTGTCCAAGCTGTCTCGGGCGGGCAAGTTGCCCACGCTTGACGGCACAGACTATAACCAAATCTGTCGGCAGGCGGTGGCTCGTAAAAACACGGGCAGTCTGGGCGTGGGTACACGAGCCTTGCACGAATGGGTGCTAAATGCGGACAATGCAGGGCGTGGCGAACAAATGTTACAAGTCTTTGCCCCACACAAACAAGGTCGCCCACAAATTGAAGTCGTCAATGTGGCGTGGCTTGCCGATTTTATGGCGGTGTATCGTAACACCAATGGGGTATGTGTGGCGGAAGCCTATCGGGGCTTTGTCCTTAATTATCAGATTGCCGAGCAACACCTTGCTGACAATAGGCAAATGGCGTATGAACTGCCAAGCCTTGCCCAAGTGCGTGGCATACTTGCCAAAATCCCAAACCACATCCTACAAATTGGCAGAAAAACAGGGGCAAGCCTACGGGCACTCCGTACTTATGTCAAGCGGGATTGGTCGGTGCTCAAAGCCAACGATGTGTGGGTAGGCGATGGGCATAGCTTAAACATGAAAGTGGCTCACCCCGACCACGGCAGACCCTTTACGCCTGAGCTGACGCTCATTATGGACACCGCCAGTCGGTACATTGTGGGGTGGAGCCTCTCGTATAGTGAAAGTGCCTTTGCGGTGGCGGATGCCCTACGCTTTGCAATGATGGTCAATGGCATACCTGCCATTTATTACAGCGACAACGGTGGCGGTCAGACCAATAAGACGATGGATGCCGACATTGTGGGGATTTTGCCCCGTCTTGGGGTACACCACGAAACGGGAATCCCCGGCAATCCGCAGGGACGTGGGATTATTGAACGGGTAATGAAAACGCTTGCCCACCCAATTGCAAGGGCTTTTCCTACTTATTTTGGTCCGAATGCAGACTCGGACACCGTTCGCCAAACCTTGACGGCGGTGGACAGCCTCGCCAAACATCAAAACGATGTGCGTAAAAAGGATAAGCCTTTGACACCCAAGCAAAAGTCAGCGATTGGCAAACTTCCCACTTGGGGTGAGTTATTTGTGGTCATTGAACAAGCGGTGCATTGGTATAATACTGAACATAGGCACAGCGAGCTTGGTGGAGCAACTCCAAAAGCGGTGCGTGAGTATCTCTTGGGTCAGCTTGAAGATGGCGAATATGTGCAATTATTGCCCAATGAAGCCCGTGATATGTACCGCCCAAGCGTGGTGCGTGTGGTGCAACGGGCTTGGATTAGTGTGTATAACAATGAGTATTGGCACAAAGCCCTTGAAGACTATGATGGTAAAAAGGTACAGGTGCATATAGACCAACACGACCCACAGTCGGTCATTGTCAAAACCTTAGAAGGTAAGTATCTGTGTGATGCGGTGCTAAACGGCAATAAAAAAGATGCCTTCCCGCTCTCACTTGTGGAGCGAGCCAAAGTGGGTCGTACCAATGCCCGCCTTGCACGGCTTGACGATGAAGCCCAAAAAGCCAAGCTGGAACTGCGTAAAACTTTACAGATTGAAGCAAGCGAGAGCTTTGGCGAATTGGGTGGGTTTTTTGCCCTACAAGAGACACAAAGGGTGCAAAGCGAGAGCGATGATGATTTTGTACTTTTTGAACACGAGCTTAAAAAATTTGGTTAATTGGAGTAATGAAAAATGAGCGTTGAACTTTTAAAGCAATATCAACAAGATAACGGCTTATCCCAAGCCAAACTTGCCACCCTTTTGGGCGTGTCGCCTGCGGTGATTAGCCAGTACCTTAAAGGCGAATACAAGGGCGATGTGGATAACATTGATAAAAAAGTGGGCGAAATGCTAGGGCGAGCCCGTGACAAAGCCTGTGATGTCAAAACCGACTTTGTCGCCATGCCCACCGCCCAAAAAATCCTAGAAGTCTGCTCTATGGCTCACACGATGAATGACATCAATCTTGTCATTGGTGAAGCGGGGCTTGGCAAAACAATGGCAATCAAACACTATGCCCAAACCTTTGAAAATGTGGTGCTGATTGAGACTGAGCCGACATTTAGCCCCAAAGTGCTACTCATTGAGCTTTGCAACAAACTTGGCATTCCACCATCTCGTTCTAACCACGACAACATTGCCAACATTATTGAGAAATTAAACGGCTCTGACCGCTTGATTATCATTGATGAAGCCGAACTCTTGTCTTATAAATGCCTTGAAGTGATACGCCGTATTCACGACAAGTCGGGCGTGGGCGTGATTTTGGCGGGTATGCCCCGACTTCGCACCAATTTGCGAGGCAAACGAGGCGAGTATAAGCAGTTGTACAGTCGCATTGGCTTTGTCTGTGATTTGGCTGACCGTTTGCCCGATGATGACATTGGCGAGCTGATTTTTGGGGTGTTTGGCACAAATGACTTTAATGACAGCTTTGTCAAGGCAAGTGGTGGCAACGCCCGCCGTTTGTCCAAGCTGATTCGGGGCGTGAACCGTATCGCCAAAATGAACAATAAGCCCATCAACGCCAAGATGGTGGAAAGAATTAGCCAGATGTTGATTGATTAAGGGGTAAAAAAATGCTGATGAATAAAGACGAAGCACAAACATTAGTCAATATCCACGGACTTGAACGGTCAAAAGATATTGTTGCCAACTGTCCAAAAGACTGCACGCATTACTCGTGGAAACTGGGCGACACAGGTGTCCTTGACAAAACGGTTTGTATTGCAGACTTAAAAAGAGCTTTGGAGATATTAGAAGATGACCACTAAGGAAAAACGCACACTCATCGCCAAAATCCATATCGCCCAAAAAGATTTGTGTATGGACGATGCCACTTATCGTGATGTCCTAATCCGTGTTACTGGCAAAAATAGCTGTAAAGACATGACTTTAAACGAACTTAAAAAAGTCATTCAAGACTTCAAACGGCTTGGCTTTAAAGTCAAACAAAGCTGGCAAAAGGTGACTCCCAAACATGGGCGTAAACCCACC
This sequence comes from Moraxella caprae DSM 19149, assembly GCF_000426885.1. GTDB lineage: Bacteria > Pseudomonadota > Gammaproteobacteria > Pseudomonadales > Moraxellaceae > Moraxella > Moraxella caprae. Next base: position 32,627 of record NZ_AUGF01000025.1, on the reverse strand, counting down.
ACCACGCCAGACCGTGAGGCGATGCTCTCTAAAATCGAGGCAATGCTTACTGATATGAACCTGCATTGGCACTATGCTCACGGCATGGCTAAAAATATGTTTGGTGTGGACATGGTGCATTGGCTGGACGCCCAAAAGATGTACAAAGTCGTGCAAGCTCTGGCGGTGTATCAAAAACGCCATGCCAATAGCCAAACGGCAAAATAAAAACCCAAGTTGGCAGACTTGGGCAAATTAGGGACGAACAACCCCTACGCATATTTTAACAAGAAAACTGGGTAAATACAAGGGGTAGATAATGAAAGTAGATATACACACCATGACACACACCGACACAATAACCGATATGTTGCCAGAGCAAATCAAAGAGCTGGCTTGCCTGATTGGGCTGACAGCGACTTTGACACTCGTGGATAAGTTTGGCGGACTGTCTTTTGAAATGCCACACAGCACCAACACCAAAAACGGCAAATGGTTGGTGCGTGAGCTGGGGGCGGACATCGCCAACGTTCTAATAGACAGACACAAAGGCGAGAAGCTCTATATCAACAACTGCGATGCCCTGCGTGTGTATCTACGCAATCAAGCTCTGGTCGGTGCTATCTTGGCGTGCATGGAGACAGGCACATCACAGCACAGAGCGATACAAGAGACCGCCCCTGTATTTGGTATCACAGAACGCCGAGCCTATGAAATCTTAAAAGAGATGACAGCAGGTAAGGCACAGCTCAACCTTTTTTGACTTTTTGATTTTTTAGTTTTTGACATGAGAGATAACATGAGCCACCCCATCAACCTATTAACCCAAATATGGCAAGACATCGAGAGCATGCTGGACATGCAAGAAAAAATCACTGTCGTACTAGATGGCGAGCCTGTGACGTTACAGGGTCGTCTGCAAGTATCAGCCTTTAAGCTTGGATTGCTTGTCGCTTATGCGTGTATGCGACAAGCCATTCAAATAGACACCAAACCACAAACAAGGAGAATTTATGAAACCTAGCACTTACCAAGCACCCTGCACCCCACGCCCAAAGGCAGTCAAACCCAGTCTGGATGAATGGCTAAAAGAACAAGGTCGCCATCAGAGCTTGGAGCGTCTAGACAGACAGATGACGGACGTACTGGCACGCCAAGACAGACAAGCAAACTGGCTATTATTCTTTATCGTGCTACACGTGATACATCTTATCATTGCTTTAATATGTTTTATTTGAGTTTTATTATATTTAACCAAGCGGAGTAATTTATGACCGAACCTGTTCGACCCACCAAAGCCTTTAAGCGTATTCAGGCAACCATTGATGTCAGCGTTGAAATCGCCTTGCCTGACTATCTAGACCTGTCCGACCCAGAGACTTTTGAGCAAATGTCTGGTTGTGGCTATCCTACTGACAGCGAACAAGATGTCTATGCACACATTGTTAGATTGTTACTAATGGGTGGCGAAAATTGCCAGCACGATGTTTTTGGCTGGCTAAGAGAGGATATTGGTTGGATGAATGCCGATACCAAATACTGCCAACTAGATATTGAAGTTGAACATTGTGAAATTACAGACTGCTAACCAACCAACGGAGTATTTTATGACTACCCCAAAAATTGACACCGTCTCAATGGAAGTGCGAGCTTACAACAAAGACGAAGCCCTAGAAGTCGCCCATAAGTGCAATCAAAATATGTGCGATGGTAAGTTTTCTTACTTTTTGACCGAAAGGCTGGCTTTCAATCAGTATCTTGTGGTTTTAGCTCATAACGAAGACGAAGCGTTAGAAGCACAAGATAGATTTCACGAACGCAATAATGATTACTAACCCCAACCAACGGAGAATGTTATGACCAACCCAAACCCAAACACCCAAACCGCCCCTGAGGGCTATGTGATGAATGCCAAAGGGCATTATGTGCCGTTATCGGCTGTCAAAGAGATTGACAAACTGCGTGATGACGTTGTCCAAGACATCATCAGCCGTGCCAAAGAGCTAAGAAGTCAGATGGTGAATGTTAAAGACATCATGTTTAGCAATTTTTATGACTTTGTGGAGCTGTCTGCCCGTGAGTATGATACCAAGATTGGCGGACAAAAGGGCAATGTTACCTTGATGAGTTTTGATGGCAAATACAAAGTGCAAATGGCTGTCCAAGACAACATCGTCTTTGATGAGCGTCTGCAAGTCGCCAAATCGCTCATCGATGAGTGCCTAAATGAATGGACACAAGGCTCAGATGACAAAATCAAAGCCATCATCAATAATGCCTTTGATGTGGACAAGGAGGGTAAGATTAACACCCGCCGAGTGCTGTCGCTACGCAGTCTTGACATCAATGATGAAAAATGGCTACAAGCGATGGATGCCATCTCGGACGCCATTCAAGTTGTTTCATCTAAGGAGTATATCCGTGTCTATGAGCGAGACAATGACGGTAAATACCAACAAATCACCCTAGATTTTGCCAGCGTATAAGGAGCTAACCATGATACCAAATACACATAGCCTAAGCATCATCAATAACTCAAGTCGCCCCAAAAACGAGCAAGCAGCACACGCTGAGCGTCTGGGCTACTATGCCCAAGCCAAGCGACTGTGGGGGCAGGTCATAGTAGAATCCAAAAAAGACAGCCTGCTACGCCACTGTGCCAGCATTCGCCGAGCCTTTTGTGAGTCAGCCATCAAAAATGGCTATAAACGCCCAGAGTTAAGACTCTAAGGCTAAAACCATAGCACCCCAAGCCAAGCACGGTTTGGGGTGTTTTTTTGATAAAAATTTACCATTTTTATTTGACAAATAGGCGATAATAGCCTATAATACACCACATAAGCCAAGCAATCCTGCTGGGGCAAAACGCTAAGGAGCGACCATGAACAACCCAACCCTTAACCGAGAAATCAAAATGGCAGAGCTAGAACGCATTAAGCTAGAAACTGAAAAAATGAGAGTTGAGGCAGAAAAGTTAAGAGCTGAAACCTACAAGATTCAAAAGGAAACACGGTATTATCCCGCCATAGGCATAGTTATTGCCGTCATCGCCTTAATCGCAGCCATTGCAAGCCCCATCATTACCTACCTACTTACCAAATAACCCAATAGCCCCAATTAGGGGCTATTTTACAAGGATAAAAATATGAAACCCAACGCCCAAACGTCTTATAACCCCGACCCTGACTATTTGCGTGAGCTTATCGCCAAAACAGGCTTGACCCAAAAAGCCGTTGCCGAGCTTGTGGGGGTTAGCCCACGCATGATGAGAAGTTATTTGACCTTTACGGGCAACGCCACTTATCAAAAAGCCCCCTATGCGGTGCAATTTGCCATAGAGTGCCTTGCCAGCCAATAAACAACCCCTGAACCCCGTCATCTTATCCTAACCTTAAACACCCTTTAAAATCCCCTTAAACCAACTTTAAGGGGATTTTTATGTCTGATGTCTTATCAAAACGTTCTTTGAACAACCTAAATGGCGTACATCCGAGCCTTGTCGCCATTGTCAAGCGAGCCATTACCATAACAGGTCAGGACTTTGTGGTGATTGAGGGCGTGCGTAGCCGTGAGCAGTGCATGATTAACTATGGTAAGGGTCGCACCGCCGCCCAGTGTGCCGCCAAAGGCATTCCAGCTCGCTATGCCCGTCCCAAAGAAGCCAAAGTAACTTGGCTTAATAACCCCTTTGCGTCCAAGCACTGTGAGCAAAAAGACGGCTATGGACACGCCATTGACATCTGCCCTTATCCTGTGGATTGGTCGGATTTAAAAAAGTTTGATGCCATTGCCAAAGCCATGTTTGATGCCGAAAAGCAGTTGATTGCCGAAGGTGTTATCTCTAAAGGCACCAATCTACGATGGGGAGCCGATTGGAACAGAAACGGCAAGCCCAGAGAGCGTGGCGAGTCGGATAGTCCGCATTTTGAAATTTTTTAAGGGGCAAGCATGAAACTACAACTTGTCGCAAACTGGCGTAAGGGTTGGCAGTGGTTTAGCACATGGGCGTTTATGCTGATTGCGTTTTTGGCGACCACGCCCCTACCGCCTGAGCTAACGGCCATGCTACCGCCCGTCATGCAGGACAAACTCACCGCAGTCGTGGCGGTGTGTGGTCTGATACTGCGGTTTGTCAGTCAAAGCAAACCGAATAGAGACGGACATGGACGAGAGTATCGCACCCAAGCAGATGACCAAGACGATACAGGGGGTAGACGATGACAAACTCACTTATCATCTTGGCAATCAGCACCGTATTGGGGCTTGTGCAGGCGGTGTTTTGGCGGTGGGTGTCTAATCTATCGGACAGCCAAAAGTCTAACACCGAACAAATCAATGCCGTAAAAGACCAAATCACCAAGCTACAATCAGAAATATACCGAGACTACCCAAGCAAGGCGGACGTACACAAAGACAGTGAGCGTATCATGCAGTCACTGCAAGAGATTAAGACCGAACTTGGCAAGGTCAATGACAAACTAGACAAAAAGGCGGACAAATGAACGAGATAGACCAAGAGGTGCAGCAGGCAGTCAATGCCAAAATACTCTCATCGCTAGACAGTATTCACTGCCAAAACCGCCAAATTGCTCAAAAAATTGACGATTTAGAAAAGAGCGTTACCAAAAAAGCCACCACCGCAGGGGCAATCGCTGGAGCGGTGGCTGGCACGGCAACAAGTGGCTTATTTACCATTGGTATGGAAATCGTCAAAGCCAAATTTGGAGGCTAAATGGCATATTCACAAGACGACAAAGACAAAGTCCGCCGTGCCTACATCTTTGACAAATTATCTCTGGATAAGTGTGTTGAAGTCTATGGCATCAGCTATCCAACCGTGCAACGCTGGAAAAAAGATGCTTTGGCAAGTGGTGATGACTGGGACAAAATCCGTACTGCCCAAACGTTGGCAGGCGGTGAAATGGAAGATACGGCAAGAGAGCTTTTAACTGACCTAATCATTATCTTTAAAAACACCACCGACAGCGTCAAAAGTGATGAGATTGACTCGGTTACCAAAGTCAAGCTCTTGGCGAGCCTTGCCGACAGTTACAATAAAGCGGTGAGTGCCAACCGCAAACTCATGCCCGTAACCGACAAACTCGCCATTGCCATGACAGTCATGGAAATGCTAGGCAAGTATATCCAAGACACCAAACCCGAAGCAATGCCTGTATTTATAGAAATTTTGGTGCCATTTGGCGAAGTGTTAAGTAAAGAATTTGAATGATTGGAGGATTAAGCAAAATGCGATTATCTGAATTTGTAAAAAAGTATCAAGCGGAATTTCCATATTATTTTGGCATTATTATGGTGGTGTTATTAGTTTGGTTTTTTTATTGGATGATAACTCATAGACCGCCTTACATCGTCCAACAAGAACAAGCCAAACCCCTTGTACAGGCTTATGTGGATAAATATGGAGCAACCAACCGCTTTTTGTGTGATAACGGCATTTATGTGGAAGAATACATTGACAGCTATGGCGAAATCACAAGACGGGTAATGACCAATAAGGATTTGACCGTCAAATCTGCCCTGCGGTGTTCTGATAATGTCAGTATTAAGACAACTGAGATGGTCGGTGGTGGGTTTTAGGGGTAGATATGGCAAAATCAAAACTTCTTCGTTCCAAAGAATTTTTAACCCAGCTCGCTGAACTGGCAACAGGCTATCGCACCGCCATTGAATCGGTGGCGGATAACTGGGACATCAGCCCGACAGCGATTAGCGAGCGTGTGGCACAGGTTTTTGACCCACTTACAGGCTTTGATTATTTTGTGGGTGTCTATTTTCCACATTATGTCAGAAGCTCGCACAAATCGGAATTGCATAAATATCTGTTTGACAAATTACCCAAAGTCGCAAACGACACCGACAGCCGATATTTGGCAATTGCTGCACCCCGTGGCGAAGCCAAATCCACGTTGGTTAGTCAGCTCTACAACCTTTGGAAAATCGTGCGGGGCATTACCAAATACAGTCTAATTGTGATGGACAGCCTAGACCAAGCCTATCCGATGTTGGAAGCGATAAAGGCGGAGCTGGAATTTAACCCCCGTTTAAAGTCAGATTTCCCCGATGTCGCAGGCGTAGGAAGGGTGTGGCAAGCAGGTACAATCGTTACCAAAAACGGTATCAAGGTGCAAGTAGCAGGGGCGGGCAAAAAACTACGGGGTCTAAGACACGGGCCATATCGCCCCGACACCGCCACCCTTGATGATATTGAGAATGACGAAAATGTCCGAAATCCAGAACAGCGAGATAAGCTGAACTCGTGGCTCACCAAAACCATCATGCCACTTGGGGCGGCAGGGGAGAAGTTTGACATCATCTACATCGGCACAATCCTACACTATGACAGCGTGCTAAACCGTACGCTAAACAATGCAGGGTGGGAATCGGCACGCTTTAAAGCCATTATCCAATGGCCCGAAAATATGGCACTTTGGGACGAATGGGAATGCTTGTACAAATCCAAGCAGATTGACGAAGCTAATGAGTTTTATGTCAAGCATAAAAAGAAAATGGACAAAGGGGCGATTGTTTCTTGGCAAGCTCGCCCTATCCTTGCCCTAATGAAAATCCGTGCAAGGGACGGACACGAAGCCTTTGACTCAGAATACCAAAACGACCCGACCGCAGGGGATGACGCCCCCTTTGCCAAAGCGATGAATTTTTGGCACGACTTGCCTAATAATCTCATCTATTTTGGGGCGGTAGACCCGAGCTTGGGTAAGGCAGGGGCAAGCCGAGACCCGTCCGCCATTGTGATAGCAGGGCTTGACCGCACCACAGGCAAGGTCTATGTGGTGGTGGCAGACATTAAAAAACGCTTGCCCGACCGTATCATCAGTGATGTTATCCATTATCAAAGGCAATATGGGTGCGTGAAATGGGCGGTGGAAAGTGTGCAGTTTCAAGAGTTTTTTAGAACCGAGCTTGTGCGTAGAAGTAGTGAGAGTGGTGTACCAGTGCCTGCCATGCCTGTGAAGCCAACTTCGGATAAATTGCTTAGAATTGAGACCTTACAGCCTTATATGGCAAATGGCTTGCTACTTTTACATACTTCCCAAAGTACGCTGATTGACCAGTTTCGTCATTTCCCCAAAGCTGACCACGATGATGGAGCTGATGCGGTGGAGATGGTGTATAAACTTGCCAGCACTTATGTTAGACAAGCCGAAATTACCCCTATTCATATTCCCACGCCAAGTATGTATTCATAAGGATAAATCATGATTAAACTGCAAGATTTGATAGACAGATTTAGTGAGCAAGAGATAGCACAGCTCACAGACAAAGTTAATTATCAAGTGATTGATGAAACGGTGGTTAATCACGCCATCTCTGACGCTGTTGCCGAAGTCGTGGGCTATCTTAACCCAACGGGGCTTATCGCTAATGGTGTGTATGTCGGCACACCGCCCAAGTCGCTTGTATTAAAGACTTGTGATATTGCTCGCTACTATCTATATGAAAATGGCGTAACGGACATCGTAGAAAAGCGGTATAGACAAGCCATAGACTGGCTACTGCTTGTACAAAAAAATCCGTCCATGCTCACAGGAGCGACTCATGATGACGGCACACACGGCACAAAAAGCGGTATCGCCGTCATGCCAAACCGTCCGCCAAGTATGTGGGAGTAGTCATGACCCAAATAACCATTGATATTAGCAATGACCTGCCCCTACTCCAAGATAACGTAGAGACACTTACCGAAAAACTGGGCGATTTAACCCCGCTCATGCAAGCTATCGGTAGTCTGTTGGAGGGTAGCACTCGTCAGCGATTTTTAGATAAAAAAGCCCCAGACAGCACATCATGGGCAAATCTAATGCCGTCCACACAAACCCAAAAAGGCAACAACAACATTTTGGTAAAAAGTGGCGATTTGATTAGTTCTATCACCAATCACGCTGATAAATACAGCGTAACTGTTGGCACGCCTGAGACTTACGGCGTATATCATCAATTCGGCACAGATAAGATGACCGCCCGACCCTTTTTGGGCTTATCTGATGACGACAAAGAAGAGATTTATGAGCTAATCAATGAGATTTTAATGGACGATTAACCATGACTATAAAAACCACACAAGAACTGTTAAGCACCCAAACGCTATTACCAAAAAAGCGTAACTGGCTTTTTCACAAAAAGAGTAAATGGGGCTTAATGGAACGACGATTTTACCGTGATATGAGGCGACATTTTTTTCCTGTGCATTACCTGTATAGGACATCACAAGAGCTCTCAGAAGACGATTGGCAGTGCTCACTTCGCCGTATAAAGCGACTGTGCCAAATAGGAGTGCGACTGCATTACTCATCAGTGCCGTCTTTAATAGCATGTAAACCTGCGGGGCGAATTTGTCCAAATTGCTCACAAACACAGCAAAGAGTGCCGAGAACAACCAAAATTATCCATGTCAAACCCTTAAATGAGACAAAACACCCATTATAGCAAAACAGTCGCCCAATTTTATAAGGACAATCCCATGAAAAACCACCCCCTTTGGCATGATGATTTTTTGGTGTGCTATCCTGCCTTGCTTGACCGTATTGGCACGATACCACAGGTTAAAAAAGTCCAAGAGATTAAAGAGCTTGCCGAAATAGACAGCCAAACCGTTGCCCCACTAGACGGGGCGGTCTATGTCATCTTTGACGGCATGAGTCCAACCGACTCCAACAATAATGGGCGTGAGCAGGTCATGGAGCTGGGCTTTACGCTGATACTTGCCAAACAGCAGTACAACCCACGCCCACGCATGGATGGCGTGGGGGCGAGCCTGACCGCCATTTGCAAAGCCTTGCAAGGCTACGAGCCTGAGCAGGACGGACGAGCCTTGACCTTATCGCCTTTTGTGCAAAAACAAGCCTTGGCGGTGCGGTATTTTAAAAATTATGCCCTATTCCCACTCCGTTTTACCACCACCGTGGCTGTCATGGGGGACTGATATGTTGGGACTACTAAATAAACTCAAAAGCAAAACCACCCCAAAAGAGACCAAGCCTTTTGATAAAACGGTACTGTTTAGGGCGATTAACACCGCCTTTGATGATTTTGCCAGTGAGACGACAGACGAGAGCTTGGCTAGGCTCATCGCACAGACGGGCAAATCACGCATCCAGATATTAGACACTATCCTAAATGATGATGAGATAGAGTCCTGCCGTGAGGATATTGAGAGTGCCATCAGAGCCACGCCCTTTGTGCTGTGGGGCGACACACTAGATGAGGACACCCAAAACGAGCTTATCAAATGGGTAACACCCCACATCAAGACCTTTGCCGAGCTTGCCATGCTTGCCAAATGGAACGGACATGCCATCGCCGAATACGTCTATAAACACGATGACAAGGGGCGGATTGTCATTGATAAGGTGCTAAACCGTGAGGGCGAGCTTGGGCATTATAAATTTAAAAGAGACGGCACGGTGCTGTTTGATGACCATGGGCGTGATGAACCAATAAATACCGCCGTCAAAAACTTGGTGCTAACCCACAGAGCCAGTCCTGCCCGTCCTATGGGACAGATGATGATTATCAAGGCGTATCCGTCCGTACTACTGCGTGGTAAAAATTGGGCGTTTTTGGGGCAGTTTATCAAACGCTACGCCCAGCCCTATGTCGTGGGTAAGCAAGGCGGATTTAGCATGATTGAGAGCTTTACCGCTAGGCTGTTTGAGTTTATCAATGGCGGGGCGACTGGTATTGGGGCAGATGATGACATTAACATTCATCAGCTAAGTGCGGACGGTTCGGCATTTGAAATGGCAGAGCGCATGGCAAACAGCCGCATCCAAAAGCTCCTATTAGGACGTGTTAAAACGTCTGAGCTATCTAGCGGCAGCCGTGCATCGCAAGAGACAGACGACAAGACCCGCATTGACCGCATTGGCACATACTTAGAGCTGACCAAAGAAGCGATAAATCACGCCCTAACTGCCATGATAGCGGTCAATGCCTACTACGGCACGCCCCTTGTGTCGGGTGGGCAGGTGTGGTTTGACTGGAAAAACGAGAAAGCGGTGGATAAGATGCGAGCCGAGCGAGATAAGCTGTATCTGGACACAGGGACGATAGTTTTAACATCGGACTACTACAAAGACGTGGTGGGCTTTGAAGAGCATCATTTTAAAATTGTAGAGCCTAGCCCTGCCACCGAGCCACAGAATATGCCGTTATCCATGCTACTGTCCGATACCCACGCTGATACAAGCCACGACCATGACGATGAGCCATTGAGTGATAGACAGATTAAGATTGCCAATAACAAGGGCGAAAAGTTGCTGGCATTGGTTAAAGACGTGGACGACTTTGCAACGTTCCAAAAAAGGCTTGAAAATCTTGATTTGACTGATGATGACTTTGTAGATGAGCTTGCCAGACAAAACTTAACAGCTTATGTGGACGGCTTGACAGGCAAGAGCAACCAAGACGGGCAGACGGGGGTGTGATATGCCAGAGATTAACCATGAGCGACTGCCAAACAAAGACGCCACTGCCAGCTTTGGTGGTAAAGTCCTACTGACTACTCAGCACCATGCAGAATTAACAGCGTATGAACACGCCTTAGCCTTTACCGTGGCTCGTATCGCTGATAAGGACATGCTAACCGAAGTCCACAAGGCGATGAAGCAGGCGATAGAGAACGGCACCAGTTTTTCCGATTTTAAAAAACAGCTTAGACCGTACCTTATGGCAAAAGGCTGGCTTGCTCCGACTTTTAAAAATGACAACGTGGACGATGACAAAGAGACGTTTAGAGATTATCAAAAACATCTGGGTCATCGTCTGCGTACCATTTACCACACCAACAAAGCCACCGCTTATGCAGGCGGACAATGGGAACGCATACAGCGTACCAAGGAGCTATTGCCTTATCTGCAATATATGCCAAGCGTGTCCACCAACAAGCGAGACGAACATAAGCAGTTTTATGACATGGTACGCCCTGTGGACGACCCCATTTGGGCAAGTATCATGCCCCCCAATAGCTTTGGGTGCAAATGCTGGGTCAAACAGCTTACCAAAACCCGTGCCGAAAAAATCCTAAATGAGCAAGCCGAAAAAGGCATCGTCTATGACATTGACATGGAGCAGGTCAAACACCCCCTAACAGGCGAGATGATGAGTGTGCCAAAGGGTGTGCATTTTAGCTTTAATCATAATCATGATAGGCTGACGGCTCTTTTGAAGCTAGCAGAGGATAAGCATGGGTTGGCGTTTGGGCTTGATGCACAAACTGCCCTAAAATCATTTATGGTAAGCTATGCAACACAGACAGGATTTGTACAAACAGCAGATTTTGGTGGCATTGTCTATCGTGAGTCTGAAAAATTAAGACTTGAACAAGAGTTAAATGGCAGTACACGACCTTTTGAGGGTATGGTGGCAGATGAATGGCAACAAAAGTTTGATGTAGAGCTCGTGCGATTTGACCCTAATATTCACAAAGTCATGTTATCAAATGAAAAAACAGGCACGCCAAAATCCGCAGACTATGCCGTAATTGCCAAAGACAGCGAACCCAAAGACTGGGTAACGATTGATTTTTTATTTGCCTTTGACAACACGCAAGCAAAAGAAATGGCTTACCAAATTTTTGAAAGCAAGAAAAAACGCCATGCTGATGCTTGGGATAGGGTTAAAGACACGATAGATGAACATTTATTGAAGGCAGATATTGTACCAATGGATTTACGCAAAGCAGATGCAAGAATTGCTACAAAAATCATCGCTTATGTGCTATCATTACCCAAAGAAAAACAAAAACAGATTGTGTTTGTTGTGGAGTAATCATCATGACAATGTTATACATTAACGAATATAACCACTCGGATAAGACAGAAAACCTTGCGATAGATTTAGATGACCGCTCTGGTAAGTTTTTATTTGACTTGTTGCTTGACCCTATCTCAAACAGTATGGCAAAACAAGGCGACAATGAGTGGGGGGTAGATTATCAGTTGTGGTGGAATATTGCAGAAAGTCAATCGTTAAATGACCTGCCTAGCGATATTTTTATGCAGGCTTATGGGCTTATCCAAAAATCTGACAATCAAGACCTAAAACCCTTTATGCTAGAGATTTTGCAAAAAATGCAAGCCGACCCACGTTTTAAAAAGGTGTGATGATGAATATAGAAAAAGAGTTAATAAAGCAGATTTTTTTGAGCATTTATAATGGCGATATTGGTAGTCTGTATCTAGCATTCAAACAAGCCAAAATCATTGCCGACTGCCTAACGACAGGCTATGTACCCAGTAATGAAAGTTTGTTTAAAATGCTAGATAACCAAGATGATTTTAGGCTTTATGAGCGTTAAGCACCCCCAAAACATCAAGATATATCGTAACAATACAATCTTTTGGATTATCTTTTAGCTCTTTGGTGAGTCTTAGATTGTTTTGTGATTGTGGGTTATTAATAACGAGTTTGGTAAGCTCTAAGGCGATGTGCTTGTTGGTTTCGTTGGTGTCTGGATGATTTGACATAAGTTCTCCGTTGTTCTTTGCAATGACCGCCCTATCTGACACATAGGGCGTTTTTTATTATAGCACAAGGGTGAATCCAAAGCCCTACTTTTGAACCCACCCCCAAATTGGGGATTTTTTATGATTTTTTGACCCCACCGCCAAAACCTACCCCAAAGATAGCGTTTAAATTTTGCTGTAACCCCTTTAAATTTGTTGGAATAAAATTTTTGCACCCATTGCACCACGTCAATTTTATCACGCCAAAAACCCCCTTAAAATCGCTTATGGGGCGTGCCTGTCTTTTTGGGCTGTCTATACCTACCGCCAAACCACCATTTTTTGGCAAAATAGGGCTCCATTCACTCCGCCAAAATCGGCTGTAACCCTTGATTTAAACAGGTTTAAACGCTCTTTTAGGGCGGTTTAAATACAATCCCTGAACCCCGTCATCTTATCGCCCCTACTGCCATCTGTCATAATCGCCGAAAAATTGACATATAAGGCGACCATGCACTACCTACTCACCGAGACCACCCCTGCTACGATTGCCCCTGCCAACCAAACGGACAAGGCAGTCAAACGCACCTTTAATGGCATTGCCAACAGTGGCAAGCCCTTTGTGTATCATGGCGTGCGTGCCATTGCTGATTTATCTGACATCACTTTTGCTGACAAAGTGCCTGCTTTATTGCTCCACGACCGAGACAAGCGAGTGGGCTTTGGCGTGCTGTCTGTGGCTGACAATCAGCTCATCATCAAAGGTGAGTTACTAGATAACGAGCATGGACAAGCCTTAGCCCGTGAGTCTGATGACGGCTTTCCATTCCAGATGTCCGTCCACATCATCGCCGACTACGAAGAGAAGCTGTCGCATGGACAGACGGCGGTGGTCAATGGGCAGACGCTGACGGGCGAGATTACCATTTTAAGAAAATGCCGAGTGTCGGAAGTGTCTTTTACGCCCACAGGCGTGGACAATCAGACCATGGCGATGATTTTATCCCAAACCCACAACCAAAAGGAAAATGCAATGAGCAATCCAAACCCACCCCAAAAAAGCGGAACTGTTGATGAAGCGGTTTTGGCACGCATGACTGAGCTTACCAACCAAGTGCAAGAGCTGACCGAGCAAGTTCAAGAGCTGACCAAAGAAAGAGATGAGCTAAAAGCACAAAAAGCCAAAGCAGACGAACAAGCCAAAACTGCCGAGATTGAAGCTCAGCTATCACAAAAAGGCTTTACCAAAGACAACAAAGGCGACTGGCAAGGCATTGATAACGCAACCGTGCAGGTGCTGTTGTCGCTTGATACAGACAAAGCCAAAACCATGATTGGCTCGCTGTCTGCTCCCAAGCAGGGCTTGCCTGAGTACCTACTGTCCGAACAACACGGCACAGGCACAGGACAATCTGCCAACCCAGCCCCAACCAATCCATTGGTTGCCAACGCCAAAGCACGCAAATAGGAGTTTATCATGTCCGACACCCAATCAGTCCCAGCCGTCCCTACCCCTGAGCCTACCACGCTCATCACCATAGGCGACATTCTAAAATCCGAAGCCGACCGCCATAGCCGTGAGAACATCAAGGCGGACAACATCAAAATCGGTCAATTAGTTCAGCACCCAATCCGAAAAAAGCCCCTTGTGGCACTGTCAAACACAAATGCCAGTGGGCTTGTACTGGTACAACCGCATAACTGCGTGATTAACCTAGCCGTCATTAAAGAAGCCGACATTAAGGCGGTGGCAACGTCTGTGGATGCCTTTATCAAACAAGGCGATGAATACGGCATTAAATACATCGGTAAGCCAATCACCGATGCGTCCGTTTGACCGATGTCCGTTTGACCGATTAAACCTGATTTAAACCCATTTTAAGGAGTATTTATGCCTTTATCTGATAACCGTATTTTTGGCGTGGAGTCTTTGACCGAAGCCATTAACGAGCTACCTGCCACCCCGTCCATTTTGGGGGATTTGGGTATCTTTAAAAAAGACTTTAAAACCACGACCCATGTGTCGGTGGAGCGTAAAGAGAACATCTTAACGCTGGTTGCCAACACACCCCGTGGTAGTGTGGGCGACCCTGTACAATCAAAACGCCACGCCCCAAAAACCTTTAACATGATGCACCTAGTCAAAGATGACGTGGTGCGAGCCGATGACGTGCAAAATATCCGCTCTTTTGGTTCACAAAATCAGACGCTTGCCGTTGCCGATCTGGTTAATGACAAAATGCTTGCCATGAAAGCGGACATTGATTACACCATTGAACACGCACGCTTGGGGGCATTAAAGGGCAAAATCCTAGACTCAGACGGTAAAACAGTCATCACCGACATTTACAAAGAGTTTGGCATGACCCGCAAAACGATTAACTGGGAGCTGTCTAATTCAACCACCCAAGTTACCAAGCTCATCAACAGCTACAAGCAAGACATTGCCAAGCTACGCCGTGGCGAGTCGGTAACAGGTCATCTGTGCTTGGTGTCGCCTGAGTTTATGAATACGCTCATCGCTCATCAAAGCGTGGAGAAATACTACGCCCGCCACCAAGACGGTCTGCTGTATCGTGAGGGCAATACCGATGTGGAATTTGTCCATAACGGCATTAAGTTTGTGGTGTATGCCGATGAGTTTGACAGTGGGCTAAAACTTGCCGATGATGAGGGTATTATCCTGCCATTGGGGACACGAGGGGCATTCTTTGAATACTACGCTCCTGCGGACATGAACGCCACGGTAAACACCAAAGCCCTTGCTTACTACGCCATGCGTGAAAAGCTGGGCATGGATAAAGGCTGGGAGCTACACGCCCAATCCAACCCCCTGCCACTGGTGCTACGTCCTGACCTTGTGCAGACCATTAAATTAACCTAATCGTGATGTCGGCGAAATCGGTTTTGCCGACATAACTAATTTATCGATAAAGGAGTAACCATGATCAAATTCCTATCCGCCCTTGCTATCGCCTGTATCAACTCAGGACTACTTAGCCAAAAAGAGCTTGATGACAAAAAGCTATCACAGGACTTTTTGGAAAGCCAAATTGATGAGGGCAAAACCACCTACACCAAAATTGGCGACCGTCTAATGCACTGCACTATTACCACCAAAACAGGTTTTGTGGTTACAGGTGAAGCGGTGTGTGCATCTGCTGATAATTTTGATGAAAAAACAGGTCAAGCCATTGCCTACGACAATGCCTTTGAAAAGCTCTGGCAAGTGTATGGCTTTTTGCTACACCAAGCATTAAATGCTGGTTAAATGACAATGTTGGCGAAACAAATGTCGCCAACATATCCCAACTCTTTAATTTATAAGGATAAATCAATGACACAACAAACACAATCCCTGCGGGGGCGTAAATATTCGGGTGATTTGTACGCTCGTAAATACGGCTCATCTGATGTATTTGAAAAAATGGGTAATGTTACCGAATTTACAACCAAAAGCGAAACCGAAAAAGACGAACTTAAAAGCACAGGTCGGGACGACTTTGGACAAGCCATTGAAGTGGAAGTCGTGCCACAACCCACTGAAATTTCCCTCAAATTTAATACTTTCGATAAACACGCCCTAGCCCGTGTGCTGATGGGCGAAGCGGTGGACATTGGCGGTGTGCCAGAAGTTATCAATGAAACTGCTGTCAAAGCGTCTAAAACAGGCTGGATTAAGCTAAATCACAACGACATTGACCCTGAAAACTTTAAGCTGAAAAACAAAAGCAAACAAGACATTGAAAAAGCCAAATACGAGCTAAACCCCCGTTTGGGTATGGTGCGTTTGCTTGACAGTACAGGCATTAATGACGGCGATAACCTACACTACGAAGGCAAAACAAAGGGGCGTAAAGGCTTTGCCATTGATGCCAATACCTTGCAATCAATCCCGCTTGAACTCTACCTAGACGGCAAAGACCGTATCAGTGGCAACGATGGCGTGCTGGAAGTGGCTCACGTTGTTTTGTCGGCTGATGGCGACATCAACTGGTTTGAAGACGGCTGGTGGGAGTCTGGTCTGACTGGCACAATCGTCAAAGACGAGGGTAAACCCGCCATGCGGTTTACAGAGTTTGTAGACTAATAAAATAAAAAACTTGGGCGATATGGCGTATTAAGGCTACGCCATATCCCTATCCGACAAGCACGCTGTCATCAGGCTAAGACCCAAGCACTCTGTACAGAGCGTGGCGATTTTAGCATAAACTAAACGGTTATGCACGAATTTTTATCACAAAAAATCATGAAAATAAGTGCATATATATGGAGATGATGATATGCGATTTTTATTTTGTCAAAACTGCAATAAAAAACTATTGCAAGTAGATTGTTTTGATAACATTGCGATTAAATGCAATCGCTGTAAACAAATCAATCATTTTAGCTGTGTCGCCCAATCACCAAAAAGCGTGGCAACACAGTAACAATTAACCCATTTTCTCTTTTGAGTGTCATAGAACGCCTGATTAGAACGCCTGCGAGCGTCATGCCCTGTTGGGCAAGAAGGTATCTATGACACTCAATCTTTTATCTCAATCAAAACGCTTTAAGACTGCACCCCTACCATTTGTGGGGCAAAAACGCCAGTTCATCGGTCGCTTTGAAAAGTTACTGCTTAACAACATTCCCAACGATGGCGAAGGCTGGACGGTCATTGACGTATTCGGTGGCTCTGGGCTACTTGCTCATAACGCCAAACGCCTACTGCCAAAAACAACCGTCATTTACAACGACTTTGATGACTACACCAACCGCCTTAAACACATTCCCACCACCAACGCCCTACGCCAAGCCCTGTCTGACATTTTAAAGCATGAGCCAAGAAGCCTCAAACTTAGCTCTACCGTCAAACAGCAGGTACTGGACATCGTCAAAGACTTTCAAAGTCAAGGCAAATTCATTGATGTGCAGACCATTGCAGGTTGGCTACTATTTAGCGGTCGCCAAGTCGCCGACCTTGATGAATTTATGGCAGAAAGCACACTTTATAATCGCATTACCAAGACGGATTATGAGCTGGCAGATGGCTATCTTGACGGACTTGTCATCACTTGCGAGAGCTTTGAACAATTGCTCACAAAACACCAAGCCACGCCCAACTGCTTATTACTGCTTGACCCGCCGTATGTTTGTACCACTCAAAGTGCTTATAACCTACATGAGCGTGGTGGGTATTTTGGCATGACAAAGTTTTTGACACTCATGCACTATGTCAAGCCACCCTACATCTTTTTTAGTTCGACACGGAGCGAGCTTTTGGATTATATGAGTTATGTCGAGCAATACGAACCGCACACATGGGAGCGGATTGGGGGATTTGAGCGGATTGTGGTAAAAGTAACGGTCAATAAAGGGCTTGGGTATGAAGATAATATTTTGGCGAAGTTTTAATCGGTTGTTTATTTTATCATTGCTTTGTTATTTCTTTTAAAAATTATCTTTAAAAACAAGTATTTATTTGCAAAAAAATACAAAAATAAGACTTGCTATTGTGGGCAGAATTTGTGGCATTGCTAGAAGCACCCTTGGACGAGCTAAGCTCTTGTCTTTGCAATGAGAATTTGGACACATAAACCAAACACCAAACTAAAATTTAAAAAGCATTTTAATTGTAAATTAAAATGCTTTTATTATGGGGTATTGTTATGTTATCATGAGAAAATTTTTTTTGACTTGGACGGACATATCATGAGTGCACCAAATTATTATCTGCATTGGATTAACTTGTTTTTATTAATAGCCAAACCCATAACGACAGACAACCCACTTGCAAAAGGTTGGTGTGTTTATACTGAAGCTGTGGACTTTGACTAGTGTATCTAAGGCATTAGCTGTGTAAAACACTTTTAATACAGTTGTTAATTTTTTAAAAGACCCTGAACCCCGTCATCTTACCCCAACCGTAAATCCCCTTTAAAATCCCCTTAATTAAATTTAAGGGGATTTTTTATGAAAAGTTTGGACACTGCCTTAACCATACACGCAGGCGTGAAAGGCATTAACGAGTTAAAACGCCTATCTGATGAGATAAAGGCGACAGGCACGGAAACAGACAGTTTGGACAAAGCCACCGATGAGCTACAAAAGTCGTGGAATGCCTTATCCGCCGATGAGCAAACCAAAAAAGTCAAAGCATTGGGCGATGAGTTTAAACGCTTAAAAAGCATCAGCGATGCCAAAATCTCTCTAGGCATTGATGAAGATAATAAAGCCAAAAAACAGTTAGAAGAAGTCAATAAAGCCTACGAACGCCTTAAGCTCTCAGGCAAGCTAACAGGCAGTGAGCTTGCCCGTGCCAATGAATTACACACCAAAAAAGTCAAAGAGCTAGAAGAACAGCTGGGCAAAACCACACTCACGGCAAGTGAGATGGCAGGCGAGCTTAGTAAAATCGCAGGCAGTGCAGGTGGTATGGCAGTGGTCGCCAAAGCCGCCATGGAATTTGAGACCGCCATGGCAGGGGTCAAGAAAGTCGTGGACGGCACGCCCGAGCAGATGTCTAGGCTCTCCAAAGAAATCAAAGATTTGTCGGTGGAGCTTGGCATGACTGCCACCGAAGTGGCACAGATAGCCACGATGGGCGGTCAGCTTGGCGTGCCGATTAACAAATTGGGCGAGTTTACGACCATGGCAGGTCAGATGTCAGTGGCATTTAGCATGAGTGCTGATGAGGCAGGTAATGCCGCCGCCAAACTTGCCAACGTCTTTAACATGCCCATCGAACAGGTGGGCGAGCTTGGCGATGTCATCAACACGTTGGGCAATAACATGGCAGCCAAAGAGCGAGAGATAGTCGATGCCATGCTCAGAGTGGGCGGTACAGCTCGTCAGTTTGGGCTTGTCAAAGAAGAAGTGGCAGGACTGACCGCCGCCATGATTGCCCTAGGCAAACCGCCAGAAGTAGCAAGCACCGCCATCAATGCCTTGCTGACCAAACTACAAACCGCCCAAAACCAAGGGGCGGGGTTTGCTGATGGCTTACAGATGATAGGCACCAGTGCCGATGAGATGGCAGATAACATCGCCAAAAACCCCCAACAGGCCCTATCAGGCTTTTTAGAAAAGCTAGGACAGCTTGATGACCGTCAACGCTCTATGGTGTCTGCCAAGCTCTTTGGGGCAGAGTATGCCGATGACATTAACCTACTGGTCGGCTCGCTTGGCACTTATAATCAAGCCTTGGGGCTTGCCACAGATAAGACCGCCACGGCAGGGGCGATGCAAAAAGAATTTCAAGCTCAAATGGACACTGCCGCCAAAAAGGTGACCCAAGCCAAAGCCGAACTCATGGCACTGGCGATTAACATCGGTCAGCACCTACTGCCCATCATCAGTGCCACAGCCGAAGCGGTGGGCGACATGGCAGGTACGCTTGCCGATATCGCCCACGAATACCCGACCATCACTCAGCTTGTCACGCTCATGGGCGGAGCGGTGGTGGCTGTCAAGGCGTTAAATAGCGTGATTGCTCTGACGGGTAGTTTGGGTGGTAAGTCTGCTTTGCAGATAACAACAGGCTTTTTGGGTGCTAAAAGTGCCATCGATGCGACCGCTGTTAGTGCTGACAAGATGAACACTGAGCTTGGCAATGCAGGTGTGCAGACAGCAAGCCTTGCCAAACAAATGACCAGCTTAAATAGCATTATGGGGGCATTAACTGCTTGGACGGTAGGCAAAAGCATTGGCGATTGGGCTTATGAGAATAGTAGTGCCGTCCGAGCCATTGGTGATGAGATGGGGCGATTGCTTGCTTATGCAGATGCCATCTTTACCGACCGCACCTTTGATGATGTCCGCCAGAATTTTGAAACGTCTGCTGAGAGTGCCAAACGTTTGGCAGATGAGACAGCGAATGCAAAAACTGCTACCGACAACCTTGCCCAAAGCCAAGACAATGCCACAGACACTGCTCTTGCCCAGTCCCAAGCCAACACCGAACTTATCAACAGTCTTGCCATTGCCAAAGCAGAGCTAGAACAGCTTGAAATACAGCTTGCCAATATGGGCATGGCAGGGCAAAAGAACACGCAGGATTATAAAGACTTACAAACTCAAATCGAAGCGACCAAGACGACCATCAAAAACTTGACCGATGAAGCCCAAAATCAGGGCTTGGGCGAGGCGATTAAAAGTGACCTTGAAAAAGCCAGTGGGGCATTTGACGCCCTAGGTCTTGACATGGACGAATTTGCCACGGGCATTGACGGCAAAACCAAATCCGCCTTGCAAGGGTTTAGTACGGTCATGAGTTTGGCAGGCGATGATGTCAATAAAATGGCAATGGCTTATAACGCTGTTAAGGCTCAGGTTGGCGACAATGCCAAAGCCCAAACCGAGTTAAACGGGCGACTGCTTGAAGCAGTAAACGGCAACAAAGAACTCGCCCAATCCGTCAAAGACACCGCCACCGCCCAACAAAACGCTAAAAAAGCCACCGATGAACAAGCCCGTGCCTTAGACGCTTTGGGCGTGTCCATGTCCGCCATCAATGCAGGCATGAGCAAATCAGGCAAAGACATGACGGATAATTTAAAAATCGGTCTGTCCGTCATCAAAGACACCGCCAAAGGAGCAGACGAGCTAAAAGTCGCACTCACCCAAGCCCTAGATACTGCCCTAGCATCCGCCAAGACCAAAGAAGATTTTCGGGCAATACAAACCGAGCTACAAAAAGCAGGGCTAACAGCGTCTGTCTCTGCCGAACAAATGAGACAGCTACACGCAGGGGCGACAGGCGGAGCGGAGGGTGTCCAAGAGCTAAACAACAAGCTAAAAGAGCAGTCAGAGACTCTGACTAATAACGACAAAGCCCTAACTCAATCGACTCGCAGCACAAAAGAGCTTGATAAAGCACAAAAAGACGCCGCCAAAAGTGCTGATGACATGGCAAAAGCGAGCCAAAATGCAGGTACTGCCACCCAAAACAGCAGCAAAGGCTTTGCACAAGGCTTGGCAAGAATTGCGATGGGCATCAAATCGCAGATGAATGCGATGGTCAGCATGGGAGCGACAAGCGAGCAGATTAATCAGATTTTTGACAAGCTAGCCAAAGAAGCAGGTAAGACTAAGCGTAGTCTGCGTCAGTTGGGTGAGTATTTTGGTGAGCTTGATAAACTCACTAAAAAAACAGTCAAATCAATGACTGACATGGATAGTGCGGTGACAAGCGCAACCAACAGTCTATCAGGGCAAAGCATGACAATGGCAGACTTGCAAAAAGCCCAAGAAACCTTGACTAGTGCCACCGCATTTAGTATTGGCAATCTGATTAGACTTGATAAGACCAAATTATCTGCCCTAAAAAATCAGATCGAGCAAGCCAAAAAACAGCTTGATGATATGGCAAACAGTGCTAAAAATACAATGCAAGACTTAGATGCCGAGCTTGCCAGCCTACAAGGTCGTGAGGCGGACAGCCAGCGTATTAAACAGGCTCAAAAACTTGCCGACCTACAAGCCAAAATGGCAGAAGCGGTGGTACGAGGTAATACCCAAGAAATCGCCCATTATCAAAAGGCTCTATCCCTACAAAGACAAATCAACGATGAGCAAAACCGCCAAGCAACTGCCAAAGCGAGCGAGCAAAGCATTAAAGCATGGCAAGAGAGTAGTAGCAACAGTACTGGCAATCTTACCGCCCAAGATGTGGCAAACGGTTGGAACGCACGGCTCGAAGCTGTCAGAGAGCAAGCCAAACATGAGGCAAAGCAAGAATTTGCCAAAGAACTCATGGACGCATCCAAACGCCAAGCCTACTAATCCCCTGCCAGTCCCCTGAACTCGTTCCCCTAATGCTCTGGGATAGTCTTTGGCATAATGACAAAAAAGGATAATATATGTGGCAACTCACCAATAAAACCAACACCCTAAACCTGCACGCCCAATTTATTTGGGTAGATGAATTTGACTGGCAAGCCCTTGCTCAGTCTGACCCTGTTTATACTTTGACAGGAGCGATAGACATACAACAAGGCACAAAAAAGGCGGGCAGACCCATCACGCTTAACGGCGATGATACTCGCACCACACGGGCGGATTTGGCGACTTTGCAAGCATGGGCGGACATACCAGAGCTTACGATGACCCTAACCCACCCTAAAGGCAAAGAATATAAAGTCATCTTTGCCAGACCAAATATTACCAACATCAATTTTATCAAGCAATATAAGCCCGAAGATGAAGAAGATGACGATAAATGCACGCTAAACCTGCATTTTTTAACCACAGAATAAATGCCCTTTAATCATCCATTAAATCCAATTTAAAAGACGATAACATGACAAAACGCACCAAACTCAACAAATCCGACCTAAAAATCTATCCGTCAGAACGCTTAACCGACAACGATGACGGCGGTGGGTTGGCACTAGGTACGCCCTTGACAGGGGCGGATAATGAACTCTTTAACCCCATCTCGTCCATCCAACGCATCAACGGCAGTATGATGACTCGCCTAGTCTATGCAGGCGTACAAAGGGCGGACGATGAACCGCTACTTGGGGCATACACCGCCATTACTAAGCCACCCAAAGACCCCAGCGTGTCTTATCTGCTCACACGGGCAAACAAATTTGGCGAAGTGCGAAGTGAGATTATCAAATCTATCGAAGCGTACAGCGTTGCCACGATAGAATCTCGCATGACCCTATTATCCACCCAATCAAAAAACAGCCGTATCGTGCAAGCATATCAGTCGATGGGTGAGCCATTGCCCCTAGTGGGTGATGTCTATTGCTTAAGACAAGACAAAAGGGGCTATGAGACTGCCGAGCAGTACATCAAAGTCATCAGCGTGTCGAGCGAGGAACGCACCTTTTATGCGGGCGAAAAATCGTTTAACAAAACCGTCATTAAAATGGAGATAAGCCAGCCCTTAGAACACAGCTTTGTGGGCGTGGAATATCCTGTGCAAGGTCATACCGATGCCCCTTGTAAAATCCGTGAAACTCATGTGGCGGACGCAGGGCAATACTATGGTGTCAAGCCCCTTGCCAAAGCCATCAAAGCGGGCATGATGAGCGTACAAGTGCCATCACTCATGGAGAAACTGGTGCCAACGACCCAAAGCGAGACTTTGCTTGCCGATTTGACCGCCAGTGGATTGACAGTTGCACTCTTTGATGGGGCAAAGGAGGCTATCACACTGACCATTAACAGCACCCAAAACAGCTTATATGTAGGCTCGGCTATCTTGCCAAACTCGCTGATTATCAGTGCAGGTAGCGGTAACATCACCGACACAGACGGCACGCTTACTCAAAACGGGCAAGCGGTGGGGGCGGTGGATTATGCCAGTGGATTGGCAACCTTTAACAGTACTTATGTCAACAAAGTAACATTTACCCCAGCCAGTGTTGCCGATGTCGTCTCGGACACCGCCAAAATCATCGTGAGCGAAAACACCCAGTCTTATAACTACATCGTCAATCTGCCAAGTCCTAGCACGGTAAGCGTGCAATACCGCTCACAGGGCAAGTGGTACAGGCTCACCCAAGGCTCACAAACGCACGGCTCGATTAATCTAAATCCCCAAACAGGCACACTCTCTATCACGTGTAGCGAACTGCCCGACATCGGCTCGGCAATCGTCATCTATTGGGGGTCATCTGCGACATTTATCAAGCGAGCCGACCTTGTGCCGAGCGTTAAAAGTGTCATCAGACTGCCCACCACGCCCGACCCATCGTCCATCACCTTGTCATGGCGTGGCGGTACTGCTCGGGTTAATGCCCAAGGGGTCATCAGTGGCGATGTCACAGGGCAGTATCGTGATGGCGTGTTGTTGCTTGACAAAGCCATCAAGGGTGTCACTGTCGGCTATAACACAGGCGATAAAGTGAGCCAAAATCACCCAACCCCCGCCCGAGACTTGCGGGGTAATGTCAGTATTGACATTGGCGATTTTGTCGCAGGGACGTTGCAACTGACTTATCCTGTCACCGTGGAGGGCTATGATGAGATTGCCCTAGGGGCGGTGATTAGCACCAGTGGGCGTAAAGGGCGTAACGTTACCCAGTCAGGCGATGGCTCGCACGGCACTTATGGGGCGGGGACGGTCTTTATCACGCTGACCGATGACGGCAAGGGCAATCTGATAGACAGCCACGGCAAAACCGTCGGCACGGTCAAAAATGGCAAAGCAGTGTTTAACCCTGACACCACGGTCTCCATCCCCAAAGCCAACTATCAAAAAGACAAAATTGGCGAAAAAGTGTACTCACAAACAGACACAAGCTGGGTGGGTGCCAATATTAATTATGCAACCAAAACCTACCAAGACGTCTATCGCACCAGTTTCACAGGGTTTAGTTATACCCCCGCAGGGGCGAACCTAGCGACAGGCGGTAGTATCACAGCAAGCTATTATGACAATCACCCCACATCGGCGGTGTCGCATAGCCTTGCCGTGCAAACGTACATTAAATTTGATGTAGGAGCAGGAGAGCTGATTACACCCAACTCGGTGCGATTTACCATGAACGGTAAGAGCTACTTTGATAAAGACGGCTCTATTTATATTAATCTTAAGACCGCCACAGGGCAAGCGGACAAAGTGGGGAGCATTGATTATAGTACAGGCGAGCTGATACTGTCTGACCCCATTGGGACGGTGTCGGTACAGTCTTTGACCACGAGCGTCAATGCAAATCGTACTGATTCTATCAGCTTTATCACGCCGTCCGCCCCAATCCGTCCGTCATCGCTGACCATCTCGGCAACTACCCTAGATGGCAAAAAAATCTCTGCCACCGCAAACGCAAAGGGTGAGTTTGAGGGCGAGTATATCTCTGGACTGGTTGATGTCGAATATGGGCTGGCATCGGTCAAATTTGGCAAATGGGTGCAGGCACAGGGTAATGAGAGTGAGGACTGGTACAATGCGGACGCTGTGGTGGACGGACAAATCTTTAAGCCTACCCATGTGTTTAGCTCATCTATCATATACAGCACCGTGGCTTATTCTTATTTGCCTGTGGACAGCACGACCATACGCATTGACACCGTCAGGCTACCCCAAGACGGACGTGTGCCTATCTTTCGCCGTGGCGATACCATACTCATTACCAACAGCCTAAAACAAGCACTCGGCTCAGCTCACAAGGCAGGTCAAACCATAGCCCTTGACCGCACCGACTTAGACCGCCTGTGTATTACCGACAGTACAGGCAAGGCGGTCAATGCCGAACTGTGGGATTATGATTTGGAGGCGGGCAGTATCACATGGACAAGTCCGCTCGATTTGTCCGATTATGCCCTGCCCTTATTTGCTACTTGCACGTGGGAGGAGAAAAACCGCATACACAGTGTAGATATTGACGGTACGCTCACCTTGATATTTCCAACCAAGCGAGATTATCCATTGGAAGACACATATGTCGCCAGCGTGCTGATTGGTGGCAATCTACAAGTGCGAGCGAGCGTGCCGTTTACTCAGCGAAACTGGACGAACGTCTGGCAAGACACCCGCATTGGAGATGAGCCATTAAACCGCTTAAATGTCAAAGACTATCCCATTATCCTCACCGATGATGGGGCGATTGATGAGAAATGGCTCATCAAGTTTACCAGCTCATCACAATTTGAGTTGTATGGGCAAACACTCGGCTTTGTGCTAAAAACCGACACCTTACAAGACTTAGCCCCAATCAATCCGTCCACCAAAAAGCCCTACTTTACCATACCTCGTGAGGCTTTTGGCACTGACACCCCATGGAGCGTGCAAGAGGTGGTACGGTTTAACACATGGGGGACGCTCATGCCTGTGTGGGTCATCTGTGCCGTGCAGCCGTCAGCGGACAACCCTAAGGGGTCAGACGGCTATACGCAGGTGTTGTTTGGCGATACGACCGAAATTTAAAGCGGTTTTAATTGTATTTTAAATGTTAATTAATCAATCTTTAAAGGATAATTTATGAGCTATTTAAATCCCATTACCCTAATCCCCAGACTCTACCAATCTACCGACCCAGTTGCCCCACAGCTACTGGGGCAACTGGGCGACATCAAATCTATCTTTAAGGCTTGCCTAGTAACTGGCTATGGCAATAAACAAGGTGCTGGCTATACGATTGAGAATGAAACAGATGTATCTGCTGAGTTTATCTCCCCAAACATCATGATGAGTAAAATCGGGGTGGAAGAAGTGAATGACTACTGTTATCCATTTTGCTACAATGGTACACAAAAAGTGCGTGCAAATTGGAATGCAGGACAACTTAACACTTATGAAATTAGACGGTTCAAGACAAGAGGCTGGGTCATGCTCGTGTGTGAGCTTGGGCTGTATTTTATTGTTACTGTCAATGGTATGAGCAAAGTAAACTATATGGGGCTGACCAAATCAGCGATTAACGACAATAACCAAAACATGGCTATGCTTAGTTTGGGTTATATAAGTAGCAGTAGCACTTCTTCGCCAATTGGACTCGATTTTAGACTTGGCAAGCACACTGGTGCCAATTTTTTGTCAAATGGTGCGTCATTATCTTGGCAATACAACAAGCAAGAAACATTTTTTATTACAATGGTCTCTGATGTCTATTATAGGTCAGATGGGTCTGTATTGTCTCATCAGCCAGCCTTACTGATTAAAAACGCAATGACCTCAAACCTTGAAAGGCGTACAGTGATAACAGAATATCAAGGCAGACCTGTATTATCGGTATTTTTACCTAATAGCACGTCTGACTGGGCTATCGATGCTTATGCTTTTGGAGCGATGATTTATCTTGATTATTGGGAGTACTAATGAACGCAATTACAGAAGTACACAGCATTGCGGATGTTGAGCTTATGCTACCTAATCTTGGTTATGTTGCAGGTGATGCTGACGGCATTGTAACCATTGGCGGTGTCCCTGCCCGCCGTGAAATGGTGGTGTTTAATATGGATTTGAGTGTACATTCACGCTTTTACAGCTTGGACAATGGGCATTATCTGATTAACAATCTTGACCCAAATCAGCAGTATCTCATCATGGCACGAGACCTGCCCCCATCCGATGGGGTGGAGCGTTACGAACCTGCCACTTGGGATTATGTAACCCCCATGAGCGACAAAACCCAAGCCGAGCAAATGGAACTGTGGCAGTCATGGCAGACCTAACCCGTGATAAATTGCCCTTGCCACTGACACGGCGGATAAGTGATAAGCCACCGTCCGACCGCTTGCCATTATCACTTAATCGCAAGTTAGGCACGCTGGATGTGGTCTTGCCAACACCGATTGACCCAGTACCCAAGTCCACTGACCCAACCCCAAAAAGACAAAACCCTGTCATGGCGGAGTTTGATAGCCTAATATCTGACCCACAGGGCGTGAATATGGGCAGACAAGTGAGTATAGCAAGTGATGAGGTGGCACGGGCGTATGGTGTGGTGTATGGTGATACGCTAACAATGACTTATGGGCGTGATATGTTCACTCGCCATTTTATCCCTGTTGCTAGTGGGGCAGATAGTGCTATGGGTACACCTTATCTGATTGGCAGTGTCTATCGGCACACATGGCAAGCTCTCATGGCACTTCACCACGCTCATCACATTAGCGTGGGCGATGATGTGAGGTTATTTAGTTGTCATGTGGCTGAATATGGGGCTAAGAGCTATTTGCAGGGCTGTACACATGGCAGATTATCAGACACGCAGGGGCTATTTGGCGATAACATACACCAAGCGGATAGTGCACTAATTGCCCACCCTAGCACGCACACCATCACCCATAGCGTGCCTGTGCCTTGTCGCTATTATCCGATACCAGAGCCAGAGCCTGATAAACCTGTGTCGTATTGTAGTATCAGGCCGCCATCTGACCGACTGCCACTGGCTTTAAGACGCAAACGAGGAGAGCACCCTGCGGGTTCCTTGCCTCTGCCTCTCCTCTGTTGGCATGACTTACCACCGACCACCACCCCAAATTTAGGAGCTTATATCGTGCATAATACCATCACCGCCACCATCGGTGGTGTCAATGCCAATCCTTTGTCGTTTAGTATCAAAACAGACATGGACAGCTTTTGTTGGCAAGGACGCATTGAGATACCCACCAAAGACTTTGCCAAAATCAAGGATAAACTGGGTAGCCGTGGTAATGAGCCGATGATTAGCGTGGTCATTAACAATCACCGCTTTGTCATCATGGGTGAGGAGATAAGCAAAAACCGCTCGTTTGTCAATCATAGCTACACCCTATCAGGGCGAAGTGTTACCGCTCGCCTGTCAGCAGACTACACGACAAATAAACAAGGCGGATTAAATCAAGCCTTATTTGCCAGTCAGCTCTGTCAGCAAGCATTGGCAAATACAGGCATGACGGCAGAATATCAAGCCCCTGATTGGCTCATCAGTGCAGGGGTATATAGCACCGATAAGACACCGATTGTAATACTCTCCGATGTCGCTCATGCGTGCGGGGCGTTTGTATCAAGCCATGTCAGCGAGCCACAGCTTATCATCAAGCCTCGTCATAAAGTCCCTGCTTGGAAGCTTGCCACTGCAGAGCCTAATCTTATCTTGGGTCTTGACCCCATTCGCCAAATCAGCGAGCAACAACGGGTAAGCCCTGCTTATGACAACGTTTGGCTGACCAGCACCGCACGCTTGGATAACGTCTATCGCAAACAATCGGCACGCACCAATGAAGCCTCCACACAGTCCAATGAGCTGTTTACCGACCAAATCGCTACCATCGCCAAAGGTGTACAAATACTCTCAGACTCTGGTACGCACATGGACATGACGGTAACGACACGCTGGTCAGATAAATACGGCTTGCCCCTTGCCACGCTAGGCGATATCTGGCAAATCAACGATGAGGGCGGATATAAGGCGGTCGTGGTCAGCGTGGACGTACAAGTCAAAGTAGAGGACGGTGTGCCAAGCGTGTGGCAGGTGGTGGGGCTTGATAGGTATATTGGACATTAACACCCAATTATATTATACATTAATGCTCTAAAAAGTCAATAATTCAAAGGCAAAAAACATGAATTTATATCAAACATTTAATAGACTCTTTGCCACACCCAAAGGCGTGGCACAAATCACAGGCCAAAAGGGGCAAGGCGTGGTGGTCGGGCAGACACTCGGTGGGGTGTTTGTGGTGCTAAGCGGACAAGCAGAGGTGGGCGATATGGTCTATTATGACCGACAGACTCATGAAATCACAGGGCAAGCTCCGCAGGGGGAGCGAGGGGAGTTTGGGGTGTAAGTTTGTTAGATTAATATCTGCATACTGTGATAAAAATATCTGCATAATTGGGTTTTCTTTATGCAGATATTTATGTTATTTTATGCAGGAATTTTTGCGATTTTACAGTTTGGCATACTTTTTAGACTATTACCCAAAAAAACAAATCAGGCGTGTGAATTCCTCTCCAAGGGGCGATTGAAAACATTACCACCTTTGTCAAACAAGCTGAGTGTCATGGCCAGAGCGGACAAATTTTCAGATTTGATGAAATCATTAATGACAGAAATATTGCCAATTTCATAGACACAGACGCAATTTCCTTGCCATGAGCATCATTGTAAAGACCTTTAAAGTAATCTTTGGTGTCTTCAAGATTGATTTTTCTACCTTCACGAATGGGCGTGGTAGGGGTTAAGATGATGGACTTCTTGTCGCCAAAATGCTTGGCTTGGCTCAAAAATCGCCTTAATGCCTCAATAAAGGTAAAAATTTGCCTGTGTCAGCTCTCATCACGACATCGATATCTCATCATCATTAATAAAAACCTGATAGTTGTCGATGGCGCAATGCGTAGATAACGTGCTGGATATATCGCCACTTTTGTGAAAATCATCAAAAATACCCATAATATTACCAATGGCTTTTTCTTGGCATTCTTGCTGTTCATAACAAATTTTTTTCTTGATTTAAGCCATTTACCACATCAACCCCTGATTATTTGCAAGGTTGATAACAGACATATTGTGCTAGTGCTGTGTGCTCCAGCTCATATCAAAGGTTTATTTAAAAAAATTAGGACACGCCTATCTTTTTAACGCGATTTTCATTTAGAAAATACCCCAAACCAGAGATTTGGGGTATTTTAACGACATAGATGGATTTGTAAAATCTATCATTTTTTGCCACGGTTGGCAAATGCACCGAAACGCTTGTTAAAGCTTGCCACACGACCTTCGTTAGACGCTTGACGTTGTTCACCAGTATAGAATGGGTGAGATGCACTTGAAATATCAAGTGGGAAGTATGGATACTGGGCACCTTCGTACTCACGAGTGGTCTTGGTTGCCACAGTAGAGCGAGTTAGAAAATAAACGTCCGCATTGGTGTCGTGGAATAATACCTCACGGTATTCTGGATGAATGTCTTTACGCATGATAAAAGTCCAATAAACCTAAGCACTAATAAAAAGGCATTTTCAAGCAACGCTTGCCGATTGCGGCCATATCATCATCAACCAACTTTGACATGATACACCACACCGTCGTTTATTAGCCAACTTAAGTGGGAGTTATATGGGAAATAAAAAACGCTATTTTAGCCTAAATTTGCCAAATTTTCAAGAAAAATTGTCATATTGGTTTGATTTTGTTATACTTTGCTTTTGAATTAAATAAGGAAAACCCCATGCAACTATCCAACCTAGAGCACCTACCCAATTACACCATCACCGAACGCCTAGACGTGGTCTATGGCAGTACTGTCCGCACCAAGCACGTTGGTAAGGATTTTTTGGCGGGGCTAAAAAACATCGTGGGCGGGGAGCTTGTCGCCTATACCGAGCTGTTAGAAGAAGCCCGCCAAGAAGCGTTGGAGCGTATGATAGACAAAGCCCGTGCAATGGGGGCGGATGCTGTGGTGGGCGTGCGTTTTTCTACGTCCAATGTGGCGGTGGGTGCGTCTGAGATTTTTGTTTATGGCACGGCGGTAAAAGCGGTGCGAAATGCCCCGTTTGAAAACACACAACAGCCCCCTGCGTTTAATCCGACTTCGTTTGAGTAATTGATATGAACATTATCAAGCTGATTTTTGATAATCTGCAAATCGTCATCGCCATTATTTTGTTTTTTGTGGGGTGGTATTTTGGTACGATGAATGAGCGTAAGCACTTGGAAAGCCTTGATGATGACGAGCATTTGCTTGGGCATATCATCATCTCAAACGAACGCTTTTTTCTGCCAATGGTGCAGACGGACGG
The DNA here is from genome assembly GCF_000426885.1 of Moraxella caprae DSM 19149. Taxonomy (GTDB): domain Bacteria; phylum Pseudomonadota; class Gammaproteobacteria; order Pseudomonadales; family Moraxellaceae; genus Moraxella; species Moraxella caprae. Next base: position 995 of record NZ_AUGF01000025.1, on the reverse strand, counting down.
CACGCTTGTGATGGGAAGCGTGTCTATCGCCCAAGATAGATTTAAGCTTGTGTTTGCTGATTTTTTGAGTTTGTTTGGCAAAAATTTGACCGTGTATGAGAGTCTTTTGGAGCGTGGCAGGCGTGAAGCGATTGTGCGTATGAAACAGCAGGCGCATGAATACGGCTATAACCAAATCTATGGCGTACGCATTGAGACATCAGCGATAGACGGTGGTGGCGTGGAAGTGCTTGCCTATGGCACGGCGGTGATGAGTGTGGGCAATCCGAATGTACCGCCAAGATTGCCAAGCCATCTTTGACAAACCTAACACCCCACATCATCAACATGCTTTCTAACAACCCCTGTATGCGTTAAGACAATCCTATAGGACAACTCATCAGACACCGAACAATACTTAATATGTCCAAAATGACCACGTGGACTAGCACTGACCCCAAAGTACTTAATATAATGCCTAGATGCTGACACTCTCATGTCAATTCTGCCATGTTTTAAATTAAGCCCATACTCTTTAATCAACTCACCATCATCAAGACGGGCATTACCATCTAAATCCCTAAACACGATAATTTTTACTCCCGACTGCTTATGGCAACGATTTGACTCATCGGCAGGACACATAACAATGTTTTGCTTAGTAATATGGCTTTGACTGCGGGCTTCTTTTAATGCATCAGTAACGACAGATGTAACATTATTTGCTTCCATCCCCCGCAAAACCCGCATCACACTAGGATAAGCAATCATACCAATCACACCAATCACAACCACGACCACCATCAACTCAATCAACGTGAACGCCTTTTGCCCACCCATTAATATCACCCTACGCACAAGCAAGTTACTCACATAAATATAAGTAAAGTTAAGTCAGCTATTATACACAAATTCAACGATTTTAAAAACCAAAACCCCCTCTATCAATGACAGAGGGGGCTAAATAAGGTGCTGACGATGACCTACTCTCACATGGGCGAACCACACTACCATCG
>NZ_AUGF01000024.1 GCF_000426885.1 Moraxella caprae DSM 19149 | reverse complement strand
AATTTCTACAACACTGTTAGACCACATTCATCTTTAACCAAGAAAGATGAGATTACAGGAAAAACTTTAACTTTTACTCCTTATGAGTGGTTGGAGTTTTATTTTAAACAAAGTGTAAATAACGGGTGAGTTTCTTACACTTTATCAGTGGTAATCCGAGTACCTGCTGGGAAACAAGCTCCATCTTCTGTTACAGCTCGCATAAACTGTTTGGAAATTTCAGAATCTGGATCATCTTTTGCCATCTCAAACATCTGCTCTACGAAATTTTGATCGGCTAAATCAAAATGTATCGGCTCTTCAGCTTCTTTAATTACCTTCTTCATCTGAGCTTCAGGCAAACCCTCTTCATGCTTAATCAACGCATCCTTAATCGCCGTTAGCTCTGCCATTTGTTGAGCCAATGCGTAAGAAAATGCCTCTGGTTTATTCATTAAATCTTTAGACATATGAATCACAATCAGATCTGGTGTATTACCAAATACACTGTCATAGGTAAATAGTTTTTCTGCACCATTGGCTAAGTTACTTGGTAACTCAAGGCTAGATACAGCATCTGCATTCTCTTTACTCACAAGCATTTTATCCTCAATGATTAATAAAATATCTTTTTCAATGTATTGATCCTCAAACCCTGCACGAGTATCTTTGGTTTTGACTTTGATCACTCTTAGATAGTCTTGCATCTCCTTGATTATAAAAATCACCATTTAAAGATTAAAAACACCCAACCTTCTCGCCCTTCTCCGCTTTCACCAACTTCTCTTCCGCCAACGCCTTAGCCGAACGCACAGGCGGTGGGCAGTCTTCGCCATAGTATTGGCGGTCGGCAAAGTAGCTTGAACGTACCATAGGGTTCGCCCAGATATTAAAAAAGCCCAATTTTTTGCCGTATTCGGTATAGCGAGCAAACTCATCAGGATGGACGTATCTGTCCACAGGGGCGTGGTTTTTGCTTGGAGCTAGGTATTGCCCGATGGTGATGATGTCCACGTCATGAGCTTTTAGGTCGTCAAGCAGGGCATAGACTTCTTCTTCGCTCTCGCCAAGCCCCACCATAAAGCCACATTTGGTGGCAACATCGGGACGGCGTGCCTTGTATTCTTTTAGTAGGTTTAGGGAGTGCTGATAGTCCGAGCCGGGGCGAAATGCCTTATATAGGCGTGGCACGGTCTCGATGTTATGGTTAAAGACATCGGGGGCGGTCTCGGCAAGTAGGTCAATGGCGATTTTTTCACGTCCACGAAAATCAGGCACAAGAATTTCAATCAAGCAGTTGGGGCTTAAGGCTTTGGATTCTTGGATAACTTCCACAAAATGCCCTGCACCGCCGTCTTTTAAATCATCTCTGTCTACGCTGGTGATGACGGCATATTTTAGCCCAAGTCCAAGTATCGTCTCGGCGGTGTGGCGTGGCTCGTCCACATCAAGGGGGTTAGGACGACCGTGTGCTACTTCACAAAACGGACAACGACGTGTACAGATGTCGCCCATAATCATAAAGGTTGCCGTGCCATCGCCAAAGCATTGCGGTAGGTTTGGGCAAGCGGCTTCTTCGCAGACGGTGTAGAGCTTTTGTTTACGCAGTGTGCCTTTGATACGCTCCACTTCGGCAGGGCTGGATAATTTGACACGAATCCAGTCGGGCTTTTTGGGGGCTTCAACGGTGGGAATGACCTTAATGGGAATGCGAGCGACTTTATCATAGCCACGCAGTTTTTCGCCTTGGACGGCTTTTTTTGGGGCGGGGCGGGCTTCTGGGGTGAAGGTTTGGACAGTCATATGAGTTCCAATTTTTATAAAAATATGAAAATAAATTGGGATATTTTACCTTATTTCAAGGTAAAAAGCGATGACAAAAATCAAGGTGTTTGGGCGGGGTTATCGCCATAAACCCTTGTCGTTGATAGGGTTTTGTCATTTTTAAAGATGGTTTGGGCGTGGCATGGGCGTGGATTGGCAATGACGGATTGATTTGTTAAAATGGGTGTAAAAATTTGGGTGGGTTAAAGCTGTTTTTAAAAATAATCATTTGTCAAATTATGGTTGTTTTAAAATTATGGCTATTTTAAAATACTTGCAAATTGTAAATCATATTATAAAGGTTAACACATCCTAATTTAATTATTTAAAAGTAAAATAAAAAAGTAAGTTCATGGATTTATTTAATAGACTTCCTGCAAAACTAGGCTTTCCGTTCGCCCCGAGCTTGTTGAGGGGTGGCGGAAAACCGTTATGGTTCGACAAGCTCACCACGAACGGTTTTCCTTATTTTTGGGTTTTGCAGGAAGTCTAATGATATTTTTGACAATCAATCGCCAAATCAATTACCCATAGACCAATTAATAAAAAACGGTCAATTTATGAATACCGACTTTACCACTTATCTGCACGATGACGGCAAAGGTGTGGTTATTGTGGTACCATTTGGTAGATTGTATTATTCGCCATGTTACTTTGATAAAAAATTCTGTGATGACTATTTGGTTTATTTATTGGCGGATGGCAATATCAACTGGCAACAAGACACCATTTATATGTATGGTAAAACGCACCCAATTCCCCGCCTGTCGGCATGGTATGGCGATAAGGATTGCCCTTATGCGTATTCGGGTATTAGCCTTATGCCAAATACTTGGACGGACGAGCTACTTGCCATCAATCAGGCGTTATTTGATGTTTGTAAAAGGCGATTTAATAGCGTGCTGTTAAATCATTATCGCACGGGCGATGATTATATTAGCTGGCATGCCGATGATGAATCAGAGCTTGGGGCAAATCCTTTGATAGCGTCGGTAAGTTTTGGGCAGACCAGACGATTTTTATTAAGGCTTAAAGACAATCATGCGGTAAAACTAGAATTGCCTTTATATCATGGCAGTCTGCTTGTCATGGCAGGGCAGATTCAGCGCCAATGGCAACACAGCATACCCAAGCAAAAGCGAGTGCAGGGCAGTCGGGTGAATCTGACGTTTAGAAACATCAAAATACGCCAATAGCCCAATACTCCACGTGTCGCCTAAGCCCAAATCACACCCAATGCCAAACCCTGACAAATGGGTGGTATTTTTTAAAAAAATGTTGGCTATGGCAAATATTTTTTTGAAAATATGTCATTTTTCGGTTATCATACAAAGAGTAAATTTGGGCAAGATTGCCTTTAAAATCAACGTCTAGGCACTTGATAATTATTGTAATAATGAAAATCATTGTCAAGCACTTATGACCTACTATCATGGAGAATTGCTATGTCGCAAATGCTAACCGAATACAGAGCCCACGTTGCCGAGCGTGAAGCACTAGGCGTACCCCCACAGCCATTGACCGACGCACAGACAGCAGATCTGGTGGAACTTTTAAAAAACCCACCAGCAGGCGAAGAAGACTACTTGGTGGACTTGCTTGAAAACCGTGTACCAGCAGGGGTTGACCAAGCTGCCTATGTCAAAGCTGCCTTTTTAAACGCCATTGTCAAAGGCGAAGCCACTTCACCACTAATCGCCAAAGAGCGTGCGGTATATCTGCTAGGTACGATGCTTGGTGGTTATAACGTTGCGCCATTGGTTGACCTGCTAGACAATGCTGAGCTTGGCGGATTGGCTGCTGAAGCACTTAAGAAGACTCTGCTAGTATTCGATGCGTTCCATGACGTAGAAGAAAAAGCCAAAGCAGGCAACGCCAACGCCAAAGCGGTATTGCAGTCTTGGGCGGAAGGCGAGTGGTTCACAACTCGCCCAGAAGTACCCACCGAGATGACCATTACTGTATTTAAGGTAACAGGCGAGACCAACACAGACGACCTATCGCCTGCCCAAGATGCGTGGAGCCGTCCTGACATTCCACTACACGCCAACGCCATGCTAAAAAATGAGCGTGATGGCATTCGCCCAGAAAAAAATGGCGAAGTTGGTCCACTAAGCCAAATCAAAGAATTGATTGCTAAGGGCAATCCTGTTGCCTATGTGGGCGACGTTGTGGGTACAGGTTCTAGCCGTAAATCAGCGACCAACTCTGTGCTATGGTTCTTTGGCGATGACATTCCACACATTCCAAACAAGCGTGATGGTGGTGTGTGCCTAGGCGGTAAAATCGCACCGATTTTCTTTAACACCATGGAAGACGCTGGGGCGTTGCCTGTTGAGATTGACGTTGCCGACATGAACATGGGCGATGAAGTTACTCTAAAAATCGACCACGCCACCGCAACTGTTACTGCATTCAAAGACGGCAATCAAATTGCCGAATCCAAACTAAAAACCCCTGTGCTACTAGACGAAGTGCGTGCTGGCGGCCGTATTAACCTAATCATCGGTCGTAACCTAACAGGTAAGGCTCGTGAGTCGTTAGGTCTTGAACCATCCACCTTGTTCCGCACCCCAGAGCAACCTGCCGACACGGGCAAAGGCTTCACGCTAGCTCAAAAAATGGTCGGTCGTGCATGTGGTCTGCCAGAAGGTCAAGGCATTCGCCCCGGCACCTACTGCGAACCTAAGATGACAACCGTGGGCAGTCAGGACACCACAGGTCCGATGACTCGTGATGAACTAAAAGACTTGGCGTGCTTAGGGTTTAGCTCTGATCTTGTCATGCAGTCGTTCTGCCATACTGCTGCGTATCCTAAGCCAATTGACGTGGTAACTCATCATACGCTACCTGATTTCATCATGAACCGTGGCGGTGTATCTCTACGCCCAGGCGACGGTGTAATTCATTCATGGCTAAACCGCATGCTACTACCTGATACTGTGGGTACTGGTGGTGACTCGCACACTCGCTTCCCGATTGGTATTTCATTCCCAGCAGGGTCGGGTCTGGTGGCGTTCGCTGCTGCAACGGGTGTGATGCCACTGGATATGCCTGAGTCGGTGCTTGTCAAGTTCAAAGGCAAAATGCAACCTGGTATCACTTTGCGTGATTTGGTACACGCCATTCCTTACTATGCAATCCAAGCAGGCGACTTGACTGTTGAGAAGAAAGGTAAGAAAAATATCTTCTCTGGTCGTATCTTAGAGATTGACTTGACCGAAATGGAAAACGACCTAACTGTTGAGCAAGCGTTTGAATTGTCTGATGCGTCTGCTGAACGCTCGGCAGCAGGTTGTGCGATTACCGTATCAGAAGAGAAAGTGGCTGAATACCTACGCTCTAACATCGTCATGCTAAAATGGATGATTGCCGAAGGTTATGGTGATGCTCGTACACTTGCTCGCCGTGCCGAGAACATGCAAAAATGGCTAGACAACCCAAGTCTGCTAAAAGCCGATGCCGATGCCGAATACACCAAAGTGTATGAGATTGACCTTGCCGACATCAAAGAGCCAATCCTATGCTGTCCAAACGACCCTGATGATGCCAAATTGCTATCAGAAGTGGCGGGCGATAAGATTGATGAAGTATTCATCGGTTCGTGCATGACCAACATCGGGCATTTCCGTGCCGCTGGCAAACTCCTTGCCGAAGTGCCAGCAGGTAGCTTGACCACTCGTTTGTGGATTGCACCACCGACCAAAATGGACGAACGTCAGCTTATGGACGAAGGGTATTACAACACCTATGCCCAAGCAGGTGCACGTACCGAGATGCCAGGTTGCTCGCTGTGCATGGGCAACCAAGCTCGTATCGCTCCTAACTCTACAGCGGTATCCACCTCTACTCGTAACTTCCCGAACCGTCTAGGTCAAGGAGCGAACGTGTACCTAGCTTCTGCCGAGCTTGCATCAGTAGCGTCTGTACTTGGTAAACTGCCAAGCGTAGAAGAGTACATGGCGTATGCAGGTAAGCTTGAGTCTATGGAGGCCGAAGTGTACAACTACCTAAACTTCGACCAAATGGCTGAGTACACCGAAAAATCAGACAAAATCAGCGTGGCACAACTTGCCTAATCTGGTTTGACTTGATTAAAAAGACACCGTCAAGCGATTGGCGGTGTTTTATTTTTGGTCATTTTTTATCAAAAAACACACTTCTAATCCGCAAAAATGCCACGACCACCAAGACAAGCCCCACCACGACCGCCACGCCTTTACTAATGGGGGCGATAAACTCCGCCACTTGTTCATAGTTCGCCCCAAGTACATAGCCAGCATACGCCAACAGGGTCGTCCAAATGGCAGAGCCTAATGTCGTCAGCACCAAAAATGGCAACATCGGCATGTGGTTCATACCCGCAGGGATAGAGATGAGCGAGCGAATGGCAGGTATCATTCGCCCAAAAAATACCACCGCCTTTCCGTGTTTGTTAAACCAATGGGTCGCATTGGTGATGTCGGACGGCTTAATCAGCAGGTATTTGCCGTATTTTTCGGTCAGAGCGTACAGGCGTTTCTCATCAAACACCGTCCCCAGATAGTACAGTGGCAATGCCCCAAGCACCGACCCTGCTGTCCCTGCAATGATGACGGCAATGATGTTCATGTTACCCATGGCTGACCAAAATCCCGCCATAGGCATGATAAGCTCGCTCGGTATGGGCGGAAAGACGTTTTCCAAAAACATCATCAGCGTAACCCCTGCCAGTCCAAGCCTATCCATAATCGCCAAAATCCACGCACTCATGCTGTCCATGAACACCCCCAATCTTTAAAAAAGGTCTTATCATAACAGAAAAAATACTTTGTTGGCAAAGGTAAATTTGATATAATGAACAACCAACCTTTTATTTATGATGAGAGCCTTATGACCACATTTACCGAACAAAAAAATGCCGTAACCCACATTGACGGTGCCTTACATGACAATGCCAATCTGCGTATTGGGATTGCTGTGGGGCGGTTTAATGGTTTTTTGGTTGAAAGTTTGGTAGAAGGGGCGTTAGATGCTCTGCTACGTCATGGCGTGCTTGGCGAGAACATCACCGTGGTGCGTGTGCCGGGGGCGTTTGAGCTACCCTTGACCGCCAAACGCATGGCGGTAACGGGCAACTATGACGCCATTGTCGTGCTTGGGGCGATTATCCGTGGGGCGACACCGCATTTTGACATCGTGGCAAGCGAGTCCGCCAAAGGCTTATCGCACGTGGCGCTACATCACGACATTCCTGTGATTAATGGCATTTTGACCACCGAAAACATCGAGCAAACCATTGAGCGAGCTGGCACCAAGGCAGGTAACAAAGGCTATGAAGCAGGCATGACCGCCATTGAAATGGTGAGCGTGTTAAAAGCTCTGTAATCTTTAATAAATTTGGCGTTGTTTTTTTATTAAACTTATTTTAATTTTAAATTAAAAATGTAGGGGCGAATTGCAATTTGCCCTAAGATGGTTTATTAAAAATAAACACTGTCCATTTCCCATTTTCCCATTAAAAGATGATTTTAATGCAGTATTATTTTAAGGCTAAATATGACCATACCCAACCCCCAAAACGACCAATTTGACATCAATGAAACTGGCTATAAAACCAGCTATACCGCCATTCGCAAGGCTCGCCGTTTTGCCGTGCAAGGTCTTTATGAATGGCTGATGACGGATTATCGTTTTGCCAATGAAAGCCGTGATTTATTAGGCGGTAATGAGCCACACACCATTGTCGCTCGTACACGAGCTGATAACGCCATGCACACCGTGCATTTGGGCTATTATCACGAACTCATGCGTGAGATTCCGATGAAGGCAGGCGAGCTGATTGTGGACATCGCTCGCTATCTTGACCGCAGTTTTGAAAAGTTAGACACCATTGAAAAGGCGATTTTGCTGATTGGGGCGTACGAGCTAAAACACAGCTTGCATATCCCTTATAAAGTGGTGCTTGATGAAGCCATGCAATTAAACACCCATTTTGGGGCAACTGATGCTCATAAATTTATCAATGCCATTTTGGACAGATATGCCAAGCAGACACGAGAACTTGAATATCAAGCCAATAAAGCTGAGAAAAAAGCCAAAAAAGAAAGTGAGTAATTAAAAGGGCGGATAATTCTGCCCTTTTTTAAAATCATCAAATAAATAACCATGTCCGAATTTTCCCTAATCTACACCCATTTTAAACACGCCACTACACGCCATCCAAGTACCGTTTTGGGCATTGGCGACGATTGTGCGATAAGCCACATTCCGCCAAATAGCCAGCTTGTCAGCTGTGTGGATACGCTGGTGGCAGGACGGCATTTTGTCCATGAGACCGACTCGCACGCCATTGCCTATAAGGCGGTGGCGGTCAATCTGTCCGACCTTGCCAGCATGGGGGCGACACCTTACGCCATTTTGGTGGGGTTATCCTTGCCAAAAGCTATGGCGAATGATGGTTTTTGCAAGGCATTTGCACACGGTTTGGCGGATGCTTGCACGCCCTTTGGTGTGGAGCTGATTGGGGGTGATACCACAGGCTCGCCTGTTTTGACGATTTCGGTTACGGCTTTGGGTTTTGTTCCGTCAAATCAGGCAATCACACGGCAAGGGGCATGCGTGGGCGATGTGGTGTGCGTAAGTGGCACGGTGGGGCTTGCAAGCCTTGCCTTGCATGGGATTTTGGACGATTTGAACGGAGACGGACATGCCAACCGACCGCCAGACAGTCTGCCCCACGACTTACGCCAAGCCATGCAATACCCTGCCCCACAGGTGGCACTTGGTGGGCGACTCATCGGCTTTGCTAGTAGTATGATTGATATCTCGGACGGCTTGGGGCAGGATTTGGGGCATATTTTGAGGGCAAGTGGCGTGGGGGTGGTGATTGACCTTGATGCCATACCAAGCCATGCTCTGCTTGATGCCTTGCCCCACGCCCAAAAATGGCAACATCAAATCAATGGGGGCGATGATTATCAGTTGTGCTTTACCATGCCTTCTGCTAAACTTGATTTATTTAAAATCCAAAATCCTGATATGCCGATTTATCCGATTGGGCAAATTGTGGCGGATAAAGGGTTGGTGTTTTTACACAATAAAAAAGAAGTGGATTTATTGGTAAAAGGGTGGGAGCATTTTTGATAAATGCTTACCTATCAAAAGGCGTTAATCATGAATAAATTTATTTTGGCAATCTTATTATCTCTTAACCTGTTTAATATAAACGCTATCGCCCAAAACCCCCAAATGGCGATGACAGATGCTCAAAAAAGTGCTTATGTTGACTTTCAGACCAATGCTGATATTATTCGTTTAAATCATTTGGTTTATTGGGGTAAATTGATTGATGAATATCGTCAAAAAATGGGATATTATCCTTTTGCTAATCAATCAAAACACCCCATTTATGTGGAGATTGCCACGCCATTACAGCAAAGTTTCTTTAACGGTAATAAACCGCCTGCACCTGCAACAATAAAATCCATGAAAGATTTCGTACAAGAGTTGGAAAAAGGCTTGGGGCGAACCATTGATGAATATTATGACCCACAATATGCCCCAGACGGCAAACCAAATTTTTATATTTATATGATAGACGGACAAGACTATCATTTGGCGGTACATACTTTTTCGCCGTTTTCTTTTGCTTGTCATATTGATGTTAATTATCATAAGGTGGAAATTTCTAATATCAAAAATCGCACGCTTAATATCACAACTTTGCAAGAATTATTAAACAACAGTGCCTTTAAAGAAGCAATGAATAAGCCGATTGATAAGATTGGATTTTTTAATCAGCGAGAACAAAAAAATTTGCACAGCACCAAAGAGTAACTTAAATGCAAAACCACAAACCCGACATTCGTAAATCAAACCCTTGTCCGCCCTGTCCGCCTACCGCCACGCCCTTTGAAAAATGCGTATATTGGCTAGGGATTGGCTTGGGTTCTGGTCTGCCCAAAAAAGCTGCTGGCACTTGGGGGACGGTGGGTGGGCTTATTATCGCCTTGCCCATGCTTTTATTGGGGTTTTGGGGGTTTTTGGCGATTACCATTATTGGCTGTCTGATTGGCAGTTATGTTTGTGGTAAGACATCAGATTTGATGAATACTCACGATGACCCGCATATTGTTTTTGATGAATGGGTGGGAATGTGGATTGCGTTATTACCGATTGTATTTTTAATGGATTATAAAGCATTGGATGCATTTACCCCCATGAATATTCTACTTTATATCATCATGCCTTTTATCTTATTTCGCTTTTTTGATATTATTAAGCCCTTTCCGATTAAATGGGTGGATAAAAATGTCTCTGGCGGGTTTGGGATATTGATTGATGATATATTGGCAGGGATAATGTCGGCGACGGTGTTTTCGATTGTGATTTTATAAATTACCATCAAAATCAATTTGAATATATTATTGATAAATAATAGTTCAAGCGGTTGTATAAATTTATCTAATTTTATATTTTTCCAAATTCCATGTTATAATAATTTTACCTAATTTTAGTAAGGATTTACCATGTTAAACATCATCATTCTAGCAGGTGGCAAAGGCACTCGTATGAAGTCGGTTAAGCCAAAAGTATTACAAACCTTAGCGGGCAAACCACTACTTCGCCATGTATTAGATACTTGCCGTGCATTAAATGCTGATAATACCATTTTGATTTATGGTTATAACGGTCAAATGGTCAAAGATGAGATTACCGACAGCGATTTGATATGGGCGGAGCAAGCCGAACAGCTCGGTACAGGTCATGCGGTGCAAATGGCATTGCCCCATTTGCCAAAAGACGGCAAAAGCCTGATTTTGTATGGCGATGTGCCATTGACAAGATTGGATACCTTGCAAAATCTTATTGAACAAAACACGCATGGCATTAGCATGCTGACGATGAGTGTGGACAATCCTTTTGGGCTTGGGCGAATTGTCCGCCAAGATGATAAAGTCATCGCCATTGTCGAACAAAAAGACGCCACCGATGCCCAAAGACAAATTAAAGAAATTAATAGCGGTATTTATTGCGTGGATAATGCTCTATTGCATAAATATTTGCCAAAGCTCGACAATAACAACGCCCAAGGCGAATATTATCTGACCGATATTATCAAAATGGCGGTGGCGGATAATATTGAGATAAAAACGATTAGCCCAACGTTTGAATTTGAAATAGATGGCGTGAATGACCGTATTCAACTTGCCAATTTAGAACGCACTTATCAAGCTCATCTGATTCACGAGTTACAATTAAATGGCGTACAATTTGCCGACCCGTCTCGTGTGGATATTCGTGGTATATTAAAATGCGGTAGTGATGTGTTTATTGATATTAACACCGTATTTATGGGCGATGTGGTATTGGGCGATAATGTACAAATTGATGCAGGCAATGTCATCTCTAATTGCACAATTGGCAATAATGCCCACATCAAGCCAAATTGTGTGCTTGATGATAGCACCATTGGGGCGGATGTTGCCATCGGTCCTTTTGCCCATATTCGCCCAAAAGCGGATATTAAAGATAAAGTCAAAATTGGCAATTTTGTAGAAATCAAAAAATCTACCTTAAACCAAGGGGCGAAAGTTAGCCATTTAAGCTATATTGGCGATGCTGATGTGGGGCGTGATGTCAATGTGGGGGCAGGGGTAATTACCTGTAATTATGACGGTGTGAATAAATTTAAAACCTACATTGGCGATAATGCCTTTGTGGGCAGTAACAGCTCGCTTGTCGCCCCTGTCAAGATTGGGGCAAACGCCACGATTGGAGCGGGGTCGGTGATTACCAAAGATACGCCTGATGATAAATTGACGGTTGCTCGTAATAGACAGACGACCATTGACGGTTGGAAGCGTCCTGTTAAAAAAGGCTAAGTTTTAATCAAATATCGCATTCATTTATTTAGGGCGTGCCTACCCTTTATAACACAATTTAAAATTTAAAAATATTGTGAAAATGAAATCATGTTTTTGTATGAAAAATGGCTATCCGACCACTTAATTTAAAAATTAGGTTAAAATTCTTAAAAATTTACCCAATTAATTGCCCGGATTGTTTTTCTACATCAAAATCCTTGTTAATATTTCAACATCAACTGCGAACTTTTCCTTAAAAAACGGGCGATTTTTACCACATTTCATTGCAAATATTAACTTGCCACACTCTATAAAAACACGACCGAACAGCCGTGTTTTTATAGAGTGGATAAGGGCTATTGTCCTTCGGGAATGTTCTCGCCATCACCCTCAGGAATAACTTCATCACCTGAGCTTTCTGCCATCTCTGAGTCACCATCACCTAAAATCTCATTGGCAAGAGCTTCTTCGGCTTCTTCTCGGGCAATCTCCTCCATGGCTTCGGCTTCATTCTCATCGGTGATGTCGATGATCCTTTGCTCGGTTTTTTTGCTCTTGGCAAGATTACCATCATCAACCCATTTGGTGGGTTCGTCTTTGAGTTGATATTTCATATAATCCACCCAAACAGGCATAGCAAGCGTGCCACCATAGGCTTTTGCACCCAGTGAAGCGGGCTCGTCATAGCCAATCCACACCACAGCCACATGGCTGCGTTGCAAGCCGGCAAACCAAACATCTTTGGCTTGGTTGGTGGTGCCTGTTTTACCACCTAAGTCAGAGCGGAAATTACCCTTACGACCTGTACCGCCTGTCATCACACCTTTTAGCATACTTGCCATGTAGCGAGACGTGCGTACTGATAAGATGCGTGGTGCTTGCTCGGCTATACCAAATTGAATGGCTTGTTTGGGTTTTAGGCGGTCAAAGATGGGTGCGGCATCTAGCGTAGGATTCTCTTTGCGGTAGGCGACTTGTTGGGCGTCAAGTGCTTTATGAGCGTTGTGAATGCGTGCTACCAAGGCTTTGGCGTGGTCTATCTTTTTAGGTGGTTCTTGGTCTTTTTTGGTATTTTTCTCTTTATCCAAGGCATCATCAGTGGTTTGCTCTGATGTTTCTTCGTCTGCTGGTGTATGCCCAAAGCTGTCTAATAATTGGGTATTGACTTTACTAAGCTCTTTATTAAAGCAAACGGCACAAGCTTGTAAAGGATTGGCTTGGAAGATGGTTTGGTTGTCAAAGTTATAGATACGTTCAATAAAATAAGGCTGGATGCGGTGACCGCCATTGGCGAAAGTGGCATAGGCGGTTGCCATCTGTAAAGGAGTGGCATTAGTTGCCCCCAGTGCTAAGGTGAGAGACTGGGGCAGGCGGTCTTTTTCCAAACCAAACTGTGAGAGCATTTCTCGGGCGGGTTCAACACCTGCCTTTTGCATCATGCGAATCGACGGTAGGTTTAGTGAACGTGCCAAGGCGCTGGAAATGGAAACTGCACCACCACCACCACCACCTGCATTCTTGGGTTGCCAATTACCAATCCTGATGGGAGCATTTGAGATGACATCGCCAGGGCTTAGTTTGCTGTTTTCAAAAGTGGCGGCATAGATCAAGGGTTTGATGATAGAACCAGGCTGGCGATAGCCTTGGGTGGCACGGTTAAACTTGCTTTGGTTGAAATGAAAACCACCAGCGACAGCTTCTAATGCCCCATTTTGGGGGTTTATGGCGACAAGTGCCCCTTGGGTGCGTGGGGGCTGGGTTACGTACCAGCTATTACCTTGCTTGGTCACACGAATGATGTTACCCACTTCAATGGCAGGTTTTAGCTCTTTTCTGTTGCCAGCGACAAGGTTGGTGCCAAAGCCTCGTCTTTTACCCCCGACTTTGCTGTCAGCATAGCGCATGTTCATAAAGACACGCACTGTCTCGCCTGATTGGAGTTCGGCACGGATTTGACCATTCTTGACTTCGACCACTTTGGCAGGCAGCATGTCACGAAACCGCTCGCCGTCTCTAAAAGTAAAAGGTTTAAAATATGCCAAATCCCCCGTTAGAGCTTCAACACCACGATAAACACCATTGGTATAAGCGTTATGACTGTAAGTGCCGTTTAGCACGGCTTGCCTTGCTTTTAATTGGTCAGCACTGTCAATGGTCAGCTGTACTCGCCAGCCACTGTCCATGACTTGTGCCCCATAACGCTCGACCAGTGCCGAACGTGCCATTTCAGCGATATAAGACAAGTTTAGATCAAGCTGTTCTTGGTACATGTTAAGCCCGATGTCAGCGGATGACGCTTCATCGTGCTCGGCTTGGGTGATGTAGCCTTTGGCAAGCATCCGTTCAATAATCCAGTTGCGTCGTTCTAAGGCGCGTTTGGGATTGATGACTGGGTTAAAGTCGGACGGGGCTTTGGGTAGACCTGCCAACATTGCCATCTCTGCGATGGTAAGATTATTTAATGACTTACTATAATAACGTTTGGCGGCGGCACGGATACCATAAGCTCCTTGACCTAAGTAGATCTTATTGACATATAATGTCATGATTTCTTTTTTGGACAGCTCGTTTTCGATTTTACGGGCAATGAACAGCTCGTTTAGCTTACGCTCAAAAGTTTGCTCGGGGCTTAGAAAGTAGTTTTTGGCAACTTGTTGGGTAATGCTTGAACCGCCCGTTTGTCCATCTGTGGTTGAAATCATCTCAGTGATGGCGCGCCCAAGCCCTTTGACGCTAATGCCAGTATGTTCAAAAAAGGTATCATCCTCTGCCGCCAAAAACGCTTGAATCATGGTCTCGGGGATGTCTTCATAAGCCACAGGCAGTGAATACCTGTTGCCATACTGCCCGATGAGCTTATGGTCTGCGGTATAGATTTGCAAAGGCATCTCTAAGGGCATTTTTTTTAATTCTTTGATGTTTGGCAAACTGGGTTCAAGATACATTGCCATGCCATAAAACCCAATTGGAAAAGTTAGCACTAAGATTAAAATTAGAGCAAAAATTGCCAAAATTAGGTTTTTTAGATAAGAAATCAGACGAACGGCAGAATTTTTTTGAGACATAGCGTTTCTAGGTGGTTAAAATTGTTGTCAAAATGTTGTATCATATTCTCTGTGTAAAGAATGCGTTACAAAGCATGTTAATTTTGAAAAATTCATGTTAAAATTACAGCTAAGTATAGCAGATTTCCAACAAAACTGGTAAATAAAACTGTGAAGTTGGCATTTATTGGTGTAAAGCAGTAACGCACTGTACTTTCAAAAGCCATTATTATAACCGAAACGATGCTGTTTTTTTCGGTTGGCGTTAAAAAATATAAGGATAAAGTCTGTGGGACTATCTTTTTCTTCTAAGGGTCGGCATCTTCTCGGCTTAGATGTCAGTACTACTTCCGTTAAACTTGTTGAGCTAACAAAACAACAAGGAAGGCTTCATTTGAAGTCTTATGGCGTTGAGCCGCTTGAGCCGGGTTGGGTTGTTGACAAAAATATTGTCAATGGTGAAGAAGTGGGCGAGGCCATCGCTCGTTTGGTGCGTCGTTCTGGTGCTGGTGCTAAAGACGCAGCAACGGCAGTATCAGGCTCGGCGGTGATTACCAAGATTATTGACATGGAAACAAACATGTCTGATTCTGACCGCGAGGCCCAAATCAAGCTAGATGCTGAGCAGTATATCCCATATCCATTGGCGGAAGTCAATATGGATTTTGAGGTGTTAGGACCATCAACGACTGACCCGAACTTGGTGCGAGTTCTGCTTGCTGCTTCTCGTTCTGAGAACGTGGATCAGCGTGTCGAGACTCTCTTGATGGGTGGTTTGACAGCCAAAGTGATGGATATTGAGTCTCATGCCATTGAGCGTGCATTTAGTTTGATGGTGGATAATCTGCCTAATGACCCACAGGTGGTAGCACTCATTGATTTGGGGCATAAGCAGTCTACGCTGTATATCGCCAAAGATGGTGAATTTATCTATAACCGTGAGCAAGGTTTTGGTGGGGCTCAGTTAACCGAAGAGATTCAGTCGCGTTACAGTATTCCTTATCATGATGCTACCATCGGTAAGCATGAACATACACTGCCTGCTGATTATCATGAGAGTGTGCTCACACCTTTTATGGAAAATATCGTCCAACAAATCAGCCGTTCATTGCAATTTTATTTCTCATCTAGCGAATACAACAATGTTGACCATATTGTCTTGTGTGGTGGCACTTCTGCGCTGCCAGGACTGGCTCAAATGGTGCAACAACGTGTCGGGGGTATGGTATCAGTAGCAAATCCTTTTGAGGGTATGTCTATTGACTCACGCATTGATGCCGTTACGCTCCAAAAAGATGCACCAAGCCTGATGGCGGCGTGTGGATTGGCTTTAAGGGGGTTTGACTGATGGCACGCATTAACTTATTACCATGGCGTAAAGAACAGCGTGAGCGTAGAAATAAAGAGTTTAATCTCTTGGCAGGAGCGACAGCTGGACTTGCTATTTTGGCGACGATTTTGGTGTTGTCTATTTTAAATCGAGAATTGACCAACCAACAAAATGCCAATAAACACATTGAAGACGCCAACGCTCAGCTTGATGTTGCCCTAAAATCGATTGAAGAGCTAGAGGTTAAACGCGAGCAGATGCTGTCTCAGATGAAAGTTATTCAAGATTTGCAAGGTCGTCGTTCGGTGCCTGTGCGTGTATGGGATAACATCGCTCGAGCCATCCCAAGAGATACCATGTATCTAAACAATATCAAGCGTGAAGGCGATGTAATTACATTTACAGGCTTTGCTGCTAACCCCAATGTTGTGGCAAATTTGGTACGCAACTTAAATGCTAGTGAATGGTTGGATGGCTCAGCGGTGGTAAGCATTAAGACTAAACTAGAGGCCTATCAAAGTACGCCCTCTCAACAATTAGCCGATGCAGGTACTCGTTCTGTGTATCCTGAAGATGGTTATGTAGAATTTGTGGCAACCACCAAGATTCAATATCAAGAAGACAAAGAAGAAGCCACTGATTCAACCGGTGAGGACGTTGTATTACCACCCGTTACTGTAGACAGTCAAAGTGTGGGTGCTCAAACAATGCCTGAGGTTTCAGCGATTGGTGTTGATAACGCTCCAGCTCAAGCATCTTCAACTACAAGCGAGGCAATCCCAGCATCTGAACCCACCAATAATACTACATCGGATACAGAAGCGACTGATACTCCTAATACCCAAAATACGCAACCTACACCTACAGATGGTAGCACCCAAGTAGGAGGTCAACCATGAAATCACCTTTCAAAAAATCTAAACCAACCACCGATACAGCTGCTACTCCAGAGGAGAGCGGTAAGAAAAAAATTAAACTTGGCAAGCCAAATTTATCAAAGCCAAAAGGCTCGGGTGGCTTGGGCAAGCCCAAAACAAAAGCCAAAGGTAAAAAGGCGGGTTCTAAGCCTAAAAAACCTGCTTTTGATTCCAAAAAGTTTATGGCAGAGGTAAACTCCTTAAATGGTCAAAACTATGGCTCCGCCCCGCTCCCAGTTAAGATTTTCATCTTAGCGATGATGCTAGCGATTATTTTGGTTTTGGCTTGGCTTTTGTTAATCTCTAAAAAACTTGATGAAATTAAACAGGCTGAAAGTCAACAAGTTAGTTTGCTTGAAAGTTATAAAGAAAAAGAGTCCAAAGCCCGCCATCTGCAAGCCTATGAAGCACAAGTGGCACAAATGGAGACTGATTTTGCGGACCTATTGGCACAGCTACCTACCGATACTCGTGTGCCTGAATTGGTAGATGGTATCAACATGGTGGGTAGTGGTAGTGGTGTGCGTTTTCAGGACATTTCTGTGCAACCTGAGGTGGAGCAAGAGTTCTTTATTGAGCAACCCATTCAAATTATTGGTTTGGGGGATTATCATCAGTTTGGTTCGTTTGTGAGTGGCATTGCTGCTTTGCCAAGAATCATTACCATGCACGACTTTGAGATTAAGAATCCTCAGCCTTCGCTTGATAGAATGCCCGAATTACAACTGGTGTTGCAAACCAAAACTTATCGTGCAAAGGGGGATGTGGATCTAAATGCATCTGCCGAAGAAGTGAAGTCAACTGAAGGAGAGGGCAAGTGATTAATTTTTCTCTAAAAACCAATGTCGGTTTGGCGATACTTCTGTCTTTATTGGTGGGTTGCACCGATCGTGTTAGCCTTGCTGAATCAGAAATGCAAAAAATTCGCAGTCAAGGACCTCAAGCTATTGAGCCGCCACCAGAACCCCTTAAGATTGAAGACTTTGTTTATGCTGCTCAAGGTGAGTCCGACCCTTTTGTGCCAAAAAGCCTACGCGAACGTCAGCAAGTCAGGGAGCAGACGCCTTCTGTAAAACCAGATGAGAATCGAGTGAAAGAGCCACTTGAAGAATTTGAGTTGTTGCAACTAACATATCGTGGTAAAGTGGTTGCACCTAATGGTCAGGAATATGGATTGGTACAAACGCCTGATATGATGGTGCATGATGTTCAGGTTGGTAACTACCTAGGTAAAAACCATGGGCGTATTGTTGAGATTACTTCAACTCAAATCAATTTGATTGAGATTGTCAAAGATACTGATGAGCAATACGTTGAAAAAACCACTCCGTTGGTGTCACCAAATTAACAGAGCTAACTAGATTTATTCTGAGGATGAAATAATGAATTTTTTAAACAAAAAGTCTGCCTTTGCTTATTCTGCGTTGGCAATCAGTTTTATGGCGGTTGAAGCACATGCTTTAGCTATTCAAGGTCTATCAGCCAACCAAATCAGTGCTGATACTACGCAAATTAAAGTTGCTTTTGATGGTCAGCCTGTAACCCCTGTGGCTTATCAACAGGCAGGCGGTAAGCAATTGGCACTTGATTTTAACCAAGTAAGTAGTGGTGGATTGCCAAGAAGTATGCCCATCAACCGTGGCGTGGTTAATGAAGTGACTGCACTAAATAACGGCTCTATGACCCGCTTAATGATTAACTTAAAGGATAGTGCAAGCTACACCAGCACGGTACAAGGTAATCAGCTACTTATTAATATAAAACAGGGCGGTTCATCGACCACCCAATCTGTAGCAAATGAACCCGCCCCTGCGGTTGTTGCCACGCCAGCCCAACCAGAGGCACAGCCGATGACTGTAAAAGTAAACCCATTGTTAGCACCTACCTCGGGTTCTTTGGCAAGTAGTTATGACGGCGTCTCAACAGTCGATTACTCAGGTAATGCTAATGGTGGTAATGTTACCGTAAACCTAACCAATGAGTCCATTCCTGTAGATGTACAACGCCAAGGTAATAAACTGGTGATTCGCACCACTGGCACTACCATTCCACGTCATTTATTAAAACGTATTAATGGTAGTGGTTTGGTTGCGGATATTGATGCAAAAAATCAAGGTCAAAATGGTGTTATTACGGTTAACATGACAGGTGATTTTGAGTACCAAGCCTATCAATCAGGTGCAACACTTAACATCTCAGTATTGCCACCAAAAATACTCCGTGAACCGACCATTGAAGAGAAGGTTTATACTGGTGAACCGTTATCAATGGAATTTCAGGATGTATCAGTGCGTACTGTACTTGATGTATTGGGTCAATTCACCGAAAATAATATCGTTGCTGCTGATAATGTGCAGGGTAATATTACATTAAGACTTATTAATGTCCCATGGGATCAAGCATTGGATATTATCCTAAAAAGTAAAAATCTAGGTCAGCGCAAAAATGGTAACGTGATTTTGGTAGCACCTGCTGAAGAGTTGGCAGCACGCGAAATTAAAGAGTTGGAAGATGCTAAAAAGGTAGATGAATTAGAACCTATTCGTCAAGAGCATATCCGTCTTAACTATGCCAAGGCGGAAGACATTCATGGCCTATTAGATAGAGTTGGTGGTTCAAGTGGCTCTAATAATAGCCGTAACTCACTACTTAGCCCACGTGGTAATGCTACCTTTGATGGTCGTACCAACACCATCATCATCAATGATACGGCACGAAGCATTGCAAATGTACGTCAATTAATTGAAACTATTGACATTCCTGTTAAACAGGTAATGATTGAGGCTCGCATTGTTAATGCATCAGACTCTTTTTCTAAGCAGTTGGGTGTAAGATGGGGTTTTAATAGAAAGGGTAATGAATTTGACATTCGCGGAATGAATGGATTGTCTTCTTCAAACACCGAATCGCGTTTTGGTAACTTTGCTGTTGATTTAGGTATTGCAGCTACAAGTGGTATATCGCTAGGACTGTTGAATATTGATAATTATGCACTGGGCTTGGAATTGTCAGCAATGCAGGCTGATAATAAAGGAGAGATTATCTCTTCGCCAAAGGTCTTAACATCTGATAAACAACCAGCCAGAATCTCATCTGGGGTGGATATTCCTTATCAAGAGGCATCAGCCAGTGGTGCAACAACAGTCAGCTTTAAAGAAGCGGCTTTAGTGCTATCTGCCACACCAAACATCACCCCAGAGGGTAAGATAGGTCTAGATTTAGAAATTACCAACTCTGCGGACTCCGGCAGTAGGGTGTTGGGCGTACCAATTCTTAGCACTGATGAGATAAAAACCAATGTTATCTTAGAAGATGGTCAGACTGTGGTGCTGGGCGGTGTCTTTAAGAACACCATTGGTAACAACCAAAGTAAAGTACCTTTCTTAGGTGATTTACCAGGGGTGGGTCGTTTGTTTAGAAATAATGTTAGGCTTAACAGCAAAGAAGAGCTCCTTATCTTTGTCACACCACGCATCGTCAACGACGGCGTTAGTCGCTACTAATTTTACAGTTCAAACAAAAAGCAGGCTAATGGTCTGCTTTTTGTTTTGTATTCACAAAAAAGCACTAGCCATAATTGACCAAAACTTGTATCATAGGACATTTATTTTTAGTGATGTTATTATGAGTATAGAAGAATCGGCGGTGATTGAAGAGGTGTTTGTCCAAAAACCCATTCATCACTATGCCCATTTATTGCCGTCTATTTTTTTGGTGGGACCGATGGGGGCGGGCAAGACAACCGTTGGTAAACTGCTTGCCAAACATTTAAAACGTCCTTTTTTGGATGCAGATTGGCACATCAGTGAAAAAGCAGGGGCGGACATCCCGTGGATTTTTCAAAAAGAGGGTGAGTCAGGCTTTCGTGAGCGTGAGAGCCGTGCCATGGATGAGCTGTCTGCCATGTCAAGCATTGTACTGGCTACAGGTGGCGGCGTGGTTGAGCGTGAATGCAATCGAGAATATCTAAAACGTGGATTGGTTATTTTTTTGGATGCGAGCGTGGACACCCAAATCCATCGCACCAAAAAAGACAAAAATCGTCCCCTACTCCAAACAGATAACCCCAAAGCGGTATTAGAAACGCTTTATCAAAGACGGTTACCGTTATATCAAGAGGTGGCAGACATTACTGTCGCCACAGGAAGGGCTTACCCCAAGCAAATGATGGCAGAGATACTTGATGTTCTTATCGCTTATGCCAAAAATATTGAGAATCAGCAAACATCTTAATTTTTAAACCATTAAAATATTTACAGCAAATTTCAAAGTAGCATCATGACACACATTACCAATACACTCACTGTCCAAACCCAGAGTCACGATTATCCCATTTTTATTGGTGCCAGCACCGCAGTTCAGATAGATTTGGCAAGTCCTATTTTGCCATTCATCAAAGGCAAGCAGGTGCTTATCGTTACTAATACGACCATTGCCCCTTTGTATTTGACCGATTTAACTAAACATTTGGTAGCACAGGGCTTGATGGTGGAGAGCTGTGTCTTGCCTGATGGTGAGCAGTATAAAAACCAAGAGTATATCAATACCATTTATGATGTACTCATGAAAAACCACTTTGCTCGGGATTGTACGCTCATCGCCTTAGGTGGTGGGGTGATTGGCGATATGACCGGCTTTGCGGCGGCAAGCTTTATGCGTGGGGTAAATTTCATTCAAGTGCCGACCACGCTACTGGCACAAGTGGACTCGTCAGTGGGTGGCAAGACAGGCATTAACCACCCCCTTGGCAAGAACATGATTGGGGCATTTTGGCAACCTGTGTGCGTGTTGGCGGACATGACGACATTTGATACATTGCCCAAAAGAGAATTTGCGGCAGGACTGGCGGAAGTGGTAAAATATGCACTCATTTTTGATAAGACTTTTTTGGATTGGCTTGAAGTCAATGCTGCAAAAATCACCGCCAGAGATGGTGCGATACTAAGCGAGTTGGTGTATCGCTGCTGTGACTATAAAGCCAAAATCGTTGCCAGCGATGAACGTGAGTCGGGTGTGCGTGCTTTGCTAAACTTCGGGCATACCTTTGGACATGTCATTGAGACGCACATGGGCTATGGCAATTGGCTTCATGGCGAGGCAGTAGCGGTGGGTATGGTGCAAGCGATGATGATGTCACAAAAACTCGGGCTGATTGGTGAAGACGAAGTTGCTCGTGTTGTTGATTTATTGCAAATCTTTGATTTGCCCGTCAAACCACCCTATATAGAACCATCGGTGGCACTGGATTTGATGGGACATGACAAAAAAGTGCAAAACGGCAGTATTCGATTGGTGTTATTAAAAGAGCTTGGCAAGGCGTTTGTTACCAAAGATTTTGATATGGCAATGTTAACAGAAGTGCTCAACGCCAACCATTGATTTTTTTGGCTCTGGTTCAAAAAGTATGCTACAAGGAAAACCGTTCGTGGCGAGCTTGGGAAACCTAACGGCTTTCCTATCCATAGGCAGGCTCAGGGTGAACGGAAAATCTAGTTTGGCATACTTTTTAGACCACTACCTAAAAATATTGTATTAATTAAAGGCAAGACCATGACTCAAAGTGTAGCGATGATTAATAAAAAATCCAGAAGACAGGCGATGATATGGCTTATCATGGCAGGCGTCATGCTGATGCTGTGGTTCTTAATGTCGCTTTCTCACGCCACACCAGAGATTGCCAAAGAACGTCAAAAAACCAAAGCGGTGGCAGAAGACTTTGCCTTGCCAGTAACCATTGACAATCTTAGTGAGCTCTCCAAAGAAGTGCCGCCCATTGACTTTGCGACGGTGGTACGAGACCTGCGTAACTATCCTGCCGAGTTTAAGGGTAAAAAATTTTTTGAAGACAATCACAAACGCTGGACAGTGCAAGTCATGGATGTGGCACAAAATGAGATTATCACCGAATATCTCAAAGGACGCAGAGACCGTGATAAGTTTGCTTATTTTCGCTATCATAATGCCAATAACGAACAGCGTTATATCCTAACCTATGGCATCATGGGTAGTACCCAGGAGGCATTGGGTGCGATAAAGACGGTGGATTTTGGACTGCCCAAAAGTGTCACACCTATGCCTGAGGAAATGAAGCGTTATGTTGGTATGATAGATAATTACGAACGTTCAGCGGAAGTGGTGATTGATTCTTCGGAATCATCACCTCGTGCAGTTCGTTTAAAACCAACCAAAAAAGAAATCCCTGCCGAGGCACCTAAGCCAAAAGAGGAAGTAAAAGAGACGCCCAAAAAAGCAGTGGCAGAAGACGTGATTGCCGACTTAAATGAGCAGGAGAGTGAGCCGACCAAACAACTCAAAGCTCCGCCTACCATCAAACCCAAAGAGACGGCAGAAAAACCAAAAGCTGATACCAAGAGTAGTAATAAAGCAGAAAGTCAGGTCGAGCCAAAACCTAAAACAAGACCCGAGCCAATCCCTGAATCCAAAAATGAACCAAAGTCTGAACCTAAAAGTGAAAAGCCTGCACCCACCAAGGGGGCGAATGTGGCGGACTTAGAGCCTGCCCCACCCATGACCATGCCGTGATGATTGATAGTATTTGAATGGTCGGTCACGTATTAAATTAAATAACTTCAACAGGAAGTGCCATGAAAAACTTAAATGCCCAAGCGGTGCTAAAACAGTTAAAAGCAGGTAATTTGCGTTATGTTGAAAAAATCAAAAATGCCAAAGAACATCATCAGCCTCCGCCGATACTGGTGGAAGAGCAGTTGCCATCAGCCATTATTTTGGGGTGTTCGGACGCTCGTGTGCCTGTGGAGCTCATCTTTGACCAAAAATTGGGCGAGCTGTTTGTCATCCGAGTGGCGGGCAATGTCGTTGCCCCATCGCAGATTGGTTCGGTAGAGTTCGCTGCCGAGAAATTCGGTACCGAACTTGTGGTTGTGCTAGGGCATAGCCACTGTGGGGCGGTAACGGCATGTGTCGAGACACTCATCAATCCTGAGCAGTATTATTCGCCCAATTTGCAATCCATCGTTGATAGAATTCGCCCCAGCGTGTACAACCTACATGAGATACTCACCGCAGGCGATGGTGAGATAGACATGGACGAGTTCATTGACCGTGCCGTGCGCGCCAATGTGCGACTGTCGGTAAGCCAATTAAAATCAGGCTCACGCAGTTTAGAAGATATGGTTAATAGTGGGAGACTGACCATTGTCGGAGCGGAATATGACGTGGCAACTGGCAAAGTGAATTTTTTTGAATAAGTTTATTATTGCAAAAGTTTTTTAAAAGTATGTTAAACCAAAAAGAGGAGTCGTTATGACGACCATTACCCAACCCGCCCAAGCCTTGACTGCCAATGGCGTTAAAGACATTCCGACAGCGTCCGAAGGTTTTACCTTTAACCACACCATGCTACGCATCAAAGACCCTGTTAAGTCGCTAGAATTTTATACAGGCGTACTTGGTATGACTTTGTTACGCCATAGTCAATTCCCTGATGCCAAATTTGACTTGTATTTTTTGGCAAAGCTGACTGCTGATGAGCGTGATAATTTGCCTGCCACAGAGAACCTGACCGCTTATGTTTCGCGCCAACGTGGGATTTTGGAGCTGACACACAACTATGGCACCGAAAATGACGCTGATTTTAGCTATCATGACGGCAACAGCGACCCCAGAGGCTTTGGGCATATCTGCTTTGCCGTGCCTGATTTGGCAAAAGCAGTGGCGTGGTTTGATCAAAATAATGTCGTGTTCCAAAAACGCCCCGAAGACGGTAGCATGAAAGACATCGCCTTTATCAAAGACCCAGATGGCTACTGGGTTGAGATTATTGAGCTAAAAGGTTAAAAACAAAAAAACACGCTTTTGGGCGTGTTTTTCATTTTATCAATGATGAATGGCGTGCCTGGCG
The DNA here is from genome assembly GCF_000426885.1 of Moraxella caprae DSM 19149. Taxonomy (GTDB): domain Bacteria; phylum Pseudomonadota; class Gammaproteobacteria; order Pseudomonadales; family Moraxellaceae; genus Moraxella; species Moraxella caprae. Next base: position 19,959 of record NZ_AUGF01000024.1, on the reverse strand, counting down.
GGAATTGAACCCACGACCTTTGGCTTCGGAGGCCAATACTCTATCCAACTGAGCTACAGGCACATTAAGGGCGATATTTTAGCAGATTTTTGCCAAAATTACCATGTTTTTGTAAAAATACCAAAAAATCTTGCTAATTCTTTACAAATTACATAAAAAACGTGGCATTTTATCCCTATTTTCCCTTATAATAGTAGGGTAAATTTCCCAAACCCAGAATAACAAGATTATTCAAGGCTAAACGAGATAAGACAATGAAAAAAATTGTAACTTTATCTTTTGCCACATTGTTGGCAATTTCTGGCGTGATGACCAGCCAAGCAAGTGAAGCACCTGCCAATGTAGAAGCAACGACCGAGACTCAGGCAGAGACCGCGATTGCAGAAGCATCCAAAGCAGAAGCCAAAAAAGAAGCCATCCCTGAGGACAGTGCTCAGGTCAAAAAGCTCATCGCCATGTACCCACAACTGGTGGCACGTATCGCCCCTGTGGGTAAAGTGTGCTTTGATGGCGAAGAGTGCGACATTAACATCACTGTGCTAGCCCCCGCGGTAGAAGGTGTGGCTCGCCCTGGTGACCAGCTTTATAATGCCATCTGTGCGACCTGTCATGATGCGGGCTTGGTGGGAGCGCCAAAAACAGGTACAGCCGATTGGGCTCCACGTATCGCCAAAGGTAAGGCAACTTTGTACGACCACGCCATCAATGGTTTTAACGCCATGCCTGCTCGTGGCGGTGCAGACATCTCTGATGATGAAGTAAAAAACGCGGTTGATTATATCATTTCCCAATCGCAATAATTCATTAAATGGTTCAAATGGCTTAGGCGGATAACTGCTTAGGCTGTTTGGCGTTTTTTGTCTTTTATATTTTGGATTAAAAGGTAAATCATGGCAAGAGTTTTCGCCATTGGCGACATTCACGGCAGTAAGGTTGCCCTAGCCACGCTGATAGACGGCATACAGCCAATCTTCGATGACACACTTATCTTTTTGGGTGATTATGTCAATCGTGGCGATGACAGCAAAGGCGTGCTGGATATATTGATGAATTTTCTGACATTTGTCAAACGGTCTTTATCATGGGTAATCACGAGCTGATTATGCTGGCAGGGTTAAAATACAAAGATGACTTTGAATTTTGGCTGAAAGTCGGTGGCGATAAAACCTTGCAATCTTTTAATCTAATGCCCATGCGGTCAGAGTGTTTGCATTTGCCATTTAATTATGTGGGTTTTTTAAATAAAACCGTGGATTATCATGAAACAGACGATTTTATCTTTTGTCATGCGTCCATTTATCCATATTTGCCAATGGATAAACAAAATGATTATGCCCTACGCTGGCGTAAATTAGAAAACAACCATGTCGGTCATGTCTCAGGCAAAACCGTGATTTGTGGGCATACCGAACAGCGAGACGGACAGGTGTTATTTCAAAACGGCATTATCTGCATTGATACATGGGCGTATGGGGACGGTTGTCTTACGGCGATAGAAATAAATGGCAAAAAGCTCTATCAGGCGGATAATGACGGCGATTTCTATATTACAGACGTAAGCAATTTCTTTTAATTAACTTGTATTGATTTAAATAAATTAACTTATTTAAAAAGTGAATTTGTCTTTTTGTTATTTACCCTAATTTAGTTATCATGCTTTTTAAAATGCAGATGTGTAGGGGCAATTTATTCGCCTAAAAATCAAAATTTTATCACAGAGCAAATTGCAATTTGCTCCTACAACTCTACCCAAAATATCGTTAATTCACACTATCAAATAAATTTTTAAAAACTAAATCATGACCATACCAGCCTTAAAAATAACCAACCTTAAAAAAACCTATCCCAATGGCACTGCCGCCCTAAAAGGCGTGGATTTGACCGTGCCACAAGGCGAATTTTTTGCCCTGCTTGGAGCAAATGGAGCGGGTAAATCCACGATGATTGGTATCATCAGCTCATTATTTCCCCAAACAGACGGCACGGTGGAGATTTTTGGTGTGGATTTGCACAAAAATCCAAGCCTTGCCAAATCCCATCTGGGCGTTGTTCCCCAAGAATTTAATTTCAACCAATTTGAAAAATGCTTGGATATATTGATTATTCAAGCAGGCTATTACGGCATAAAAAAGAAAGACGCTCTGCCACGAGCCGAATTTTTATTAAAAGAATTGGGACTTTGGGATAAGAAAGATACAAAGGCTCGTTCGCTCTCTGGTGGTATGAAACGCCGTCTGATGATTGCCCGTGCTTTAATGCATCGCCCTAGGCTTTTGATATTAGACGAGCCGACCGCAGGGGTGGATATTGAATTACGCCGTTCTATGTGGGATTTTATGGAGCGTATCAATAAAGATGAAGGCACAACTATTATTTTGACGACCCATTATTTAGAAGAAGCCGAGCAGTTGTGTAAATATATCGCCATATTAAATCATGGCGAAATTTTAATTAACACCGACATGAAATCATTGCTGACGCAGTTATCCTTAGAAACCTTTGTTTTTGATTTAAAAGACGAATTAAAAAATACCCCAACTCTTAATAATATCAGCCATATAAATTTGGCAGATAACAAAACCTTAGAAATCACACTCAATAAAACCCAACATTTAAATGACGTATTTACCCAATTAAACAACCTAAATATCCAAATTATCAGCATGAGAAATAAAGCCAACCGCCTAGAAGAATTATTTATGGGTGTGGTAGATAGCCATTTTCATAAAGGCAAAATGAAAGACGAGAATAAATTAAATAATGGGGAAAATCATGAATAATCAATTAACCGCCTTTAACACCCTATTATTTAAAGAAATTAAACGCATTGTTCGTATTTGGCCCCAAACCTTATTACCGCCTGTTATTACCATGACGCTGTATTTTGTGATATTTGGGCAAATGATTGGCTCTCGTGTCGGAGAAATGGGTGGGGTGAGCTATATGCAGTTTATCGTGCCGGGTTTGATTATGATGTCGGTCATTACCAACAGCTATTCTAATGTCGTTTCATCATTTTTTAGCACCAAATTTCATGGCAGTATTGATGAAATGCTGGTCTCGCCCATATCCAAGCACGCCATATTATTGGGTTATGTGGGTGGTGGCGTATTTCGTGGGCTTGCCATTGCGTTAATTGTCAGCATTGTGGCGTTATTTTTTACTCAATTAAGCATTAGTAGTTTGCCAATCATGCTGATTACCATTATTGGCACGTCCGTATTATTTTCATTGGGCGGATTTATCAATGCGGTATTTGCTCGCTCGTTTGATGATATTTCTATTGTGCCAAGTTTTATTTTAACGCCTTTGACTTATTTGGGTGGGGTATTTTATTCGTTGGAAAATTTATCACCATTTTGGCAAAATTTATCCCTACTAAATCCCATTGTTTATATGGTCAATGCTTTTCGCTATGGCATATTGGGGCATTCTGATGTGAATGTCGGTTATTCGTTATTGGCGATTTTGATATTTTGTGCGGTGTTTTATGGCGTGGCATATAAAATATTAAAAGACGGTAAAAGAATTCGGCTTTCTTAATTTAATATTAAATTCAAATTTAACGATGTAGGGGTGAACTGCAATTCGCCCAATAAAATCAAAAGGCAAACACAAATGAGTATTCACGGCGTATTGGGCGAAAGCACCACTTATTCAAAAACCTATGACCCCACCATTTTATATCCCATTTCTCGGCAAATCGGACGAGATGAGATTTTAAAAGACGTGGGATTTGATTTTAATGATTACCATGATGAATTAAAAAATGGCGTGGATATTTGGCAAGCCTTTGAATTGTCATGGCTAAATCCGATTGGCATTTCACAAGTGGCAATGGCTCGTTTTACCATTCCTGCCAATTCGCCAAATATCGTAGAATCCAAATCCTTAAAACTCTATCTTAATAGTCTAAACTTTACTAAATTTAGCAGTATTGATGAATTAAAAACCACTTTGCAAAAAGATTTATCTATCTGTGTGGGTGCTGATGTGGGCGTGGAGATTATCGGATTAGATAGCGATGAATTAACCATTGCAAAACCAATCGGCATTTGTATTGATGATGTCTTAAATCATTTATCTGATGAGATTATTTTAAGCGATGATATTGATAGCAAATTTTTAAAAAATGCCAAAAAAGGCGAACTGGCAACTTATCAATTTTATAGCAATCTTTTGCGTTCAAATTGCCCTGTTACCAATCAGCCTGACTGGGGGGTGGTGCAAATTGAGATGACGAGCGAATACGATTTGGATTTTGGCGAGTTTTTAAAATACATCTTGTCATTTAGACAGCACAATGGCTTTCATGAGCAATGCGTAGAGCGAATATTTGCCGACATGATGACGTATTTTAAGCCAGTCTCTTTAAAGGTGCTGGCGAATTATACCAGACGTGGTGGAATTGACATTAACCCTGTGCGGGTATTTAATACGGATAAAGGGCAAATTAAACGGCTAATTCGTCAATAGCATAAATACAAATAAACCCTGCAATCACAGGGTTTACTCATGTAATCAAGCAATCCCACGAGCCTTTAACAAAGCATCGTTTTTGGGTTTGCGACCCATAAACCGCTCAAACAATCTCATCGGCTCATCAGCACCGCCTTGAGACAAAATGGCATTGATAAAATCCTGCCCTGTTTGTTGGTTAAACAGCCCTTCATTCTCAAAGCGAGTAAAGGCATCGCTTGCCAACACTTCCGACCACAGATAGCTATAATACCCTGCCGAATAACCGCCTGAAAAAATATGGTTAAAGCTGTGAGCCATACGCACCCAGTCAGGTTCGCCCAGTACCGAGACGTTTTGGCGAATATCATCACGCAGGCGAGAAAGTGTTTTTTTGTCGCCTTGTTTATGTTCAACGTGCAAACGAAAATCAAATAGGGCGTACTCTAACTGGCGGACGATAGAAGTTGCCGATAGGTAGTTTTTGGCGGTTTGCATTTTTTGAACCATGTCCATGGCAATAGGTTCGCCTGTCTCATAATGAGCCGAGATAAGGGCAAGCACGTCTTTATCCCATGTCCAGTTTTCTAGCATTTGGCTTGGGAACTCTACCGCATCTCTTGGCACACGAGTACCCGACAGGGCAAGCACGTCTACCTGCGTGAGCATATGATGTAAGCCATGCCCGAACTCATGAAACAGCGTTTCTACTTCGCTATGTAGTAGTAAGGCGGGTTTGTCGCCGGTTGCTCCGCCAAAGTTGCACACGAGCATGGAGACAGGTTTTTGGGTGTCGCCAGTGGATTTTTTAAAATGCCCAATCGCTGTGCTATGCCACGCACCGCCACGCTTGTTTTCACGAGCAAATAAATCCAGATAAAATGATGCGATGTGTTTGCCGTCTTGATACAGCTCAAAAAAGCGAGTGTCGGGGTGGGGTAAGGATACGCCTGTTTTTTCACGCACGTCCACGCCAAACAGACGGCGAGTTACTTCAAACATGCCGTTTAACACTTTATCCACAGGGAAATACACCCGTAAGGCTTCTTTGTCAATGTCATAGAGTGCTTGCTTTTGCTTTTCGGACAAATAGGCAAAATCCCACGGCTCAATCTTATCATCTTGACCTAGCACGCCAATATCACGTCCGTATTTTTGCAAATCCTGCATTTGTTTTTTGGCGGTGGGGCGAGTTTTGGCAAGCAAATCTTTTAAAAAGCCCAATACTTCATCGGTGTCTTTTGCCATGCGTTTGGCAAGCACGTATTGGGCGTAGTTTTTGTAGCCGAGTAGCTGGGCAAGCTCCAACCGCAAATCAATGAGTTCGTTGATAATAGGGGTGTTGTCCCATTTGCCGGCATTTTGACCTTTGTCGGACGCACGAGTGCGATAGGCTTCGTACATTTGTTTGCGTAGCTCTCTGTCATCGGCGTAGGTGGTGATTGCCAGATAGCTTGGCACGTCCAGCCCAAAACGGTAGCCTGTTTTGTCTTTGGATTTGGCGGATTGCTCTGCTTTTTGTAGGGCGATGTCGCTAAGCCCTGACAGCTTGGCTTTGTCATCAATAACAAGCTCCCAGCCCATGTCGGCATCTAGTACGTTGTTGCTAAATTGGGTGGATAGTTCGGATAAACGAGCGACCACTTGGGTATAACGTTCGGCTTTGTCGCCTGTTAATGCCACGCCCGAGAGTTTAAAATCCAGCAAGGCATCGTTTATCGCTTTTTGTTGGGCTTGGGTGTAGGTTTTAAACGCATCGCTTTTGGCAAGTTTTTTAAAGCCTTCATATAAAGGGCGATACATGCCAAACCACGACTCATAGTCGCTTGTACTTTTGGTGATGTCCTGATATACCGCTCGCAGGGCATCTGAGTTTTTGACCGAATGCAAGTGAGCGACCACGCCCCACACACGGTCTAGTTTATTTTGGGCGTCTTCTATCGGGGTGTAGAAGTTATCCCATGTGATACTTTTTTGGGCGCAGACACGCTTGACCACGTCTTTGTTGTGTTTTAATAAAAAGTCAATGGCAGGCGTGATGTGCGAAATCTCAACCGCCCCAAAGCTCGGCAAGCCGTCAAAATGCAGTAGGGGGTTGTCTTGTAAAGTGGTGGGCAAATCTAGGGGTAGGGGGTGTGCCATGCCAAACTTGGGTAGGCTTAGGGCAAACAAGCTACCGATTCCTAATTGTAAAAATTGACGGCGTTCCATGATGTCTCCTGATAAAAAACTTTATCTTACGCAAAGTGATTTAAAAAATCAAGAGCTGTTATGGATGAACATGAATGAAAAAAAGACAAACCGCATGGTCTGCCTTTTTAAAAGTTAAAGCAAGTATTAGAATTTTGCAAGCACTTCATCAAGCCCCAACAGCTCTTTATCATCACACCCACGCTTGGCGTATTCGTATTTGCCCTCTGCCAAGTTACGCTCGGACACCACGATACGATGAGGGATACCGATAAGCTCCAAATCAGCAAATTTCACGCCCGCTCGCTCGTCTCTGTCGTCTAATAGGACGTTTACGCCTTTGGCTTTTAGGGTGCTATACAGCTCGTCCGCTTTGGCTTCTGCTGAGCCGTCTTTGGATTTCATGGGGACGACCGCCACATAGAAAGGGGCGATATTATCGACAGGGTCTGGCGTGTCCACCCACAAACAGCCCTTATCATCATGGTTTTGTTCTAGGCTTGCTGAGATGATACGGCTAACCCCAATGCCATAACAGCCCATCATCAGCGTAACAGGCTTGCCTTCTTTACCTAGCACTGTACAATTTAGGGCGTGCGAATATTTATCGCCCAATTGAAAGATGTGTCCGACTTCAATGCCACGCTTGATTTGTAGTACGCCTTTACCGTCTGGGCTTGGGTCGCCGTCTACCACGTTGCGAATGTCGGCAACATCTGCATAGACCGCATCACGCTCCCAGTTCATGCCTTTTGTGTGCTTATCGGCGATGTTCGCCCCACTCACAAAATCCGCCATGACGGATGCACTTCTGTCAGCGATGACAGGTATGTCATATTTTGCCAAGTCCACACTGATATAGCCCTTAACGAGACCAGCTTCTTTCATCTCATCTTCGCTTGCCATTTCTAACGGTGCTTTGATTTGGGGCAACTTCTCGGCTTTTAGCTCGTTTAGGGTGTGGTCGCCACGCAAGACAAGGGCGACAAGTTTTGGCATATCAGGCGTATATTCCGAGTACGAGCCTTTGACGATGAGCGTTTTTACCGTGCGTGTCAAGTCCATGCCCAAATGCTCCGCCACTTCTTCACAGGTTGGCATATTTGGCGTATCCACGTCCGTGCGTGGCTCACTTGGGGGCTGGCGTGTGTCGTGGCAGACCGCTTCAGCAAGCTCCACGTTCGCCGAGTAGTCGGATTCACTGCTAAATGCAATGTCGTCTTCTCCACTGTCGGCTAATACATGAAATTCATGACTGGCAAATCCGCCAATAGACCCCGTGTCCGCTTGCACCGCTCTAAAATCAAGCCCCAAACGGGTAAAGATACGACTGTACGCTTCATAAAAGTCTTGATAAGTCTTGGCAAGGCTGTCTTTGTCGATATGAAAAGAATACGCATCTTTCATGGTGAATTCACGAGCTCTCATCACCCCAAAACGTGGGCGAATCTCATCACGGAATTTGGTTTGGATTTGATAATACGTGGCAGGGAGCTGTTTGTAGCTTTTTAGCTCACTCCGAGCGATGTCGGTGATGACTTCTTCGTGCGTAGGCCCTAGTACAAAATCACGGCTATGACGGTCTTTAAAGCGAAGCAATTCCGCCCCATAGTCTTCCCAACGTCCCGACTCTTGCCATAGTTCGGCAGGTTGGGTGACAGGCATGAGCAACTCTTGGGCATCGATACGCTCCATTTCTTCACGGACGATTTTTTCCACTCGTTTTAGCACACGTAAGCCCGTTGGCATCCACACATACAAGCCTGAGGCAAGTTTGCGAATCAGACCTGCTTTTATCATAAGCTGGGCGGAGATGATGTCGGCATCGCTTGGGGTGTTGCGAAGGGTGGCTAGGGTAAATTGACTGGCTTTCATAAGATTCTCGGCAAGTTTGATTTTAAATTTGGTAAAAACGTATTATATTAAAGTAAACTTTGGTAACAGTGCAAGTAATTTTTTTGATAAATGCTAAAATTGTCCCTATTATGGTATTAAATGAGTTGTTTTACGTCAATTTGCATTTTCAAAAGGAGAGTTATGACCACATCCACCCCACCTACTACCCCCAAAGTAAAAAAAGCCAATAAATTCACCTTATTTTGTATCGTGTCAGTCATGGCGATGATTGTGTTTTTGGCGGTTTTTTGGACGTTAAAATTGACCGAAGAGCCTGCCGTATCCGCCATTAGCCGAGACGGTGTTGTCACCGAAATCCAAAAAATGGCTCGCCTAAATACCGTTGCCTTTGGCGTGGACACGGTCATTACCGCCCAAAAAGAAGGCAATTGGTACAAGCTATGGCAGGACGAGCAAAAGGGGCTGTTTGTTGCTCGTGGGCGGGTTTTGGCAGGCGTGGATTTGGGTAAAATCACGGCGGACAACGTGCAAGTTACCTTTGATCCCCAGACCGACCCAAAAGTTGCCCCGCACGCCAACATCACGGTAACGCTCCCGCCATCGCAGGTGTTTGAGGTGTTCCTTGATGACATACAGGTCTATGACTGGAAAACAGGGCTGTTTGGCGTGGTGGATAATGACCCTGAGATTTTAAATCAAGCCCAAATCTCCGCCAAAGCCGAAGTGCTAAAAAAAGCGTGTCAAGGCGACATCATGACCCTCGCCACCGATAACGCCACCGAACAAATCAAGGGTTTATTTGTCTTGACAGGGGCGACTGTGGTGGTCAATGGCGATGTGGGGGCGTGTAGGGTGTGAATTTGCCCAAATAATACACAAAACATGCTTAATTTATATCCACAATATTTTTATGGATATAAAAATATTGCTCAATGGTAAAATATTTTTACTGTTTGGTATAGCCGTAGACCAAATTATGTTATAAAATAGAATCAGCAAATTAATAACCTAAATTTGCTGATTTATCTTTAATTGTTTATTTAAAATGAATGTTTTGGTGTGGTCTCATGCCAAAATAACCGCTGAATGTGCCCAATTTTGTAAACTATTGATTAAAATTAAGTTTTATCAATATTTGTTAATAACAAGTTGGTATTTGATAAATTTTTATGAATTATCAATAATTACTTTTATTGGCATCATGAAGCGATTTCATTTTGGATGAAAATAAAGCACTCATTCTAACTGCCATACCAAATTTTTTAACACGATATTGGATAATGGTATTTTATTAAATTTTAAAATTTTCTGACCGAATTTTTAAAAGTTATTTAAAATCAACAATTATCACTGATGGTCGTATTAATTAAATGTGATATTGGGATAAAAGAAAAACATAAATCAAACATTGATTTATGGTGTATCGGGTTGCTTATAAAATTAAGCAGATATTTTCTTTATCAAAAAATATCAGGATAATGGCGTTAGACAATTTAGACCAATAATCTCCAAGCAATTGCTTTGGTTGAGAGTAAATCATGACGAGTACTGATAGCAAAAAAGCCATGCGTATTGCCATGGTTGGTGTTAGCCCTGCTGACCAAATTACTTTTAAAGGATATCTGCGTGTCCTATTGCGTTTGGACGTAGATTTGGATTGGGTGTCCGCTCAGATGGGTGAGGTTGATTTGTATGTCATTAATGAAGATTTTAAAAATTCTACCAGCGTGCAAAAACTAATAGAATTGCACCCACGCACACCCATCTTATACGTCAGTCGCAACCTGACAGGTGATGGTGGTATCGCTGGCGACTCACTGGTATTGCCCCTAAAACAAATCAATGCCTTAAATGACTGGCTTCATGAAAAAGTGGATGTATTAAAGGGTCTGCCTTATCAAAAATCAAGCACGTCTGGTGAGCCTGACAAAACAAGCACCCAAACCAATCAGGAGAATCAAACCAGCCAGTCAGCCCAAACTGCTCACACAGCGCAATCGCCACAGTCTACCACATCAAAGTTAGATGACGTGATAGACTTGATTAAGACGTTGCACGCTCGTCCTAAGTCCTTATTTGAGCTGATTCAAGATGGAGAGGTGTTGGCTGTTATTGATGGAGCGCGCCAGCTGGTATGGCTAAAAAGTGCCAAAGTGGCAGACGTGACGACATGGCGACTGCGTGTGTATGGCGGTGTGGCAGGCGAGCCTAAGCAAGCCCTCGACATGAATCAGTGGCTGTATCAGATGGCATGGGCGAATGCTGAGAAGTTATTACCACTCATCGATGGCAATGCCCGCTATCAGCTTCGTTCATGGGCAAAGCCTGATAATAATGCCGACAGACGCATTATCTTGCGGACAATGGTTGCCTTAGAAGATACAGCACGCACGGTAGATGAGATTATGGCACGCACGGGACTGGGTCGTCCTATCGTTCAAAAAGTGATTGTCTCGCTACTGCTTTCTCAGCATTTGATGGATGATAACTACCAAAACGTGAATGCGACCATCATGCAGACATCGACCGTGGTACCAGTGACAGTCACAGCGTCTGCACCTGTGAGCGAGCCTGAACCAAAACCTGAACCAAAAACCGCCGAACAACAAGAGAAAATCGGTTTCTTGTCACGTCTGCGTCGCAAACTGGGGCTGTGATGACACGTCCTAATTGCAATGTTTTTATTTTTATCATACAATAAATTTATCATTATTTACATTCTCATGTTATTTATATTTAATATATTGATAGTAGTCCAAAAAGTATGCTGAACTAGGTTTTCCGTTCGCCCTGAGCCTGCCTGCGGGTAGGAAAATCGTTAGGCTTCCCAAGCTCACCACGAACGGTTTCCTTTGTAGCATACTTTTTGAACCAAAGCCAATATATTTAATATAGTTATTTAGGTAGCACTTATGCAACGTCTTAAAATTGTATTTAGTGGCCCTATGGGTGCAGGTAAGACCCAGGCCATCTCTAGTCTCTCTGACATTCCTGTGGTCTCAACCGAGGTCATGAATACCGACCTTGATACCAACGCCAAGCTTTTGACCACAGTCGGCATGGATTATGGCGAGCTGACCATTGATGGTGGGGCAAGTATTGGTCTTTATGGCACCCCAGGGCAGGAGCGTTTTAACTTCATTTGGCCCATCCTATCCCAAGGTGCTTTGGGCGTGGTGATTTTGATTGACCATTCGGCAGCTGATCCTGTGGCAGATTTGGCACATTATTTAAAGACTTTTGATGGCATTTATGATGGTCGTATCGTGCTGGGTGTCAGTCAAGTAGACAAAATGCCCGAGCGTGAATTCTCCATTTATCGTGATTATCTAGCGAGCATTGGGCGTAACTTACCACTATTCCCTGTGGACATGCGTAAACGTGAAGATGTCTTGTTACTCGTTGAGAGTATCATCGCTAGCCTAGAACAGTCTGAGTAAATCACTTGACAACACTGACATACAAATAAACATCTTGGAGTAAAATAATGAGTCTTAGCCCTTTTAAATTGGATTCTAATCGTGTCAAGCCTGCTGAGCAATTTGTGACACTTTCAAAAGAAGTGCTTCATGAGTTGGTGCATTCTACCACAGGCGTAGATGGTGTATTACTGGCATCGACCGATGGTTTTGAAGTATCATCTATCTTTCAAAAAAACTATGATGGCAATAAACTCTCAGCAGTCGGTTCATCCATCTTGGCACTGGTACAAGCCTTAACTGCTGAGGCTCAGCTGACTGGGTGTCGTTCGGTGATTTTGGATGCTGAAAATGGCAAAATTATGATTAGTGCCGTGCCAAATGTCAATCAGCCCATGATTTTGATTGTGGTCACCAAACAGCAGGTTCTACTCGGGCAAATCATGCACGCCATGAATAAAGCCACCACTCGTTTGGTGGAGCTTGACGGTCAGCATCACGGCAAATAAGTACATGAATCATCACTCAACAGCCCGATATCGGGCTGTTTTTGTTTTTATAAATAAGATGATGACTGTAATGACTTTTATTATTGATTGATACATAAAAAATGTATGAATTGTTAATTAGTGTTAGAATAATTTGGTTTTTTGGTATAAAATACACAATTTTAGTCGGTAATTAATCGGACAGTTGTTAGTCTAATTGTAATTGGTACAGATATATACCAAATAAATATAAATGCACTTTAAAAATAATTATTTTAACAATTGTTTTTAATGCGACAAAATAATTTTTTAATTAAACATATTAGGGCGTGTTGAACTTTTGTATTTGCAATGAAAAACAAGATTTAGCCATTTTTCATGCAAAAACATTGTTTTATTTCTAAAATATTTCTATATTGTAAATAGTGTTATAAAGGTTCAACACGCCCTAAATATTCATGTATTAATGACGGGTTGATTTTTTTGATGTATGACAAGTGAAGGCGAGTTATGGGCGGTTTATTAGATTCACGATATAAAAGCCTGCTATTATCTTTGGCAGTCTTTTTGGCATTGGTGGCGGGCATTTTGGGGTTTAACTATCATGCTAACCAACAAGTTAACAAAATCTCTAACTTCTTTGATATATTCGGTTATCTAAGTGATGAGTATTATAATGTCAACTTATTAACCCAGCGATTGCAAGTTGCGACTAAAGAAGAGCGACCTGAGGCGATAGTGGCACTAAGAAAAAGTGTGGATGCGGTTGATGAGTACATGCGTCTTTATGAGACAGGTGGCGAGTATCAAGTCGAAGACAGAACGGTGCCTGTCGAGGCACTCACGCATCCTGAGGATGTCCAAGCATTTAACGAGTTAAAAGCATGGTGGATGGATTATAAACAACGCCTAAATCCTGTGCTAGATGGTCAAGCGGACGTCAATCCTGTGGCAAGACATATTTTTGATGAGTTTGACGAAAAAGTTTATGGTCCAGTTTCAGTGGTTTGGGACAATCAGACTGTTAGAGGTCTAGAATGGACGGCTCTTGCCAGAAACGTGATGATGGCAGGCTTTGTGCTGGCAGGTCTGTATTTTATTTGGTTTGTGTTTTATTTTTTGAAAAAACTGACCGCATCTGACCGTAACCTACAAATTGCCCGTCGTCAAACGACCAACATCTTAGATACAGTGCAAGAAGGTCTGTTTTTGATTGACAAAGATTTTGTCATCTCGGATGCTCACTCTAAGAATCTAGAAGTCATCTTGGGGCGTAAGGACATTGCAGGCATTACCTTGACCGAGCTGTTGCAAGGCATGGTAGGGCGTGATGATATTGAAGCAACCAAGTTGTTTGTTGAACAGCTTTATAATCCTTGGGTGGTATCAGAGTTGATTGGGGATTTGAACCCACTACGACAAATCAAAGTAAACGTCATGAACGAGCAGGGAGATACGGTGGTCAAATACCTGTCGTTTAGCTTCTTGCGTGTTCAAGAGAGCGAAAACGACGAAGTTGAAGAAATCTTTGTGAGCGTTGTTGATGTGACCGACTCGGTATTACTTGAAAAAACTTTGGAGAGTGAAAAGGCACAGCATGACCGTCAGATTGAGATGATTGGACACATTCTAAACGTCGATATCAACGTACTAAATCAATTCATCAATAACACTTATGAGCGTGTGAGTGAGATGAATGAGATTCTAAGAGTCGAAGGTCAGCTACATAACAAAGCCCAAGCCCTATTTAGAAAAATGCACAGTCTAAAAGGCGAAGCATCTGCCATTAAGATGGGTAGCTTTGTGCGTCTTGCCGAGCAAGGCGAAGAGAATCTGGTGCTAATTCGCAATCAAAGCACGGTCTCAGGTCAGGACTTTTTGGGTTTTACGATTATTCTAAATGACATTTTGGATTTGAACCAATTTGTAGAAAAACTCTTGCAACGCATTAGCCGTGTGGCAAAAGAAATAGACAAAGATGATGTCGGGCAAAGCGTACAAAGTGTGATGACGCAGACAGATGACAAATCTGCCACTGTCGCCCCAAGTAGTCATTCGCTAGATTGGCAAAGCTACTTTGGTGATTATGCTCAGCAAATCGCCGAACGTCAAGGCAAAAAAGTTAAGGTAAACTTAACAGGTTTTGAAGATATTCAGATGACTGATAAGCTCAAAAAGTTCTGCCAAGATGTCGGCATTCAGCTACTTAAAAATGCCATCGCTCATGGCATTGAGATACCTGATGTGCGTGTGCAGGCAGGTAAAAGCGAAGTAGGTCAAATCAAGCTAATGCTTTTAAAATATGGCAGTCAGCTACGCATGAGTATCATCGATGATGGGGCAGGCGTGGATTTGCAAAAACTACGTCAAAAAGCCACTGAGATGAATCTTATGACTGCTGAACAAGCATCAAGCTTGCCCGACAGTCGTCTATACGCTATCATGTTCCGCTCAGGTGTCTCAACTGCCAATGGTGTCGATGAAGACAGTGGGCGTGGTGTGGGCATGGACATCGTGCGTGAGTGGGTCAAAGAAGTTAATGGTAAAATCAATGTCGAGAGTCAGCCAGGGCTAAATACAAAGATTGTCATCAACTTTGATGCACAGTAATATAAATAAAAACAGACCTGAGTGGGGCGTGCCTGCCTTTGATAATATTTTATTAAAATTTAATGAGAATTTTATAATTCAAATCAATTTTTGCATGAAAATTGGCTAAATCTTGTGGCTCGAAGTCAAAAGCTTGTTTGATAGAATGACCATCAAACTTCACTTTTTCCTTGAAAAACGTGCGATTTTTCTCATTTTTCATTGCAAATACCAAAGGCGGACACGCCCCAGGTCTGTTTGTGATTTTTAGATTTTGGAGCAAAGAATGGCTTATCGTCTGATGATTGTTGATGATTCTAATATTATTCGTAACCGCATTGAGCGTTGTTTTGAGGGTAGTAGTATTGAGATTGTGGCGACCGCCAATAATGGCGTGGATGCCGTATTAAAATTTGATGAATTTCGTCCTGATTTTATTACCATGGACTTGACCATGCCACAGATGGATGGACTTGAATGCATCAAGCGTATCGTGGGCAAAGGAACGGGTGTGAGTATTTTGGTTGTCTCGGCACTCTCTGACCGTATGACGGCATTACAAGCCCTGCAAGTCGGGGCAAGGGGCTTTATTTATAAGCCGTTTAATGACGAGGAGCTGATTGCAGGCATGCAACGCTTGATTGAACTTAGTGCCAAAGCTAAGAAATAAGTAAAAAGAAATAAGTAGCCAGTTGTGAGTATTGGGGTCATTGTCGTTATCGTTGCTGTGCTGTTTGTGCTTGGCAACATCATGGGCTTAAAGCCAAAGATGAGCGAAGTGCGAGTGGGTGACATGCGAATGTTTGCCCGCAAGATAGACTTGCACCCCAAACTGGTTGCCATGCCCGATTGGTTAAAACAGCACAAAGAGAGCGGGCAGGACAAGCAGACAAATAATCACGGCATGATAGCCCAGTACACCGTCATTGATGACAGCTGGCAGTTGCCCGCCAAACGCCTGCTGTGGATGGGGGGCGACTGGCAAAACGAAGATGGCGTGCCTGTCAGTGTGGGCATACCCCCCGAGCCACTACTGTCCTATATCCAAGGACTGACCACCAAAGCCAACAGCGTAACCATTTACTGGTACGATGAAAAATACGCCAAAAGTTTTGCCATCAAAGACGAGCAAGCGATGTCAATCATGGAGCAGGATTTATTGGCACTCAAAACCTTTTTACAAAGCGTGCAAAACATCAATACCCCAAAGTCGTCCCGCTAAGCGACCACTTGTGTATAAAATTGTTAAAATATTTTACCAGACTATTGACAAAATGCCAAAGTCCCCTTATAAAGTGAACATTTTAACATTATAAGACAAATAGGCAACCCATGGCACTTCCCAAAAAACCCAGCACACGCACCAAAAATACCGTCAAAGCCACAAAAACCCCCACCAAAAAAACAACCAAAACCGCCAAGGATGACATGGCAGACACCCCCGTGTCGGGCAAAGGCAAAGCCCTAGTCATCGTGGAATCCCCCGCCAAAGCCAAAACCATTAACAAATATCTAGGCTCGGGCTATATCGTGCGGTCTAGTGTGGGTCATGTGCGTGATTTGCCTGTGTCGGGGACGGGCAAAGCCGAAAAAGCGGACGAGTCGGGACTGTCTCGTGAACAAAAGGCGTATAACGCTCTGGTTCGCCGTATGGGGGTCAATCCTGAGAACGACTGGCAGGCGGTCTATGAGATTTTGCCCAACAAAACCAAAGTCATCAAAGAGCTAAAAGCCCTTGCCAAAGAGGCGGACACCATTTATTTGGCAACGGACTTGGACCGTGAAGGAGAGGCGATTGCATGGCATTTAAAGGAAGTCATTGGCGGCAGCGACAGTAAATACAGCCGTGTGGTGTTTAACGAGATTACCAAATCCGCCATTACCGAGGCCTTCAAGCACCCCAGTAGCCTAAATTATGACCGTGTGAACGCCCAGCAAGCTCGCCGTTTTCTTGACCGTGTGGTCGGTTTTATGGTGTCGCCCCTACTGTGGGCGAAGGTCGCTCGTGGCTTGTCGGCAGGGCGTGTGCAGTCGGTTGCCACTCGCCTTGTCGTGGAAAAAGAGCGTGAGATTCGTGCCTTTACGCCCACTGAATATTGGCAGATTCATGCCGATACAGTGAGTAGTTCAAAAGAAAATATTTATCTAGAAGCCGTCCGCCAAAATGGCAAAGAGTTAAGCCTTGCCAATGAACAAGAAGCGGTGGCGGTGGTTGATATTTTAAACAACAACCCCTTTATCGTGTCTGACCGTGAGCAAAAGCCCACCCAGTCCAAGCCGTCTGCTCCTTTTATCACGTCCACCCTACAGCAGTCGGCAAGCACACGCCTTGGCTTTAATGTCAAAAAAACGATGATGCTCGCCCAACGTCTGTACGAAGCAGGCTACATCACTTATATGCGTACCGACAGCACATTTTTGAGTGCGGACGCTTTATCAAGTGTACGAGCGTACATTGAGACCAATTACGGCAGTCAATATTTGCCAAAATCGCCCAACGTCTATGGCAACAAACAAAACGCCCAAGAAGCCCACGAAGCCATTCGTCCGTCTGATGTGGCGGTGTTGTCGGCTCATCTAAAAGACATGGAGCGAGATGCCCAAAGGCTTTATGAGCTGATTTGGCGACAGTTTGTGGCGTGTCAAATGCCCCCTGCCCAGTACCTATCCATGACCTTGACCGTGTCGTCTGGCAATGTGGAATTAAAGGCAAAAGGGCGTGTCATGACCTTTGATGGCTACACCAAAGCCCAGCCCCCTGCCAAAAGCGATGACGTGCTACTGCCTGATGTCAAAGTGGGCGAGAGTTTGATGGTAAAGGAGATTATCCCAAGCCAGCATTTTACCAAACCGCCAGCCCGTTATACCGAAGCCAGCCTTGTCAAAGAGCTTGAAAAGCGTGGTATCGGACGACCGTCCACCTATGCGTCTATCATCTCCACCATTCAAGAGCGTGGCTATGTCCGCACCGAAAACAAACGCCTATTTGCCGAAAAAATGGGCGACATTGTAACCGACCGCTTGACAGGCAGTTTTCCTGACCTTATGGACTACACTTTTACCGCCAATTTGGAGGATAAACTTGACCATGTGGCAGAAGGGGATGTGGATTATAAGGCGGTGCTTGATGAGTTTTACGGTGATTTTAAGGGTAAATTAGAAACCGCCAAAGCCAAAGACGGCATGAAACCCAACGACCCCACGGACGTGCCTGACGTGCATTGCGATTTGTGCGGTCGCCCCATGCAAATCCGTACAGGTGGTACGGGCGTGTTTTTGGGCTGTACAGGCTATAACTTACCGCCAAAAGAGCGGTGCAAGGGAACAAAAAATCTCATGGCGGTGGAAGCCTTCGCCAATCAGACGGCAGACGATGAGTCGGATGAGATTTTGTCGTTATTAGAAAAAAAGCGTTGCCCAAAATGCCACACAGCAATGGACGGCTATATCGTGGACGGTGGCTTGAAATTGCACGTTTGTGGTAATAACCCTGATTGCGATGGGTATTTGCTAGAAAAAGGCGTGTTTGAAACCCACAAAGGTAATGACGCACCGACCATTGACTGCGACAAATGCGATGGGCAAATGGAGCTAAAAACAGGGCGGTTTGGGGCGTATTTTGCTTGCCAAAAATGCGACAACACCCGCAAAGTCCAAAAAGACGGACAACCTGCACCGCCACGCATGACGGCGATCCCCATGCCACATTTGCGTTCAGTGCGATTTGATGACCATTATATCTTGCGTGAAGGGGCAGCAGGGCTGTTTTTGGCGGCATCCAAATTCCCCAAAATCCGTGAAACTCGTCCGCCCAAAGTGGCAGAATTACAAACCATACAAGGCGAGCTTGACCCCAAATTCCACTATCTACTGTCCGCCCCCACAACCGACAATGACGGCAACCCGACCATATTACGTTGGTCTCGCAAAAATGCCGAGCAATATGTCGG
Source organism: Moraxella caprae DSM 19149 (assembly GCF_000426885.1). GTDB lineage: Bacteria > Pseudomonadota > Gammaproteobacteria > Pseudomonadales > Moraxellaceae > Moraxella > Moraxella caprae. The sequence goes on along the minus strand of NZ_AUGF01000024.1, from coordinate 1,008 downwards.
CTCAGAAAAGGACGGTAAGGCGACCAAGTTTGCGTTGGTGTGGAGAGATGGGGCTTGGGTGAGTGAGTGATATGAAAAAGTTGGCGGTACTCATTGATGCAGATAATACATCTCATAAGACCATAGGGCTTGTGCTACAAGAGATTGCCAAATATGGCGTGCCAATCGTCAAGCGTGTCTATGGCGATTGGAGTAGCGAGATTAATGAAAACGGCAAGCCAACCAATCGCCTACACGTTTGGCGTGATGTTTCGCTATCGCATGCCATTACGCCCATTCAGCAGTTTGCCTACACCAAAGGCAAAGATGCCACGGACATGATGCTTATCATCAATGCCATGGATTTGCTGTATGGCAATCAATTAGATGGCTTTTGTATTATATCAAGCGACAGCGATTTTACTCCGCTTGCCAGTCGTATTCGTGAAAGTGGCTTGATGGTTTATGGATTTGGCAAAATCCAAACACCAAGTGCTTTTATCAATGCGTGCGACAAATTTATTTATATAGAAAATCTAACTCAAAGCTATGTGGAAAATGATACCAATGAAATACTTGATAATAAGGAAAACTCATCACTACTGATGGAAAAAAATAAAACAGCAGACAACGCAAATACACCGCCAAAAGACAGCACTAAACAATCGTCTAGTGATATTAATCAAAAACCAACAACCATGCCTAATCAACAAGTTGAGGTAGACGAGCCAACCCTACAACTTATCTATAAATCTATTAGACATCCTGCAAAACTACCCAATCCACCCAAACACGAGCTTTACCCTAAGTTCAAATCTTGCCAATGATTTACGATAGGTGGTTGAGAACATTTTAAAGGCCTTAAACTTGGCAAAGATATGTTCTACTCTCACCCGTGTTTTAGACAATAATGCGTTATAATCTTTGGCTTCTTGTACAAGTGGATATTTCTTAGTTTGTTTTAGTGGCGTAAAGGCTTGCTTGTATAAATGCTGTATGCCTTGATAACCACTGTCTGCTAGGATAAAC
>NZ_AUGF01000023.1 GCF_000426885.1 Moraxella caprae DSM 19149 | reverse complement strand
AAGTTTATCCTAGCAGACAGTGGTTATCAAGGCATACAGCATTTATACAAGCAAGCCTTTACGCCACTAAAACAAACTAAGAAATATCCACTTGTACAAGAAGCCAAAGATTATAACGCATTATTGTCTAAAACACGGGTGAGAGTAGAACATATCTTTGCCAAGTTTAAGGCCTTTAAAATGTTCTCAACCACCTATCGTAAATCATTGGCAAGATTTGAACTTAGGGTAAAGCTCGTGTTTGGGTGGATTGGGTAGTTTTGCAGGATGTCTATTCTATATTTTTACTTCAAAAACACCCCATAGCCCACATTTTCACTTAAATCTTCACAATCATAACCAATCTCAGTCAATGCGTCCACAATTTGCCGTGATGAATGGGCGGCTGCCTGCAAGCCGACCAATACTCGCCCTTCTGCCGCCCCGTGATTACGGTAGTGAAACAGGGTAACATTAAAATCTTGCCCGAGTTTTTCAAGGAAATTTAATAGAGCGTTGGGGCGTTCTGGAAACATCACACGGAACAATTTTTCATCATTTAGCCGACCGTGTCCGCCAATCAAATAGCGAATGTGCGTTTTGGCGACTTCATCATCGGTCAAGTCAAAGGCGGTGTAACCCCCTTTGTCCAGATTGTCCATAATCGTGGTGCGTTCAAACTGACCGTCCTTTAAGCCAATGCCCACAAACACTTGGGCAACGCTTGGATTTGTGCTGTCTAGGCGGTAGTTAAATTCGGTGATGTTACGCCCTTGCAAGGTGCGACAAAAGTCCAAAAACGCCCCCGTTTTTTCGGGCAACTGCACCGCAAAAATCGCTTCTTTGTTTTCGCCAATCTCGGTGCGTTCGGCAATGTACCGTAGGCGGTCAAAGTTCATATTTGCCCCCGAGACAATCGCCACGCAGTTTTTACCTGCTAGGTTGTGCTGTTTGACATATTTTTTTAGCCCTGCCAGTGCCAACGCCCCAGACGGCTCAACGATGTGGCGGTTTTCTTCAAAAATGTCTTTTACACTGGCACAAATTTCATCGTTATTGCAAGTTATCACGTCATCGATGACCTTGCCTTGCCCGTTGGATTTGGTGAGACCCGCCACTTCAAAGGGGATTTGACCGATTTGGGCGACCGCCACGCCATCAGCAAACAGGCTCACTTGCGGTAAGCGAGTTCGCTCGCCATCGGCTAGGGCGACTTTTAGGCAAGCAGAGCCTTCGGATTCCACCGCAATGACCTTGATGTGCGGGGCAATCTCGCCCAAAAAGGACGCAATCCCCGCCACCAAACCACCGCCACCGACAGGCACAAACACATATTCCATCTCTCTCCAGTCTTGGGAGAGTTCAAGGGCGACCGTGCCTTGCCCTGCAATGACTGCTTTGTCATCGTAGGGGGCGATGTAGGTCATACCGTCCGTTTGCGACTTTTCAATGGCATAGCGGTTGGCTTCGTCAAAGCTGTCGCCATGCAAATGCACCGTACCACCAAAGGCTTTGACTGCTTGCACTTTGATGTCGGGCGTGGTTTTGGGCATTACAATTAAGTTATTGATTTTTAAGCGATTTGCCGAATACGCCACCCCTTGTGCGTGGTTGCCAGCCGAGGCACAGATGATGCCTTTTGCTTTTTGCTCTGCCGTGAGTTGGCTGATTTTGTTGTACGCCCCACGCAGTTTAAAGCTAAATACAGGTTGCAGGTCTTCGCGTTTCAAGCGAATGTCGTTGCCAAAACGGGCGGAGAGTTTGTCCGCTTTTTCAAGCGGGGTGCGAATGGCGACATCATAAACGGTGGCGGTAATAATGGCACGGACATAGTCGGATAGGGTGGTCATTGGGTTTCCTAATTATTTAAATCGGCTTAATTGGTGATTTCTTTTTGGTATTTGTTTATTAAACCTATATCAAGGCTTAATAATTCTAAATTGTGGGTTAATGCGGTTGCTAATACAATGGCATCGGGCAATTTAATTTTGTGGCGTTTTCTTAATTCAATGACGGTGTCTTCTATCTTTCTGTCAATTGGTAAAGTCATTAAAATATCCAATAATTTTTCCAAATTTTGACTGTCATTATCTGCCAAATCACCAAATCCCAAAACTTCCATTCGGTTAATTGGGCTAATGGCACAATAAGTTAAATCAATTTTGTTTTCTTCAATGATTTTAACCACTTCTTGATGACCATTGTACAATTCAATAATAAAGCAAGTGTCTAATAAATACTTAATCCCATTCATCACGCAATGCCTTTTGAATTGCCAATCCATCACCAATATGAGAGCGGTTAGGTAAGGTTTTGACAAAATCGGTTAATAAAATGGAATTATTTTTCTTATCTTGATTTGCCCATTGCAAAATCAATTCATTGACCGTCAAACTTTTTTGTTCGGCACGCTCAATGATATGCTGTTCAATTTGTGGTGGTAGGTCTAATGTTATCATATTAAGTTTCCAATATAATATTTCTTAAAATCTCTTCAAATCCCATATCATCGCCATAATAATGGCTTTGTTCGGCGGACCTGTACCAATATTTTTGACTTAAATAATCATTGATTTGAATTGTAAAATGATATTGATGACAGATTAACAATAAAGTTTGCCTTTGGGTTCTGCCATTGCCGTCAATAAAGGGGTGAATGGCATTTAAATTACCCAAAAACTTGGCAACAATTTTAACAATTCTTGTTGGTCTTGAATGCCAAATTTATTTACCAAAGCACTTTTGCCCACTTCGCCATAAAAATAACGCTCGGCAATTCTTTCATCGGAATTTGATGAGCCTATTAACATACAATGCTTTTAATATTTAAATGAGCAAATAACAAACTTTCAAATTCTTTATCAGAAATATTAGGGTCAATGGTATCCATAAATTTTTTATCATCGTCAGATAAAAACAATCCTTCAATGGCATTATTGGCACGAATAAATTGACGGCAAAAATCTTTATCTTCTAATTGGTTTACTTGATTTGCGATTTTCATAAAACCCCTTTAAAAACAAAAATTGGATATGACACTTCTGCCATATCCAAACATCACGATAGGCAAATTAAGCGTCAAGCTGTGCCATCACGTCATCGCTAAAATTCACATTAGTATAGACTTCTTGGACATCGTCCAAATCTTCTAGCATGTCAATCATTTTTAGCACTTTTTGAGCGTCATCAATGTTATCAATGTCCGCAGTTGTACTTGGCGACATTGTAACCTCCATATTGTCCGCTTTTAGACCTGCACCCGCTAGTGCGTCCACCACCGCCCCAAAGTCGTTGGGTTCGGTAATGACAAGCAGACTCTCGCCGTCATTTTCAATATCCGTTGCCCCTGCTTCTAGGGCAATCTCCATGACTTTATCTTCAAGAGATACGTCATTAAAAATAATCTCGCCACGCTTGCTAAACAAATACGCCACCGAACCTGATGTGCCTAGGTTGCCACCGTGCTTGCTAAACGCATGGCGAACCTCGCCCGCCGTGCGGTTTACATTGTCGGTCATGGTCTCAACGATGACCGCCACACCGCCCACGCCATAGCCTTCGTAGGTGATTTCTTGGACGTTGTCGCCCTCGCCACCGCCTTGACCACGTTCAATGGCACGCTTGATGACATCTTTGGTCATGTTGGCGGCGTTGGCTTTTTCTAGCACGGCACGCAGGCGTGGGTTGTTGGCAGGGTCTGGGTCGCCACCTTTACTGGCGGAGACGATTTCACGAATGATTTTGGTGAAGATTTTGCCCTTTGCGGCGTCTTGTTTGGCTTTACGATGTTTAATGTTCGCCCATTTACTATGACCTGCCATAGAATGCACCTTTTAAATGAAAATAATAAAATGGGTTATTATACAAGGTTTGGGCGAATTTGCCAATATTTGCTAGGGGCAATGTGTGCGATGATGCGTTTCTTGATATTCAGGCGAACTCATGTCAGGATAGCCTTGTGGTGTGCGTGGGGCTGGGATATGGCGTTGGCAATTTGGGTTGTAAGTCGGGTAGGTTTGGAGTGTTTGACGCTTACTTTCAGAAAAATCTGCCATGTTCATACAAGCGGTCAGGACAAGGGGTAGCATTAAGATGATGATTCTCATGATAAATCAAATGTAAAAAGCCTAAAACGTATCAATCATAACAAGAATTTTGTAAAAATACTATCCCAAGCCCCAACTTTATTATAAAATACACTCATCTTTCTCTCATTCTATCTTGCATGAAAGCCCCTGTTTACAAAAAAAGCCTGTCCTTAAAAGAGAAAATCCACATCGTCATCGAAGGCACAGACACGCCTTTGGGCAAGCTGTTTGATATTGGATTGCTTATTGGTATTAGTCTTAGCGTGGTGGTGGTTATGCTAGACAGCGTGCTGTATTTGCGATTGCAGTACGGCAGGGTATTTTTTTATGCCGAATGGATTTTTACCATTTTGTTTACGGTTGAATATTTGTTGCGTGTGTACTCATCGCCCAATCGCAAGCGGTATGTGTTGTCATTTTATGGTATTGTGGATTTGTTGGCACTTTTACCAAGTTATATTAGCTTGTTTTTTGTGGGTACGCAGTATCTTTTGGTGGTGCGAATTTTGCGGATTTTACGGATTTTTAGGGTGTTTAAGCTCAAATCCTATATGCACCAAGCAGGGTTTTTGGCGGCTGCCTTTCGCACCAGTCAGCACAAAATCATCGTCTTTTTCCTATCATTATTACTGCTTGTGACCATTTTTGGCTCGGTCATGTACGTGGTCGAAGGCCCTGAAAATGGCTACACCAGCATCCCCAAATCCATCTATTGGGCGGTTGTGACTTTGACAACCGTGGGTTATGGCGACATCTCACCCAAGACCCCGATAGGGCAAGCGATTGCAAGCATGGTGATGATTATGGGTTACTCCATCATTGCCGTACCGACAGGGATTTTTACCGCTGAGCTGTCACGCACCATGCGACCACAGCTACACCCCATCACCTGCCCAAAATGCGGTAAATTCGGGCATGCATCCAATGCTAAGTTTTGTGATAGATGTGGACATGATTTGCATTTGTGATTTATCTGTTTTATACTCTCTAAATCATCAAAATACAGAATGCCATGCCTTATCAAACTGATATTAACTATGACCTAAATATTCGCTTTGCTTTAAATAAATATCACATCTAACGAATTTGAAATTTGTCATAAGCTAGGCTTTGTAGCAACTGTGTTGATAAATAGCCAATATTGATGATTGTGGGTTATTTTTAAAATATTTTGCATGTCTTTTTGATAAATTTCATAATCACCATTTAAAATAACAGTATGGATAATGTTGTCATCTAAATCTTTAGGTGGTGGTGAGCAAGCCATTTTAGTTGTTGGTAGGCTACCTTGAATTTTTATGCCCGTCTTGGTGAGTACAAATTCACCCTTCATGCTGTTGCAATTATTGGGCATATAAATCCAATGATTGTCTAATTCTACACTTTTTTCAAAAATCAATATAAAATCATCTTTTTTAACAATCGGCAAATTTAGGTTGTTAAAATTTATATCACTTACCACAATCAATCGCCACTGATTGGATGTATTTTCATAAGTTAACGCTAATTTTTGCCAATCACTAGATTTTAGGGAGCTTAATAATTCATCATTGGTTGGTAATGCTGGCGGTGGTTTGTTGTTATCTTTGTTGCCATTGGTGATATTGACATCTTGTTCAATCGTGTTTTTTGAATTTTGATTGTGATTGGTGCAGGCAGAAAGTAACATTATGAATAAAAGAATAGAAATTTTTATGTTCATCGCATCGTATTTTTGTTAAGTTTGATGCTTTATTATCACACATCATATTGATGATTTTAAATGGAGAATTGGATAAAAGGGTGGATATCTTGGTTAATTTGGTGAACATCTATTCACGCCACTTGACAAACGCCCAATTATGGTTATAATATCACACCAATTTGTAACAAAATATTTCATCCATGATTTTTCTACTCTCTGCCATTTGTGTCAGTGTGTTGGTGTCTATTTTTTTAAAAGTGGCACGCCGTCAAGACATTGATATTGCCCAAGCCATTTTGGTGAATTATATCACCGCCATTATTTTATGTATTTTTTTATTAAAGCCTAGTTTAAATGTCAGTGAAATTATGGCAAACGGGACATTTATCGTCATCGCCTTGGGCGTGCTGTTGCCGAGCGTATTTATCATCATGGCAAAGGCGGTGCAACTCGTTGGCATTGCCAAATCGGACGTGGCACAGCGTTTGGCGTTATTTTTGCCGATATTGGCGTCATTTACCATTTTTGGCGAAAGTTTAACACTTGCCAAAGGTGTGGGCATTATTTTGGCGTTTTCATCACTCATTGCCCTAACTTATAAACCCAATCCAAAAACCAATTTAAAAAACAGCCTAAAAACCAATCATGCCAAAACAGATAATTCATTAAATATCAAAAACACCGCTTTAATATTAGGCGGAGTATGGGCAGGCTATGGCGTGATTGATATTTTATTTAAACAAATGGCAAAATTGGGTAATGCCTTTGCCAATACCTTACTTGTGAGCTTTATATTGGCATTTGTCTTGTTATTTATTTATCTAATAATCAATAAAACCAAATGGCAAGGTAAAAGTTTGATTGGTGGGATTTTACTTGGGGCATTAAACTTTTTTAATATTTTATTTTATATCAAAGCTCATCAAGCCTATAAAGATGACCCGACCTTGGTATTTGCTGGCATGAATATCGGCGTGATATGTTTGGGGGCGGTTGTGGGGTTATTTATTTTTAAAGAAAAAATCTCCAAAATCAATGGCATGGGGATTGTCTTGGGCGTGTGTGCAGTGTGGTGTTTGTTTTATTTAACTTGATTTGAAATAATTTTAAATAATAAAAATCATCAGGTGCGTGTTACGCACCTTTTTATGTAATATGGATAAATTTTAACCAAAAAATATGACATAAGAATGCTTTATGTTGCCGATAAATTTACCACAAACTTTTGCCCAATTTGCCAAAATCCATTATAATAGCCAACCATTTGCCCGAAGAATTTAGATTATGAGCCAACTAAACCCCCGCCAACAAGAAGCCCTAGCCCATGTTTCAGGCCCCTTGCTCGTTCTGGCAGGGGCAGGGTCAGGCAAGACGTCTGTGATTACCCAAAAAATCGCTCATCTTATCCAAAACTGCAACACGCCTGCTGAGCGTATCACGGCAATGACCTTTACCAATAAGGCGGCAAGGGAGATGAAAGAGCGTGTCAAAAAACTCTTGCCAAGCGAGAAAACTCGTGGGCTGACGGTGTCCACGTTCCACCAGTTTGGTTTGCAGTTTTTGCGTTATGAACTCATTAACACGCCCCTAAAAGGCAATTTTAGTATCATGGACGCCGATGACAGCAAACGCCTGCTTGCCGAGCTGATGGTGCGTGATAACCTATCAGGGGCGGAGCGTGCGGACATGGTGGGTAAGGCGATTAAGATGATTAGTGATTGGAAAAATGACCTAGTCGCCCCCGAAGATGCCGAGCGGACACTGACCGACCCCGAAGATGTGATTTTTGCTCATCTGTATGGGCTGTATGAGCGGAATTTGCGAGCATATAATGCGGTGGATTTTGATGATTTGATTGTCCTACCTGCTCGTATTTTAAAAGACAATGAGCGAGTGCGTGAAAAATGGCAAAACCGCATTCGCTATCTGCTCGTGGACGAGTACCAAGATACCAATACCGCTCAGTATGAGCTTATCAAGCTACTGGTAGGCATTCGGGCAAGGTTCACGGTAGTGGGCGATGATGACCAATCTATCTATGCGTGGCGTGGAGCAAAGCCTGAGAACATGGCTTTATTAAAGCAGGATTTCCCTGCTCTGCACGTTGTCAAGCTAGAACAAAACTACCGCTCTACCAATCGCATACTGGCGTCTGCCAATGCCGTGATTACCAATAATGAGCATATTTTTGAAAAATCGCTGTGGTCGGATAAAGGGCATGGCGAGCTGATTCGGGTGCTAAGCTCGCCCGATGATGGGGTGGAAGCGGAGCGTGTGGCAAAAGAGATAGTGACGCACCGCCTAAGACATAACAACTCATGGGAGCAGTATGCCGTGCTGTATCGCTCCAACTTTCAGGCTCGGGTGCTAGAAGCCGAACTGCGTTCACTACAAGTGCCGTATAAGCTCTCGGGCGGTACGTCATTTTTTGCTCGCACGGAGATTAAGGACGTCATGAGTTATTTGCGGATTATCCTAAATCCTGATGATGACGCGGCATTTTTGCGGATCATCAATACGCCCAAACGTGGCATGGGTTCGGCAACCTTAGAAAAGCTCGGACTGTTCGCCCAAGAACACAGCCTATCGCTACTGTCTGCCTGTTCTCATACAGGGCTAAAATCGGCAGTGGGGGCAAAGGCAGGGGCGACGCTTGCCAGTTTTGGAGAGTTTATTGAGCATTATACCCGTGAGCTTTATGATAATCCCGACCCCATGCCACTGGTGCGTCAGATGATTATGGAGACGGGGTATATTGACTACATCAAAGAAGACAGCAAAACACCCCAACAAGAAAAAAACCGCCTTGACAACATCGAATCCCTGTACTCGTCCATTCATGCACTCATAGACCGTGCCGAAGATGATGATGAAAAAAGCATTGAGGCGGTGATTCGTAAGCTTGTGCTACTAGACATGCTAGAACAACAGCAAGAAGAAGAAAATACCAACAAAGTTAATCTCATGACCCTGCACGCCGCTAAGGGGCTTGAATTTGATTTTGTGTATATCATTGGGGTCGAAGAAGACATCTTGCCACACCGTAACTCTATCGTCTCGGAGACGGTCGAAGAAGAACGCCGTCTCATGTATGTGGGCATCACACGAGCAAGGCATGAGCTGACCTTGATGTATGCCCAAAAACGCAGGGCGGGCAAAGAGTATCGTCAGACCACGCCGTCACGCTTTTTGGACGAGTTGCCAAGCGACCACATTGATTATCCTGCCAAACGCCAAAAATCTGCCGACCCGAATAAGGTCGCCACAGACTATTTGGCAAACATTCAGGCAATGCTTGCCGCCAAACGTAAAGGCTAATCGTTTATCGCTAATCCATTTATAAAAATCTGAGTATATTATGTATCCATTTTTACGCCTAACCCAAAACATCATCAGCAGTGCAACCGCTTATCACAAAAGCAAAAAGTCAGGCACGGTGGCAGGTCTAACTGACACGACCGAGTATCGTTTTACCGCCAATGTGAATGATATTGATAACTTTTTTGAGATGAACAATGGGCGGATTTTGACGTTGTTTGACCTAGGGCGAAATGACTTTGCCATTCGCACAGGTCTGGGCAAAAAACTCGTACAAAAGCGGTGGGGTTTGGTGGTGGCAGGCAGTACCATTCAGTATCGCAAACGTGTGCGACTCTTTGATAAAGTGCTGATGAAAACTCGGGTATGTGCCATTGATGATAAGTGGTTTTATATGGAGCAGACGATGTGGGTGGGTGGCAAATGCACTTGTCATGCACTACTTCGTACAGCAGTAACCAACTTTATGACGGGCAAACCCATACCGACCGCACAGGTGTTATCATCGCTTGGCTATGACGGGGTGAGCCTACCGCCTGATGAATGGGTGCAGGTGTGGATAGATGCGGACAAACAGCGACCGTTTCCGCATTAAATATCAGCAAACCTTTTAAAAGGCTTTATACAACATATACACCCAAGAAACCTTAAAATTACTACAAATACAATGATGTGTGGACGTAGGGGTGTGCTGAGCATGCCCTGTATAGCAATATCATCAAAGGGTGTGCGGAGCCAACCCCTACAAACCCATGGTAAATATCAAGTTGGTTGAGTGTAATACACAAAAGGGGATAGAGTATATCCCCTTTTTTATATAGGTTAAAATCGCCAAACACACTCATTTATCACTTGGCTTGCCGTTATTATCCATGTCTTCATCAAGATAATCTTCATAAAGCTCATCGCTGTAATCACCATAATCATCGCCATCATAGCTATCATCGCCATAGCCATAATCATTACTGGCACTGCCTAAGGCATAACGAGAGGAATGCTCCATAAAAGGTGGCTTCTCGCCTGTCTCCTTGAATCTGGCTCGTAGGGTGTCTTGGTAGGCAAAGAGATTGATGCTGTTGTCGGCATTGGGCGTTTGACTGGCAGATGGCAGACGAGCGAACTCATTTACGTGTTTGGCGTTTTGAAAGATTTGGGTAAAGACATCCACAAACAGCGGTTCACTGCCCGTCACGCCTGCCTTGTCCATGTATCTGGCTCCGACCGTGTCATCGGTCAGATAGTGACGCTGATGTACCCAAGCGATTTTGCCATGTGAGACACCATAATGCGTGGCAGGGGCATATTTAGAAATAGGGCGGTCTTCTTGGGGTGTGCCATCGGTGCTATGTAGCTCGCCATAGTAGCTCTCGATTTGCCGTTGCAGATACAAAAATAGCCCACGCATGAGTAGCTCGCTATTGACCACAAAGTCATCACGGCTGTTATTAGCGGTGTCCGTCTCCGCCTTTGTCTCTGTCTGGGCGGTGTCGCTATCGGCATTTATCACATGAATCACGCTCTCACCGTCAATAATCTCACGCTCATAAAAATCGGGCATCTGCTGAGTAAGTGTTGGATATTTGGCGGTCATCTCTTGGTAGAGTGTGTCGGCAAAGACATAATTGCTGTACGCTTTGGCAGACTCTTTGGCGTTATTTTTGATGATGGTGGGCGTGTTTTGGATGAGAGTTAGTTTATCGGCAGGCAGGTTATTGGCGATAAACGGCAACTGGCTAAGCTCATCTGCCCCCGCCATGACAAAGCCGTCTTGGGGCAGTGCCATAAAGCTCTCTTTTTTGGCGTTTAGGTAGGCTTTGATTAAATCACGGGTAAAGCTCTCGGGCAGACTGCCGTCATTGATGGGGATGTACAGCCATTTGCCTTGCCAGCTGTCGCCCAGTTTGGCGTCAAGCAGTTCGCTGTTTAGTAGAGCAAAGTTATCCGCCCACAGATAAATACCCCCTGCTTTTAGGTCGATGTATAGGGGCTGATTGATGGACATGTGCAGGTTTTTGGCGGTGTAGTCTAGCATGGGCAAGGCGGTAAATTTGCCTTGTAGGGGTTGATAACTGCCGACCACACGCACACTAGATGGGGCGATGAGATACTCGTGCAGTAGCTCGGCTTTTTTGGCGTCTAGGGACGAGGCAGGACGGGCGGATGGCTCATTGGTCTGACCATCTAGGTGAGTGCTGATGGCGTGGATGAATGCCTGTTCTTGCTCATCGGGGGTCAGCTGTCCGCTTTGTTCATAAAAATTTTCAAAGTCAAAAGACTGATAGGCGGACGCTTGTTCTTGCTTATCACGGCATGCCAAAAAGTCGTCTTTGATTTTGGTACGATGGGCTTGGTATTTGTCATCGCTGATGGGCAGGTTGTCCGTCTTAGCAGTTTGAAGTAGGCGGACATAAGCATGGTCATGCACCGCTTCGCAGTCGTCAGCTGGCGTGCTGTCGGTGACGTCTTTTAGGGCGTGACGGCGGATGTCGTTAGAGACATAGGCATTCGTCTCATAGCTAAATGATGAGCGAAGTTGTGATTTGACTGCTTTGGCTAGGACTGCTTTGGCGTGCTGGTCGTGGCTTGTGGTGGCGGACTGTGGAGCTTGCGTGGTGGCACAGGCGGTCATCAGACAGCTGACAACAGCCAAACTTAGTGTGCGATAAGGTGGTGTTTTCATGGTTTTCCTTAATGAGTATATTAATCGGGATAAGTCCCAATCTTGGCTGATGATAAGGTATTGATTTGTAAAGTTAAAATGACAAAGATAAATTTTCAGTATGGCAATACCATTTTTTGGCAATTTTACCGATTTTACCGATTTATCCATTTTACCAATCAAGTTAATTTAATACAATTTAATCAAATCAAGCCAAGAATGGGGCAAGCCTTGTAAATGGTTATCTTGCTTCTTCTGCCGCCGTTGCCGTTTCGGCTGCTGCACAGGCTGTATCGCATTCGTGGTCATCTGATGGGCTAAGCTCATAATCATAACCATAGCGTGCCATGAGTGCTTCATATTGCTGTTCGTTTTCTTTTTTGGCTTGCTTGATGAGTGCCATGCCGTCCACGGCGGTCGTTTTAGCAAAGGCGTCTTTAAATTGGCGTGCCAAAGCGTGTTTGTCAAACAGCCCCTTGTCATAGCGGACTTGGTTTAGGCTTTGGGTGGTCATGCCACTGATGTGCTCGTCCAGACTGCTGAGGGTTTGGGTGGCGATGATGTTGCCTTGGCGGTCAAGATAGACATAGCTGGTCGTGTTCAAGGCAAAAGGCAGTATGCCTTCAACCACCCCGAACAGCCCGCCCACGTCATCTGTGCGATAACTGCTGTTTAGCATGGTAAAGTTATCAATGATGGATTTGATGGTGTTTGGCGTGCTGATGGGGTTGCCGTCAGCGTCGGTGTGGTCGCTGACTTTGTCGGCATAATGCTCGGGGTGCTTGTCCACATAAGCATGCAAATCACGCCCGACGTGCTTGGCGATGATGGCGTAGGCTTTGCCCATTTCTTTGGTACCAAACTCAACCTTGATGGCACGACTTGCCCCGACTTCTTTGGCAAAGGCGTCTTGACTGATGTCCATGGGCGTAAACTTCTCGCCATTTAGTCCGTCCATGCCTGCGATGATGCCGTCAGAGATTGCCGTATAAATCACGTCAGTAGGTATCTGTTTTTGTAATTCATCAGGCAGGACAAAGGACATCAGACCGTCTGGCACGTCTTTGGGTAGGGGAGCGTGCCTGGGGCTGATGAGTGCGACCAGTGGCAAGACGGCTGAGACATCGGCGGTCAGCTCGCCTTTGGCGTGGTCGGCACGCACAGGCAGTTGCATGGAATAAGTGGCGGTGGGACTGTCATAGTCAATCGACCACAAATGTTGACTGCGTTTGGCACTCGGTTCATGGTGGGAGAGACCTTGGATACTTAGGTGCTGATACTGATATAGGTTTTGGGCGGTGACCTGTTCGGGGGTTCGGTTCATTTTAAATATTCCCCCAAGCAAGGACGACAGCCCATAATCACGGCTTTTTACGTCTGTCTTGCCCTGCTCACGCTCTTGTTCTTTCATCTCACGATAGGCACGAAGTGAGCCGAACACGCCTGAGTAGGGGTCATGGCTTTCATAATAGTCATCATCCATGGCAGACTCTACCCATGGCTCATGGCACGATATATACTCTTCATGAATTGCATTAAACTCATCGGCATGCTTGATGTGGTCTTTGCCTGACTGAACCAAAGCCTGATTTTGAGCGGTGGCATGAGTGGCACACTCTTTGGTACTTGCTTGTTGTTGCAACTCTTGCTGGGTTGTTTGGTTGGAGATGTAATGATAAGGATGAAGTAACTGTGTTCCGCCAGTAACAGCATGAGTACAAGCATTCACAGAAGTTGCTAATGAATATAACTCATTGCCATGATTTGTAATATCATCAGCTGTCGTGATGTGCTTGGCGGTATTTATGGCACTCTGTTTAAAGGTGGTGGCACAGGCTTGTAGTTGGTGGATGTCTTGTTTTTGGTAGCCTTGGGCGGTGGCAAGCAAGGCATTGGCGTTGGTTTGAAAAGAGCGATCAAAGTCATTGATGTGCTTTTTAAAAGCTTGTTGGTCAAAACGTCCATTGTCTTTGACAAAATCACCCATGTTTATGTAGGCAGACGTAAATGTATGGTTTTCTAGCTCAACTGATAGCATTTTAATCTCATCTGACACCGCTTGATACTCTTCGCTCATGCCGACCGCACGGGTCACGGTGTCGGGGGTGAGTCCATTTTGTTCATCATCATAGCGTAGATAAGGCAAGTCGCCAAGCTCGCTATCCTCCCCCAAATAGTCGCTGATGGTCATATAAGGCTCGCTTGTGTCATCGTCAGTCTTGTGAGCCTTGTCCTTATAATCCATGACCTTGATAAAGGTGGTAAAGGCACTGTCCGAGTCTTTGTCAATCTCGCTGACTGCTAGGGGCTGGACGGCATAATGATAAGTGGACACCGCATAACGCTCGGCATTCATGTGCCGGCGTAGTGCTGTGACTAGGTCGTGCTGTGCCAGTTTGGATGGTGACAGGCTTTTGTCGATGTGCGTGATGTTATGGGCGGGCGTGGGTGTGGTGCTGTGTGTGCTGGGGGTAGACTGGCAGGCACAGAGCAGCACACCTGCCATGGCTAGGCTTAGTGCTTTGGGGGATGGCTTAGGCATTTGGGGTATTTTGGGCATGATGTGTCCTTGGGTGGGTTATTGGTGCTTTTAATCTGGATAATAGGGCGTGCTGAACATTGATAACATTTTATTGGAATTTTGATAAAATTTGATGGTTTGGTCTATTTTTGCATGAAAAATGGCTACCCGACCACTTAATCTTATAAGATTAAAGATGGTCTTGGATTTTACGGATTAAGTGGTCGGGCGTTTTTCATCGTCAAAAACTTGTCTGATAGAACGACTATCAGTCTGCGTTTTTTCCTTGAAAAACGTGCGATTTTTCTCATTTTTCATTACAAATATAAAAGTTCAACACGCCCTAAGCAAACTAAATTATACACAAATTTTATCATTTTTAAATTGGTTTTTGCTTTTTCCATGTTTTTTCCATAAAAAATTCATGGATTTGGGCTGGGTGCATTAACCAACTGCAAAATGCCACCCCAAACAACCCACATAAAACGCCCCCAAACCTAAATTTGAGGGCGTAAGATAAAACACAAGTAAAGTCAAACTTAAATAATTGTCGTACCACCCTCTGTGGTGAGGGTCTTAAACTCCTCCATTAGTGCTAAAGACACATCGAGTGCTTTGTTAAAGCCGTCAATGTCTTTATGGGTGGCGGTTTTACTTGACTTGAACAGATCAAGTAGCTTTGTGGCACTAATGCTACCGCCGTCAGCAAAGCTGATATTGATGTCAGCATTGTCGCCTCCTGTAAAGAAGTCTTTGATGGTCAGCTTATCAGTGCTTCCAGATACTTTTAGAATAAGGTTATTATTCATCTTGGTAAGACCCCTGCCAACTTGGTTAAAGCTTATGCCATCAAAGTAGATGTTGTCATAGCCACCGCCTGTATTAACGATGGTGTCTTTGCCAAAGCCTTTGGTAAAGTAGTATAGGTCATTACCAGTACCACCCATTAAGGTGTCGTTGCCTGTGCCACCGATGAGAATGTCATGTCCTGCTTTGCCATCTAAGGTGTCTGCCCCTGCTAAGCCCTGTAATTGGTCATTGCCATCGGCACCAGTTAGTTTGTCCGCTTTATTGGTGCCAACAAAGTTGTTTTGTGGGCTGACTGTGGGCGTGGTGAGTGTTGTGGTGTCGTTTGTTGTTGGGGCAGGTGTATCGGTTGGTACGGTTTTACCAAACAACCCATAAATTTGCTTGTAATCAATCTGACCACCTGTCTCAAACTTGATGGTTTCAATGATACTGCTTTGGTCTGCAAAGAAATTTTTTAGGGTAATTTGGTTGGCGGTACTGCCATTCACCCGTAAAATAAGGTCATTGCCTGATTGCATTAGCCCTGAACCCACTTGGTTAAAGGTAATGCCATTACCAAAGACAAGAGTGTCTTTTCCTCCTGTGTCAGTAAGCGTGTCTTTACCGCCTGTATAGACAAAGGTGGTGTCCTTGCCATCGCCTTTTAGGGTGTCGTTGCCTTTGGTGTCTTTGACAAGATTGCCTGTTTGTGGCGTGGTGGGCGTGGCTGGGTTTGTTGGTTTGGGGGTGGTTGTGATATCCGTTGATGGTGCATTCACAACGCTTAGATTGACATACGTCCCTGCACTGTGATTAAAGCTGTCTTCACCCCATAAGATGAATTGAAGGTTGCCTGCCGTTCCTTTGGGTGGTGTGCCTGTCAAGGTGAGCGTGCTGGGGTCAAAGGAGAGCCAGTCAGGTAGTGGCTCGTAGCGTCCATCAGCTCCCGTGCTGGCAAGTGTGAGACGATAAGACAGCTCGCTGTCATAAGCATCCGCATCTTTATGGTGTCTTTATCAAAGGTGATGGATAGGGCTTTGCCAATCTCACCTTTGATGGGTCTTGGGTGTTTGTTCACCCAAGGGGCGTGGTTATTGGTTTGGGCAAATATTTTTGCCTCAAATCCGCTTTGAGATAGCGTGGTGGTATTACCGCCTTTTGTAAAGGTGATTTCATCCATGCGATTGTCAAAGCCGTCTACCTGTTCTGCAAAGTAATCTATGAGCGTGATTTGGTCGTTTGTGCCCTTAAAGCGAATTTGGAGCATGTTATGATTGCTTGCTGTGTTGGTTACACGCACAAACATCGCCTCTGACAAATCATAGCCATCAATCGCCAAAGTGTCTTTGCTCTCTAAGCTGTCAGTGCTTAGGATGGTGTCACGCCCACCGCCTTTTTGATAGATGATGGTGTCATTACCTGATAGGGCATTAACAAAGTTGTTGATGCCCGCCGCGAAAAATCTCGCCCGTTTTTGCAATAAATCGCTTTTTGATTTCCTTTCACTGGGTGTAAGATATTTTCATTTTGACCAATTCCCATAAAAAATACCCCAAACTTTTACAGCTTGGGGTATTTATTTTTGGGTTTGGATTATCTTAAAAACTCCACAATCTTGGTAAGTTCACCTTCAATGTGCCTGATGATGAGTCTCTCAGCTTGGTTGCACTCTTCAAAGTTTAAGCTGATGTTGTTTTCCGCCAGCTTTTCTTTAATAAGTTTGACATAAATATCAATCATTGTAGTGTCAGTGTCAGTGTCAGTGTCTGTCTTGTTTGTTAGAGCATATTTGTCTAGGTAAGCACCAAGCTCATCAATGCTATCAATTTCAATCTCATCAATCAGCTCGCCACACTCTTCATTATCCCAAACACTCATTACAATCTCTTTGTCATCGCTTAGAGCGATTAGGGTAAAATGGTCATCAGAGCCACGAAACCATAAAGCATTGCCATCGTCTAGTTCTGACCCAAAATCCACCACGCCATACTCTTGGACAAAATTTGAAACCGTTTGAACATCTAACATAATTTTCACCTGTTTGCTTGTTAATTTATAAGGCACATACTGCCGTACTAATCAGGCATAGTCCAGTCTTTTTTGCAATTAAATTGCAAATTTAAGCCCTAGAATTTTGCCAAAATGTTATCTTCATAACTGACTTTTGCATTGATGGATGAATTGACCTTGATATGGGTAAAATCACCAACCCTTTGCCAAGTGTTAGGCTCATACCGCTGTACATAAGCCATATAATCCATCAACTCGCTTTTGGTGGAGCTAAAAAAGATAAAAGGTGGACGCACAAACTGCATAAGCCTTAAAAACTTTGTCATACCAAAATAGCCGTGCTTGGCATAAGCCCCTTGTGCGGTGCATAGATAAGGTGGGTCAAGCAGAAGCAAGCAATTTGGGGTGTCTTGGTATTTTTGTAGTAGCTTTTCAAAATCTAGGCATTCAAGGATAAGCCCGTCAAGATAGCCATCTGCATTTGGATAATCAGTTTTGACAATGCGATTATAAAAGGTGGACTCTGCCAAAAACTCATCAAGACTGCCAACTTGTCGTCCGCTAAACAGTAGCCAACCTGCCAGCGTTTGCACATCAACAAAAGTCCCGTTGTCGGCACTTTTACGAAGGTGGCCTAAGACTTTGGCTTTGGCAGTGCTTGATAATTTCACGCTTCTTGGCTCGCCTTTTAAGATTTCAAACAGCTCTTGGCGTAAGCGATTAGTGGTGGGAATATGAGCCAAACGCTCGACATAGCCGTCAAAGTCATTATAAATGACGGTGGCTTTGGGCAAGATACGCTTGGCATTATGAGCAAGCAGTCCAGAACCACCAAAGACATCAAGCACTGTAAAGCCTTCGCCGTCATTTGGGATATTGTCTTTTAAGATTTTTTCAAAGTGCCTTAAAAACATTCGCTTTTGCCCTGTGAATGGCAAGGGAGCGGTTTTGTGGTGTTTGGTGGAAAGTGAATTGAGTGTCATAAACTTATCCTTTTAAAGTTAAAGGCGTTCAGGACACTCAAAAAATTAGGGATTTAGATTATTTGTAAATTAATATCAGCCATCATTTGTGCGACGCCCTTTGTCAATATCAGGCTTTACTTGGGATTGCTGGGTGTTAATTTGATTTAAAGTTTTGCAACGAGGGCATTTAATGGCAAAATTGCCTGTGCCAACGGCTAAAAGTTTATCGCATTTTGTGCAACGCTGTTTCATTTTTTGCGTAATCCTATGGATTTTGTGGTAAAATAACGCCGCTTAGCTAAGCAGGCGGTTCTTTGGGCTTACGCACTCAACCTGCGTGGCTGGTATGGCAATGTTCCAGCATTGTCATACCGACCGTCTTTTTCTTTCATAATTAGCAATTATGTCATCATTTTGCGTTCTCCTGTAAACCTTGTAAATATACGGTCTTTTTACCACGCTTGACTGCTGTCAAAACTTGGTTTCTTTGACCTTTCCCATCTTTTTTGAAGCCAATATGTACCCATGCACCGTCACCACGATTTGGGTATTCTAAAATCAACTGGTCAAAAGCAATCAAGCCTTTATCTCGCATTTCAACAATTTCTTTGGCAAAGGTGGACGATGTAAAACCTGTGGCGTCACAGTCGGCAGCAAGTCCTAATTTGTGAGCCGAATTTTTTGAGCCATTAACAAGTGTATTGACTCTCTCATTTCTAAACCCTGATGAGACCATAATGCCAATGGGTCGTTTGTGCTTGTCATTAAGATAAGCACGCACTTTTTCTAACTGCTCTGCGGTATAGATAAGGTTGGCAAGTTCAGTAGGATTTGGCGTGTTATCAATGCCGTGGCGAATGGCTGTATTACTTCTAGTCATCTCACGATAGCTAAAATTGGGCGTAAGTTTGGTTGGGTATGTGCTTGGTTTTGACATAAATATCTCCTAAAAAAACCAAAAATTAGTTATCCAAAATGGATAAATGGCGAACAATCTCAGCAAGCTGATTGGGGCTAAACCGAAAGCCTTGGTTTGAGCCAAAAATTGCGTTATAGCACCACTCAGAACAAAAGAATTTATCTGCGTTTTGTGGTAGTCCTGCCACACAGCCCAACGCTCCCAAAAGGTCATAATCCGAGCCGTGATTTTGTCGGTAATAACGGGTAATTTGTTCGGGCGAAATGCCATCAAGGGCGATTAAGTCCCATTTGTCAGGATTTAAGGGCATTATTTTGGTGCGGACACCACCTTCACGCACGCTTGATGAATAGCATTGGTAACGACCGTCAGGCAAGGCAATGGCAATCTCGGTGTGACTGTATTTGCCACGAGTAAAAAAGCGAGTGATGCCATCGCATAGGCGGTGAGTGAGCTTATCGCCACGCCCACGGTAACAAGCAAGATAAACTTTATTCATTGGTTGCTCCTTGTTCATAAATGGCACTCCAACCCTTTGAATAATCGTATTCTAAGGGATTTTGTGCCTGCAACATTGCCAAACGGTGCTTTTCGGCATTGGCAAAGTCAGCTTGTTCAGCCTGTAAAATCGTCATCGCAAGCTCAGTAATGAGTGGCTTGGTTAATTTGACAAAGCTGTTATCCATCGTTTTCCACATAAGCTCTGACGGTAGCTCGGGCAAAATCTGCAAAGCCAAGTACTGCGTACGAGAGCTATCGTCCGTATGAAACCACTTTTTGACCGATTTGACATAAACCCCGCCACGAGTGATGGTGTGGCGTTTTTGTTTGATGGCTTTCCAAATGCTGTCTTGTTGCTGTTTTTTGATGATTTTTTCATCAACCACTTCATCACGATAGACGAATTCCCCATTTTCAAAAGTGGTTAGATGGTTGGCTTTGGTTTGATGAATTTGATATTCTTTATCACTCATGGATATGAGGGTGTCTTTATCCACATCATACAGATGGATAAAATGCTCATCAATGAGTTCAAATTTACCATTTTCTAAGGGATTGATTAAATAAGGCATTAGTAACCCTCCACAACAATGGTAAAAGTAATAATCTCATCAGAAGTTCCATCCCAACGGCGAAAGGCAAAGTATGCCTTATCCTTGATGTTGGATTGATGATTTAAAATGGCGTCCCAATCATAAATCCACTCTAAGGCTTCACCATAACTATAATGATTACCAGCTGTTCCTAAGTAAATATGTGCTTCTTGCACCTTATTAGGCATTGGCGTCCATAAGGGTAGTTCTAGGTGTGGACTGTCTGCGGCAGCGAAGGTCTGAACGCCTAATTTCTCACGATAAAAAGCTGACAGACCGTGTTTATGAAAATAAACCACAGGACACACAAAAGTAAAATACTGCACCATACGCCCATTAGGTAACACCTCTACTGAGCCTGTAATGGGTACTTTTTGGCTTTTAAAGCTGTTATGACTTGGGGTGAGCGTGCCTGTATATTCTCGTCTGTCTATGCCTTTTAAGGCAGTTGCCAAACTCACATTCCTACTCCCATCAAAATTGACACTTCCTGTGACCGCTCCTGTTAAGGCGATTTTGCGGGCGGTTTGGAGCTTAGTGGCGGTAGGCGAGTTACTATCACGAGCAACAATGAGTTTACCTGCCGTATCACTTGATACCGTAATACCGTTCGTGCCTGTGATTTGCGTGCTTGAACCGACCGAGTTTGCCGTACCGACACCGCTTGCCACGATGTTTAAGAATGTGTTGCTGTTTGTCGTGGCGGTATTTGCTGTACCTGTAGCGCTGGTGGCGGTGACAAGCCCGTGTGTTTGGGTCAGTCCTGCGGTAACTCGTCCTTTTGCGTCCACGGTTACAGAGTTGTATGAGCCTGCTCGTACGCCAGAGCTGGCAAGGGTCAGGGCGATATTGGCATTATTTGAGCCGTCAAAATTAGCTTGCCCTGTACCATCTCCTGTGATGGATAGAGTTCGAGCAGTTTGTAGCTTGGTTGCCGTGGGTGAGTTGCTATCACGAGTAACAATCAATTTACCAGCAGTATCTGATGATACGCTGATGCCGTTTGTGCCTGTGATTTGCGTGCTTGAACCGACCGATGCCGTGCTGCCCACGCCACTTGCCACAATGTTTAGGAATGTGTTGGTGTTTGTCGTGGCGGTGTTTGCTGTACCTGTAGCGCTGGTGGCGGTGACAAGCCCGTGTGTTTGGGTCAGTCCTGCGGTAACTCGTCCTTTTGCGTCCACGGTTACAGAGTTGTATGAGCCTGCTCGTACGCCAGAGCTGGCAAGGGTCAGGGCGATATTGGCATTGGCTGACCCATCAAAATTGGCTTGCCCTGTACCATCTCCTGTGATGGCAAGGGTGCGGGCGGTGGCAAGTTTGGTGGCGGTTGCCACATTGCTATTGACAGTGGCGACTGCTGCTCCAAGCCAAGTCAGATAATTAGACCCTACCGCCAAGCCGTCATTTTTGTTGGCACTAAGTCCCTTTCCGCTGGTAATCACCACCGCCTCATTACCAGAGTTGTCCGTGTTGGCGTTGATATACAAATTAGAATAGCCTTGTATTCGCCCATAGCTGATTGCAAAAGCGGTATTGGCGGGCATTGAAGTTACCGAAGTGGGCATTGAAATCGCCCCAGTTAGCACGCCACCTGCCTTGTCCAGCTTGGTTTCGTTCAAAATCTTTCCCTGATTGGCGGATAGGCTGGCGGTGGTGCTGGCACTTGTGAGATTGTTAATGGTTTCGCCAATTTTGTACCAAGCCGACCAACTGTTGCTGTTATTGATATAGCGAGTGTACAAAGCGTTTTCGTTATAAGGAAAATAAAGTTGTTGCCCCTGCCAAACTGACGGTAAAACAAACAAAATCCCAGAACGAGCCGCTGGATAATTGCGTTCTGTGGTAGCGTTGTTGTTATTTTCTTGATACCAAATGCCCGTATGAGCGGCGGCGGTTAGGGTGTTTAAGTCAGTTGTGCCAAGCTGTCCACGCAAAGTTGCGGTACGATTATCCAATGCTGAAATTTTTTCATCAAGCACCTTGCCTTGCAAGGCAGTCAAAGCCTTTGCCGTAGAAGTGTCTGTCAAACTATTGGCAAGCACCTGCCTGACAATGAGCTTGCCAGCCGTGTCTGATGAGACGGTAATACCATTCGTGCCTGTAATTTGGGTGGATGAGCCAACAGATGCAGTTCGACCCACGCCACTTGCCACAATGTTCAAAAAGGTATTGCTGTTGCCTGTGGCGACATTCGCTGTCCCTTGTGCGGTAGTGGCGGTTACAAGTCCGTGCGTTTGGGCTAAGCCTGCCGTTACCCGTCCTTTTGCGTCCACGGTTACTGAGTTATAAGAGCCTGCGGTTACGCCAGAGTTTGCCAAAGTCATCGCACCTGTGGCATTTTGTGAGCCGTTAAAATTCACACTCCACGAGCCGTCTCCTGTCATTGCGATGTTACGGGCAGTGGCAAGTTTGCTTGCTGATACCGCATTTTCGGTTTTGCCAAGTTTGCCACTATTGACCACCCCAATCTGCCTTGCCAACTCATTTTTTAGCCACAGAGTACGGTTGGCAAGCTGTCTTGGTGCTCTGTTATCAATGCCGTTTTCCCCGCCCATCACGGGGTCGGAAGTTTCAAGCTGATAAATACCAGCTTCCCAAGTTGAGGTCTCTCTAAGATTTGCCATAATCTTTTCCTTACAAATTAAAGTCGTTTAAGCTGTGCCACGAGTATATCTGCCATCTCGGATGATTTTGCCATTATGCCGAATGCTTGCCTGTGTAAAATCAAGAGCGGACAAGATACAGCGAGCAGGAGCAAAGGCGGACAAAGTCTTTCTAAGCAGGTTCGCCTGTTCAAGGGTAATAGGTTCGTGAATGATAATGCGGTAATACGCCCAGCGGTCAGAATGCCCATAGTTATAGACACCATCTCGCCTTGTGATTTCGCCATTATGTCGTTTGCCACCAAAGCCCTCTTCAAGCGTGGCATTGCCAAAGCCAAGTCGTCTGACAATCTCCTTGACTGCCCACGGCGTGCCTTTATAACGGTGCAGGTCATACGCCCCTTTGATGAGATTTCGCCTTGCTTCATCGCTCTCGGCAAGCCAATAGCCATCTACCCCCACCACGCTCATACTGTCTGCCAAAATCGGCAAATGTGAGCTGTCCACAAGGTCAATCAGACGAATTAAGAGCTTATCTATCGGCAACTCATCAAGGGCAAGCCCCAAATCCGCCAAAGCGGTAAAGGTTTGCTCTTTGGCGATGACATCGGCATAGATGAGCGAATTGTCAGTTAAGGTATCAGCCATCGGTTTGCCCCACAATGCGGATATTGATGTGATTGCAAATAGCAACCATGTCAGGGGCAATGGCTGTCAAGGTAGGGCTAATCAGCTTAACATCATAAACGCCCGCCACTTGCAAAGTTTTGGCGATGTTTAGGGGAACGACATCTTGCCCCAATTTGCTTTCTACTTCCTGCTTATAGGCATTAAAAGCACTTTTGGCATTTGCTAAGACTTCATCAACATTTGCCCCTGTAAAGGCGGTCAGCTCAGCATTTAGGGTAAAATTAACCACTTTGGCACTATTGACCGTTACTGTATCGCACAGGGGGCGTACTTTTTCATCATTTAGGGCTTTGGCGACCTCACGAATTAAGTTATCCGAGATGGGCATAGATTTGCCCAGCAAATGCACCGCCACCGTGCCACCAATCGGCTCTCCTTGGCGGTCTTTGGCATTGCCCACATAGACATCAATAATCTCTTGGCTAACAGAGCGAGCAAAGTAGGCGTACGCCCCCTTTGAGCCTGCATTACTAAACCGCTCAAAAGCAAGCATAATCCGTTCACGATAGCTGTCGTCATTTTCCATATCCGCCCCATTTTGGCTAATGGTGGTATTTTTGGCGGACACTGTGATGGTGGGGTGTGGGCGAGTTGCCAGCGTGCTGATTTGCCCCACCGCATAGCCATTGCCCAGCGTACCTGTTTGGGTGCAGATAGCATTGAGACGGATACTTGGGCGGTTTTGAGTCAGCTGTCCGCTCTCTGTGGTAGCAAAAGCAACATTGCCCGCCAAAACTTGTGTACCTTTGCCAATTTGAATGGTTAAATTGCCAATCTCATCAGGCTTTACACTAAATTCTAAGACGGTATCCGCAGGCTGTGCAGACAGGCGATGCGTACCAAAATCCGCCCCAGCGACATCAAGCATTAGCCCTGTTGCGTAAGGAATGTGCTGTTGGCGATAGGCT
Source organism: Moraxella caprae DSM 19149 (assembly GCF_000426885.1). Taxonomy (GTDB): domain Bacteria; phylum Pseudomonadota; class Gammaproteobacteria; order Pseudomonadales; family Moraxellaceae; genus Moraxella; species Moraxella caprae. The sequence goes on along the minus strand of NZ_AUGF01000023.1, from coordinate 21,575 downwards.
TCGTTAAGCTGTTTTCTAAGCAACAGTTCACGATAGGCAAAGGTGTTGATGAGCAGGCGTTCAATATGAGCAGGTTGTAGTACTTTGCCTGCTCGGTTTTCGTAGTCTTTGATTGTCTGGCTTAAAATTGTGCCAATGTCATCGTCCACGATTTTAAGATTTTCTCGTTTTGGTAATGCCACGCCTTGCCCCTATGCTCTTATGTTTTAAAGTATAAATTCGCTTTTATAAATCTCGCCTTTGACACTGTCCGCCACTTGCCAATCAATCATCATCGTCAAATGCGATGCTTGCCCCATAAAATAAATGTCTTTGATGACCGCTCGCTTTTCCCAAGTTTGGATTGCCAAATGAATTTCACGCACCACATTGGGGATTAAAATGTCAGTCGGTGCGTCCAAATAGTCCAAATGAGCCGAGCCAAAGGTTGGGCGAAGGACATCAGAGCCTTTTTTTGTGGTCAAAATAATCTCAATACAGCGATGAATGTCGTCAATGTCAGTCATTGCCGTGCTGTCGTGTGCGAGTTGCCAATGGCGGTGGTTGGTGGTTGTCATTTTGACCTACAAAAAAATACACCCAAAGTGATTTAGGTGTATTGTAGGGGTTTTGGGTAGTTGGGTCTTTTAAAGAGTTTTAAGAAAAATCTAAGGCGTACCTGTTCGGCTATTGCCACCAGCGACACCGCTGTGCGTATATTTTTTAAGGCTTGTGCCACTTGCGACTACATCATTGCCCGCTCTAACTGTGCCTGCAACATTCATATCGCCTGTGCATTCAGTAACAGGCGTATCTAGTTTTACTTGGTTGGCGGATTTTATTAACACATCGCCACTTGTTTCTATGACGATTTGTCCGTTTTGGCGATTATGACTGATGGTTGTGCCGTTTGTGAATTTTTTAATCCACAGCTCACCATTATCGGTTGGTGTGGTATCTTTGTCGTTATAAATCACACCTAAGACCACACCGCCATCGCCACTCGCATTCATCAAGCACACAGCGGTTGCCCCCACATCGGGCAAGGCGTAGAATTGATTGTCACCTGCTCCCATTGTGGTGACAGGGAGCCAGTCGCTTGTCATGCCGTCCAAAGCATTGAAAGTTACTTTTACTTTGTGTGTCTTTGGGTTAATTTCACTGACTTCGCCAAATTGGAGCGTGGCGGATAGGTTGTTATGGGCGTAATTCATTGGTATTTTCCTGCGTTTCGTTATCTTTTGGGTCAATGTATTCAAGCATTTTAATCTCAATCGTGGTTAAAAATCCTTGATTGCTTAGGGTGCGGCGAGCTTGTTTCACCAAATATTTGCCACTAAATTTACCAAAATCATTCACAAGCAAAGTCTGACCCGCCACCAGCATAGCATTGCCGACAAGCTCAATTTCCCCTGCTATTTGTTCATCAGCTTGGTTTTGGGCGTGGGCATTTGCCATTGCTTGTGCTTCGCCGTCTGTGGCATTGTTGGGGGCGGTGATTTTTAGGGTGTCGGTGGTGGTAGGTTTTGCCCCTTTTCTTTTGGGTTTGGGCTTGGCGGTTTTGGTAATGGTTTCTTTCTTTTGAGTGTTGTAGGTGGAAACCTGTACTTCACTTGGTGTGTCTTTGATGACATCACGAAAACGCACATCAATGACCGATGTTTTGTCCAGTACCGCCACCGCTTCATTTTCGCCAAGTTTCTCATTGTCATAAAAAACCAAAGTCTTATCCACAATCTTAAAGCTATGCCCATAAGTTTTGCCAAGGCGGGTCAAAAACTCCACATCTCGCTCTTGATACTGGGTTACGGTGGTGATTTTAATCTCACGAATTTGCCCTGTTAGAGACAGATTTAGGCGTTTTGCCACCGTGCGGACAATGTCGGCAAGCGTGGTGTCTTTATAGACTTTGCTATTAGGCAAAACGGACGACATCGTCCGTTTTAAGAAAAATAACATCAACAAAAGGTATTAAAAAATGAGTGAAGCCACAAGCGTAGAAGTCATCACCGCTGATGTCATCAACCAACAAGCCCTGCACAGTATGCAGGTGATGGAGCAATGGGGCAATGGCGAGGTGTATAACGAAGCCACTTGGATTGAACGAGGTCGTCAAGCGGTTGTCAAAACCTTAGAGGGTATGTTTGAGCTTGGCAAGGCGTTAATTGTCCTAAAAGAACATACCGAACACGGTCGTTTTATGGAGATTGCTGAACAGGAGCTTGGCGTAAAAGAGCGTGAAGCAAGAAGACTGATGTCAGCAACCAAACGCTTTGCCACCCCACAAATGCAAAAAGCCCAGCCCAAACTTATCACACTTGGCAAATCTAAGCTGTTGGAGCTTTTGGTGGAAGATGATGACACCCTAGTGGAGCTTGCTGAAGGTGGCGATATTAACGGCAATACGCTGGACGATGTGGATAGAATGACCATCAAGGAGCTACGCCTAGCCCTCCGTGAAGCTCGTGAGGACAGCAAAGCCAAAGACAAGGTGATGAGCGAGAAAAATGCCAAGATTGATGAGCTTGCCGAAAAACTCGCCAAAAATAAAAACAAACAGCCCAAACCTGCGGATGTCGCTCGTGAATTATCGGCACAACTGGCAAGTACAGAAGTTTCCGCTCGCTCCGAGATTAGTAAGTTAAAAGACATCTTTGATGGGTTTATGGCTCACAAAGAAGCACACGGAAGCGACCATACCGCCTTGATGGTGGGGGCTATCAATCAGCTCATCCTAGACTGTGAAATCCTGCGTGGGCAATACCTGCTACCAACGGACACACCAACCGATGAAGTACCAAGCTGGCTAACCGATGAGACGAGTGAAACAGATGTCCATGAGCGGGGTATGCCATTGCCTTTTGATGAAGATGATGGGTGATTGGCAAAGATAACAATAAGGGTCAAAACAATGGCAACCGACAATCCAGCCTTGATAGAACGCCTAAGCGAAATCGCCAAAACCGCCCAAAACCTAGGGCGTGGCGAAAAATCACGCTACCTACAAACCAAAGCGGACGAGCTGGGTATGAGCGTCTCAACACTGTATCGCAAGCTAGAAAGTGTGGCGGTCAAACCTACTCGCAAAGCAAGAAGTGATAAAGGCGAGATGACTTTGACCCTTGATGATGCCAAGCTCATCAGTAGCGTGGTAATGGAGGGTATGCGAAAAAATGGCAAACGTATTATGACGGTGGAGCGAGCGGTAACGATGCTTCGTGCTAACGGTATGATACAGGCGTGCCACACAGACGGAACGGCATTGTCGGTAGGGGCGATTGTGCGTGGGCTAAAAGCCTATCATCTGCACCCAGATCAACTGTTAGAGCCTGCCCCTGTGGTGTCGATGAAAAGCCTACACCCCAATCATCTGTGGCAAATTGACCCCAGTCTGTGCGTCTTGTACTACTTGCCACGAGCAGGTAAAGATACAGGACTGCGTGTGGCAAGTCACGACGAATTTTATAAAAACAAGCCCGCCAATGTCGTCAAAATCATCAATGACCGTGTGTGGCGATACACAGGTACAGACCACGCCAGCGGGGTGATTTATTGTCATTATTATTTTGGTGGGGAAACTTCGGCAAATTTGTGCGACTTTTTTATTCGTATGATGTCGCCCAAAGCCGACATTGGCAAAGACCCTATCCGTGGCGTACCAAAGATGGTTATGCTAGACCCCGGTTCGGCTAACACCAGCTCGGCTTTTAAGACCTTATGCCAAGCCCTAGATGTAATGGTGCAAATCAACAAGCCTAATAACCCACGAGCCAAAGGGCAAGTGGAAAAAGCCAACGACATTGTCGAGACGCATTTTGAGAGTGGCTTAAAGTTTGTGGAAGTGAATGACATTGATACTCTAAATGCCTTGTGTGATAAGTGGCTACGCTATTTTAATAGCCAAGCCATTCACTCACGCCACGGTATGACTCGCTATAAAGCGTGGCAAAAGATAAAGTCGGACGAGCTTATCATCGCTCCACCTGCCGAGTATTGCAAATCGCTTGCTTTGTCTGTGCTAAAAGAAGCCAAAGTCACCCCAGAGCTTGAAATTCGCTACAAGGGCAAGGTGTACGATGTCTCAGCATTGCCTGTACTTGTCGGACAAAAAATCCTAGTCGCCCAAAATCCGTGGGAAGTGGACGGTGCTAGGGTCTGTGTACCGACCGCAGATGGTGTTGGCGAGAATTGGGTGGCTGTGCCAGAAGTGGTCTTTGATGAGATGGGCTTTCGTGAAAATGCCATCATCGTGGGTCAAGGCTATAAGGCTCATAATGACACCAAAGCCCAAACACACGCCAAAGAATTGCAAAAAATCGCTATGGGGACAGATACGCTTGAACAAGCACAAATCAAACGCAAAGCCAAGGCTCTACCCTTTGATGGCAAACTTGACCCCTATAAGCACAACGATACGGTACTTGACAATGATAACACGCTGTACATGCCCAAAAAAGGCGTGCAGAGCGTGGAGCAAAGCCGTTATGAGCGAGCGATTGCCGAGCCTGTCCTATCCAAAGTGGACATCGCCAAGCAACTAAAACCACGCTTAGAAGCACTGGGGGCGGATTGGAGCTTGGCGGTCAAGGTACTACAAGAACGCTACCCTGATGGCATTCACGCAAGCGGTCTTGATGAAGTGTTTAGTGAACTGTGCGAAGAGTCTACCTTTAAACAGATTTTAAAAATTGCATAAGGATTAGGAATGAAAACCGCCTTTAACGAACTTGGAAAATCTTATCAGACCGTGGCAAATGAGTTGGGTATTAGCAAAACGGCTCTTGTCAATGCTGTGGTTCACGGTGTGTTTCCAAGCAAAAATACCAAACAATTTAAGGCAAATCTTGCCAACCATTTTATTAAAAATGGGGTCAGCGTGCCAAGCATTTTGACCCAAAGCCAAAACCCAAAAACTCCCATAAGTCAAGATAAGGATGAACTTATGCTACTTAGAAAATCCACCCTAAACCCCCAAACTCGCCGTCATTTTGGGCTTGCCAAAGACCCCTTTGATGACGAAATCCGCTCATCAGACGATATTTTTAAATCCGATGATGTCCGCTATATCCGTGAACGCCTATATGATGTGGCAAGTAATGGCGGGTTTCTTGCGGTCATTGGCGAGAGCGGTGCAGGCAAATCTACCCTGCATGAGGATTTGCACGACCGACTTTTTAAGAACGGCAAGCCTACCGTTATTATTGAACCGTATGTGCTGGCGATGGAGGATAATGACATCAAGGGCAAAACCTTAAAATCGGTACACATTGCCGAAAGTATCTTGGAGGCGGTTGCTCCAAGCGAAAAACCCAAAAGAAGCCCAGAGGCTCGCTTTCGTCAAATCCACAAGGCTCTAACCGAAAGCCACAAGGCGGGCAATCGCCACTTGATTGTCATTGAGGAGGCTCACGGCTTGCCCATTCCCACCTTAAAGCACCTAAAATAAAAGCAGGTTTTGACCGCTTGCTTGGCATTGTGCTGATTGGACAGACCGAGCTTGCCACCAAATTGGCTGAAAATAACCCAACCGTGCGTGAAGTGGTGCAACGCTGTGAGATTGCCACCTTAGAGCCTTTGACCGATGGTAAATTGGCGGGTTACTTAAAGCATAAATTTGAGCGAGCAGGAGGCGATATTAAACAAATCTTAGATGAGTCCGCCCTTGATGCGATAAGTCAGCGTCTGACCGTCAAATCTCGCACCAAAGCTGGCACGCACGAACACAGTCTGCTTTATCCTTTGGCGGTCAATAACCTAGTCGCCCACGCTATGAACGAAACCGTTTATTTGGGTTTTGACAAGGTAGATGGCGATATTATCAAAAGCATTTAAGGAGCAAAAAATGAACACTCAAAACCCTAAATCCAAAGACAAACACCCAAGCCTATCGGTGTCCGAATACCTGTGGCTACAACACGAAAAGAAGCGACTGGCAAAAATGGATATGGACATCGTGCGTATGCAATACCGCCAAGACCGCCAGTCTGCGTGGATTGCCTTGCTTATCTTGACCGTGATTGTACTGGCGATTGGCTTGGTGTTTGTGCTGATATTTTAGGAGTGAATTATGCCAATGATGATACATATTGATGACAACACCGATGCTCAGTATTCTCTGCCAATGCTATTGCTTGATGAAGCCTTGCAAATCCTAATCAAAAATGGCGAGCTTGACAAAGAAAAACTGGCAACGGCGATTATGACCGCTAAAGATGATTTATTCAAACTCAACCAAGACAATGACGACCACTTGCTAAAAATGCGACTGTTTATGACCGCTCACACTTTACAATGTCGTTATCTTGAATTACCTTAACCAACCCAATTGGAGTAATTTATGACCGAACAAACCCCAATCGCTAATACCGCCATTCCTGACGGCTACCGCCTAAACGACAAGGGACACCTTATCCCCCTTGATAAAATCAAGGAAATTGACAAGCTAAGAGACGAAACTGTCATCAATCTTGTGGGGCAAGCCCTAAGCCTACAAATCCAAATGCGGGCGGTAAAAGAGCAGTTTTTTGCTGAATTTCACAACTTCGTGGAACTCTCCGCCCAAGAGTACGATACTCATATTGGCGGTAAAAAAGGCAATGTTAGCTTGATGAGCTTTGATGGCAAATACAAAGTGCAAATTGCTATCCAAGATAACCTTGTATTTGACGAACGCTTGCAGGTTGCAAAATCCTTGATTGACGAATGTCTGCGTGAGTGGACAGCCGACAGCAACGACAACATCAAAGCCATCATTGACAATGCTTTTGCGGTGGACAAAGAAGGCAAAATTAACATTCGCCGAGTGCTATCCTTGCGTAGTCTTAACATCACAGATGACAAATGGCAAAAAGCAATGACCGCCATCAGTGATGCCACCCAAGTCATCTCATCAAAAGAATATATGCGGTTTTATGAGCGAGATGAATACGGAAAATATCAGCAAATTAGCCTTGATTTTGCCAATCTTTAATCCCCCCCTAAAAACAAAAGAGCAAAACAATGGCAAGCGTTGGTCGCCTTGTCATTGTCCTAGCAGACCATTTTAAAAGGTAACATATTATGAACAAACAAGAACTCGTTAAATCTGTCTATGACAAACTAGACGGCTTACCCCTAAAACAAGCCGAGAATGCGGTCAATGCGGTGCTGGGTAGCATTAAAGACGAACTGGCAAAAGGTGGCGAAGTCAATCTGGTGGGCTTTGGCTAGTTTACCATCAAAACCCACAAAGAACGCACGGGGCGTAACCCCAAAACAGGCGAAAAATTGACAATCTTAGCAAAAAAAGTACCGTCGTTTAAAGCGGGCAAAGGGCTAAAAGAAGCCGTTAATTAAACACACCAAGCCCAAATGATAAGCAGGGGTAAGCCTTGCTTATCATCACCAATTTAAGGAAAATCAAAATGAGCCAACACAAAACCAAACTAACTGCATTAAATAAGCCCAAACTCATTCAGCTTATCCATATCGGCAAAAGTAAACTGTGCCTAGATGACGATACCTACCGCTCGCTCCTTGTGGCGATGACTAGCAAAGACAGCACCAAAGCGATGAATGTCTATGAATTAAACAAGGTATTGACAAGATTAAAACAGCTTGGGTTTGTGGTAACACACAAGAAAAAAGACCCAAAGCCCATAGACGATAAGGCAAGTCTTGACATAGAACAACAAATCAAACTTATCCGCCATCTGTGGCTGGATTTACACGCACTCGGAGCGGTTAGAAATGAGAGTGAGCAAGCACTGGCAACTTATATCAAAAATCAAACCCAAACCGCCATAGATGATTTGAGTGGTGAGCAAGCCAGTAATGTCATAGAACGCTTAAAAAACTGGCGTAAACGGGTAGAAAAAACCAAACCAACACTTAACCAAAGGAAGCCAAAATGAGCAAATCCCGCCAACACGAATTTAGTCAAGCCCTCTATGACATCATCTATCACGCCCTAATCCGTCAGGGCATGACAAGTCATCAGGCACTCACGGTCGCAGAAGAAAGCACCGACACCGTGCTTGATGAGTTTGGCGGTGAGAATTTGTACATTCCCAAAAACATCTCTGGCAAAGCCGCCCGCCGTAACCGCCAAATCTATGATGAGTTCACGGGCGACAACCACGAAGTCCTTGCCAAAAAGTATGGTGTAACCTTGCAACGCATTTACGCCATTATCAAAGAACAACGCCAATTTGAGTTTAATACCCGCCAATTCTCCTTGTGGGACGATTGATGTTATCCAAACGCCCCACAAAAGGCGGTCAAAAACGGTCAAAACCGCTTTTAACGCCCTTATCCCACCAAATCCCCACACCACCCCAAATACGCCCTAAAAGCCCCAAAATAGCCCCCTAAAATCGCCCATTTTCAAATCCTAGTAAAATCCTTAATGTATCCACCGAATTTCTTAAAACGCTTATCTACAATAGTAGAAATTATGTTAATGTCGTTAGACAAAACATATTATACAAGATTGTGCCTAGCAAATAAATTATTAAAACACTTTAAAAGACCAATCCCACAAAGTCTTGCATAATAACCCAAAAATATGGGGTTAATGTTATGCAAACCATACAACACGAAATCTTTATCGCTGGCACACGAGCCGATAACTCGGGCAAAGAAGTTACCATCACGCCTGACGACCTTAATGCCATTGCAAAGGGCTACAATCCGAGCTTTCACGAAGCCCCCATCGTCATCGGACATCCAGACGATAACGCCCCTGCTTATGGCTGGGTCAAATCCCTATCCGCCAAAGGCGACAAACTGTATGCCCAGTTTGGCGAAATGGACGCAGGCTTTGTGGACTTGGTTAAACAAGGTCGTTATAAGAAACTCTCCGCCAGCTTCTACCCGCCCAAACACCCAAGCAATCCTAAGCCTGATAACTGGTATTTACGCCATATTGGGTTTTTAGGAGCATTGCCCCTGCGGTCAAAGGCTTATCGCCTGTCAGCTTTAATGATAATAGCGACGGCGTTGTCAGCTTTGGCGAGCTGTCCGAGAGTGAAAAACTTGTCTTTGATATTAAGAGCGTCTTTGCCAGATTTTTTAATTTTAGTGAAGCTCCTACAAATCAAGCTGACACAGTAAATCCAAGCGTGGACACCAACACTCAACCAAAAACCAATACTGATGGCGATAGCAAATCCGATGACCTAAATTCCACCCCAACCCAAAGCAACCAAAGTGAGAATACAATGAATCAAGATGTAACCGAAGCACTGGCACGAGCCGAAAAAGCCGAAGCCGAACTTGCCAAGTTTAAAGCCCTTCAAGCCAAAAAAGAGCGAGATGTGGCAAATACCGTCAATGCCAATTTTGCTGAAAGCCTTGTCAAAGACGGCAAGATTAAGCCCTGTGATAAGGAGCTATTGACCCAAGTGTTAAACTTTGCCGAATTTCCAAACGACACCACCGCTGACTTTGGCGAAGGCGATGACAAAAAGCCATTGGCGGTCGCCTTTAAAGAATTTTTGGGCAACTTGCCAAAACAGCATTCACATTTGACCGACAAAGTTACCAAAAGCACGGTCAATTTTAGCGAAAATATGTCCCACCACGAGCGAGCGGTCGCCTTGATGAAATCCGAAAACATCAGTTATGAAGAAGCTGCCCGCCGCACGGCTTGATTTTTAAATAATTTTAGGAGTTTTTATGAGTGCAACACATTTACAAAACTTGCGTGGCAAAGACGAAGTTTTAACCAATCTTGCCCTAGGCTATATGCAGTCGGATTTTATTGGCGAGCAGATTATGCCTGTGGTTTATACCGATAAAGAAGGCATTAAAGTGCCGATTTTTGGCAAGGGTTCGCTGGTGGAATATGAAACCGAGCGAGCAGTCGGTGCAGCCAGCAACATCATCACGCTAGATAAAACCACGACAATGCCTGTGGTGCTAGAAGAACACGACTTAGCCGCAGGCGTGGATTACCGTGAACAGCACGAGAGCCAATTTGACGAACACGCCAAAGCCACCCGCCGTGTCACCCAAGGGGTGCAACTTCGCCAAGAAGCCGAAATCGCTCGCCTTATCCAAACAAAATCGGTCTATGCCAACGCCCACAGCAAGGACTTTGCATCCGCCAAGTGGACAGCAGACGATGCCGACATTCAGACCATCATTGACGATGCCAAAGAGCAGGTGCGAAGTGCAACAGGCGTAACCCCAAAGACGCTCGTACTAAGCGGTCAGGTCTATACCCAAATCCGCCGAAGTGCCAAACTTCGCTCGCTGATTAGCGATAGTGCCAATAAGCCACTGCTCAATGTCGCCACGCTCAAAGAGCTGTTAGAGCTAGATGAAATTCTCATCGGTAATGCGGTATCAATCCCAGTGGGCAATAAGCAAACCAAACCGATTTGGGGTAATTTTGCCAGTCTGATTGTCCGCCCAGACCAAGTACCAAGCGGTAATGATGAGGGCGTACCTGCGTTTGGCTATACTTTCCGTCGCCGTGGGTTGCCTGTCGTGGACAGATATGATGGCGAAGGCGGTAAGGTGCAGTATGTGCGTTATACCGACATTCGCAAAGCTGCTGTCGTGGGCGGTGCGTGTGGTTTCTTGTTTGAAAATGTGATTTAACCTTTGGAGATTAAAATGACCAAAATTACCCAAGAAGACTTGCAAGCCTTGATTGACAAGGAAGAATATGCCCGCTTTGGCGAAACCTGCACGGTGTGTGCCTTGACTTTAAAAAGTGGCTATACCGTGATTGGTAAATCTGGCTGTATTGACCCCAAACAATTTGATGAAAACATTGGGCGTAAAATTGCCTTTGATAATGCTATTAACGAGCTGTGGGCATTGCACGGCTATCACATCAAAAACACGCTTTTGCAAGGAGAATAACAATGGCAAATCCAACCAAATCAGCAATCGTTGCCGTTACTATGCTGGCAATGAGCGAACTTATCGGCAATCGTTTTGTATCCGCCAAGGGAAGACAAGCCACCGCTGACGACCCTATTTTTGGTATTGTGCCTGTGGACGCAAAACAAGGTGAGTCCGTGGCGGTAGAAATTTTGGGTGTAGGTATTGTGGAGTCTGGCGGTGCGATTGCCCAAGGCGACAAAGTCGGCTCAGACGCCCAAGGCTGTGCCATCAAGTCCGAAACAGGGCAATTTCTCGCCCTATCATCGGCAAGCGGTGCAAACAAACCTGTCAAAGTCCTATTAAGATAAGGAGCAAGCAATGAAAAAAGTCCAAGTAAACACGCCTTTAATCCTTGAGCAAAATGGCGAAATGGTACGCATTGAAACAGGTCAAATCATTGATTTGACTGACGAAGTGTATGCCGAGGTGTCTGCCCATACCACGCTACTTGATGATGTGTCAGATGAGCCAGTCGATGAACCTGTATCCGAGCCAGTTTTTGAATCAGAGCCAACACTAGAAGTCCAAGATGAGCCAAGCCTTGACGAAGTCGCCCCACAAGCGGATGACACCGAAAGTGGTGAAGCTATCAGCGATGAAGCAGTTACTAGCGACGCCCCAACCAACAGCGAAACTGCCGAACCCAAAAAATCCACTCGCAAAAAGGCTTAAATAATGACCCATACCGCCCCTTATGTCAGCCGTGAAGATATGATTGCCTTGTGTAGCAAGGTAGAGCTTATCCAGCTTAGCCGTGATGACCTTACCAATCACTATGATTATCAAGATATCGAGCCTGATTGGGCGGTGGTGGATAAAGCAATCAGCCATGCTTGCCAAGTGGCGGACGGCTATTTGGCGGGGCGTTATGCTCTGCCTTTGCAATCTGTGCCAACGCTTTTAAATACTTGGTGTGGCGACATTGCCCGCTATTGGTTGCATAAACGACGGATTAACGCCAGTGAAATGCCAAAAACCTTGCAAACTGCCTATGATGATGCTTTAAAAATGTTAAATCTTGTTCAAAATGGCAAAATGCACCTATTTGCCACCGACCTTACCAAAAACGAAAACGCCTTACACAAAGAGCGTGGGGCGTACCGAGTACGCTCTCGTGGCAAGAGTGATTGGAGTGGTTACTGATGACAGACAGCATTACTTTGGCGATTTTGGCAAGTGTGCGAGAAAAGCTCCGTCAGGATTTGCCAAGTATAGAAGTGGATTTATTTCCTGATAATCCTGCCACTTATCGCTTTATGCACGCTGTTGGGGCGGTACTGATTGGCTATCAGGGGTCGGATTATGAGATGACGGACGATACGCACGCCATTGTCCAAACTCGTAAATTAACCTTTTCGCTAACGGTCTTTGGGCGTGGCGTCCATCACGATAAAGGAGCGATTGCTTTACTAGACAAAGTGCGAGCGGTCATCACAGGTTTTCGCCCTAAGCATTGCAACAAAATTCATCTGGTCAGTGAACGCTATCTGCATCAAGACGGAGGGGCGTGGCAATATGAGTTAAAGATACGCATCGAGACCCAAAGCGTGGAAGTCTGTCAGCCTGATAATCGCCCCAAAGTGGTGCAAGTCCACACAAGACGCCCCTTTGACCCTTTAAATTCAACCCTTAAAAAGAAAACCCCTTAACTTAAAAGGAGTATTTTATGTCTTTTCATCACGGCACCGAAACCAAACGCATTGACGGTGGTTCTAGTCCTGTCTATACTGTAAACGGTGCAATTACTGCCATTGTGGGGACTGCCCCCATTGGTGATGTCAATGTGCTAACCCTATGTCAAACCAATAAAGATTTTGCCAAGTTTGGTGGTGATGAAGCCACCAAAGCAGGCTTTACCTTGCCTGATGCTTCTCATATCTGGACACGCTACAAAGCAGGTCTTGCTTATGTGGTTAATGTCTGCGACCCTGCTCGCCACAAGACTGTCGTTACTGATGAAGTCTTAACCGTAGATGTTAATACTTTGACTGCCAAAACCCGCAAACCTGCCATTCAACGGGGTTATACTGTCAAAGACGGTCAAACCGTACTAAATGCCAACCAATACACCATTAACACGCTGACAGGCGAGATTGCCTTTAACGCTCGCCCCACCGCCCCAACCATTAGCTATACTTACACCGACCCTGCCAAAGTTACCGAAGCCGACATTTTGGGCGGATTTGTGGCAAGCACAGGCAAACGCACAGGCTTGGAGCTTTTGACCGAAGGTTTTGGTAAGTTTGGGGCGGATGCCAAAATCATCATCGTGCCAGAGTATGATAAGACCGCCACGGCAAGCAGTGCGATGATTGCCGTGGCAAACAAGCTAAACGCCATCGCCTACATCAACGCCCCCAAAGGGACCAACTTATCCATCGTCCTACAAGGGCGTGGGGCAAGTGGCACGATTAACTTTAACACAAGTTCCGACCGTGCCGAGCTGTGTTATCCGTATGTCGTGGGTATTCTTGGCACAGAACACCTTGCCACGCATTTGGCAGGTCTGCGTATGAAAGTCGATGTGGACAAAGGCTATTGGCATTCAAAATCCAACCACGAGCTACTTGGTGTAACTGCCCTAGAAATCCCGCTCACCGCTCGTATTGATGACCCACAAAGCGAGACCAACCGCTTAAACGAAAAAGGCATTACCACCGTCTTTAACAGCTATGGCACAGGCTTTCGGGCTTGGGGTAACCGCTTGGCGTGTTTTCCGTCCGTCAGTCATATCAAAAACTTTGAAGTGGCACAGCGTACAGGCGACATCATTGATGAATCTATCCGCCAGTTTGAGCTGCAATATGTGGACAGACCCATTGATGATGCTCTGATTGACAGTCTTATCGAGGGCATTCGCACTTATTTGGGAACACTTAAATCCATTGTTGGCTACTCGGTGTCATTGGATTATGAATACGACCTTGTGGACGCATTTAGCAAAGGGCAAATTCCGCTCGTCTATGACTACACACCAAAACTGCCTGCCGAACGCATTACCAATGCCAGCGTAATGACAAGAAAATACCTGGTCAATTTGACTGGTAAGAAATAAGGCGACTTTTTAGGAGATAACAATGCAAATTAACGCCATTTTTAACGCCAATATTTATGTCAATGGTAACAGCCTACTGGGTCAAGCCAGTGAAATCAAGCTACCTGATGTGGAAGTCAGTCAAGATGAATATAAGGGTCTTGGACTGGTCGGTACGATTAAACTTCCTAGCGGTGTAGAAGCAATGGAAGGGGAAATCACTTGGAACAGCTTTTATGAAGAAGTATTTGCTACCATCTACCATCCATTTAAAGCGGTTCAGCTGATGGTGCGTGCTGATATTCAAAAGCACGATGCACAAGGCTTGGCAGCAGAAGTACCACTGGTTACAATCCTAACAGGCACATTCTCCAAAAACCCTATGGGAAGCTACAAACCCAAAGAAAAGGCGGAGTTTTCCAGCACTTTTCAAGCCCACGAAGTGCGTCAGCTCGTGGACGGCAAAGAAGTGTTTTATTTTAATGCCTTTAAAAATGAATACCGTGTGGGTGGCACGGATGTGCTGGCGAGCTTTCGCCGTGTGGTGGGGGCGTAAAGCCCAGACCCAAACAAAACCCCCAAACCGTGAGATTTGGGGGTTTATTGGTATTTGAGCTTAGGGCATTGGGGTAAGTTTTAGCTCTACGGTTTTTAGGCGTTCTTTTATCATTGATAAGGTGTCAATAAAACTGGTGTGCGACAGCTGAATGGTGTCTGTGTCAGTTTGTGATGCCCCCAAATCAATCATCACATCAAGCAAGCCAATCACTTCGCTTAGGGGAATGGTGTCCCATTCTTCAATCATCATCTTCATCTTACACCCCCAAAGTTAGCTGTTTTGCTTGTTTGGCTTGGTAGCCCAATCGCCCCATTTGTTGATACTTTTCATTGGGTGTGTAGTCAATAAAGCCCAAGCGAGCAAGTTTTGATAAGCGGTGGCGAATGGTGGTGTCAGACACACCCAAAAGCAGGGCAATCTCTCGCTGTGATAATCCCATCTTGCGATAAGTGATGAGCTTTAACAACTCTGGCTGTGTCCGCAGTACTTCATCTTGAAGTTCATCAATCAGCCAAGCGGTGTCGTTATCCACTTTGTCTAGTAGGGCGTGTTGGTTGTTTTCTAGTTCTTGCCAACGGCGGTTAATGCGAATTCGTGTTTCGGTATGATAGCCACTAATCAAATCAACGCATTGCTCTTTGGTAAGCAAGAATTCATTATATTCTTGACCGTTTTGGTGGTTGATGTAGGGGGTGTGTCCAACTTTGGGCATACCCATTTTTTCATAGGTAGTGTTGAGATTGTCAATATCACGGCAAACGTGGCGGTGCTTTTTGCCACAGAGTTCTGCAACTTCACGGCTTGACATTGTTTGGCGATTGCCAGTAGGTAGGATTGTAGACATAAATGTCTCCTTGTAAAAAGTTTCTAAGTTTAACCCTAAAATAGGGTGCCAACAGGTTAGAAAACCGTTACAAGTCGGTCGGGATTATTCCCCCACAAGTGGGGTATTGTATTCTCCGCCCTGTCGGCATAATTGAGATAGTCTTGCCAAAATTTCACATCAAGGCAAATTTTGGACATAAAAATACCGCAAAGTCTGTCGGGTGCGGATGTCCGCTTGTAATTCAGGTTTCTACGCCTGTTGGGGGATATTATACCCCACTTTTTCACTGTATGCAACAGCCTTTCACTTTTTTTATCTAAAATTTTCTTAAAACCCTTTAAAAGACCCTATCTTTGCCACGCCCTATAATAATCCGTGCAACGCTGGTGGGGCAATCACGGTTGCCCCACACATTTTATTCACTTATTGGAGCTGTTATGAGCATTAGCATTACCCTTAACTTTCCCATCACGCTTGGCACAGGCGAAGTGCTTGACACCCTAAGTGTCCGCCGTGCCAAAGTCAAAGACATCCGAAAAATGAGCGAACACAAAAACGATGCAGACAAAGAAATGCACCTACTGTCTAGCTTGACAGGGCTTGTGCCAGAAGACCTTGATAACCTTGACATCAGCGACTATGCCAAGTTACAAGAAGTGATGAAGGAGATGGCGGCGGGAAAGTAGAGGAGCTGGACGAGGCGCTCGCTGACCTTGCGTGGTGGTTTGGCTTTTCGCATTTTGACTTAGAAGAAATGACAATCAGCGAGATAAAGCGATGGATAGCCCAAGCCACACGGCAAATCAAAGCAGGCTATCAAAAAACCGCCTTTTAGGGGCGGTTTGGGGTGGGTTCTTTTGTGGGGTCTTGTACGCCATAGCGAATTAACTCGTAAATCTCTCTAAACAGCTCAAACAAGGCACGCACAATCTCAAAGGAGATTTTAAGCAAACTCCACACCGCGGGCAACAAAGCAACAAACGCATAGCCAAGCAAAAACCCAATAATCGCACTTGCAAGCATACACTCCCCCTTAAATAATTAGGATTATTGTACCTTATGGCAACCGAATTATCAATATCCATTGTCGCAACCGCCGCCATCGGTGGGGCAATGAGAGCCTTTACTCAGCTTGGCGGTGGCGTACAATCCTTGCGGTCAGCCACTCGCATTGCAACCGATGAACACAGACGACTGGGCGGACAGATTGACCGTGCGATGACCAGAGGGTCTGGCAATGTGGGCGAGTTGATTGGGCAGTATTATCGGCTTGGCGATAGTATCAGAAGTGTCAATCGTGTGGCAGATATGCGAACTCGTGTGGATGCCCATATTGAAAATGCTAGGCAAATTCGTAGCAGTCTGATGAGCGAAGCGATGGATTTGGTGGGTCTTGGGGCGACGGTTGCGATGCCTGTCAAGCTTGCCATTGACTTTGAAAGTGCGATGGCAGATGTCAAAAAAGTGGTGGATTTTGACACGCCACAGCAGTTCAAACAAATGCAAGACGACATTTTAAGGCTGACCCATACCATTCCAATGGCAGGAACAGAGATTGCACAAATCGTTGCCGCAGGTGGGCAATCAGGCGTGGCTCGTGAAAACCTGCTCGGCTTTGCAACTAACGCCGCCAAAATGGGTGTTGCCTTTGATATGGCGGCAGGAGACGCTGGTAAGGCAATGGCAACGCTGTCTAATGTCCTAAAAGTGCCGATTGAAAACATTGACCGTCTTGGCGATGCCATTAACCATTTGTCAGACAATGCCAACTCAAATGCCGCCGACATTGTCAATGTGCTTACTCGTGTGGGCGGTACTGCTAGACAATTAAAATTGACCGAAAATCAGGCGGCGGCTCTTGGCTCTACTTTTTTGAGTATGGGTAAACCGCCAGAACTTGCTGCACAAGCAATGGAGGGTATGCTCTCTACAATGGCGATGATGAAAACGGGCAAATACGATGACGACTTAGCAAGGCTTGGCTACAAGACAGGCGAATTTGCCCGTATGATGAACGAAGATGCACAAGGAGCAATCACCCAATTTTTGCAAAAAATCAAAGAGTTGCCAGAAGATGACCAGTATCCCTTTTTGACAAAATTGTTTGGTAGTAACTATAACGATGATGTGCAATTGTTGGCAAATAGCGTTGGTGAGTATGGGCGACAGCTTGACCTACTCAATGAAAAAGACCCATCAGGCAATCTAAGCTATCTTGGCTCAATGAGCCGAGAATTTGACAACCAAGCCGCCACAACCGCAAATCATATCAAAACCCTAAAAAATCAACTGGTGGATTTGGGGGTCAAAGTTGGCTCTGCGGTATTGCCAACCATTGTGGGACTGGTAGGTCAGATTAGCCCAATCGTTACCAGACTGATTGAATGGGCTTCTGCCAATCCTGCTTTGGTTAAAGGATTGGTAACGATTGTGGGTTCTTTGTTTGCTTTTCGTGCCAGTGGTATTGCTGTCAGATTTTTGTTAAATGGGTTGTCATTGTCCATTTTTGGCTTGGGCGGTCAGTTGCTTGGTTTTGTGGGGATTTTTCAAAAGTTTAGATTGGCGTTTGCCTTATTTAGTATGAACAAACCAGCGTCCGCCTTGCAGTTATTTGGCTTAACTTTACGCCAAGCAAGAACGGCGGTATTGGCATTTGGCAAAGGTATGACTTTTGTCAAATCAGGCATTACCGCCCTAACTTCCGCCTTTGGTAGGCTTGGTTCACTCTCTGGCGTGTTCAATGTTCTACGAGTGGCGGTCATGGGCTTTGGTCGGGCTCTTTTGACCACACCGATTGGCTGGCTTGCCCTTGCGTTGGCAGGTGTGGCGTTGGTGGTTTATAAATATTGGACACCGATTAGCTCATTCTTTATGGGTCTGTGGGACGGTATTATGACAGGCGTTGCCCCATTATTGGCAACTTTTAGCGGTATTGGCAGTCAATTATCGGCCACTTTCGCCCCTGTGGTGGCGGTGCTTGGTGGACTATGGGCGAGTATTTCCCCACTTGTTGCCCCAATCATAGATTGGTTCGGTCAATTTTTTTCCCAAAGTCAAAGGGCAGGCGATGGAGCAAGGTCAATGGGTCAAACCGTTGGGGCAGTCATTATTGGCATTGTTAATATTATTGCCTCAGTAGCAAGCACCATCATTGGTGTGTGGAGCGGTGCGTTATCCACGCTCTTTGCGGTGGCAGGCAGTATTTGGAATGGCATTCGTTCACTCTTTGCGGTGGCGGTGGCAGGACTGCGTGCAGTTATCGCTGGATTTAGCCCCGTCTCCGCATTCTCTACCGCCTTTTCCGCCGTTTGGGGCTTTTTAAGTGGGCTTGTGGGTCGCTTTCGCACCTTTGGGGTCAATATCATTCAAGGGCTTATTGGTGGTATTAAATCTATGGCGGGAGCGGTTGTGGGGGCGATTAGTAGTACCATAGGCAATGTTGCTGGCACTGCTAAAAGAATGCTTGGCATTAATAGTCCTAGCCGTGTGTTTCGTCAGTTTGGCTTGTGGGTGTCTGAGGGCTTAGCCATTGGCATTGACAAAGGCGGTCAAAAACCTGTGTCCGCCATTGGCTCTGTCGCAAGTGGCGTAACGGCAAACTTTGGGGCAAAAATGGGCAATCTGTCCGCCCAAATCAGCACAAGTGTGGGTGAACATCAAGCAAGAATGACAAACACCAACGCCACCAATGCCAATAACTTAAACAACCAACAACAAGGCAACATTACCATTCATTTTAATCCTACCATTAACGCAAATGGCAATGATATGGGTAAAATTGAAAGAGCCTTGCAGTTATCACAAGCCGAATTTGAAAAAATGTTCGCTAGAATGCAACAAGACAAACTACGGAGAGCTTACTGATGTACGCCATGCTTGGGCAAATCCCCTTTCTTATGACCGACAGTTTTACCGCCTTGACCACCACACACAACGCCAAATTTGTCCATCACGAAGTTATACAGGGCAAGCCACGCACACAAGGCTTGGGGCTACTCCTTGACAAGCTCAAATTCAGCTTACGCCTGCATTGGCGACTGGGCGATGTGGGTCAGCAGTATCAGGCATTGCACCAAGCCTTTATCTCACAAGATGCACAGGCACTCGTTACAGGCTCAGGGCAGATGATAGGCTTTTACATCATTGATAAATTATCCGTTACCACCACTGCCCAAAATGACACGGGCGATACTTTGGCGATGGACATTGATGTGGATTTGACCGAGTTTATCGGCGACCCGACCGCCCCCAATCCCACGCCAGCCATTGCCACGATGGACAGCGTGCCACTTTTATCGGTTAAAGACGACAGTATCAATGCTCCCATAGACATTGAAACGGCAAGCCTAATGGCAGATGTGGGAGCGTGGCACAGAAGCGACGGACTGCTTGATGGTATCGGGGCAAAAATCGCCTTGCTTGGCGAACTTGGTAATGACCCTGCTCGTTATGCCTTGACCTTATCAGAAATCGTATCAGACGGCACTGGCATTATCAAAGGCTTGTCAAACATTCCTGCTTTGTCCGCTTATGCTGATAAATTGGACGGTATGGGCAAGTTTGGCGGTGCGGTGGCGTATACGCTAGGCAAGGTGGGCGTTGGCATTGGGGCGGTGCAAAGTGGCAACCTGACACAGGCAAAGACCGCCTTTACAGGGGCAATCGGTGCAATGGGCGTGGGTAAATCCACCGTGTCTAAACTCACCGCCAAAATCGCCAGTAAAAAACCCCTAAAACTATTTAAAAGATAGGATTATTTAAAAAATGAGTAGCGTACTAATCCACACCTGCAATGAACACGACCGCTTTGATTTAATCGCCCATCGCTATTATGGCACGGTGGATGAGATTGGGCGGATTATGGACGCCAATCCACGGCTTGCCCTGTCTGAAACTTTGACCGCAGGCACAACTGTCTTTGTGCCGATTATCCAAAAATCGCAAGCCAAAAATGCCAATTTGCCCCCTTGGTTTAGAGACTGACCATTGGAGACCCACAATGATACAAAACACCGACAAGCCCAAATTTGCCGTCATCTATGAGCAAAAAGACATCACAAACGCCATTACGCCATACCTACTGGAAATCACTTATACCGATTATCTCTCCGACCAATCGGACGAAATTACTTTAACGCTTGAGGATGTGAATGGCGACTGGCTGTATGATTGGTATCCTGACAATGGCGATGGCGTGGAATTGTCGCTGGCGGATGATACAGGCGAGCTTATGTCGCTTGGGCGATTTGAGATTAGCGAGATTGAATACCGCTATCCGCCGTCTGTTGTTGTGTTAAAGGCACTCTCCACAGGCATTAGCAAAGCCAATCGCACCATCAAAGCCCGATACCGACATTGCGTTGGATTTCATCCATTCTCGCTTTTAGTCTCTCGTGCTGTTTGCGATAATTTTCAGCGATTTGCAGGGTGCGGATAGAGTAGGCATAGTTGCCATTATCCAGTTTTTGCACCAAGCCCTCACTGATTAAGTCCGCCAAATCACGGCTGACTTGAGTGGGGGTAAATCCTAAGTTATCGGCAATTTCTTTGTTGCTAATCCCAATCAAGGGATGGTTGTGCAATGCCTTAAAAACTTGCAGGATACGAGTACCTTTACCGCTCATTGTGTCCACTCCCAATTACTCGTTACCAAAGAATGCACCGACCCAAAGGCGATTTTTTGGTCGTCTTTATCTAGCTTGCGAAAGTCATCAATCAAAAGCTGTTCAAGGGCGGACAGGTTGTCATAGCTTTCGGTCTCGTTTTGGGTTAGTGGCGTGTCGTCAATCACAACAATGCTTTGGCTGACGGATAGGGTTTCTTGACTAATCATCGCTATTCTCCTGTTTTAAGCCAAGCTCAACAGCGATTTTGTGAGCCTTGCCATAGTTGGCTTGGATTGAGCCATTTAGGATACGACTGACATAGGTTGGGTCATAGCCTCGTTCATTTGCCCAAGAGACAAAAGTCTTACCTTCTGTGGCAAATTCGGCTTTAAGTTGTTCAACTGTTTTAGCCATAATCTTTTTTTCCTAAAATGTAAGAAACTCACCCGTTATTTACACTTTGTTTAAAATAAAACTCCAACCACTCATAAGGAGTAAAAGTTAAAGTTTTTCCTGTAATCTCATCTTTCTTGGTTAAAGATGAATGTGGTCTAACAGTGTTGTAGAAATTAAGAAATCTGGTTAATTCTTGCTTTCTGTGTTCACTGCTGACAAACTCATATTGATTATGCCAAAGCTCCATCAATGTTCGTATGACCCGTTCAGCTTTGCCGTTGGTTTGTGGTCTGCCTA
>NZ_KE384585.1:2269-48484 GCF_000426885.1 Moraxella caprae DSM 19149 | reverse complement strand
GTCTTGAATGGACTTTTCAATCTTAGCTAAGCGTTTAATGCCATACTTGGCTTGTTTAAAGCGATTGTTGGTACTGGTTTGGGGTTTAAGCAGTTTAACACGAGCAAGTTTTAAGACCTTGTAAATGGTAGGTCTTGATACTTTGTACTCGAGTGCCAGTGAAGTCACTGATTGCTTGTTTTTGTGGTAAGCAGTCCAAATGGCTTCCCTATGGTGGGGAAGCAGTCTTGTGTTTTTGTGTATGTTCATTTGCAGTATTTTACCTTAATACTGTAAATAACGCGACTGTTTCTAACACCTAACCTTTAATCTTGTGTCTAAGATTTGGGGGTCGGTTCATCTGTTGGCAGGGTTTGTTATTGGGATTGTGAAAAATCGGACGATATTTTGTCCGATGTTTGATTTTATGGCTGATTATATAAGTAATTGATTTATCAAGGGAAAAATCATATTTGCCCAGACAGTTTAAAAAATGGTATTACTCAATAAAGATATATGTTAAAATTTGGGCGTGTAGGGGCAATTTGTTCGCCTAAAAATCAAGACTTTATCACAGAGCAAATGTGATTTGCCCTTATAAATCCACAACCAATCACCCAATAATCAATACGCTATCATGTTAAGTTAAGGTTGAAGTTAAAGTAAAAAACGCATCTAATCATCACGCTTCTTATCCTTACCATAAAACGCCTTTTCTCGGCTGTCTTCAAACTCCACCCACACGGCACTGATAATCGCCAACAGTACGGCAAAGCCTAAGCCCAATATCCACGCAAAATACCACATGAGTTGTCTCCTAATATAGTGTATGTTCGTTCTCTTTGATGTAGGCTTTGGTAACCTTGCCCCGCATGATGGCGTACGCCCAGCTTGTGTAGCCGACCACCACAGGCAGGATAAAGACCACCACATAGACCATCACCATGAGCGTGAGCTGACTGGACGTGCTGTCCCATACGGTTAGGCTCGAACGGGGGTCGGACGATGACGGCATATAAAAGGGGAATAAAGCGACCCCTGCGGTCATAATTACCCCAAGCACGCCCACGCTAGACAACACAAAGGCAGTCAAGGTGCGTCCTGCTTTCATGGCAAGCACCGCTATGATAGGCATGATGACGCCTAAGGCAGGAAATAACCACAACGCTCCATGAGCCTTAAAGTTAGCAAGCCACGCCCCCTGCTCGGTGATGACGGTCTTACTCGTGGGGTCAATCAAGGCGTTTTTGTCCACCGAACTGGTGATGACATAGCCGTCAAGATTTGCCACCCAAAAGCCTGCCAGTACAAACAACACCGACATGATGACGGCAGAGACGGTGGTTAATTTTTTGGTGCGAGTTTGGATGTCATCGACCGTGCGATGAGCCAAATACACCCCGCCTTGGGTTATCATCATAAAGGCACTCACCAGACCGCAGAGCAGGGCAAAGGGCGACAATAAGTCCCAAAACGAGCCGGTATAAGTAGAGACAAGCTGATTGTCAAAGCCAAATGGCACACCCAAAAACAAGTTGCCAAACGCCACCCCAAAAATCAAGGCAGGGACGAACGAGCCGATAAACAGCCCCCAGTCCCATGCCGTCCGCCAGCGTTCATCTTTGACCATGCTACGGTATTTAAACCCCACAGGTCGAAAAAACAACGCCCACAGTGCCGCCATTAACGCCCAATAAAAGCCACTAAATGCCGTGGCGTACAGCAGGGGCAGGGCAGCAAAAATCGCCCCACCTGCGGTAATAAACCACACCTGATTGCCTTCCCAATGAGCGCCAATGGTGTTGATGACCACACGCCGTTCTTTGTCCGTTTTGCCGACAAAGGGCAACAGACTACACACGCCCATGTCATGACCGTCCATGATGGCAAAGCCAATGAGTAGGATGCCGATGATGAGCCACCAGATGAATTTTAGGGTTTCATAATCAAATAACATGGTTATACTCCTTTAAATTCATTGGGATTGATGATGTTTTTGTCGCTTTTTTCGCCAAAATACCGCCCTGTGCCGAGACTGGCAGGGCCCAGACGGACGTATTTTTGCATGAGATAAATCTCAATGATAAACAAAATGGTATAAAACACCACAAAGCCAATCAGTGACCATATCATGTTACTAATGGCGATGTTAGACACCGACAAATGCGTGGGCAACACGCCGTACACTGTCCACGGCTGACGACCATATTCGGCAACGAACCAACCTGCTTCGGCAGCTATCCACGGGGCAGGGAGCATGATGACGGCAAATTTTAACAGCCATTTTTTGTCCATAAAATTGCCCTTAATGGTGAAAAACAGCGATAAGGAAAATAATACGAGCATCAAAAAGCCCAAGCCCACCATGATACGAAACGTCCAGAACATGGGCGTTACCCTAGGAATGGTGTCATTGGTGGCAGATTTGACCATGTCGGGGGTGGCTTGGATAACATCATGGGTGTATTTTTTGAGTAGTAGCCCAAAGCCCAAATCGTTTTTGTGATGTTCAAACTGTGCCAGTGTCTCAGGATTGACCGCCTTACCGTCTGCCATGCTCGCACGCATCTCATCTAAGGCACTCACCGCAAAGATACCGCTGACGATTCGCTCTTCGTTAATCTCCTTAATGTCATGAATGCCTAGTATCTCCTTATCTAGCGAGCGTGTGCCAATGATACCCATGGCATAGGGGATATGTATCGCCCAGTCGTTTTTCTCTTCTTTTTCGTTGATGAGTGCCACAAGATTAAAACTGGCAGGGGCAGGCTCGGTCTCCCACATCGCTTCCATGGTGGCAAGTTTGGTCTGCTGAGCCAGTCCGATGGAGTAACCCGACTCATCACCCAGCACAATGGTACTACAAATGGACGCAAAGCCAAAGGCGGCCGCCACATGAAAACTGCGTTTGGCAAAGGCGACATCACGCCCTTTGAGCAGATACCAAGCCGACACCGACAGCACAAACATCGCCCCAACAGTATAGCCTGCCGAGACGGTATGGACAAATTTGTTTTGGGCATCAGGGTTTAGCAAAATCTCGGTAAAGCTTGTCATCTCCATACGCATGGTTTGGTAGTTAAACTCTGCTCCCACGGGGTTTTGCATCCAGCCATTGGCAATCAAAATCCACAGAGCCGACAGGTTGGTTCCCAGTGCCATGAGTATGGTGGTGATGAGATGTTGCACACGGCTCATTCGCTCCCAGCCAAAGAAAAACAGCCCCACCATCGTGGATTCTAAGAAAAATGCCATCAAGCCTTCAATGGCAAGGGGGGCTCCGAACACATCGCCGACATAGTGCGAATAATACGCCCAGTTCGTCCCAAATTGAAACTCCATCGTAATGCCTGTGGTAACGCCTAAGGCAAAGTTGATGCCAAAGAGCTTGCCCCAAAATCGGGTCATGTCCTTCCAAATCTCTTTGCCTGTGATGACATATACCGACTCCATGATGACAAGTAGCCATGTCATGCCAAGCGTTAGAGGGATAAACAAAAAGTGAAATAATGCTGTAACGGCAAATTGTAGCCGTGAGACATTCACCAAAGACTCGGTAATCATACCGCTCTCCTGCCATTTTGTGTGCGTTGCAAAAGCGTAATTTTGTGATTAAAACTTATTTTTGTCAAGGCGAAAACTGTTGATAAATGGTTAAATTCCATTCATTTTAAATGCATTAATTAAACCCTAAACAAAAACCCAAACAAAAAACAGACAAGCCAAACTTGTCTGTTTTAAGGTCAATAAAAAGAGTAAAAACGCCACACCAAACCTACGACATCGGCAAATCAAACAACAAAAATTCTGCAAATTCATCACTTTGGGCAATGATTTGGCTCTCATCAATTATCGCTGTCGCATCGCCTGCTTGATACTGCTCGCCATTTATCACAACAGACCCTTTGGCGACTTGTAGCCAGTAGGCTCTGTCTTTATCAAGGCTCACGCCTTGCTCGCCGTCCAACTGATACCGCCACAGCTTCATGTCTTGATACACCACAAACGACCCACTCTCCCCTGTGGGCGACAGAATGAGCGTACCGCCCATGTACTCATCAAACCTTGCCTGCTCATAGCGTGGGGTTACGCCCATGCGGTTGGGCATTATCCAGATTTGGTACAAATGTAGCTCGTCCGTGTCGCTCGGGTTGAACTCCGAATGACGCACGCCCGTCCCTGCCGACATAAGCTGAAACTCGCCTGCTGGCACGGTCTCGCTGTTACCTATGCTGTCCTTGTGGGCGACCACCCCCGACAGTACATAGGTCAAAATCTCCATGTCCTTGTGTGGGTGCATACCAAAGCCCATGCTTGGAGCTATCCAGTCTTCGTTAATGACTCTGAGGGTAGAAAAGCCCATAAAATTGGGGTCATGATAATCGGCAAACGAAAAACTATGGCGAGAAGTCAGCCAACCATGCTCGGCAAAACCACGTTCGTGCGACAATCTAGGGATAATCATAAAAATACCTGATGTTTTTAAAATTTATCCCATTATAAATCTTTAAAAGTGGTAAATAAATAGCGGTTTGGTTGATGTATCTTTTCTTAATAGGAAAAATAAAACACGCTTGTCAATGTCGCCCAAATTGATTATGATAAACCCATGCTTTTTAGGAGATTATCATGAATATCAAGCCCCTTATTTTTGCCCTATCCCTTTTGCCCCTATTCGCTTTGGCGTGTGAAAGACCACAAGTGGCAGGATATGATGACGTTGGTTGTTTATCGGATGACTTGGCAGTTGTGCAGAAAAACAGCAAATATGGTTTTGTTGATAAAACTGGCACAGTGGTTATTCCCATTCGGTATGATTATGCCGAGAGATTCTCAGATGGTTTGACAAAGGTAGAACAAAACGGCAAATATGGCTTTATAGATAAAACAGGTAAAGTGGTTATCCCCATTCGGTATGATGTAATTCACGCCACTTTGGAAGATTTGGTGGGTGTTGAACAAAATGGAAAAATAGGATATGTTGATAAAACAGGTAGGGTGGTCGTCCCTACTTGGTATGATGACGTTGGGTATTTTTCAGAAGATATGGCATGGGTAGAAAACAATGAAAAATATGGCTATGTTGATAAAACAGGCAAAGTAGTGATTCCCATTCAATATGATTCTGTTTCTAATTTTTCAGACGGTTTGGCAGTAATAAGACAAAATGAAAAATATGGTTATATTGATAAAAACGGTGAAATAATTATCCCTATTCAATATGATTATGCTTGGAAATTTTCAGATGGTTTGGCAAGTGTAGAGCAAAATGGCAAATATGGTTTTATTGACAAAACAGGCAAAGTAGTTATCCCTATCCAATATGATGATACTACTATATTTTCAGAAGATTTAGTAAAGGTTAAGAAAAATAATAAATGGGGATTTTTTGATAAATTGGGTAATTTGATTATTCCCATTCAATATGATTATGCTTTAAATTTTTCCGAAGGTTTGGCAACTGTAAGCCAAAATGGTAAATACGGATTTATTGATAAAACAGGCAAAGTAGTCATTGCCATTGAATATGATTATGCCGAAGAA
This sequence comes from Moraxella caprae DSM 19149, assembly GCF_000426885.1. GTDB lineage: Bacteria > Pseudomonadota > Gammaproteobacteria > Pseudomonadales > Moraxellaceae > Moraxella > Moraxella caprae. The sequence continues at coordinate 42,961 of NZ_KE384585.1, read as the reverse complement.
TTTTTAGATAATTTGGCTTTGGTAGGCAAACAGGGCGAATATGGCTATATTGATAAAACTGGCAGAGTTGTTATCCCCATTAAATATGAAAATGCCAAAAGTTTTTCCGAAGGGTTGGCAAAGGTTAAGCAAAATTTTAAATGGGGATTTGTTGATAAAACAGGAAAAATGGTAATACCGGCTATCTATGACGTTGTTGGGGATTTTGAAAATGGCAAAGCGATTGTCATACCAGATATAGGGTCTGGCCATCATAGCTATTATATCGACAAAACAGGCAAACGCATTTATTATGAAGACGCAACAGGTAAATTTATTTATTACTAAGGAGATTTTATGAAATCATTATTAAAACCTTTAATATTTGCCCTATCCCTTTTGTCCTTATCTGTTTTGGCGTGTGAAATGCCAGAGATGTCAGAGTATGATATTGTCAGTTGCTTCGTAGATGATTTGGCAAAAGTGGCAAAAAATAATAAGTGGGGAATTGCCCATAAAAATGGCGTGCAGATTATTCCTACTCAATATGATGATATTTTGGATTTTAAAGAGGGATTGGCAGGGGTAAGTCAAAATGGCAAGTGGGGATATATTGATAAAACAGGTAAAGTTATCATTCCTATTCAATATGATTTTGCTTTTAGCTTTTTAGAAGATCTGGCAGGCGTAAATCAAAATGACAAATGGGGTTTTGTTGATAAAACAGGTAAGATAATTATCCCTTTTTACTATGATGATATTAGAGCTTTTTCAGAAGGCTTGGCAGGTGTCAAACAAAATGGCAAATGGGAATATATTGACAAAACAGGCGAAGTGGTCATTCCTAGTCAATACGATGATATTAGAAATTTTTCGGAAGGATTGGCAGGCGTTGAGCAGGGTGGTAAATGGGGGTTTATAGATAAAACAGGCAAAGTGGCGATTTCTTTTCAATATGATTATGCTCAGAGCTTTTCCGATGGTTTGGCGGGTGTAGTACAAAATGACAAAATCGGCTTTATTGACAAAACAGGGAGAATTATCATTCCTATCCAATATGATTATGCCGAGAAGTTTTTGGACGGTTTGGCAAAAGTAAAACAAAATGGCAAATATGGTTTTATAGATAAAACAGGCAAAGTAATTATTCCCATTCAATACAACCATGCTTGGGATTTTACAATGGGTAAAGCCATTGTTGAATTAAACGGCGAAACTTTTTATATCAACAAAACAGGCAAGCGTATTGATTAAAACAAAAGCACCAAATAGACATTTTGTTTGGTATTATTGAATCAAAATGATTTAAAATTTGGACGTGTAGGGGCAATTTATTCGCCCTTGGTAAATCATCATTTTAATAACCACAATATCGCCATTGGCAACCATACCGCCGTTACCAAGCCATTAATGGCAAGCCCAAAGGCGGCGTATCGCCCTGCGGTGGGGCTGATTGTCCATGCTTCGACCGTGCCAATGGCATGAGCAACCAGACCCAGTGCCAAGCCTTTTGCTCTGTCGTCTGTGATGTTTTTGAACAAAATACGGCATACCCCCGCCCCCAAAATCCCCGACACGATGATGATGAGATTGGCAAGCACAAGCGGTGCGTCAATGATTTGGGCGACCGACAAGCCCACAGGCGTGGTAACCGACCGTGTGGCAAAGCCCAAAATCGTCTGTATATTTAGGCTAAACACATACGCCAAACTCATCGGCACAATCGCCCCAACAAGGCTTGCCATGACCACGATGATAGACAGCTTTTTGACGGGCAAGCCCTTAAAATCCATGCCTGCCAAGGGGACGGCAAGCAGAACGGTGCTATACCCAAGCAAGCGGTCAAAGACAGGTTTGGCATGGGCGTAATAGGTATTGTAGGGCAGTTGAATCACAGCAATGATGATAAGCGTTAGCACAATGGCGATGATAATCATCGGTATGCCACGAAAGTATTTGTTGATATAACGTAACACATATTTTGCCCCGATATGAGCGATGAGCGTAACGATAAAGGCGATAAAAATCGTAGTGCTATCAAGAGTTGGCATGATTCTCTCCTTTATCGTCCGTGCCTTTTAGCCAGTTTTGGGACAATTTGGCAAACGCCCAAAGCGGTATCATGGTGCTGAGCACGATGACCGCCGACACGGCAAGTAAATCCGACCCAAGTCCAAACAGCAAAATCCCTGCCCCTGCCGACACGGGCAAAAACGCAAATCCACTATCTACAAGTAGCACGCTTGCCGATGACGATAGCCAATTTGGCAAACCGCCCTTGATAAAACGCACACCCATCAGCACAGCAAAGAGCGACACCAAGCCGACAATGTTGGTGGCGGTCGGCATTCCCAAAGCGGTGCAAACAACCAAGGCAAGCTCACGCACACCGATGACGATACAGACGGTGGCGAGCATACCGAGCCAAAAAATGGGGGATTTGGTGAGATAGGGGGATTTCATTGTTATTATGTCCTTATATTGGGGTGTTGCTTGATATACTTAGCTAGAATGGTTATTTAATCATCATCATGCCATTAGGTCAAGGTGTGGGTCAGGTTTTATAAAAAATGTTCATTATTTTATAAAAAAATAGAGCCAAACACGACTGCATTTGGCTCTATGTCAAGATAAAGACTAACGCCCAATCGCACGCCAGCCAATATCCCTACGATATTGTATGCCGTCAAAGGCAATCGTACCACAGCTTGCCAACGCACGGGCTTGGGCATCTGCCACGCTCGCTCCAAGTGCGGTAACGCACAGCACTCGTCCACCATTGGTTAGGATTTGTCCGTTCTCTGCCTTTGTGCCTGCGTGAAATACTTTTAGGTCGTCCTGCATATCTGGCAAACCTGTAATCACATCGCCCGATGATGAGCTTTCAGGGTAGCCACGACTGGCAAGGACAATGCCTAACGCCACTTCGTCCGTCCATTTTGCACCAGCAGGCAATTTGCCGTCTAGCCCCGCCAAAATCAGCTCAACCAAAGACGACTTTAACCGCATCATAATCGGCTGAGTCTCAGGGTCGCCAAATCGGCAGTTAAACTCAATCACATAAGGGTCGCCTGCGTCATTTATCATAAGCCCTGCGTACAAAAAGCCCTTATAGGGCGTGCCATTTGCCCTCATCTCGTCCACGACAGGGCGGATAACACGTTCTATCACTTTCTCATGTACGTCCGCTGTTACCACAGGGGCAGGCGAGTACGCTCCCATACCGCCTGTATTTGCCCCTTTATCGCCTTCAAAAATGCGTTTGTGGTCTTGGCTGGTTGCCATTGGCAAGATGTTATCGCCGTCAATCATACAGATAAAGGACGCTTCTTCGCCTGCCAAAAACTCTTCGATGACAACACGGCTCCCTGCCTGACCAAATTTATTGCCTGAGAGCATGTCATCAATGGCACCAAAGGCTTCGCTCTCATCCATCGCCACAATCACACCCTTACCTGCCGCCAGTCCGTCTGCCTTGATGACAATGGGTGCCCCCTTGGAGCGGACAAAATCTTTTGCCAGCTCTACCTCGGTAAAGACTTCATAAAAGGCGGTGGGAATGCCGACTTTTTTCATAAAATCTTTGGCAAATGCCTTAGAGCCTTCTAGCTGTGAGCAGTATTTTGAACACCCCCACGCACGCACGCCAGCACGCTCCAAATCATCCACAATGCCCGCCACAAGCGGAGCTTCTGCTCCCACAAGCACAAAAGCGATGTCGTGAGTCTGACAAAACTCAATCACGGCAGGGTGGTCGGTGATGTCCAAATCCACGTTTTGGAGCTTGGGTTCGCTTGCCGTGCCTGCATTGCCACGAGCGACATAGACTGTCTGTACTCTGTCATCTTTGGCACACGCCCACGCTAAGGCGTGCTCACGTCCGCCTGTACCTGTAACTAAAATTTTCATAGCAGTCCTTATGGGTTGGGGTAAATGTCCTTATTGTAGCAAATTTTACCCAAAAAATCTTGGGAGTTTTTGGCTGTTTTATGAATTTTCTTTTGACTTGCGATCAAGAAAAACATGCCATAAGCTTTCAAATTGCTACAAATTTATCATACATAAATATAGGGATGTATACTTTATAAACTCTAAAATTGCCACAAGTGGAAAATATCTCATCTAAAATCTAACTCTTGTCTTGATGGGCAAGCTGACTAATCTCCACCGCTTGCAATAACCCCAATTCATTAAATTCTTGGCGTAATTGTTTTATCGCTTGGGTTTGGTCTTTGGTTTGGGCGATGATTTCACGATAGCGATTGACGTATTTGGTTTTATCTATCGCTTGCCAAAGTTTTTGATATTTGCGTTTTTGAAAAATATCATTTGCAAAGCTAAGAAACAATAACCCAAGCAGAATATATTCTATTTTCATAAATTACCTAATATCTATCAAACCGTATTGCATCATTTGCCACGCTTTGCAATGGCGTTTTATTTGCCAAATGGGGGGCGGATAAGGGGCGTTTGATGATGATTTTGCCATTATCTTTTAATTGAGCATTGGCACTGTCCAAAAATAGTTTTTCATCATCATCGCTTGGCGGATTTGCCAAATCATGTAATACTTGCATGGTTTTACCCACTTTGGCAGAATAACTGTCAGATGGAAACATGGGGTCAAGATAAATCATATCCGCCTTTGGCAAGGTCGCCATAAAATCAGCATTCAAAAAATTACCATGACAAATCGTAATTCGGCTTAATAATTTTTGCCAATTTGGATTGGCATTCATCATTTGATGTTCAAATAATAATAGCATTGCCACGATAGGATTTTGCTCTATCATGATTACATTTGCCCCTGTGCTTGCCAATATCAATCCGTCCTGCCCAAAGCCTGCCGTACCGTCTATCACGCTCATGTCGGACGTTAATTTGCTTGCTTGCAATATCAGCTCGGACTTTCGCCCTGCGGTTACGATACGTTTGGTTAAGGCCTGCCAATTTAATGATGATTTTATAATGGCGTTATTGTCAATTTTAATTAAAGTTGGGGTATTTTTGATAAGAGCAATTAAAGGAATATTGACATTATCATTGGCAAACGATGAGATAAATTTATCACTTAATTTTGATAAAGCATAAAAAGATAACTTTAAAGACAAATTGTGAGTTTTATTGATAACGTCTAATGTATCAAATAACAATTTGTCTTGTTCGGTGCCGATGATGTTAATATTCAAAATGTTGCCTTTTAAATGGGTATTTTATAAATCAAAAATGTTTTTTAGGATTGTAGGAGCGAATTGTAATTCTCCCTAGATTGGTTTTTATTAAAAGTAAATATTATTCATATACATTAATTTAATAAAAATTTACCCTTGAATTTGATAACCAAACACAAAATACGCCAATAACACAATCACGCCTGTGATAATCCGCAAATAGGCAAAAATCATAAAGTCTTTTTTGGATACCCATGTCACCAAAAGGCGAATACATAGCAGGGCAACGACAAAAGACACAAACGTTCCCACACCCAAAATCGCCCAATCTTGTCCTGTTTGTAGCACATCTTTCTTCTCAATCAGCTCCAAAAGTCCTGCCCCGACAATGACAGGAATACCCAAAAAGAACGAAAATTCGGTGGCGGATTTACGAGATGCCCCAAACCACAACGCCCCGATAATGGTCGCCCCAGAACGGCTTGTACCAGGGATTAGGGCAAGGCATTGAGCCAGTCCGATTTTTAACGCCATTTTAAAGTCAATATGTTCGGCTTCTTGTGCCTTAATGGGGCGTGGGTGCTTTTCGACATAGATAATCAGTAACGCCCCAATGATAAGCATGGTCGCCACGACAAGCGGATGAAAGAGCGTGCCTGTGATAAAGTCTTTTAGGGTAAAGCCGACAACCATGACAGGAATGGTGGCGATAATGAGCGAGATACCCAGTCCACGGGGGTTGGTCATGCCGTCCGCCTTGCCTGTCAGTAGCCCCATAAATGCCGTCCACAGCCTGCCCCAATAGTCATAAATGACTGCCAAAATCGCCCCAAGCTGAACAAAGACAATGAACAAATCTCGCTTGTCTTTGTCCCAAAAATTCATGATGTCTGCCGACAAAATCATATAACCTGTGCTAGAAATCGGCAAAAATTCGGTAATGCCTTCGACAATGCCCATGATAACGGCTTTGATAAATAATAAAATATCCAAAATATTACTCTTTATTTAAATTTACCAATATTTATTGGCGGTATGGATTGGGGGTTAAATAATTTTTTGGCATTAAATGATTGGGCGAATGTAATTTGCCCTTGCACATCCAAATTTTAAAAATATATCTTTATTGAACAATGCCATTTTAAAAATATAAAATTATTGGCATATAAATGATTGGGTGAATAAACTGCCCCATATTTCATTTTAAAATTGGTTAATTATTTTTTTGCCTTGCTCTGCCAATGTTTTCCAAGCGTTATTTCTAAGATAAACGGGTAAGGCATTCTCTGCCGTTACCGTCTCGCCCTTTAAAAATAAGGGATAAGCAAGGTGTGCAATGTGGCAAGCAGTCGGATTTAGGTGTAATTTTTTGGCATCTGTTGCCACCAAATCCACCCCATCCCCCACGATGATGTTGGTCTCTACACGCTTGTCATAATCCAGCAAATATTCGCTTTGGGCAATGGGCAGGGCGTTTTTTACCACAAAATCCCCTGCATAGACTTGGTTTTGGCGAGCGTCTATCACGGCAGTTATCGTTGTGCCGTCCGCCATGCTCTCTTCTTTACACGCCATAAACGCCAAGGCGTGCAGGCTAGATATGCCGATACACGGTGCGTCATTGGCGACAGATAGGGCTTGGACTAGGGCGGTGTTAATACGAATGCCGCTAAACGCCCCCGGCCCACGGTTAAACGCCCACGCCTGTACGTCTTTTATGTCCACGCCTGCCGTATGTAATGCCTTGTCAAGCATGGGCAAGATAATCTCCGTTTGCCCACGCCCGCCTGCCACGGTCTCGGTATAGATAACAGTGTCATTTTGCAAAATGGCGATAGAGCATTGCTCAAAAATGGTGTCAAAGGCAACAAGAATGTCGGATGGGCTGGGCGATAAGGCGGTCATAGAATGTGTGCGGGCAAAATAAAAACGCTTATCATACCACAAAATACTTGTAAATTTTAGGGTCTTAAAAGCGGTCGGGGGCATTGATAACATTATTTACAATGGAGTAATAATTAAGAAAATTTATTTTTGTTGGACGGGGTGGTTTTATGACAAATAAATTTAATAAAAACTTTTGGTAATTTTAATTAAATCAGCGTATAATGCTCAAAACCCATAAAAATTCTATGGTGTTCGTTTTGACTTGTGTAGGGCGTGCCTGCCGTTGGTATTTGCAATGAAAAATGAGAAAAATCGCACGTTTTTCAAGGAAAAGTCCGCAGTTGATATTGAAATATCAACAAGGATTTTGACTTCGAGCCACAAGATTTAGCCATTTTTCATGCAAAAATTGATTTAAAATGTTAAATTTTTACCTTAATTTTATAAAAATGTTATCAATGGTAGGCACGCCCTAATATTTAGGAAATTGTTATGGAGTCTTATGTTCTGTATGATGACGGTCATCACAAATGTATCGCATTTAGCATGCCCGAAGAAGATGAAAGCGTGCCATCCAACCAGTTTTTAATCATTGATGGTGAAGAAGCGGCAATCATTGACCCAGGTGGGGATTTGACCTTTACGCCACTGACTTTGCAAATCACCAAACACACCAGCATGGAGAGTATTAAGTACGTCATTGGCTCGCACCAAGACCCTGACATTTTGGCGTCCATGCCTCGTTGGCTCATCCATTTACAAAATACCAAACTACTTATCCCGACGTTGTGGGAGCGGTTTTTGCCCCATTATAATTCTGCCTTTACCAAAGGGCGATTGCACCACGGTCTGTCAGAGCGACTCGAAGGCATCCCTGATGTAGGTGGCGTGTATGCACTGGGCAATACTAAAATCGTGGCAATCCCTGCCCACTTTTTGCATTCGGTGGGCAACATCCAGTTTTATGACCCTGTCAGTCAGATTCTGTTCTCGGGCGACATGGGGGCGTCATTGGTGGGGCATTCTGGCATCAAGGTGGAGAATTTTCAAGCTCACATCAACAGCATGTCAGGCTTTCACAAACGCTACATGACAAGCAACAAAGCCTGCCGTCTGTGGGCGGACAGCGTGCGTCAGCTACCCGTGGACATGATGGTGCCACAGCATGGCAAACGACTAGAAGGGCGTGCCATCTTTGATGAGTTTTTAGATTGGATTGGTGGGTTATCTTGTGGTATTGATTTGATTGATGAGAGTGCTTATGACATCAATGAGTTAATGGCGTTGGCTAAGGTTGTTCGGATATGATGAGTTAAAAAGGCGTGATGATACGCCTTTTTATTTTGGTTTTTTGGCAGGCATTATCATTTACCCCATTTTTAAAATCCACCCAAGATATTATTTATGGGTAACACTACCCACAGAACCACGCTCTAACAGCCTTGACCCTATCCAGTGCCGACTAAACTGATATGCCACACGCCCCGAGCGACCGCCCCGAGTGCTTGCCCATTTTAGGGCTTCGCTGCACACCGTCTCATCAAATGCCATGTCCGCCCGTGCCAAATAATACGCCACAATGTCCAAATACGTCTCTTGATTCATGGGCGAGAACGATATCCACAACCCAAAGCGGTCTGAGAGCGAGACGGTCTCATCGATGGTCTCATAGGGATTGACTTCATCGGTTTGACCATTGTAAATGCTGACGTTGTCCTTCATGAGCTGTGGCAACAGATGACGGCGGTTACTGGTGGCATAGATTAGCAGACGGTCTTGTTCGCTGTCTAACGCCCCATCCAGCACGCTTTTTAGGGTGCGGTAATTTTCATCATGCCCATTAAATGCCAAATCATCACAGTAGATGATATAACGGCAGTAGCTGTCGCTTACCTTGATGGCGTGGCGGATTTTGTCAAGCATTTGCAAATCGTCTCGGGCGACTTCTATCACTCGCAGACCGTCTTGATGATGGGCGTGAAGTAAGGCACGCACAAGGCTTGATTTGCCTGCCCCACGAGTACCAGTCATGAGAACGTGGTTGGCAGGCAAGTTTGCCAAAAATTGGCGGGTATTTTGAATGATTTTGTCTTTTTGGGTGTCAATGCCGTGCAAATCATCCAAAGTGATGCCAAGGTGGACATCAATAGGAGTAAGTGTGCCACGCTGACCGCCAACCCAGCGATAGGCGAGAACATTAGGGTCTAAATGGATGGATTGGGTGGTGCGTTCGCTTAAAAATTGATTGGCTTTTTGCAAAAAACTTGTGCCAAGGGTTAGTAGTTCATTAGGTAGATTCATGTCAGATGTGTGATAAAAATCTTAATTTAACATAAAACGCCCAAAAATAAAACCACCTTGCTTGGTGGTTTTGGTAATGATAATCTTATGTAAGCTACCCTGTGATCACAAACCGCCCACGCCCATCAAAAAACCGCCGAACCACCAGCACCGCCGACAGTGTACACGACAGCGTACTGCCCGCACAGATAAAAAACATGGTAACAATCTGATAGCGTACCGCCTGCGTGGGGTTAGCCCCTGCCAGTATTTGCCCTGTCATCATCCCTGGTAGGCTCACCAGTCCGACCACGAGCATGGAATTGACGGTTGGGGTTAGGCCATTTAGCACCGCTGATTTGACAAGCTCATGCACCGCTTCAAAGGGGGTCGCCGACAGCGATAGGTGAGATTTAATCAGGGCTTGCTTGTCGTGCATGGCGTTCATAAGTTCGTTGGTGGTCAAGGATATGGCGGTCAAAGAATTGCCCAAAATCAGCCCCAAAATCGGTATGATGTACTGGGGGCGATACCAAGGCGACACCTTTAAAATGAGCGTCATGGCGATGAGCGTAACCACACCTGTGGCAACCGACAGCGAGATGATACTATCAGACAGTAAACCCTTGTAGGGGCGTTTGACCCGACCTTTTGCCGAGTGGCTTGCGATGAGTGTCATGATGGTTAAAATCGCAAGCACCTGCCACGCACTCTCCCGAGCGAACACCCATGCCAAAATCAGCCCAATCATAGACAACTGCACGACCGTCCGCACCGCTGCCATGATGAGCGTACCGACCAAGCCAAGTCGCAGGTATGCCGACACGCCTATCGTGATAAGCAGTAGGGTGCTGGCTAGGGCGATGTCGGTTAGGGTAAGTGTGATTGCCATAATTTACACCGCCAACACACCATTATCCATACGCCATAAATCCGCCCCCAATGCCTGTTGTTCGCTTGGCGTGTGCGTAACCCAAATCAAGGCTTTGGTATCATCATGCCAATCTAGCACGAGTCTCATGAGCAAATGTGCCGTTTCATCATCAAGGGCGGACGTGGTTTCATCAAATAGGGCGACCGTTGGGTTAAATTGCAATGTCCGCAAAAAACTCACGATTTGGCGTTCGCCCCCTGACAGCTCATGGATTGATTGGTCGATAAAATTGTCATTTTTGCCAAGTGTGGCAAGTTTTTGTAAATGCCAATCTTTATCAAATTTTTTGTTTTGGTGGTATTTAAAACCAAAGGGGGCGGTTAGATTGTCAAGCACCGTGCCGTCCGATAGGCTAGGCGTTTGATGAAATAAGGCAACGGCAGAGCGATAATCGGGTGGGGGGATTTGACTAAGGGATGTTAGTTTCCCATTTCTATTTAACATAATCCTATCGGTAACGGCACTATCCAAAGGCAACAAATCGGCTAGGGCTTGTAATAACACCGATTTACCAGAGCCAGAGCGACCGACCAAAGCGACTTTTTGCCCATGATGCAAGGCAAAAGACACGTTGTCAAGCAAGGTGCGGTCTGGGGTATGGTAGGATAGGGCGGTGGCGGCGAGTAGGGGCATGGTGCAATGTGCTTGGGGTAGGATTTTATGATATGAGATTTGCCGATGGCATTACCCAAAAACCGCCTGCCCCTGATGGATTGATAAGTCTGATAAGTGGGGCAGATGGCTTGGTGTGGAGCTTATTTTTTAGTGGGTCGCTTGCTTACATCCTTATGCTCGTCAGTCTCGTACAACGCCCCTGCACGCCCCACGATGAGCGGGTCAATGTTGCCAATCTGTGAGTCGTCTTTGTCGGCATAGTCCAGCTTGTTTAGGACATAACGCATGGCGTTGAGTCTGGCACGTTTTTTACAGTCGGATTTGATGACAATCCATGGCGATTCGCTCGTGTCGGTCTCAAAGAACATCGCTTCTTTGGCGATGGTGTAGTCGTCCCATTTGTCAAGGGACGCTTTGTCCACAGGCGAGAGTTTCCACTGTTTTAGTGGGTCATGCTCACGGCGAGAGAAACGCACTTTTTGCTCTTCACGGCTTACTGAGAACCAAAACTTGATGAGTGTAATGCCCGACTGGGTTAGGTGTTTTTCAAAGGCAGGCACCTGCTCCATAAAGGTGTGATATTCATCATCACTGCAAAAGCCCATGACACGCTCGACCACAGCACGGTTGTACCACGAACGGTCATACAGCACTATCTCGCCTGCGGTGGGCAGGGTCTGCACATAACGCTGAAAATACCATTGTCCACGTTCGGTCTCGGTCGGCTTTTCTAGGGCGACAACCCTAGCACCACGGGGGTTTAGGTGCTCCATAAAGCGTTTGATGGTACCGCCTTTGCCAGCAGCGTCACGCCCTTCAAAAAGGATGACAATTTTCTGCCCTGTTTCTTTGACGTGGCGTTGTAGTTTTAGAAGTTCAATTTGTAATTTGTACTTTTGAGCTTCGTAGTTTTTACGGCTCATGCGGTGTTTATAGGGATAACCGCCTTCACGCCAGTTGGGGGCAAGCTCGGTGTCTTTGGATTTGCTTGCACCCAGCTCGCTACTTAACTGATGGGCGACATTGGTGGTGGGCAAGTACTCTGCCAAGCGAACCCCAATTTGGGTCAAATCATCAGCACTGGCGTGTTCAACCAACTCTTCTAGGCGAGAGAGAGTGTCAGAGAATTCGTCACGAAATTTGGTAGCGGACTGCTTTTTTGGGGCGGTTGCCATGGCACATACTCCTAATAAAAATGTGGATTTGTTTTATATTAACATAGCGGTAATATTTTGGCAATATAATACGCCCATTTGTTTTTGATTTTTTTATGATGGGTTTATTTTAAAAATGGTGATTATCAATTAATTATAATTTTAAAATAGTTCGTTAAGACAAAGGATGAATTTCTTTGAATTAAAATTTTTATCAAAGAAATTTACCTTTACCGATTAATTTTTAAAATAATTAAAATTATTGATAGTGGTCCAAAAAGTATGCCAAACTAGGTTTTCCGTTCGCCCTGAGCCTGCCTGCGGGTAGGAAAACCGTTAGGTTTCCTAAGCTCACCACGAACGGTTTTCTTTGTAGCATATTTTTTGAACCAGAGCCAAATTATTTATCAAATCATACCAAATCTAACTCACGCCCGAACCTAATAACCTGCTTTCGCCATTAGCGATTTTTTTTACGTGGATTTGGGTGGGAATGCGTTCTTTTAATGATTGGACGTGCGAGATAATGCCTATCATCTTGCCTGTATCTTTTAATGATGATAATACCGACAACGCAATGTCCAATATCTCATCATCTAATGTGCCAAAGCCTTCATCCAAAAACAATGAGTTAATACTGACATTCTCACTGCTCATTTGTGATAAACCCATTGCCAGTGCTAATGACACAATAAAACTCTCGCCCCCCGAGAGATTTTTGGTGCTACGAATCTCACTGCCTTGGGCGGTGTCGATGACATTTATCTCTAATAGGCTTTTGTTGATCTTATCATCGCCATGGGTTAGGACATAGCGACTGTCCATTTTGCTAAGGACATCATTGGCATGATGGAGCATAAGCTCTAAGGTCAGTCCTTGGACGAAGTTGCGGTATTTAATGCCTTCTTTGGAGCCGATGAGTTCATCGAGCTTTGCCCATACGACCAAATCCTGCTGTTTTTGGCTGATTAAATTCATCAAAGAACCATGCTTTTCTCTGTTGTCCTTGGCATTTATAAATAGCTGTTTTTGCTCACCAAAGGCGGTCAGCTGTTCATAATGACGGCTTTGTAATTGCTCTTTATATTGTTTTAATCCATCCAATGTAATATTTTTCGATTTGTCATTTGTTGTATTAGATTCATGTTGTTTCTCCATGTCTTTTAAAATATCCGCCAAAACTTTATCATCAGGCTTGGCAGTCATGATGTCATCTAGCTTATGCTCCCAATAATTAAGATTATCACGGGCTTGTTTTAAGGCATAATGCAAGTTTTGCTCGGTTTTCTCTAATGCTAAGCGTTCATCATTATCCATGCATGCCGATAAAAATTCATCGGCATCTTTAAAGCCTTTGTCTGTTAGCGACTCATTAAACTTATGCTGTAAGTCATCAATGTGCTTATCAAGCGTGGCAATGTGGCTTTGATGATGGCTGATTTTTTCATTTAGGCTTAATAAGGCTTGCTGGGACTTTTGATGGCTCTCTTGACTGTCATGAAACGCCCGCTCGCTCTTATCTATCGCTTGGCGTAGCATGGCTTCTTTGTCATCGACATTATCCATGCCAAACAGTGCTTCACGCTCTGATGTGTGGCTGTCGTGGTGCTGGGTTAGGGATATTTTTTCTTGCTCTAATTCATGCAGTTTTTCTTGATGGTCATTTAATTGTTTGGTTTGGTTGGTCAGATGAATTTGAATGTGGCTTAGCTCGGATTCTAATTGCTGTTTTTGGGCGTGGTAATTGTCATGGTCTTGGCTGATTTGGCTTAGCTCGCCAATATGCTGATGAATATTTGCTAATAATGATGTGTGGCTGTCATTATTATCGGTTGAAATATCATTAACAACATTATCCATGTTTATATCCATGCTTTTTTGATATCGCCCTAATTTGGCAGTGATGGCATGGATAAGCTCATGAATGCTTTGTTCATAATCAGCGATGGCGGATTTGGTGTCTTGTGTTTGTTCTGTGATGATTTCGATGTGATTTTTTAGGGCTTTACCGTCTTGGGTGATGATGTCAAGATTTTGGCGTAAGTTATTTAGCTCTTGGTTTTTTTGGGTAAAAGCGTGCTGTAATGTATGATAGTTATCATAACTGCCAGTTAAATGGGCTAATGCCTGCTGAATGATGTCATTTAATGTATTAATGACTTCTTTTATCTTGGGCGAACTGTCATCTAATGCCATGGGTAATTCATGATGGACGTTTTTTATTATCTCCTGTGCGATGATGGTTTGATAATCACGGTTTATATTTGTGATGATTTCATTTTTTTGTGCTGTTAATGTTTGTTGTTGCTCGCCATAATACACTTTTGCACTGGTGATATTGGCAAGTGTTTCTTTATGAGCTTGCAGGTTTTCTTTATGTGTTTCTATTTTTTGGGTGGTGTGGGTGATGGCGGTTTTGGTGCCATCATCAATATCATGGATAAAGGGGTTGTTAAGGGCGTACGGGTGCGTTAATGAACCACACAGCGGACAGGGTTCATTATCGGTCAGTTTGGCGTGATGTTCTTTTAGGGCGATGAGCTGTTGTTGGGTGTCATAATGCTGTTTTAGGGCAGTTAGGGTGTTTTGCTCTTGGGTGATTTGCTCGTTTAGGGCAGAAATGGCAGACAGGGCGGTTTGCTCTTGCTCGGCATTGTCATGCAGGCGAGTGTTTAGTTCATGAAGCTGTCCATTGAACTGTCTGTGGCTCTCTGCATGCTGGCTAAGGGCATAAGTCAAATGCGACAGCTCTTTGATGTGATGAATCTTATCTTGAAAATGCGTGCCATAATACGCCAATTTGTCATTATCAATATCAGATAACATGAGCGATGTTTGTAACAGCTCGCTGATTTGTCCGATAAGGGCTTGATGGTCATGTTCGATTTGGGCTAACCGCTCTTTTTGGGTTCGCAGTTCATCTCGTTTATCATTGATTTGTTGGGTTTTTTGGTGTAGCTCATCGGTTTGGGTGTGCAGTTTTTGGGTGTGCTGACGAAGCTGTGCCAAAGCAGTGCTAAGCTCACGTTCATGACCCGACAGCACACCCACATCTTGCTTGATGTCGGAATAATGTGCCATGTGTTCATGGCGGTCATTGATGGCGTGTAGTGTGGCTTGGTGCTCATCCTGCTGACTGTTTAGTTCTGATATCGCCTGCTTGGCATTAGCTATCATCGTTTGCTCGTTCGTGATGGCGTGGCTGATTTTGTCGATTGCCGATTTGTCCTGAGCGATGATGTTATCTAGCGTTCGCACTTGTTTGAACAGGGGTAGGGCTTGTTCATACTGGGCTTTGTGGGCGGTTAGGGTACCATGATGGCTGTCCTTTTGTGCTTGTCGGCTCTGCTGTTCTTGTATTAGCTCGGGCAGGGTGTTTTGGAGTTCGGTAAGGGCGGTGTGGGTGTGGGTTAGCGTGTGGTACTCACGGGTGAGTTCTTGGTAGATGGGCGATAGCTCATGAGCCAGATTGGCAAGACGTAAGCGAATCGCCGACTTGTCAAAGGCTTGAATGTCTGTCTGGGCGGTCACAATGTCCGCTTGGTGCTTGGCGATGTGGGCTTGGGCTTGGGTTTGGTCTTGGTGCCAGCCGATGATGGTGTCTAGGTGTTGCAGGCTTGTTTGGGTGTCACGAAGACGGGCGTCATCATCGCTGATACGTCGCTCCAAGGTAGAAAAATGCTCGTCATCCATGACATCGATGTCGCCCACTTTTTGCTCTAATTGGTGTAGCTCTTCCTTTTTTTGCTTATGCACGTCAAAGGCTTTTTGGCTGATTTTGGCGTAGATGTGCGTGCCAGTGATTTGTTCTAGGATTTCGCCCTTTTCGTTGGCTTCGGCTTTTAAAAAGGCGGAAAAATTGCCTTGGGCAAGCATGACCGAACGGGTAAACTGCTCAAAGTTCATGTGCATGATTTCTATGGCTTTTTTATCGCACACGCTCGGCTTGGTCTCGATGATAACTCCTTCATCAGATGGATCGGTCAGTAGGCTGATTTGGCGTTTGATGGGTTGTAATTTGCCGTCGGGCTTTTTGTTTGCCCGTCGCTGTTCAAAGCTGAACCGATAGAGCTTATCGCCTGTACTCTCATTCATGAGTAGCACCACTTCGCTGTGGCAGTCGCCCCTATCCACGCTCATGAGTTCGTTTTGGGTGTTGCTGATGGTGCTAATCCTTGGCGTCTGTCCATAGATGGCAAGGCAGATGGCGTCTAGTATCGTGGTCTTGCCTGCCCCTGTCTGTCCTGTGATGGCAAACAGCCCGTCATTGACAAATGCGTCATCGGTAAAATCAATGTGCCAGTTGCCTTTTAAAGAGTTAAGATTGCTAAATGATAAAGAAAGTATTTTCATGATGTTTTGGATAAATAAATGGCAAAATAAATTGGTAAAATGACTTTAAAATAAATTGAGTAAAAAATCAGTCGGATAAAAATAAGTAAGATAAAAGCCAAGCCATACGCCGTCACTCCGCCTGCACGTCCTGCTCACGAATGGCTTGGATGATGTGCTGATAGGCGACTTTTAGCTCATCTTTTTCATCATCGCTCACCGCTCGCCTGTCCAAAAGTCGCTCAAACACGTCCATGGTTGTGAGCTGTTTTAGGTTCTCGCCATGATGGGTGCTTTGTAGGACGTGCCTGCGTTGGGTGTTGTTTTGGATGTTTAGGGGTAGGACGTGGGTGTCTGCCAAAAAGGCTTTGATGTCTTTGGCAAAATTTGGCTCTAACGCCTGCCCATCATAGATAATCTCGGCATAGATGGTTTGGTTTTCGGCGATTAGGGGGCGTAAGGCGTGCTTAATGCTGTCGGTGTCGCCTTGTAGTCTCACTAGCTTGGTAAAGACGGGTACGGTCAGGGCGTGAATGTGGGGCGTGTTCGCTGTGACGGGGTTAAAATCAACAATCAAGACCTCTTTGTCCTTACCAATCTCGCCAAAGCCCATGGCAATGGGCGAGCCACAATAGCGAATGCGGTCTTGTCCTGCGACCTTTTGTGGGGCGTGGATGTGTCCTAGGGCGACATAGTTGATGTCATCAGCAAAAATACTGGCAGGCAGTTGCCCGAGTGTGCCGACAAAGGTCTCTTTTCGCATGCCGTCATCATCCGATGACATGCTCGCCCCTGCACTAAACAGATGACCGGTGGCGATGATGGGAATGGGGGGCTGGTTTGGGTTTGCTTGGTGTTTATCTTTTAGGGCGATGGCGTGGTCGGCAAGGCTTTGATAATGCTTGGCAATGCCTTGGGCGGTCTCGCTGTCTCGCTGTCCTGTCAGCTCAAAACTACCGCCTGTCCTGACGTCTTTGTCACGCAGATAAGGCACGGCAAGGACGATGGCACGCACGATGTTTGATTTGTCTTCTGGGTTGCCTTTTGGGTCACCTTTTAAATTGTCTTTTAAATTGTCTTTTAATAATAGTATTTCATCATGGATGTCGGTGGTGGCTTGTCCGACGACTTGGACGTTCAGTGTTTTTAAAATGGCTTTGGGGGCGTCCAAAAAGGTGGGACTGTCGTGGTTGCCTGCGGTGATGATGACGTGCTGGCAGGAGCTTTTGGCGACTTTGCCCAAAAATTCATAATACAGCTCTTGGGCTTTGTTACTGGGGGTGGCGGTGTCAAAGATGTCGCCTGCCACGATGAGTGCGTCCACGTCATGAGTGCTGATGGCGTTGTGTAACCAGTTTAAAAAGGCTTCAAATTCATCATATCGAGTGTGGTTAAACAGGCGTTTGCCGATGTGCCAGTCGGATGTGTGTAAAATGCGTAGGGCAGTTGGGGACTTGAGGGGTATGGTGTGCATGGTGGTTATTTAAATAAGTAAGATAAATAAGTAAACAAGATAAATGGGCTGTGCTGTTTTGAAGTTTATAAAAAAAAGACCAACTCTTGCAAGCGGTCTTTGGTAAACGTATGTAAAGCAATAGGGCGTGCCTGTCTTTTGTATTTGCCATGAAAAATGCCTGTTTAAAAAAGCAGGGGAATCGCACGTTTTTCAAGAAAAAAATGCAGGCTGATAGTCATTCTATCAGACAAGTTTTTGACTTCGAGCCACAAGATTTAGCCATTTTTCATGCAAAAACGATTAGTTTTTCTAAAATATGTCTATATTGCAAATAGTGTTATAAAGGGCAGGCGCGCCCTAGACAGCGGTTTTGACCGTTTTGGCTTTGTCAAGAGCGGTGTATAGGCGATTGACTTCATCGGCAGATGTTAGGTGTAGATTGACCCGTAGGGCGTGAAATCGTCCTGTCTTGGACGGACGGACGACCATGCTGGCGGTGTCAAAATCAGGGAAAATCTCTGCCAAAATGAGCGTGACTTCATGGCGTAGGCTGTCATGCTCGCCTTCATGTCCGATGATACTCATGGGGTAGTCCATGGGGAACTGCCACAGCTCGGGGTTTTGGATTTCGGTGCGTTTGGCGTTCACGGTGGGGGCGATGTTTAGACTCGTAAGTTTGGTGGTCATGATAATAATAAATAGATGAATTTAGGGATAAATGGGGGGTGGCGGTCGCTTTTTCAAGCGTAAAAATAGGGCGTACCTACCCTTTGCATTTGCCATGAAAAATGCCTGTTTAAAAAACCAGATTTAGCCACTTTTCATGCAAAACATCATTTTATTTTTACAACATTCCCAATTTTAAATGGTGTTATAAAGGGTAGGCATGCCCTGACCACACTGTGGTGGTTATTTTGGGTATTTTAAAAAATCAATCACTTTCCAAGAATGAACGCAAATGCTCAGAGCGAGATGGGTGGCGAAGTTTGCGTAGGGCTTTGGCTTCTATCTGACGGATACGCTCACGAGTAACATCGAACTGCTTGCCCACTTCTTCTAAGGTGTGGTCGGACGCCATGTCAATGCCAAACCGCATTTTTAACACTTTGGCTTCACGTTCGGTTAGGTTGTCTAGCACTTCTCGGGTCGCTTCACGCAAGCCTTCGGCAGTGGCACTCTCAACAGGACTTGAAATGGTGCTGTCTTCAATGAAGTCGCCTAGGTGGCTGTCTTCATCATCACCGATGGGGGTTTCCATGGAAATCGGCTCTTTGGCGATTTTTAGGACTTTACGCACTTTGGCTTCATCCATATCTAAGCGTTCGCCCAGCTCTTCGGGGGTGGGTTCACGCCCCATCTCTTGGAGTAGCTGACGGCTGACACGGTTGATTTTGTTAATCGTCTCAATCATGTGTACAGGGATACGAATGGTGCGTGCTTGGTCAGCGATGGAGCGAGTGATGGCTTGACGAATCCACCATGTGGCATAGGTTGAGAATTTATAACCACGGCGGTATTCAAATTTGTCTACCGCTTTCATAAGACCGATGTTACCTTCTTGGATAAGGTCA
The DNA here is from genome assembly GCF_000426885.1 of Moraxella caprae DSM 19149. Lineage (GTDB taxonomy): Bacteria > Pseudomonadota > Gammaproteobacteria > Pseudomonadales > Moraxellaceae > Moraxella > Moraxella caprae. The sequence goes on along the minus strand of NZ_KE384585.1, from coordinate 23,582 downwards.
AGGAACTGTAAACCACGGTTGGTGTATTTTTTGGCGATGGAGATAACCAGACGTAAGTTGGCCTCAACCATGTCTTTTTTGGCACGACGAGCTTTGGCTTCCCCGATTGCCATTTGGCGTGCCACGGCTTTCATGTCTTTGATGTTCATTTGTAGGTTTTCTTCGTGTGCCAAGATTTTCTTTTGTAAGGCAACAACATCTGGCATGACCGCTTCTAAGGTGCCAGCAAAGGCAGGTTTGCCATCAATACGGTGAGCCAGCCAGTCGATGTTGGTCTCGTTACTGGGGAAGGTTTTTTTGAACTCATCAAGGGGCATTTTGCCTTTACGAATAACCAAACGCATGATTTGGCGTTCGGTGGTACGCACATCTTCATAGACTTCACGCATGAGTGCCATGATTTGGTCAGATAGGCGGTTGTTGAGTTTTAAGAGCATAAAGCGAGTGGCAAGCTCATCATAGGCGGCTTTGGCTTTTTCGCTGTTACGCCCATGTTTTTCAAGCATTTTTTTGGCATTGTCAAACAGGCTTTGAATTTCATCAAAGCGGGCTTTGACTTCTTCGGGGTCAAGACTGCTGTCATCGCTGTCAGCGTCCATGCTCATGCCGTTGTCATCATCGTCTTCTTCTTCGGTGTCGCTGTCATCATCAGCTTCATTGATTTTTAGGTCAATCTCTGTGTCGTTCTCTTGGATTTCAAAATCGCTGTCATCTAGCGATAAAAAGCCTGTGACCACATCGGAGATTTTTTTCTCGCCCGTTTGTACTTGTGCGTATTCATCAAGCACAAACTTGACTGTGCCAGGCCAGTACGCCATGATGTACTGTACTTCTCGGGTGCCTTCTTCGATACGTTTGGCAATGCTAATCTCGCCATCTCGAGAGAGCAAATCCACTGTCCCCATCTCACGCATGTACATCCGCACAGGGTCGGTGGTACGCCCCGGTTCGGTCTCAACGCTGGCTAACACCGCCGCTGCTTCATCGGCTGCCATGTCGTCATCACTGCCTGAGTTTGCCAAAATGATGTCATCTTCATCAGGGGCGACTTCATAAATGGCAATGCCTACGTCTGTCAGCATGGCGATGATGTCTTCTACTTGGTCGCTTTCGGTGACGGATTCGGGCAGTTGGTCGTTAATCTCGGCATAGGTCAGATAGCCTTGCTCTTTGCCAAGCTGAATAAGGGCGGCTAATTGGGAAGTAGAATGTTCGCTCATGGGTTCTCGCTCATGCCTAAAAGTGATTGAAACGGTCAATTATAACACAGTTGGGTGCTAAATGGGGGTTGGGCTTGATTTTTTAAAGGGGGTATAAAAGGCGTGTGGTAAATTTTAAAAATCATGCTTCAATCCTAATTTTAAAATGCATTTTTGGCTCTGGTTCAAAAAGTATGCTACAAGGAAAACCGTTCGTGGCGAGCTTGGGAAACCTAACGGCTTTCCTATCCACAGGCAGGCTCAGGGTGAACGGAAAATCTAGTTTGGCATACTTTTTAGACCACTACCGCATTTTTTATAAAAAGCAGGCACGCCAAACCATCAAGATTTTAACCCCATCGCATAGGTAGCAACCATCGGTTTGATAAAGGGGATTTTGTCAAAGGTAATCAGTCCGACATTGCGAGCGACTTTCATGACAGGGTTGGTGCTGGTAAAACTACCAACAATGGTGTCGCAGAATTTAATCACTCGCTTTTGGTCGGTTTGGCGGGACTGCTCATAACCTAGCAGGCGGGCTTGGTTGCCAAAGTCGGGGGTGGTCATGCCAAATTTACCGCTTTTGGCGTTTTGTAGGTTCTCGCCCAAAAGTTTGGCAAGAGCGTAGGCGTCTCTTAGGCATAGATTAAAGCCTTGACCTGCCACAGGGTGTAGTGTGTGAGCGGCATTGCCCATGAGTACACAGCGACCGACGACCTGCCGATGAGCCAATACTTTGGTCAAAGGGTATGTCCCACGCCTGCCTGCTTGTACAAACTGCCCTGCATCTGTGCCAAAGACTTGTTGCAATGTCGCCAAAAAGTGAGCGTCATCATGCAAGTAGGCGTGTTCATCGCCTTTTGGGCAGATAAAGACGACCGAACGGCGATATTTGCCATCTGCACTGTCGGGTAGGGGTAGCACCGCCAACGGTCCAGCAGGGCTGAATTTTTCAATGGCGACATGCTTGTGTGGTGTGTCTGTCTCAACCACACCAACGATACCCACTTGCCCATAATCATGACTGTCCGCCCCTATGCCGAGCATGTGGCGAGCAGGCGAGTGCTGACCATCGCACGCCACAACCAGTGGGGCGGATAGCTGAATGTTGCCGTTGCCCGTGTCGTCATCTTGGCTGATGGTAGTGACATGAGCCATGTCGTCATCTTGGCTGATGGTGGTCACTTGGGTGTTATCATGTAGGCGGATATAGGGGCTTGCCTTGACCGCTTGGAGCAGTACCCGTCCTAGCCATGCGTTTTCCATGACAAAGCCAAAGCTCTCAACGTTCTCCGCTTGTTTATCAAGTGTCGCTCGCCCAAAGCTACCAAGCTCGCTAATCAGCACCTTGTCAATACGGCAGGCATGGCTGTCCAATTCATCCCACAGCCCGATCTCATGATAAATCTGCACGCTACGCCTAGACAAAGCGGTGTTGCGACTGTCTAGATAGGATTGGCGTTCACGGTCTTGGTCGGGGGCGATGGTCGGGTATTTAACCGTCTCCAACAGCGTGCTATAAATGCCTTGATGAGCCAAAAGCAGGGCAAAGGACAGTCCGACATGACCGCCACCGATGACGATGACGTGGTTATGCTCGGGTGGGGTATCGGAGTGTGGGGCTGTCATGACTGCCTCGCTGGATAAATGGATGGTGTATTAGGGCGTGTTGAATGTTGGTATTTGCAATGAAAAATGCCTGTTTAAAAAAGCAGGGGAATCGCCCGTTTTCAAGGAAAAAGTGAAGTTTGATGGTCATTCTATCAAACGAACTTTTGACTTCGAGCCACAATCCGACCACTTAATTTAAAGAAATTAAGGTAAAATTTTGAAAATTTACACGATTAAGTGGTTGGATAGCCATTTTTCATGCAAAAATGGATTAAAGCGTTAAATTATACCATATTCTACAAAAATGTTATCAATGTTCAACACGCCCCATGATAACAATTTCCCATTAAGTTAAAATTTTGTTATAATGGCTAACCATATTACCCACAATTTATCATTTTTTGGAGTTTATGATGAACATTCAAGCACTCATGCAACAAGCCCAAGCCATGCAAAAGCAGGTTGAGCAAAACGTCGAATCCGCCAAAAAAACCCTTGCCCAAAAAGAAGTTCAAGGCGAGGCAGGCAACGGACTGGTAAAAGTGACCATGACAGGTCGCCATGTGGTCAAACGCCTATCTATCGACCCAAGTTTGATGGGTGATGAGCCTGACATGATTGAAGATTTGGTGGCTGCCGCCATTAATGATGCGGTACGTCAAGCAGATGAGCTATCAGAGGAAATCATGGCGGGGGCGACCACGGGCATGGGTCTGCCCAAGGGCATGCAGGGACTGTTCGGTTAATGCTCACCCCCAAATTTGACCAGTTGGTCAAAGCCTTGCAAATCCTACCATCTGTCGGGCAAAAGTCTGCCCAACGCATGGCGATAGAACTACTGTCCAAAAAACGCTCCCAAGGCTTGGCACTTGCCTATGCCTTGGAGATTGCCATGAATGAGATTAAAGAATGTCAAATCTGCCATTCATTTAGCGATGATGACATCTGCCCCATTTGTGCTGATGTCCGCCGTGATGACAGTCAGCTGTGCGTGGTGGAGCGTGCATCCGATGTGGTGGCGATTGAGCAAAGTGGGGCGTATCGTGGGAGGTATTTTGTGCTAGGCGGTCATCTGTCGCCCTTGGACGGTATCGGGGCGGATGATTTGCACATGGATGAGTTGGTGGCGTTGGTCAAAAAGTCCGCCATTAGCGAGCTGATTCTTGCCACGGGGGCGACGGTCGAAGGTCAGACCACCGCCTTTTTTATCCATGACGCCCTAAAAGCCTGCGTGGATAACATCACTCGCTTAGCCCAAGGCATTCCTATGGGCGGGGAGTTGGGTTATGTCGATAGCCTAACCTTGCACCAAGCCTTACAAAATCGGGCGTTTTTATAGTTGATTTTTGATAGTAGTCCAAAAAGTATGCCAAACTAGGTTTTCCGTTCGCCCTGAGCTGCCTACGGGTAGGAAAACCGTTATGGGCAGGCATAGCTCACCACGAACGGTTTTCTTTGTAGCATACTTTTTGAACCAGAGCTGATTTTTTACTATATTGCAAACAAAACGGTTGGGATTGCCCAACCGTTTTTTAATGCGCGGGTTACTTGAAATAAAAAATACACCCAAAAAATTTGAAAATTACTACAAACGCAATGATGTTTGTATGTAGGGGTGTGCTGAGCACGCCTTATATGCGATAGATAAAACACCCAAAACCCTAAAACCGCTCTTGTACATGCTCCATGATTTTATCACGTAGAGCATGGCTTAGATATGCCATGGCTTGGGGGGTGGTGTGTCTGATGTGGTTTAGGATTTGGGTGGTGGCAAGAGCGTGACTGTTGGGCAGGCGAGTATAGTTATCGCTGGGCGTAATGACAAATTCATCATCAGACAAATCAATACTCACCAGCTCCTTGGCGGTGTTTTTGTGCAGGACATTGACGTTGCCTGACAGTAGGATGTTGCCAATCTCGTCAGCGACTGCTTGGGTGATGTCACGCTCATCGGTGGTCTGGCTGTCTTTGGCGGTGTTGGTAAATTGCAAATGCAGGGCAAGGGGAAACTCATCCCACACGATGACACTCGTGCCTGTGATTTTGATGTGGGTGGCAGGGCGTAGGCTGTCGGGACTGACCCCAAAAATCGCACACGCCTGTGCCGTGGTTACTTTGTCGTTCATCTGCCCAAAAAAGTCAGTCAAAGGCTTTTGAATCTTTAGCTCATCGCTTAGGCGGTCATAATGAGCCAACAGCATGAGTGGCAAATCCTGCTCATAGATGAATTTGTCTATCTTGACATTATGCACCCGAAACGGCACATCATCGGTCAATACTTCTTGTAAAATAAAACGGTCAGTCATGTTAATACGATTGGTAAAAATGCATAATATAACACACTATCGGCATGGTTGCATGGATGTTATGTAACTCTTTGTTTTTTAGATTGTTTTTGGATATGGGTACTAGGATTGTTTTGCTTTGCTTAACGCCATACACATATCAAGCAAGCGATTGGCGTAGCCAACTTCATTATCATACCATGCAAGGATTTTAAATTGGCAACCTGCCTGCATAAGCTGAGAGCCGTCTATGATGAGCGAATGGGTATCGCCGATAAAGTCAGATGAAACAAGCGGTTCATCGGTATAATCCATAATCCCACAGAGACGGTGTTGGCTTGTGTGCCTTAGTAGCTCTCTGATGTCGTCAAGGGTAGGGTCTTTTTCAAAGATGACCGTAATGTCAATACAGGCGACATTGACCGTTGGCACTCGGATAGAATGCCCACTTAATTTGCCTTGTAAAAATGGCAATACCCGCACACTGGCATTGATGCTACTTGACGTGGTGGGAATGATGTTTTGCCCTGACGCTCTTGCTCGCCTTAGATCTCGATGGGCTTGGTCTAGCACCGTTTGGTCGGCGGTTACGGCATGAATCTCGGTCATCATCACGCTGTCTATGCCATAGACTTGCAAGGTGTGCAGTAGGGGGACTAGGGCTTGGGTGGTGCAGGACACGCCTGAGATAATCGGTAAATTGGTATGCAGTATCTCATCATTGACCCCCATGACCACGCTGGCATCCACCGTATCAAAGGGGGCAGAGCCGATGATGACTTGTTTTGCCCCTGATAAGCGGTGCAGGCTTGCATCATCATAGGAGCGAAAACACCCTGTGCATTCTAACACCACGTCAATGTCAAGCTCGCCCCATGCGATGTCAGTGGGGCTTTTTTGGTTAAGTAGTAAAATCTGACATAGGGTTTGCCCGTTTTTTTGTAAAATCAAATACTCATCTTGTAGATGTGCATCCACACCCAGTCTGCCGTGCGTGCTGTCAAATTTTAATAAATGCAGGAGCGTGTGAGCGTCTGCGATGTCATTGATGGCGATGATGTCAAGGCGGTCAAATCTTGTGATGTCGGACAAATACGCACGCAGTAGCATTCGCCCAATGCGTCCAAAACCGTTGATGGCAAGGCGAAGGGTCATGGCTTATCCTTGTTGGTGCTAGCTATTTTGCTGTCATCTGCCGTGTCTGTTGTGTCGGCTTTATCGGCTTTGGAGATGTCCAAAAATGCCAACGCCAGCCTTGCGATGTTGTAATAGCCATTGCCCCTACCACTCATCTCTACGATGGGTTTGAGTTTGATACCGCCTTCAAATTCGCCTTGGGTGTCGAGCTTATCATAGATGGCTTTGATGGCGTGTAGCTCATCATCACTGGGGGCAAAACGCAGGTAGTCGTCTTTGCCATCACGTTCGATGAGCTCGGTGATGTGGCTGATGATGGTCGATTTGGCAAGCTCACGTTTTTGTGCTATCTCATCAAGGCTAAGACCTTCTTTGATGAGTGCTAGGGTCTCATCTAGGGTTTTGCCGACTTGGGTGGGCGATTTGCCTTGGGTTTGGTTGGCGTTGATGTGCTGTTTGCGGGCTTGCTCATCTTTGACTTTTTGCAAAAGTTTTTCTTGGCGAGCGATGATGGCATCATCAGTAATGCCATCACAGGCGATGATGAACTGTTTGTGAATCTCGCTTAGGGTGTCATCATCTAAGGCGTAGAACTTTTCGGCTTGTTCGTCTGCAATCTCTAATAGACGGTTATTGACGTGAAACACCCATTCATCTAACAGTAGGCTGTTTTTGTTCATGCCAAGGAGCTTTAAGCCGTCCAGTGACCGCAGGCGAGAGAGAGCGACATAGCCCTGCCCCATCTCAAAGGTGCGAGATAAATCAATCTCGGCAGCATCTAGGGTCATGCCTTGGCTTTTGTGAATGGTGATTGCCCATGCTAAGGCAAGGGGGATTTGGCTGTAACTGGCTAATATCTCGCCTTGGTTATCTTCTATCGTCCATTCGTTAGGCTCGGCATAGACCATGCGACCACTATTGAGTCGTACCATGGGGTATTTGATGGTGTTGGCGGACTCGTTATTACCATCAATGTTTGCCTGTGGTAGGGCGACAAAATCAACCACTTCGCCCATCGTGCCATTAGAGACACTAAGGTTTTGGTTGTTTTTGACAAACATGACACGAGCCCCGACTTTTAGGGTCAAAGATGGGGTGGCTTTGACGTTTTTGGCGAGCATTTCTATCAAGGCTTTATCGCCATAGGTGGTGCAGTCAAAGGTGTGAGCATCGCCATCTAGCAGAGCAAGCTGTTCTTGGTTGATGCTGTCCACGTTGCCATTATGAGTGTACAGACGTGTACAATTGTCGCTGATGTCGTTATGGCGAGTGCCAAGTAAGATGTCTTGGGCAAGAGCGTCCACGTCCTGATGGCGGATTTGGTTCAAGATGTCGTTTAGGCTCATGCCAAACCGTTCACGCTCATCATGCCCTGCTTGACGGTGCTGTTCTGATAGGTAGCAGATTTGAAAATTGGCACTTTTCCATGCCTTTGCCATAAAGGCAAACTTTTCTTTGTTGCTCTCACCTTTGTTGCCAACAGGGGGCAGTTGGAAAAAATCGCCCGAGAAAATCACCTGCACCCCACCAAAAGGGGCGTCATTTTCACGAATGGTGCGTAAAATCTCGTCCAGTAAATCCACTTGTTTAGCATGGAGCATGGAAATTTCATCGATGATGAGTACCTTAGCGTCTCTTAGGCGGTCGGTCACGGCTTGGCGATATCTTAGACGTTTAAAATCTTCATCGGTAAAGCTGTCCTTAATGCCCATGCCAGACCATGCGTGTATCGTCATGCCGTTCATGTGCGTGGCGGCAATGCCTGTACTGGCGGTGATGGCAGCTGAGATGCCACGCACTCGCAGATAGTGAATGTACTGGTTTAGGACGTAGGTTTTGCCTGCCCCTGCCTGCCCTGTCAAAAAGACGTTTTGTCCTGTTTTTAAAATATCAAGCGCAATACTTTGTTTCATGGTATTTACTTTGGTAGCTGTGGCGGTTTGTCGGGTTTGGGTAGTGGGTTTTTGGCATTGGTCTCGCTATTCATGTCAAGCCCCATCTCGCCTGCTTCGATGGGCTTATCATCTTGCTTGACTTTATTGAGCGTGCCTTGGCTTAGGTCGGTTTTGGCGACATTGACCGCATTTTGGATGTCTTTTAAGGGGTCGGCTTTTTTATTGCCCAGACGACGGACGACCGAACCGCTAGGAATGGCGGTCTCTTTGACATTGTCATCATAGATAATCCGCCCTTCGCTGTCAATACGTGCGTATTTAACGCTTTCATTTCTAGGAATAAAAAAGTCCCTTGGGTGTGTGATTAAGTGCTTGAACATCAGCTCGCCCAAATCTTTCCACTGGCTAAAATGCACTTCTTTGGAACGTAGGGCAATCATGAGTGACAGTGAAAAACTAACAATCAGGTTTACCATGCCGATGAGCAATACCCCAACAAAGGCATACAGGGCAAGTTGCCATGTCAAATCATCAGGGGATAAGAAAAACAGCCCATGCACAAGGTTGGCGGAGGCAAAGGCGATGTGGCGAATGTCAAGTGGCAGTCCGAGCATGTAGCCGATGGTGGCGGTACTGCCCAAAAAACAGCCAAAGATAAAGTTTCCCATAATCGCCCCAAGGTTGGCTTCTACAAAACTACCAAGGCGGTTTTGCCAGCTTTGGGGCATGAGACGAGCAAGCAGGTGATGACGTTTGACCCGTTCGCCGATTTTATTAAAGGCGGCAAGGTTGTCATAATATCCCGAGATAAGTCCTGATAGGAACAAAAACACCCCAGCGATGGCAGCGTGTGGCAAGGAGAGTGAACGCAAGGGGTCAAGCTCGTGGAGCAGGTAGGCGGCCTTTTCGGTGCTAATCATCGTCTCACCATAGAACTGCACCCAGCCAAAGGCGATGAGTAGGGCGATGGGCATGGCGATGGAGATGTTACCCACGATGGCGATAAACTGCGTTCGCATGATGTCCACGACCAACTCAGCAAGTTTGGTTAGCTGTTTTTTCTTACTAGATCCTTCTGAGATGGTGGAGGCGATGGCGGCGGCGGTCATGGCGGGCTGTTTGGTGGCGACCGTTCCCCCTGCGATGTGAATGCCGACAAAGCCAAGCCCATAAATCATGCTGTTCATGAACGCTTTGCCAATGGGGGCAAGCACGAGCGATGAGCCTAGGATTTTTAAGGTTGCCATAAAGGCGATGAGAAAACCACCAATGGCCGCCTTTTTGTACATTTTTTTGTAGCCAAGCTTGTCGGTACTGATGTAATGTTCGCCCACTTGACCTGAGTTTTCCGTGATTTTACGAGACAGTAGGCGGGTGTTATTTTTGATGAGATAGCCAAAGCTGTATCGGGTTTTGGCGGTGCGGACAATCTCTTGGGTTAGCTCCACGATGGCTTTGTCGCGGTTTTTGTTTTTGTCAGAGACGAGTTCAAGCAAGATATGCATGCGGTGAATGCTTTGCTCTAAGCGAACGAGCATGTTGGTCATACGAATGGAAATGCCCGTTTTGTACACCCGTTTTCGAATATTATCAACAATGTCTTGGCATTGCTCTAGCATGACAAGCAAAGGAGCAGGGTCAATGTCCACATCAGGCATGGTGTCGGTCATGGCATCTAAGTTATGGGACTGGCGATACTGATTGACAAACAGGACGGTCTCTTGGTTTTGGGCGACAAAGGCGGCGGTGTAGTTTAAAACCTGTGGATAGGTATCCATCATCTCAGTGTGTAGTCCAATACCACTGATGCGATAGGATAAGATGACCAAAGCGTTTAGGATACTGTTTTTGGCACTGGCGACCAGCTCTAGGTTCTGCTCATCAACCTTGATAAGTTCCACCAGCTCATCCCAATGCTCAGGCGTGATGAGTGACAGCCATTTCTCATCGGTCGCCCCGTCAAACAGATGGTGAGCAAGCTCCACCACGGAGTCTTCTTTGGGCAGTAGGGGCAAAAAACGATGTCCTATCAAGCGGTTAATGCTGTGTGAAAAGCTGTCATCAGAGATGATGCCCGTATCTGCATAGAGCGTGATACGCTGATAGTTGTCTGTTAGACGCAGGATAAACGCTGCCAGTCCTGCACCGTATTTAGGATTTTCTTTTAAAATATCAATGAGTTCACGGATTTTGGCATTGACCGCTTCTTCGTCATCACTCGTTACTCTTAGTGCGTCAATGAAACGTTTCAAAGACGAAGGCTCGGGCAACTCTTGGAGTAGGCTGATGTATTGTAAAATATGGCGTAAGTCAGAGCTGTGATCTAGCAATGGTTGTCCTTAAAAATACAAGATAACTGATAAATGGACTATTTTAGCACAGTTTTTGGGGATAATTTAAAATGGCGGAATATTTTTTGTGGTTTGATAAAATGGCAAAATAGGTTGTTTTACCTATTTAAAGAGAGTTATTTGAAAAATGATGACAAAATAAAAATCGGGACATTCGCCCGATTTTTATATGGTGCGAATATATGGCACAAATTTATCGCATAAAATTACCCAAAAAACCCTTCATCAAACGCCATGATGCTATCCGCCCCATTTTTTGTCATGACCGCATGGGCGTGCAGGCGTGGCAGGATACGAGCGGTAAAATAGTCAGCGAGACGGACTTTATCAGCATAAAAATCCCCATCCTTATCCGCACACGCCTTGACGGTCAGCACATACATATAGGCATAGCACAGATAGCCCACCGTATGTAGATAATCCACTGCCGAGCCGTTAATGGCGTTGGGGTCGGCAGTTGCAACCTTGATAAGCTCGGCGGTCAAATCCGCCACCGTATCGCACGCTCTTAGGGTCTCATCCTTTAATGGGCCATCGGGCAGGGTGCTTACAGACGCTTTGATTTCATCAATAAACGCACTCATCGCCCGTCCGTTGTCCTTGACGACTTTTCGCCCGAGTAGGTCAAGGGCTTGAATGCCGTTCGTGCCTTCATAAATCTGGCTAATACGAGTATCACGCACGATTTGTTCCATGCCCCACTCACGGATGTAGCCGTGTCCGCCAAATACCTGCTGGCAGTCAATGGTGGCACCAAATGCCATGTCGGCCAAAAACGCCTTAGCAATCGGGGTGAGTAGGGCAACCTTGGCGGAAGCGGTCTTTTTGGCATTGTCATCGTCTGAGAACTTAGCTGTATCAAGTTCACGAGCGACATACATGGCAAAGGTGCGAGAAGCCACGCTGTTTGCCTTAGCGTTTAGGAGCATACGGCGTACGTCCGCATGATGAATGATGGGGTCGGCAGGTTTATCGGTATTTTTGACACCGCCATCGGCTCGCCCTTGTAAGCGGTCGTGGGCGTAATGACAGGCGTTTTGATAAGCAAGTACGCTCGCCCCAAGCCCTTGTAGCCCCATGGTAACTCGCTCATAGTTCATCATGACAAACATACTTGCTAAGCCTGTATTCTCCGCCCCTACCATATAACCTGTGGCGTTGTCAAAGTTCATCACGCAAGTGGCGGACGCTTTGATGCCCATTTTATGCTCAATGGAGCCTGCCGATACGCCATTACGCTCGCCCAAACTGCCGTCTGCATTGACCAAAAATTTTGGCACGATAAACAGCGATATGCCTTTTGAGCCTTTTGGGGCGTTGGGTGTTTTGGCAAGTACCAGATGAACGATGTTATCTGTCAGATCATGCTCGCCTGCGGTGATAAAAATCTTGGTGCCTGTGATGGCATACGAGCCGTCAGCGTTGGGGACAGCTTTTGTTTTGATAATCCCCAAATCCGTCCCTGCGTGCGGTTCGGTCAAGCACATCGTCCCCGACCACTCGCCACTGTATAGCTTGGGCAAATATAGAGCCTTTTGTTCATCGCTACCGCTTGCCAGTAGGCACAATGTCGCCCCCACGGTAAGGTTGGGATATAAGGCGAATGATTGGTTGGTGGCAAACAGCATCTCTTCGGTAAGCATGCTTACCATTTTTGGCATGCCTTGCCCGCCATATTCAGGGTCGCCCCCAAGCCCTATCCAGCCAGCATCAGCATAGGCTCTAAATGCGTCCTTAAAGCCCTGTGGCGTGGCGACTTGCCCGTTCCCTAGATAACTTGCCCCTTCTTCATCGCCCAATTGGTTTAAGGGCAGAAGCGTGGACGTGGAGAATTTTGCCATTTCGTCCAAAATCATGTCCACCGTGTCGCTATCCACATGGGATAGGGCAGGCGTGTTTTGCCAAAAGGTTGGGGCGTCAAAAATGTCGTTTAACACAAAACGCATTTCATCAAGGGGGGCGGTATAAGATAGGGTCATGGCGATGTCCTTGTGTCCTTTAAACATAGAAAGTGAAAAATCATGATAAAATTTAACCAAAAAATGGTCATTTGGCAAGGGCTGATTTGAACTGATGAGTCATTTATAAAGATGCTGATAAACACTTGAAAAACATAATAATAATCAAAAATCATTCTCATTTAATAAATATGAACAATTGTTTTATAATTTTTAATTAAAATTATAGATAGTAGTCCAAAAAGTATGCTGAACTAGGTTTTTCGTTCGCCCTGAGCCTGCCTGCGGGTCGGAAAACCGTTAGGTTTCCCAAGCTCGCCACGAACGGTTTTCTTTGTAGCATACTTTTTGAACCAGAGCCAAATTATAAAAAGTAAAGCATTGATTTTGGTTATTTTTATGGTAAAAATTTGATATAACTTATTGATATATAATATCTTTTTAAAAATGACTGATAAGTTTACAAAATTATATTGCAATTTTTATTTTATAATAAATTGATTAAAAATTATTTTACAATCATCGCAGGTTTTGTGAATATTTGCTACTTTATGCTATTTATCTATAGATTAATACCGTCTATCGTCAGTTTACAATGTAATGATTGACCATTTAGCCAAATCGCCTATATTAAAGCTAAGTTTTTATTCTAACCTTAATTTATTTTTCGCTTAATCATGGCATATATGTCATTATCATCATATTGGCATTATTGATGGTTAAGCCACTGCGAAGAAACTGCCAAATTTTAGTTAAACCGTTTGGTTGTTGCGTGATGATGTTCCCTATGATGATTGGCTAAACTTGTCATCATGGATAAATCCAAGCCACAGGCTTGATGGCGATATCATCATGATTTATCTGTCTTATCTATTGATGTCAAGTAACCCTAAGCGTAATGGCTTAGAAGTGCTTGAAGACCCATCATGGATGACATGGATATCTAACACAGCAATCGCACCACATATTATTGTATTGTGTTATTTATGATGTAAATCGTGCGGTGTTTACGGTAAGATAGGAGAATATTATGCAAATCATTCGCACCAATAATCACCGATTTTATTATTCATTTTATGCCAGTAACCCAGCAGTATTAGACAATAATAACACCAATCCAAATTTTAAAGCGACAACATTTAAGCCATTTATCATTCAAAAATCCGCCCTATGCTTATCGGAGCTTAACGAACAAACCAAAAAAAGTCTTTTTGGTAAATTTGCCCAACGACTAAATACTCCAAACAAACCCGTGGCAACCCTTGCCAAATGGGTGCTGTGTCTTGGCACGGCGTCACTGCTTTCTTTGCCCGTCAAGGGTTTTTTGACGCCAAACATGGATTCTACGCCATCATCTGCCATGTCTGCATTAGATGGCGTAAAACAAAAGGGTGAAATTGTCATCGCCACGACTAAGGGTGACAGCACGGTGTTCAACCATGGCGACATTCAGCATGGTTTTGGTCATGACATTGCCGACCGCTATGCCGATAGACTTGGCGTTAGCCTAAATCTTAAAGTCTATGACACTGAGCAAGAAGCTCTAAACGCCTTTAAGGCAGGCGATGTCGATGGACTGCTTGGCGAGAGTCACGAAGGCATGGCAAGCGTGCCATTGGCGTGTAATGCTGACACAGCAAAAAAAGTCTCAGGGTATGGTCTTAATGCCAGTACGTCGCTCGTGTTTCATACCAAGGATAACAGTCTGGTACAGCATGCCAAAAACTTTTTATGCAGTCCTGATGAGTTGGCAATCACAGGCTCTACGGCACGTTTTTATGATCAAACGTTGTTGGCAAATGAGTACAGTGATAAGCATTTTAAAAGAGCGTTAAAACAGCGTCTGCCATTGTATAAAACAGCGTTTAAAAACGGGGCAAAAGCTCATAACCACGACTGGCAAGTTCTGGCAGTCATCAGCTATCAAGAATCGCACCTTGACCCTAATGCCATCTCACGCACAGGTGTTGAGGGGCTCATGATGCTAACCCAAGACACCGCCAAAGCAATGGGTGTGAAAAACCGTACCGATGCTGTCCAAAGTATCCAAGGCGGTGCCAAATACCTAGAAGTGCTAGAAAAGCTCTATACAGATGTACCAGATTCGGAGCGTTTGTGGTTCGTGCTGGCGTCTTATAACATGGGGCCTAATGCCGTCAAACGCATTCAGAGTGAGCTAAATGCCAAAGGGCGAGATGGTAACAGTTGGGCAGAGGTTTATGGTTATCTGGCTCGCAATGCCAGTAAAAATGGGCGATATGTACAGTGCATGCACTATGTATCAAACATTCGTGCGTATCTTGAAAGCATCAAAACCATGCAAGTTTGATTGATGGTAAAGATGCCATTTGGTGATATTAGGGCGTCCCTACCATTTACGCCCTAATTATTAGAAAATTATTTTTTTAGATTGCAGGAGTAAATTGCAATTTGCCCTTGATAAATCAATCGCTTGTATAAGTTGAAAATAGGGTAAAAAACCTGATATAAAGGTGTTTTGAGTGTGTCTAACACGATCAGCATACGCCCTAGACAGTCCAAGTGGCTGTCATTTTTATGCCCATGTCCCAACCTACCCCCAAAGTAGCATCCGCCCCCTGCCTTATTCATCATTAGGATAAGCGAAAAGTTGCCCAATTCCCCTTAAAATAACCCCAAATCTTAAAATTCCCTAAGGGGGCAACATGAGTGCAAAAAATGAACTAAAAGGCGGGGGCGTGATTCACGACTGGCGACCCGAAGATGATGAGTTTTGGGAAAATGGCGGTAAGCAGACCGCCAGTTGCAACCTATGGATTTCTATTCCTGCTCTACTGCTAGGCTTTGCGGTGTGGGTGATTTGGTCGGTGGTGGTCGTGCGTATGCCTGACGCTGGCTTTAATTTTACCAAAGATCAACTGTTTTGGCTTACCGCCTTGCCTGCCTTATCAGGGGCGACTTTGCGGATTTTTTATTCGTTTATGGTGCCTGTGTTTGGTGGACGGCGGTGGACGGCTCTGTCCACGGCAAGCCTGCTTGTTCCCATGCTGTGGATGGGCTTTGCTCTACAAAACCCCAATACGCCATTTAGTGTCTTTGTCATCATCGCTCTGCTTTGTGGGTTGGGTGGGGGTAACTTCTCGTCTAGTATGTCCAACATCTCGTTTTTTTATCCCAAATCCAAGCAAGGCACGGCTTTGGGGCTAAATGCAGGGCTTGGCAACTTAGGCGTCTCTACCGTGCAGTTTGTTGTGCCTGCGGTCATCGGCTTGTCAATCATTGGCACGGGTGTGACGCTTGATAACGGCAAGACCCTGTATCTGCACAACGCTACCTTTGTATGGGTGCCGTTTATCGCTTTGATGGCGATACTTGCGTGGTTTTTTATGAATGACTTATCGTCCGCCAAAGCGTCTTTTAAGGACCAGTCTGTCATTTTCAAACGCTATCACAACTGGGTTATGTGCATCCTATATCTTGGCACGTTTGGCTCGTTCATCGGCTTTTCGGCGGCGTTTCCCATGCTTATCAAGCAGTCTTTTGCCGATGTTGACCCGCTAAAAGTCGCTTTTCTTGGACCTTTGGTTGGGGCGATGTTTCGTCCTGTTGGGGGTTGGCTCGCTGACAAGATGGGCGGGGCTAGGGTGACGTTTTTTAACTTCATTGTCATGGCGGCAGCGACCGTTGGCGTGATTGTCTTTTTGCCAAGAGATGGCACAGGCGGTAGTTTTACAGGGTATTTTGCGTGCTTTATGGTGCTATTTATTACCACGGGTATCGGCAACGGCTCGACGTTTCGCATGATTCCTGTCATCTTTCGCACCCTGCACGAACGCAAAAACTCGCCCGACCTTGTCAATGTCGCCAGAAAAGAATCGGCGGCGGTGGTCGGCTTTACAGGGGCGTTCGCTGCTTATGGTGGGTTCTTTATTCCCAAGATGTTCGGCTGGTTCGGGGCGAACAGCACGCTTATCATGCTTATTGTTTTTTATGTGATTTGCCTTGTGATTACATGGTGGTATTATAGCCGTAAAGGGGCAGAGTATCCGTGCTAATCGCACCATAAAGACGTCAAAAACAGCTCTCCATGGGCTGTTTTTTGTTGCACTAAAGATACAAAACAAGTCTTAAAAAGATTTATAATATCGTCATTCATTGTTTTCCAAAAAACAAACAATGCGTCAGCAATATATAAAACGCGTAAACAACATGTAAAGAAACGACATGCAAATGTAAGTAGACAACATGTAAATAGTTGGTTTGATAAAGTTGATTATTTTTTTAAATCAATAACAAAACTTTAACAAATCAACAACAAAACAAATTCTCAATCGTTGCATTTCTTTGTTATAATTATTAAAATTGTTGTGTCTATTTTTTGTAATTGTTAAATAAATTACAAGATCAAGCAATAGGTTTTAAAAATCAAGCCTTTATGATAAACCTTGTTTTTGATTTATTTGAAAAAAGTGTTTGTTGTAACTGCGTATTTGTGATTGCAGTATTGATAAATAAAATATGGCGAAAAACAAATACAAACAAACATCAAGTTCTCATATGGTAATATTAGACTTCCTGCAAAACCCAAAAATAAGGAAAACCGTTCGTGGTGAGCTTGTCGAACCATAACGGTTTTCCGCCACCCCTCAACAAGCTCGGGGCGAACGGAAAGCCTAGTTTTGCAGGAAGTCTATTGGAAAAATTATCAAAAATGACTTTCAAAGCCTCTTCTCTAAATTTTGCATATTGGTTGCTTGTTTAGAGAGGGGCTTTGGCTTGTTGATTTTTTATAAACTTTATGTTTTTTCAATATAAATTATTGGCTTTGGTTCAAAAAGTATGCTACAAAAAACCGTTCGTGGCGAGCTTGGGAAAACCTAACGGTTTTCCTACCCGCAGGCAGGCTTAGAGCGAACGGAAAACCTATTTCAGCATACTTTTTGGACTACTATCAAATTATTAAATTCTAATTGTTAAACTTTAGGAATCGTCTATGAACCATATTTATAAGGTGATTTTCAACAAAGCAACCGGCACTTTTGTGGCTGTGGCAGAATTTGCAAAATCACACACTACCGCCTCAAGCAAAACAAATGCCAGTACAGCATCTGGCTTTTTGATGCCAACAAAAGTATTTGCTTTGTCTGTATTGGCATCTTGTGTTTGGAGCATGTCGGCTGTGGCGGCCCAGTCAACAATCGTCAATGCTAAGGGCGGCAAGCAAGCAACATCCACCTTAGAAGGCGCTGTGGTGATTGGTGATGGTGCTAATGCCAGCGGCGCTGTGAACACGCATTTTCATTATCAAAACCCAAGCAATCCGCTTCCCAAAAGTGGCAACGTTGTTTCATCAAACGGTAAAAATTTGTCGAGCTCTGGGGTTGCTATCGGTGCTTCTGCTAATGTGCTGAATGCGGCGACTGCCATTGGTGATGCAGCCAGCGCAAAACAACTTGGTGCGATTGCTATCGGTCCTGGTGCACAGGCTGACAATCACGGCATTACATTGGGTGCAGCGGCTTATGCCACAGGTCAAAACGCTATCAGTATCGGGCGACAATCTGCGGCACTAGGCGAAGGTTCTGTGGTGCTTGGCGTGGCTGCAGGCACAAAGGGAAACCAAAACATTGTGATTGGTAGCTCGGCACAAACCAGAAATAACGCAACAGATTCAGTGGTGATTGGTTCGTCTCAATCAGGTGCAAGCTATGATGATCAAAACAATTCTTATGTAGCAGCCAACAAAGGTGTGGCTTTGGGTTCAAAAGCGCGTGTTCTGGCAGCAGCGGAAGGATCTTTGGCGCTGGGCGCAGGCTCAACGGCTTCAACTTCAAATTCTGTGGCGTTAGGCGCAGGATCCACCACGACAGCTGCACAGGGCACAGCGAGCAATACTGTTGGTACAACCACTTTTAATAATTACGCTGGAAGCAGGCCTGATGGCGTTTTAAGCGTTGGCTCTACTGGCAAAGAAAGACAAATTCAGAATGTGGCAGCTGGACGAGTAAGCGCAAGCAGTACAGATGCGGTGAATGGCTCGCAGCTACACGCCACGCAAACACAAGTAGACGCAAACAAAAAAGCCGCCGCTGCTGCTAAAGCACAAGCGGATCAGGGCGTGAGAGATGCTGCTGCTGCTGATAAAAAAGCCGTTGCTGCTCAAAATACAGCCACCACCGCTCAAAGAACCGCCGATGACGCACTCACCCAAGCCAGAGTGGCCAAAAACACCGCTGATACAGCGCAAAGAGGCGCCACAAAAGCCACAGAAGATGCCGCCGCCGCCGCCGCCGCCGCCTTTGCGGCTCAAACAAAGGCCGAACAAGCCAACCGAAAAGCACAAACAGCGCAAGACACCGCCGATTCTAAGCTGCAAGGCTTTACAGTCAAAGGTGATTCTGGTGACACTAATGAAGTGAATAAAGACAACGCCTTTTTCACTGTGAAAGGCGGAGACAACATCACCACAGAGGCATCGGGCTACGATGTCACCGTGAGACTCAATAAAGATCTGACTGACTTAAATTCTGTGTCTACAGATACACTCACCACCGCAGGTGATGCAACCATTGGTGGAAATCAAACCGTGACTGGTACTTCTACATTACAAGGTCAAGTCAATGCTCAAAATGGTTTGGATGTTAAAGGTGGCACTACCGTTGAAGGTTTAACCGCCAGTGAAAAAGTGACGGCTGGCGCTGGTCTTGATGTGACAGGCGGTACAACCACTGATACCATCAATGTAACAGGCACTTCGCAATTGCAAGGAAAAGTCACCGCTGGGGCTGGTTTAGATGTGACAGGTACAACCACCTCTGGTGAATTGGTGGTGACTGGTGATTCACGCTTAAATACACTCACCACAACAGGCGATTCGACCATTGGTGGAAATCAAACTGTCAATGGTACATCTACCATTAATGGCGCACAAATTGTGATGGGTTCGCAAACCGTGACTGGTGCTTCTACATTACAAGGTCAAGTCAATGCTCAAAATGGTTTGGATGTTAAAGGTGGCACTACCGTTGAAGGTTTAACAGCAAGTGGTCAAGTTACCGCTGGCGCTGGTCTTGCTGTGACAGGCGGTACAACCACTGATACCATCAATGTAACAGGCGAATCAACGCTAGCAGGCAAAGTCACCGCTGGTGATGGCTTGGATGTGACAGGTCAAACCAACTTGGAGAATACCACCATCACAGGCACACAAACTGTGACAGGCGCATCAAATCTAAATGGCGGCGCAACCGTTCAAGGTGGTTTGAATGTCACAGGTGGTACAAACACCGATACATTGACAGCAACTGGTGCGACTAATCTTCAAGATTCTTTGACTGTGACAGGAAAAACCACTGCAAACGGCGGTTTGGATGTGAAGGGTAACACCACTGTTGAAGCCATCACTGCAAGCGAGGTTATCACTGCCGAAAAAGGCGTTGAGCTTGGAGAATCTGGTGTTGTTGCTCAAGGGGATACAAAAGCCGTTACTGGTGATGCAGTTCACACAGCGATTGAACAATCAGCAGGCAGCCTTGCGATGCAATACACAGGCGACAATGGCGTAATTGTCTCTCGCACCAAAAACGATGTTTTGACGGTCAAAGGTGAAGCCGCAGGTGAGGTAACAGCCGTTAAAAATATCAAAACCACCGCAAATGCTGATGGTAGTATTGCTGTTGAATTGGTGAAGAATGTGGATTTGGGCACAGATGGCAGTCTAAGCACAGGCACGCTCACAACAGCAGGCAATGCCACAATTGGTGGTGATCAAATTGTGACTGGCTCACAAACTGTGACAGGTGAATCAAATCTAAATGGCGGTGCAAGAGTTACTAATGGCTTAAATACCGACACACTAGAAACCACAGGTGATGCAACCATTGGTGGAAATCAAACTGTTAATGGTACATCTACCATTAATGGTGATCAAACCGTGACTGGTACTTCTACATTACAAGGTCAAGTCAATGCTCAAAATGGTTTGGGAGTAACAGGCGGTACAACCACTGATACCATCAATGTAACAGGCAAATCAACGCTAGCAGGCAAAGTCACCGCCCAAAATGGCCTTGATGTGACAGGCCCTACCAATTTAAATGGTGATACCACAATCACAGGCGCACAAACTGTGGATGGCTCACAGACCGTAACAGGTACTTCAACCATTGAAGGCAAGCAAACGGTAAACGGCGGTCAGGATGTCAATGGCAATCAAAAAGTTACTGGCAACCAAACCGTAACAGGCACTTCAACTCTACAAGGCAAGGTGACTGCTGAACAAGGTCTTGATGTGACAGGTGATACCAACCTAGGCGGCAACACCGCAGTGACAGGCACTTTATCTGCAACTGAAACCATCACCGCAAGCCAAGGTGTTGATCTAACAACAGGATCAGGCGCCGTTACAGATGGCGAGACCAAAGCCGTCAGCGGTGATGCAGTTCACACAGCGATTGAACAATCAGCAAACAGCCTTGCGATGAAATACACTTCTGACGATGGTAGAGAAATCACTCGCACCAAAGATCAAGTGTTAAAGGTTGAAGGCGGTGCAACAGGCGACGCCACTACCGCTAAAAACATCAAAACCAGCACAAAAGATGATGGCACCATTGCAGTTGAATTGGTGAAGAATGTGGATTTGGGCGATGATGGCAGCCTATCAACAGGCACACTTGCTACTGCAGGCGATGCAACCATCGGCGGCGACAGCACCACGTTAGGCAGCAGCCTAACTGTTGGCGACAGCACCACGCTGGGCAATTCATCCACAGCAGGCAACTCTTTGGTGGGTGGCTCACAAACTGTGGTGGGTGATCAAACAGTCAACGGCACTTCAAACTTAAAAGACACCAACATTGAGGGTGATTTGACCACCATTGGCGACCAAACCACCTT
>NZ_KE384585.1:0-1785 GCF_000426885.1 Moraxella caprae DSM 19149 | reverse complement strand
ACTGTGGTGGGTGATCAAACAGTCAACGGCACTTCAAACTTAAAAGACACCAACATTGAGGGTGATTTGACCACCATTGGCGACCAAACCACCTTTGGTAATTCAACCACTTTAGGTGACAGCCTAACTTCAGGCAACTCAAGTGTGGGTGGTGACTTGGCGGTGGTTGGCTCATCAACCATCGGCGGTGACAGTCGTGTCAAAGGCAGTCAAAGCATTGACAAAGATCTAACTGTTAAAGGCAACACCAAAACTGACACTCTAAGCGTTGGTAATAGAGTTGAGATTTCAGCCAATGGCATCGACGCACAAGGCACGAAAATCATCAATGTTGCGGACGCACAGTTGAGTGCCAACAGCAAAGACGCGGTCAGTGGTAGCCAGTTGTATGAAACAAATCAAGCCATCAATCGCTTGAATACAACCATTAACAACAACACTGTCAGTATTTACAACCGCATTGATGCTGTCAAAGATGATGCTAACGCAGGTGTTTCTTCGGCGATGGCGATGGCAAGCTTGCCACAAGCATTTATACCAGGTAAGTCGATGTTGACAGGCGGTATGGCGACTTATAATGGACAAAGTGCTGTTGCAATTGGTTTGTCAAGCATTTCAGACAACGGTCGCTGGGTGATTAAGGTCAGCGGAAGTGCAGACTCTAAAGGCAATGCCGGTGGCTCGATTGGTGCAGGCCTTCATTTTTAATCACTAATCATTGATGATTAAAATTGATTGTTTAAACAAGTAATCAGAGTCAACAAAAAAGCTCATCAATGTGAACCACCCCCCCCAAATCTTAAACACCAGATTAAAGGTTAGGTTAATAAAGCTAAGTGGTTTGACTAAGGACTAAGTTTCTGTACTGTTCTTTGAACTTCACAGGACTTAGTCCTTTTAGTTTGGTCTTTATTCTATCATAATTGTAGTAGTGTATGTACTCATCAATGGTTTGTTTAAGTTCATCAAGACTTGCAAACTTGGTTTGTTCATAAAAGATTTCTTCTTTAAGTGTTCCTTCGAGCCTCTCTATCACGGCATTATCTAAGCAATTGCCTTTTCTTGACATGCTTTGAGTGATGTTTTGCTTTTGTAAGCTTTGTTGGTAGTCAAACATCTGATAATGCCAACCTCTGTCAGAATGAATGATGGGTTTATCGTCTTTATTTGCTTGACTTAACTTATTTAAAGCATCGCCAAGCATTTCTTTGACCAACCCATAATCTGGTCGCTCTTTTATCGCATAACTGACAATCTCTCCATTAAACAAGTCTATGATGGGCGATAGGTAGAGTTTTTGTTCTATTGCTTTATTGTCATTATGATGCTTGTTGCTACCTTGTTTAACAGTGACCTTAAATTCAGTAATGTCTGTTGCCCACTTCTGGTTAGGTCTTGTGGCCTGAAAGTCTCTTTGTAGGACATTGTCTTTTATCTTGTCTTGGTGTTCACCTTGATAAGATGAGTAAGCTTTGTATCTTTGTGCTCTGATTTTAGCCTTTAAGCCCATCTCTTTCATCAGTCGTTGCACTCTTTTGTGGTTGATGACAATGCCCTGACCAGCAAGTGTTTGATTAAGCTCTGCACAAATCCTACGATAACCGTATCTGCCTTTGTGGGTGTGGTAGATGTGTTTGATTTGTTCTTTTAGGTCAAGGTCTTTGTCAGGTTCTTTGGCTTTGTTAAGGTGGTAATAAAACACACTTCTTGGCAATTTGGCAATGTCAAGTAAGGTGTTTAGGGTGTGTTTATGCCTTAATTCTTGCACGATGGTTGTCTTTAACT
>NZ_AUGF01000020.1 GCF_000426885.1 Moraxella caprae DSM 19149 | reverse complement strand
AGTCAGCGGCTATCTGCTCATAGGTGCGATATTCTTTAAAATACTGTAAGGTTGCCATTAACAAATTGGGCATGCTGATTTTAAGTTTTCTACCGCCTCTTTGATGTACAGCAGCTTGTGCTTGCTCTAAACAAGCAAGCATTTCATTAAAAACCCTGCGTTCAATGCCAACTAAGCGTTTGAATTTGGTGTCGGATAGGTGTGTGGAGGCTTCATAGTTCATTGAGGTATTTTAGCATAGAATGGGTTTTGCAGGAAGTCTAATATAAAATAATGTATGTGATTGGGATGGTTTTTATCAGTATTTTTACCTTAACCGCTCTATCAATGGCAAGCAATTCATCAATCATATTTTTCATTTTTGTGATTGTAATGACTGCTTTTCATATGATGACTTTTAATTATATGAAAAGTAATATTTTAATTCTTGCCGATAAAGTCAAAGAAGTAGAAAATGGGTTATTTATTAGAAATGGTAAGATAAGTGAAACAATAGATTATGATAATATCCAATCTGTTACTTATCGCTATTTATTTTCTATCAAAAATAATGTGGTAGAATTAACCTTTAAAAATCCTACCACATTGGGAAATAAAGTAAGGTTTATCAGCTGGGCAGATGCCAGTAATTATCAAAGAGAATTTAATCCATTTCCTGTAAAAACCCCGGAAACACAGGCTTGGGTTGATACTTTAAAGGAAAAAATTGTACAAAATACCAACAAGAACCCATCATAAAAATACTTTTTAAATCATAAGAATGTGGTCATTTTAATTATTAAACCATCAACAAACCCAAATTCTCATTTAAGCAGTCATGCCTATGAGCTATTGACAAACAATCCTTTGCCCATAGATAGTAGGGATTAGGCAAGCCCTGTCATCCATCAAAAGAGTCAAACCATGTCCATCCACACCTTCAAAATACACGGCATGACCTGCCAAGCCTGTGCCACTCGCCTAGAAAAAGTCTTAAATAAAAAAGAGTGCGTAGAGCGTGCTGATGTGAACTTTGCCACAGAAACGCTGACCCTTAGCACAACAGAGAGCGTATCTTGTGATGAGATTTTGACATGGATAAAAAAGGCAGGCTTTACAGGGGAATTTGTCCAAGACCAATCCCAAACCACGCCCCATAGTGACGCACCACCATATCGCTTGATTGCCCTTGGCGTGCTGTCCTTGCCGTTTTGGGTGGGTATGGCAGGCATGATGACAGGCTCGCACGCACTCATGCCCCCAAATTGGGTGCAGTTTGTGCTAGCAAGCATTGCTCAGTTTGCCCTTACCACACCTTTTTATAAAGGAGCGTGGGCAGGGATAAGAGGCGGACTTCTTGGCATGGACGTGCTGGTGGCGTTGGGGACGAGTATGATTTGGGCGTATTCTACTTATGCTTATCTCACAGGCGGTCATGTGTATTTTGAAGCAAGCGTGATGATTTTGACTTTTGTGAGCCTTGGTAAATATCTAGAACACCGCACCAAAACAGGCAGTCTTAATGCCTTATCCAAACTCATGGAGCTACTACCGCAGACGGTCAAGGTCAAGCGTGATAATGCGTGGGCGGACGTGGCGTTGGCGGACGTCAAAGTGGGCGATATTTTGCAAGCCAAACATGGCGACAAAATTGCCGTGGACGGGGTCATCACGGATGGTCAAGGGGATATTACCCAAGCTCATCTAACGGGCGAAAGTGCCTATTTATCAAAAACTTATGGCGATGACGTACTGGCAGGGAGCGTGGTGGTGGACGGCAGTTTTGCCTATCAAGCCCACGCGACAGGCTCACAGACCGCCCTTGGGCAGATGACGGACACACTGTCGCACGCACAGGGAACAAAAGCTCCGATTGCACGGCTTGCCGACCGTGTGGCAGGCGTGTTTGTGCCGGTGGTGGTGGGGCTTTCGGTGCTGACGTTTTTGGTAAATTGGTATATACTCGGGCAGTTTGACACCGCACTCATGCGAGCGGTTGCCGTGCTGGTCATTGCTTGCCCTTGTGCGTTGGGGCTTGCCACACCCACAGCGATTATGGCAGGCATGGGGGTGGCAAGTCGGCATGGCGTGCAGTTTTTGGACGCGGTGGCGTTGGAGACGGCAGGGCAGATTGGGGCGATAGCCTTTGATAAGACAGGCACGCTGACAAACGGTCATCTTGTGGTGGTGGACAGCCTGAGCCTGACCGATACGCCCACATTACTTGGCGTGAGTGCAAGCATTGAGAGTCACAGCACGCACCCCCTAGCCCGTGCGATAACCGCTTATGCTCATGACAATCACGCCCCGACATTTACCGCCCAAAATATCCTAAGCCAAGCAGGGCAAGGCATGCAAGGCGACATCGCTGGCGTGGGCGTGGTAAGGGTGGGGACGAGCGGTTTTGTTCATGCTGATTTGGGCGAGAAAGAACACGCCTTTATCCAAGCCAATCCCACAGCCAGTCTTGTGTTTGTGGCAATTGATGACAAGTTGGCAGGGATTTTTGCCCTAGCCGACACCCTAAAAGCGGACGCCCGCACGCTCATTGATAAACTCAAAGCGGACGGCATCACACCCATTATCCTAAGTGGCGACCGTCAAAGCGTGGTGGACAGCGTGACAGATGAGCTTGGCATAGACGGCTATGGGGAGCTATCGCCACAGGATAAATCCCTAAAAATCAAAGAATTACAAAAAACTCACAAAACCGCCATGATAGGAGACGGCATCAATGACGCCCTAGCAATGACCACAGCCGACATCGGCATGGCGGTGGGGGGTGCCACAGACGTGGCGACAGGCTCGGCAAGTGTTCGGCTCATACAGTCGGAGACGGACGGGGCGATGAGTGTTTATCACGCCCACAAAATCGCCAAATTGACCCTAACCAACATCAAGCAAAACCTATTTTTTGCCTTTATTTATAACGTCATCGGCATACCGCTTGCGATGATTGGTGTGCTAAATCCGATGATAGCCAGTATCGCCATGGCGTTAAGTTCGCTGTCGGTGCTTGCCAATGCGCTTAGGTTAAAGGGGGTGGATTTAAAAGATGAAATCAATTAAAATCAAGATATTGGTAAGGCGCGTACCACGCACCAAATTGTGATTAAATTTATTTTTAAAATAAATTGATTAAAAAATTAGGTAGTGGTCTAAAAAGTATGCTGAACTAGGTTTTCCGTTCGCCACAAGCTTGCCTGCGGGTCGGTTTCCGTCATGGGTAGGCATAGCTCACCACGAACGAAAAACCGTGGTGCTTTTTCATTTTGTAGAGTGTAACTGTGATGATTAAGATAATACTCAATCACAGACAGTTTAAAGTCGGTTGTGTATTTTGCCATAGAAAGCACCCCAAAGGTTAGAGTGGCAAGCTTTGGGGGTGGTTCATTAGATAACGGTAGTTTTTAAAATCATACCAATCTGGCACTCGCCAATTGGGTCAATTGATATAACGCATGGCGGTATTTGTTATCAGGCAGTTTCATGAGAGCCATTTGAGCAAGGCAAGTTTCGTCCAACGCTCGATTTTTACAGTATTCCAACGCCCCTGATGATTTCACCAAGCCGATGAGCGTCTCGGCATTGTCCGTTTTGCCTGTTTGTACGGCAATTCTTAGCTTGTCATAGTCATCGCTATTGGCTTGTTTTAGGATTTCTAAGGTTTTGATAATCGGTAAAGTCGGCTTGCCTTCGGCTAGGTCGTCGCCCAGATTTTTGCCCATCGTTTGACTGTCACCCATAAAGTCTAGCACATCATCAATCATCTGAAAGGCATTGCCAAAATGTTGCCCAAAATCGGACAAATTGGCAAGTAACTCCTTGTCATCATGCTTACCATGAAGCAAAGCCGCTCCCACGCACGCCATCATAAAAAGCCGTGAAGTCTTACCATCAATGATTTGTAGGTAGTCGCTTTCGGTCGTCTCGATGTTGTGTTGGTGTTGCAGTTGCAAGACTTCGCCTTCGGCAATGTCGCACGTTCCGTCCGAGAACAGCTTTAATAAGGTCATGTCGCCAAACCCCGTCAAAAGGTTGAACGAGCGAGCGATGAGATAGTCGCCCACCAGTACAGCCGTGGCGTTGTTCCAAGTGGCGTTGGCAGTCGGTCGCCCCCGTCTCATGCCAGACTCATCAATCACGTCATCATGCACGAGCGTGGCGGTATGGAGCATCTCGGTAATCGCCCCAAGTTCTAGGCTTGGCTTGTACTGCTCATCCTTTATCATGCGTGAGATGAGCAGGGTCATCAAAGGTCGCATACGCTTACCGCCTGCGTTGATGACGTGGTCAGACACTTTCATGATGAGCTGAACTTTGGAATTTAGCGAGCCAAAAACCTGCTTGTCCATGACGGCAAAATCATCAGCAACAACGGATAAAATCTCAGAATAAGTGGGCGTGGTCATTGTCATTCTCAAAACTAAAATAGGGCTATGATAGCACATTTCGGGGCATTGGGCAAAAGGGTTATTTGGCAGATTGCGTGTCTTGATTGTCCGATTGACGTTCGGCAAGCCGTTCTTCGGCGGTGTCATAGACGGCATTTTTCTCACGCTTACCCACCACGATGACAAACACCACACTTTATCGTCTTCAACTTGATACACAAGGCGATAACCTGCCGAGCATAATTTGATTTTGTATAAATTTTATCCACCGCTTAGGCGATTGGCGATGATGTATGGATTTTGTAGCACCTTAGCCAGTCTCTTTTTAAACTGCGTTTTTATGGTGTCGCCCAGTTTTTGTCATTCTTTTAAGGCTCGCTCGTCAAATTCTAATTCATACATTAATTGACACATTAAAGCTCGTCCAAACTGACTTTGATGCGTGGGGCAGGATTATCAAGGCGTTCTTTGGCAAGGGCTAAAAGCTCACTGTCTTCATCGGTCAAAACCACCGTCTTAAAGGGTAATTTTTTGTGATAAGCCACATATTGCAAGGTTTGGCGGATAAGCTCAGACGGCGTCACGCCAAGTTCTTGCAATGCCAAAAATGATTGGGCTTTTAGGTCATCGTCCACACGAGCCACGATAGTTGCCATAATACACCTATTTGTCTATAAATTTGTCAATACAATTATAACACAACTTTTTTATCTTTCAAGAATAACCATAAATTATCAATTTATAAAAATCCATAAACTATTTTTAAAATTTTTGCCCTTTTTCTCACTTTTCATCTTGTCAAACGGTGCAAAACTGTGCATAATACCCCTTTGACCAAACCCAATAAATACAGGCAGGTATTATGTCTTTTTTAACCCACCATACAGAAATTGATGATGTGAATATTGAAAAAATCACACCCCTAATCACCCCCGCCGAACTAAAACGCACCTACCCCCTATCTAGCCAAGCATTTAGCACCGTGCTACACGGTCGCAAGGTCATCGAAGACATTTTGGATGGCATAGACAAGCGTATCCTAGTCGTGGTCGGACCTTGCTCTATCCATGATGTCAATGCCGCCCATGAGTATGCGGACAAATTAAAAGTGTTGGCGGACGAGCTAAAAGACGAGCTATTTATCGTCATGCGTGTATACTTTGAAAAGCCACGCACCACCACAGGCTGGAAAGGGCTTATCAATGACCCGAACATGGACGATAGTTTTGACATCGAAAAAGGACTTGGTATGGCTCGTAAGCTACTTTTGGAGCTTAATGAAAAAGGCTTACCCTGTGCCACCGAAGCCCTTGACCCTAACACCCCCCAATACATGCAAGATTTGATTAGCTGGTCGGCAATCGGAGCCAGAACCACCGAATCACAAACCCACCGTGAAATGTCAAGCGGTTTGTCTTGCCCTGTCGGTTTTAAAAACGGTACGGACGGCTCCATGACTGTGGCAGTAAACGCCATGCAAGCGGTCAGCTCAGGGCATAGTTTCTTAGGCTTGTCATCAGACGGACAAGTCTCTATCATCAAATCCAAAGGCAACAAATACGCCCACGTTGTCTTGCGTGGCGGTAACGACCAGCCCAACTATGATGAGACTGCCATCGCAGCCGCCGAAAACGAGCTTGCCCGTGGCAAAACCAACGGCAAAATCATGGTAGATGCAAGCCATGCCAACTCTGGCAAAGACCCCTACTTACAGCCCATGGTTATCCAAAACATCGCAGGACAAATCCAAAAAGGCAACAAATCTATCATGGGTCTCATGATTGAAAGCCACCTAAAAGGCGGTCGCCAAAATATCCCTGCCGACCTAAGCCAGCTAGAATACGGCAAATCAGTTACGGACGGTTGCTTAGATTGGGATAGCACGGTTGATGTGTTACGTCAATTTGCCAAAGATGTCAAAGAGCATTTGCCAAATCGTTAAAACTGGCGGTAAAAACCTTAAATCCATAAATAAAGGCGGAGCGATTCGCCTTTATTGTTTTCTATACCCTATAAAGACTTTAGCCTAAAAAAGTACACTCTGCAAAATGAAAAAGTGCTAAGGTTTTTCGTTCGTGATGAGCTAAGTCGAACCATAATGGAAACCAACCCGCAGGCAAGCTCAGGGTGAACGGCTTGCGTGCAGAATTCAATTTTGTTCGCTGTAGAATAAAGAGCAAACCAAAAGGGCTAAGTCCTGTAAACTTACAGAATCTTAGTCCAATCGGGGTTAATACAACCACTTGCAACAACCCAGCCTTTTATCTCATGTCTAAGATTTGGAGGTTGGTTCAATTGGGTGGTTTTGTCAAACACAACATTATTAGAGCAAATTACCCCACCCAAAATCACGCACCACCTTACCAAATCCATCATCTATCGGGGCGACCACCGTGATACGCTTACCACTCATGTCATCAAATGCCAAAGTATGAGCGTGCAAAAGTAGCCTTGATATGCCCGTAAACTCTGCCACCGCACGATTTTGGGCGGTGTCGCCATGCGTGGTATCGCCGACAATCGGATGAAATAGGTGCGTCATGTGCCGTCTTAATTGGTGTTTTCGCCCTGTAACTGGGATAAGTTTCATAAGGCTATACCGAGATGTGGCGTATCTATCGACCGAGACAAAGGGCATTTCGCACGTTGCCAAATTCTCATAATCAGTCATGGCGGACTGTGGCTCTTTGTCGCTACTGGCAAATTTATCAGCGATTTTATCAAGTTTGACCTTTAAGGGATAATCAATCCGCCCACTGCCGAGCAAATACCCACGCACCACCGCCAGATACGACTTTTCTACCGTGTGCTTTTCAAATTGTAAAGATAATGTCCGTGCCACGTCTGACGACTTAGCAAATAATAGCACCCCTGATGTCGGGCGGTCTAGCCGATGAACAGGGAAAACGTGTTGCCCAAGCATATCACGCAAAACCGTCATCACAAACACTATCTCGTGCTTGTCAAGCCATGAGCGATGAACAAGCATACCAGCAGGTTTGTTTACCGCCACCACGTCATCATCTTGATATAAAATTTGTAACATTTTGCCGTTTCCGATTTATTTAGCTTGCCCGATAGAGCGACTGGGGCAGTATTTTACCTTGCTAGAACAAATAACGCCAGTTTATCTTGCAATTTATTCATCTTGCAAAATCACCCACCAAATCCCAATTTATTTTACTTTTACCCCCAAAAGCGTGTAAAATAGCATCTTTTAGATACATCACGCCCATGAAAGCCCTACTTGACTACATTCCCATCATTGTCTTTTTTTATCTGTATAAAACCACAGACAAGGACAATCCTGCCCACCCCCTACTGACTGCCATCGGCTTGACAGGGGGCGAGAGCAACAACCACATCATCGTGGCGACCGCAGGGCTAACCCTTGCCACGCTTGTGGTGTATGGCTTTTTGTTTGTCAGTCAAAAATTTCGTCTACAAAAACAGCAGATTTTTGTGCTACTGATGACCGTGGTGTTTGGCGGGCTGACCCTTGCCTTGCGTGATGATTTTTATATTCGCCTAAAAGCGGTGCTGATTAATCTAGGCTTTGCCCTTGCCTTGTTTTTATCGCCGTTTTTTTTGAACAACAAAGAATCCGCCATTCAAAAACTGTTCGCTCCCATTTTTGACTTATCATCATCAGCATGGAAAAAACTTAATCTAACATGGGCAGGATTTTTTGTACTGATGGCAAGCCTGCACGCATTTTTTGCCTTTGTCTTTATGGGGGGCGAGTACTGGGGCGAGTTTACCGCCTTTGGCGATATTATTGTCATGATAAGCTTTATGGTCGGTATGTTTGTCGTTCTGCGTAAACACATTAAGATAGATGAAACGGCGATAAAAAAGTAAGTTATCATAACCACCAAATGTTTAGATATTCAAAAAAACATTGAAAGTTGAAATTGGTGTATAAATTACCAACAATGCGTAAGGACAAATTGCGATGCGCCCTTTTAAAACCTATCAAATTTTGGATTTTTAGCGATATTACCTCTGCAAAATATAACCCAAATTACCCATAAAATTTAACCAACAATTAGGAAAACCCATGCCACTATTTGCCATTATCGGTCATGATGTTGCTGACAGCACCGCCAAACGTGCCGAGATTCGCCCTGCTCACATCGAGCGACTGACCGCCCTACACGCCCAAAACCGCCTTGTCATCGCAGGCCCCACGCCTATCACACACGGCGAACCTGCCATGAGCGGCAGCCTTATCATTGCCCATTTTGATGACATCGAGCAAGCCCGAGCATGGGCAAATGACGAGCCGTATTTGCATGGCGGTGTGTATAGCCATGTGGACATTCGCCCCTTTATCCAAGCCTTGCCTGCCGACAGTGACGCCTGAGAATTGCCATGAGAGTTGCCATCATTATCGCCTTGCTTGCCACCGCCTTACTGCCTGAGGTCAGCCTTGCTCAAACCGCCTCCAATGCGACATCTGGCACGCCCACCGCCAGCACCAATGGCAATGCCAGCGAGAGTGAGAACGCAGAGAGCCAAACCCCCGTTCCGCCACCGCCTGCCAGCCCGCACGACCCCAACGCTCCCACCATTGCCGAGCTGAACAGCCCCGACGATAATGAGCTGTCCCGTGCCAATACCGAGCTACTCGCCAAAAACAGCGAACTACAAGGGCGTATTGACGAGCTGACCACGCAGGTCAATGTGTTGGTTAATGAACGTAGTGGACAGTTGTTTCTTTATGGCGTTATCAGCACCTTGGTGTCGTTCATCCTTGGCTTTATCCTAGCGTCACTCATCATGAAACGCAAATAAACCGACCTGACAGACCATGATACAGACCGCAAACATCACATGGCAAACCGACAGTTTGGGTAACATCACGCCCACATCCGAGCAGTTTGACGACATTTATTTTTCAAAAGCGGGTGGATTTGATGAGACCAATCATGTCTTTTTGCAAGGCAATGATTTGCCCCACCGCTTTGCCAATTTGGGCGAACATGAGCATTTTGTCATCATGGAGACAGGCTTTGGCACAGGGCTAAACTTTTTGGCAACCTGCCTACTTTGGCAACAAACCGCCCCGCCGTCCGCTCGTCTGTACTTTGTCAGTACCGAAAAATATCCGCTCTCTCATGCCGACCTAACCACCGCCCTAGCGGTGTGGCAGGACGAACAAACCGCTCCATTTATCAAGGATTTACTGGATAATTATCCGCTTGCCTTAACGGGGTGTCATCGCTTGCATTTTGGCAATATCACGCTAGATTTATGGCTAGGCGATGCGTTGGATAGTTTTTGTAAAATGGGTGATGGGCTTGTGGATGCTTGGTTTCTAGACGGTTTTGCCCCTACCAAAAACAGCGAGTTGTGGTCAGACGAGATTTTTAACCAAATCAAACGCCTATCTAGACCTAACACCACCCTTGCCACCTTTACCAGTAGTGGGGCGGTCAGACGAGCCTTAACCGCTATCGGCATGACTGTACAAAAAATCAAGGGCTTTGGACGTAAGCGTGAGATGATAACCGCCACTTTTGACAGCAAGACCACACCCAAGACCACGCCAAAACCTACCCCAAAAACCGCCATCATCATCGGAGCTGGCGTATCAGGACTTTTTACCGCTCATGCGTTAGCAAGCCGTGGCGTAGAAGTTACTTTGATTGACAAAACCGCCCCATTATCAGGAGCATCAGGCAACCCAAAAGCCTTATTCGCCCCTAAGCTCACCCAATTATCAGACGCTCCCAATCATCTGCCTACCGTCAGCTTTTTATATGCCGAGCGGATTTACAAAGCGTTTAATCAATCATCAAATGATGAGATATTCTCCCAAACAGGGGCGATAGATTTTTTATTACCCACGCAAAAATCGCATGAAAAGTTGGCCCATTTGGCAAACAGCTATCCTGATGAACTGATTGGCATTTTTAATAAAAACCTTAATTCACGCAATGCCGATTTTAATAAGCAACTCATCAATACCCACACGCCAAAAGCAGGTCTAATTGATACGCACAAATTGGCGGATTTTATTTTAGCCAATCCTTTAATCCAATTTAAACAGTTTCATGCCAAACACATCACAAAAGATAATAACACATGGACGATAAAAAATGACGATAGAGAGCTATCTGCCGACATCATGGTCATTTGTGCAGGGTTTGAAAGTTATTTATTAAGTGATGAATTATTTAACCCCAGAAAAATCCGTGGGCAAGTCTCATGGCTTGATATTCGCCATATGTCTGATAAGTTAAAAGCCAAACTTGCCACCCCGATAAAATATGACGGCTATTGTGCCACTTTTGATAAAGACGGCACGCCCACCTTTTTAATGGGAGCAAGTTTTGTGCGTAACGATACCGACATGGCGGTGCGTGATGATGAGCATGAGTTTAATTTGGATAAACTTCGCCAGAGCTTACCATGCCTTGCCGATGAGTTAAACATCAATATCAAGGACTTGCACGGACGGGCAAGCATACGAGCCCAAACACCTGATTACCACCCCCTAGTCGGAGAAATAGGCGGTCAAGTTGGCGGTAAAATGGGCAATCATGGACTATACACCGTCTATGGCATGGGATCAAAGGGGTTTAGTTTTGCTCCGATTTGTGGTGAGATTTTGGCAGGGTTGATTTTTGATGAGCCATTGCCTGTCTCTCATATTTTATTGGATAAATTAAACCCAAACCGTCCACGCCTGCAAACACCGATTGACCAAAATAGATAAATTTACGCAAAAAACCGCCATGCTTCGACAAGCTCAGCACGAACGGTTTTTATAATTTTAAAAATACCATGATAAAAGCCCACACCCAAAACACGCACGCCCACACTTGCACCGTTGTCGCCCACAAAAATCACGAGCCCACATCACGCACTTTTGTCATCGGCATTGATGAAGTGGGGCGGGGCTCACTGTTTGGGCAAATGACCGTTGGGGCGGTGATTTTGGATAATGATTCGACGGGCGAATTTGGGCAAATTGACCTGACAAATACGCCCCTTGCTCTTATCAACGACAGCAAAAAATTGTCCGAAAAAAAGCGGAATTTGGTCTTTGACCCGATTAAGCAAACCTGCCAAAGCTATGTCATTATTGACATTCCTGCTTATGTGATTGATACGATTGACATTTATCAAGCGACTTTACTTGGCATGAGATTGGCGATTGAACACTTGATAACGTTAAATGATATTGGCAAAAACGACAATCTTATCATCGTGATAGACGGCAACGCTGCGCCCACGCTGTCCGATGACTTTACCGATTTTCAGCCGTGCATTCACACGCTCATCAAGGGCGACAGCCTTCACACGTCTATCGCTTGTGCTAGTATCCTTGCCAAGGTTCATCGTGATACCGTCATAAGCGACTATGCCAAGATTTATCCTGATTATGGACTAGACAAGCACAAAGGCTATGCCAGTAAAGCCCATACCACCGCCATTTATGAGCATGGGGTATTGCCCGAACATCGCAAAAGTTTTAATCCCATGCGGACGATGTTGTCAAATCAGCTTTTTTAATCGCTTTAACAAAAATCATCCCTTTAAATTTTTATGCTGTTTTATCATCTCTTTTAACACCCGATTATTATCATCAAACCTAGGACATTCAGGACACATCAAAAGATGAAATTTCACCGTCATTTTTTGAGATAAAGTCAATGGCTCTTCTTGTGACAGACTCATAAGTTCAGTCATTTTTTGGCAATTCTTTAATTGTTTCATTGTATCCCCCTCTAAACAAACCATTTTACCGACAAACACATTTGCAATCTTAATCTGGCTCTGTGCAATAACACATATAAATTCTGTCGAGTGATATTTAAATTCTTACAAATCTCATCACTATCCAATTCTATATATTCTTTCATCAAAAAAACTTGTGCCTGCTCTTTGGGCAGATTCTCCAAACAAAGTTCCAATACTTGCCAAAATTCATCATTTTCAGCTGTTTCATGCGGACTTGCCCAGCGATTATCAAAGGCATTTGGCGATGAACCGTTTTGCCAATGCCCAATATCATCAAACAGCATTGCCAAAAACTCTTCATCGCTATTTTCACTCATGTCGCTCATGACTTCATAATGTTTGTTTTGGCGGATAAAGTCGGCAATTTTATTTTTTAAAATGGCAAATACCCATGTTTTAAAGGCGGACTTTCCTTGAAAACTATCGGCGTATTTTAAGGCATTTAAGAGGGCATCTTGCACCACATCTTCGGCGTGCTGTTCGTGATTTAATTGGTTATACGCAAAAGCAAACATGGACTGATATATCTCGTCCATGCTTTTTTTATCAAATTGGCGTAATTCTATTTGGTGCATTTTTTATTTATCCAAAAGTCCATGCTTATATAACGCCCTGCTCCATAAATAATTAGCACAAGTAACATGATAAAATAAGTCATGCCAAATTCTATGCCATTATTTAAAACCACAAAATTACCCGTTTCGGTGAGCCAGTCATAATTGCCATGCGTTTGTAAGATTTCACGGGCTTTATTTAATCGCTCGCCCGCTTGTATGGAATTATCCAAACTTGCCTGTCCCAATCCGCCAAATAATTGGGCGATATTGGTCGCAGGGTCGGTTGGGGTAATGGCGTGCCAGCCGTTTTTTAAATGCACAAGAAGCATGGCAACCGCCATTGTGATTGCCAATAACACGCCAAAAAAACGAGTCGCCACGCCGAGTAATAACGCCACACCACCAATCAATTCAGCAACAATCACCATTGCCACCCAAAAGGATGCAAATGGCAAACCAAGCCCCCAATCGGCATTACCAAACCACTGTGCCGTATCATCAAACGAACGGTATTTGGTTAGCCCTGCCATAATAAACACAGGGGCAAGATAAAGACGAATGGCGAATAATGGCAAAAAGTCCAATTTATTTAAATTTACAACAAATTTATTGTAATAAGTGCTGTATTTTTTTATCATAATTTACCTTATTTTTATTAAAAAGATTGGTTAGACTTCCTGCAAAACTAGGCTTTCCGTTCGCCCCGAGCTTGTTGAGGGGTGGCGGAAAACCGTTATGGTTCGACAAGCTCACCACGAACGGTTTTCCTTATTTTTGGGTTTTGCAGGAAGTCTGTTATAAAAAATTTGATTATCAATCATTGTATTGACCAAATCATCAAACGAAGTTTTGATATTATCAAAAATCTCATCATTTAATTCAAAGGTGCGTTGTAGCTCTGCCAATAACTCATTTGTATTTTGATAACATACCTCTTCATTTTGCTTTTCTTGCATAAAGGTTAGTATGATAAAACTAAGCTGGCTTATGGTCATAAATGCCGTTTTAAATGTACCGTCCACCACTTTACGATACACCACCAAAAAAGTCGGGCTTTTTTGACTGGGAGAAAATGCCACGCTAATATCCTGCACCGCCCATTCATAATATAAAATCTGGGCGGTATGATTGATAAAAATGGGCGTATTTTGATGCATTAAAATAGGCTTGGGATTATTGTTCGGTAGATTATCTACAAACAATTCCACCCATTCATAATGAGCAAATTCGGACAAATAAATGGGCAAATCAAATTTTGTCAAAACATCATCGGTCAAATAGCCGACAAATTGCTCGGTAATTTCACTAAAATACGGACTTGCCATATCGCCATGTTTTAAAAAATCTTTAATCAGATTTTGCCAAACCAATATGCCAAAATGCGTCTCAATAATACTGCGAGTAATGGGAAAGCATTGATTGACAAAACCAGAGACATTATTATAAATCAGATTTTGATATAATTGCCCCACACGAGCAGGCACGGTATCGGTATTATCGTGTTTTTGTTTGCGGATATAATCGCCAAATTCACGATGAAAGATGCGTAACTTGGGTGCTTTATCAATCATCATTGTTATGCCATTTTATTAAATTATCATTAAAATAATTAAGCCAATTTAAATGTAGAATTATTTTTATGGCGTTCTTGAATTTCCCGAATGAATTTAACTTCACGGGTAAGCTCGCTAAGTTCTGGGAAATTAAAATCACGCTCCAAACAAGTCGGAATCTTATCTGCCGCTTTACCTGTTTTGGCAAATATCAAACCATAAGCGTCATTTAATAACGCCCAAACACGCTCCACCACACTATCGCCATGCGTATCCACAATCAAGCCGTCATCATCCACATAATGCCCAGCAACGTGCAAATAACACGTCCGCTCGAGCGGCAATTCACGCAAATATTGGTGTGGATCAAAACCAAAGTTTTGGCTATTGACAAAAATATTATTCACATCTAAATGCAATAAACAATCAGCTTCTTTTACCACCGCAGAAATAAATTCACTGTCGGACATTTGGCTTTGGGGCGGTAGATAATAATATGAGGCGTTTTCAATGCCAATTTGAGAGCCTAAAATATCTTGTACTTTTTTAATACGCTCGGCAACCCAAAATACCGCTTCTTCGGTGCAAGGAATGGGCAATAAATCATACAAATGCCCTTTGTCATCACTACACCAAGACAAATGCTCGGTAAATAAATTGATGTTATGCGACTTCATAAAATGCTTAATATTATTTACATGAGCCACGTCCAATTCTTTTGAACTGCCAATAGACAAAGAAAGTCCATGACAAATAAAAGAAAACCGCTCGCTATAAGCACGCAAGATATTTTCAAAACGTCCGCCCATAATTCCGTGGGAGTTTATCCAATTTTCAGGCGACACTTCAAAAAAATCAATCTGGCTTAATTGATGAATGGCATTGGCATCATCAAGAGACATTTGTGGCAATAACTCACGGCGAAAGCCAAGCCCTGCCCCGTGTAATGGTCTTTTATTTATCATGTCATTTTCCTAATTATTAGGGTTTGTTATCAACATGGCATTTGCAAGTGCTGATGCCCAAAATATGATAAATGGGGCAAAAATTCATAAAGCCTGTTAATAACAGTACAAGCCCAACAATTCCCCACCACGAACCAAAATAAACACCCAAGCCAATAATAACAACACCCAAAATAATTCGTACAATTTTATCAGGTTTACCAACATTGATTTTCATAAAACACTTCTTAACGATAGCCTTGTTGTTTTAGGTCTTCATAACCGCCGTGATTGGTAACATTGGTATAGCCCAATTTTAAGAGTTCTGTGCGAGCAACTTCGGCACGTCTACCACTACGGCAATACAGATTGATAGGGTTGTCTTTATTGGGTTCAATGGCAGAAATCTTTGATGCAATATCGCCAACAGGGATATTTATGCTATTTGACAAATGCCCTGCTTGATACTCTTCTGGGCTACGCACATCAATCCAAACGCCTTTTGCTTTTGGTTTGATTTGTGATTGAGTTTGGGTTTGAGATTTGGCATTGTTTTGTTTTGATGAGGTATTGGCAAAACTGTTACACGCAGTTAATCCCAAAATGCTAATTGCAATGGCAAGAGTGAGTTTTTTCATAAGACACCTTCTAAATTACACCAATTAAATTTATTTAAAAACAATTAAAATTTGGCAAATAAATCATTTAATGATTCGCTAATGGTTGGGTGCGTAAAAATTTGCTCTTTAAAATAATCCGCTTTAACGCCATTATCCATTGCCAATTTAAATAAATTGATAATCTCATGGCTATTTTCACAAAACAACGTAACGCCCAAAATCTCGTTATTGTCTTTATCCACAATCGCTTTTAATAAGCCTTTGGTATTGCCTGTGATTTTGGCTTTGACAATGGCTTGGGCGGGCAAGGTTGCCACTTGGTAATTTTTGCCACTGTCTTTGGCTTGTTTTTCGCTCAGGCCAATTTGTGATAAAGGCGGTGTGATAAAAACACTCGTTGGGAAGGTGTGGCGGTCGGCTCTGTGGCGTGTGCCGTTCCCAAACAAATCATCCGCCACAATGCGATAATCATCAAGCGAGATGTAGGTAAAC
Organism: Moraxella caprae DSM 19149; assembly: GCF_000426885.1. Classification (GTDB taxonomy): domain Bacteria; phylum Pseudomonadota; class Gammaproteobacteria; order Pseudomonadales; family Moraxellaceae; genus Moraxella; species Moraxella caprae. Next base: position 32,939 of record NZ_AUGF01000020.1, on the reverse strand, counting down.
TGCGGTGAACCTGCGACATCGCCCATCGCCCAAATGTGGTCGGTGGCTTTTAGTTTGTCATCGCACACCACATAGCCACGCTCGCTTAGCTGTACGCTTGTGTTTTGTAGGTTTAGACCATCTGTGTTAGGTCGTCTGCCAATGGCGACAAGCACAGCATCAGCGTCAAGGGTCATCTTATCGGTGATGACTTGGGTATGCTCTGTTAGGTGTTTAAATTCTTGGACATCTTGCCCTAAATGCACCGTAATGCCACGCTCATTTAATAGGTCAAGCACAATCGCACGCACATCATCATCAACGTTTGGCAAAAAGCTGTCAAATTTTTCAACAATGCTCACTTGACTGCCAAAAGCGTGATACATAAAGGCAAATTCAAGGGCGATAAAGCCTGCACCCACGATAACCAGTCGCTTGGGGGCGGTCGCTTGGCTGTCGCCTAAGTTTAAAAGCCCCGTGCTGTCATAAACACGCTCGCCGTCCACGCCTGCAATCGGTGGCATAATGGGGGTCGTGCCCGTGTTGATAAAAATCCGCTCGGCACGCACCGTCTCGCCTGTGGATAGGGCAACAGTGTTATCATCAACAAAGCTCGCTTGTGCATTGATGACGGTCACATTTGGCAAATCATTGATTTTGTTAAAATTAGCTTCACGCAAGGCAGAGATGAGTTTGTCCTTGTCCTGCATGGCAACGGCAAAACTGTCTGTTTTGGCTTCATGAATCAGTTTTTTTGACGGAATACAGCCCACGTTAATACACGTTCCGCCATACATTTTGTCCGATTGCTCAACCAAAATGGTACGCTCGCCCTGTTTGTCAAACAGCCCTGCCAGCGTTTTGCCTGCTTTACCAAAGCCGATGATTAAGTTTTTGGTTTGTATCATCTTTTTCTCCAATTTATTTGCCAAAATCATTAGTGTATAACAAGGTTGTGAAAAATTCCCAAAACCCTGTCATGCAAGCCTAAACCGCTATTTATTTGTTACCGCCACAACTGGCATTAGCGTTTTTGTTGGTGCTTGCTCCACAACTGGCAGTTGCTGATTTGTCGGCGGTAGCAGTAGCGGTGTTCGCTCCACAACCTGCATGAGCACTTTTATCGCCTGCTTTTGCTTCGGCTCCGCATTTACCTTCGCCACATTTACCTTCGGCTGATTTGTCGGTCATGGTGGCACTGCACCCTGCTTCGCCACATTTGCCCTCACCGCATTTGCCTTCGGCAGTTTTGGTAGCGGTAGCGGTGTTAGGCTCGGCAGTAGCAGGCTGAGCTGGCTCGGCATTTTGGTAGCCTTTCTCCATGGGCTGTGCTTCCACCTTTTCTTCTTTACAAGCAGTAAGTCCTGTGGCAAGTAGGGTTGCTACGGCAAGACCTGTGATTTTACGGTTAAGATTTGACATGATAAACTCCAATTAAACATCATAAACCATTTTATGATATATCTTAGACGGACGTGGGGCAAATATCTTACAAAAAATTTGAAAAATTTTTAAAAATTGTTGTCATACCCCTTATGTTTTAGGTGCAAACGTATTTTGGCACGCTCTTTTTTATGGCGTGTTTTGGGGTTGTCTTTATCATGAACACCACCCTTTTTTAATAAAGGGTTTAAGGCGGTTTGGTTGCGTACTTTAATCGCACTTGGGTAAATTGGGTGATTTGCCAATTTTTCGCCAAGTTTGATAAGCTCTTTTTGATTTTTCATGTTATTTTCCCATGTTGGATTAAATCAAAATATATTTTAGAATTTGGACGTATAAGGGTAATTTATTCGCCCCAAAATCCAAATTTAACACAGGGCAAATGTAATTTGCCCTGCACTTATTTTCCAAAATGACAAATAAAAAATCATTCATCACCCCTTAATACACATCACCTGTTTTAAGGTATGCACCACCTCCACCAAATCGGTTTGGTTTGCCATGACCTCATCAATATCTTTATACGCCTGTGGAATCTCGTCCAGCACGCCCTTATCTTTACGGCATTCGATACCGTCCGTCTGAGCGACCAAATCCGCCAAGCCAAACTCACGCACCGCACGCCCACGGCTTAGCCTACGCCCTGCCCCATGCGAACACGAACAAAAACTCTCGCTATTGCCACGCCCACGCACGATATAGGATTTCGCCCCCATAGAGCCGGGGATAATGCCAAGCTCGCCCTCATAGGCACTAATCGCTCCCTTGCGAGTTACATAGACCGAACTGCCAAAATGCGTCTCACGGCTCACATAGTTGTGATGACAGTTTATCGCCTCTTTGGTTACGGTAAAGCGGGGAAATTGTGCGTCTTTGCTTTGTAAGGCTTTGATAATGAGTCTCATCATCTCACGGCGGTTTTCGGTCGCATAGTCCTGAGCCCAGCCCACCGCCTCAATATAATTGTCAAAAAACGGCGTACCCTGTGCCAAATACGACAGCTCACGGTCAGGAATATAACCAAAACACGTCTCATTCACCTTTTTGGCAAGGCTAATAAAATACTCGCCAATACACGAGCCAATCCCACGAGAACCAGAGTGAAGCATAATCCATACGTCATCATTCTCGTCCACGCACAGCTCAATAAAGTGATTGCCACCGCCCAACGTGCCAAGCTGTTTTGCCCACGTTCTGTCAAAGTTACTCATCATTTTTAACAAGCCCTTGTGCTTGTCGGTAATTTTTTTGAGACGAATGGCAAGCGGGTCAAGCGTACTCATTTTTGCCATGATTTGCTTGTGCTTTTCAAAGCCGACAGGAACGTGTTTTTCAATGGCAAGGCGGGCAGGCTTTAGGTTGTCGGGCAACTGCCCTGCCTTGATAGACAGGCGTAGGGCGTTCATACCACAACCAATATCCACGCCCACCGCAGACGGAATGATTGCCGATTTGGTCGGAATCACGCTCCCCACAGTCGCCCCCTTGCCCGCATGAACGTCAGGCATGACGGCGATATGGCTATGGATAAATTGTAGCTGGCTCATCGCGTAGAGCTGATTTAACGCCTTTTGCTCCACGTCTTTGGTAAAGATTTTGACAGGCACGCCATTGTTGCCATTTTCATTTAAAATAAGTCCGATACTCATAAAATTATTTCTCTTTTGAGTTGGTTTGGGGGTTTAGATAAAGAAACATTAAAATTACCACAAATTTATGATATGTAGGTATAGGGACTGGCTCTGCACATCCAATAAAATCATTATATCATCAAGGGTGTGTGCAACACGCCCCTACAAAGCCTGTGATAAATATTAATTTCATTAGGTGTATTTAAAAAAAACCAAATTTTTGATATAAAAACCCCAACCAAAAATCATTCAATTTTTAGCTAATTAAGTAAACACAGATTAAAAAGACAATCCTTCCCCAATCATTTTTAAATATAAAAATGACAAATAAAAGACAATATTTTTGGAAAAGAAAACCGTCAAAATTGATAAAGCAGTTTATCAATTTTTAAGACAAATCTTAGCGATTTTTTGGGCAAATTTTAGACAATAAAAAACGGTGAAAGCCTTGTAGATTAAGGCTTGCCACCGTCTTTATGTGTTTGGCTTGATATAAGGCTTATATCAAAAATGATTTGCCCAAACAGTCAAAACGGCTGGTCTTTTTTGAATTACAAAGATTGTAAGATACAGACATTGTTTTACTCCTATTGCTGTTTGGGTGAATGAAATACACCAAGCGTATTTGGTGCGTGAATGCGTATATGATAAGCGATAAAAATAAAAAGTCAAGGGGTTTTTAAAAATTTTTATAAAAATCCCAAACAGTCATACATATCGCCAACTTTCTTTATCAAAATGAATAATGTCAAATAATGGCACGCTTTTTATGCTGATATTGTCTTTGTCTTTTTCTAAAATTATCATAGAGCCTGTTTCTAATTTGCCTTTTTGATTAAATTCCAATTCTTTGATTTTTACCGATTGGGTAATGCCATTATCAGCAAGTGTTTCATGATAAGGCTCGCCCGTATGCCCATAAAAATGATAACAAAAAGCGATATTATCCAATGCGTCTGCCACGTCAGATGAACCATAACCACGAATACTTTCGATTGGTTTGTCATGAGTGATTAAAATATCCATGTCGCCACAGGTTTTATAGAGCTTTTTTAATTGTTCTCGTTCATAGTTTTGGATAAACGTTTTATGCTCTCGCCCTTTTCTATCGCCAATTCGCCCAATGCCCAATAGGCTAATGCTGTCGGCGTCATTGGTTAATATGAGTGGAAAGCCTGTTTTTAATACCCGAATTTTTTGATAACAATCAATATGAAAATAAGGCAAATTTTTATCGCTGTTATTTTCTAAATTATCCAAAAAATCATGGTCTTCGTGATTGCCACGCACGGCATACATGGGGATATTGAGCGTATTTAAAAATTTGGCAATGTCACTATCCATTTTGACAAAATTATCCATAAAACCCAACTCATCTCTGTCATGTCTGGCGTGTCTTAATGTCGCTTTATCCATGTTGTTTTTTTCAGGAAATACTCCCATGTCGCCACATTGGATAATGGCATCAATCGCTTGTCCTGTCAGGGCTTGATAATAATCCACCAATTTAAAGGGTAATAAAAATTTGCCATGAATGTCCGCAAAAATCGCCAATCTTAGCATATCATTCCTTAATATTTTTAATTAACACCGCCCGATTCTCATCAAACGCATTTAGGGCATTTATCATCATCACTTTTTCATATTGCCAAATATTATTTTTATCAATATTTGCCAAATGAATTTTTTGAGCTTCCAATAAATACGCTCGCTGAGTGCCTTGTAATAATGGTGTATCAGGCGTGTACCAGTGATTGTCTTTTAAAAATAATAAATTGCCAATAGAACAATCCGTAACCAAGCCGTTTTTTATAATGATAATTTCATCACAATCACCCTTTTGGGATAATAACTGATTTAATAAATTTCTATCATCATATTTATAAGCATAATCTATACTATCACATTCTATTATTTTAAAAGACTGAATGGATTTTGGGGCATAATCAAAATATTCTACTTTTGTGCTATATTTATCATAAGTAACACGACAACGGATAAATTTATTGTTAAATTCATCAGGCACACAAATTATATCGGCAATATCATCAATCATGCTTTGACAATGTAAAAATAACTGCCCCTGTTTAAATCGTCTATTGTGATAATCCAGATTTAAAATACGCCCATTATTTATGGCAAGCGTCTCAAAAAGCATGGTTAATCCAGTTTTTTCCATTTAATCTCAACCGCCGTCATCTCGCCCACGACTGTTTGTTTTAGGTCTCGTGCCATGTCAAATTTGGTCGGGGACGTGGGGATATGTACCGCCATAAGCTCGGCTTGGGTCTGCGGATAGCGTGGGTTTTGGGCAGGGTTGGCATAGCCGTGCGGATATATGGGAGAACCGTTTGATAGGTCGTATTTGTCGCTCGCCCCAAAGGCGTGCAAGCTCTCGTGGGCGATGACCACGTTGTTATTGGCAGTTCTTTTTGACACTCCAAACAGATTGACCACGCCAATGCGTCCATTTTGTAGGGCGGTAGATGTCTCGGTGATGATTTTTTTGTCAGGGCTATGATACTGCAAAAATAACCGCAAATTGGTCGGCACGCCAACGTCATGGGCGTTTTTGTAGGTATAATAGCGAAATTTTAAACTCCAAATAATCGCGTCCGTAATTCCGCCATTTCTTGGCACTACAGGGGGCATGGCTTTAACTTCCTGCCCTAGCCGATAATAAAAACTGGCGTTTTGACCGTATTTTTTGCTCTCGGCATTGAGATAAGTCTCTATTTCTTTAAAATCGCTATCAGATAGGCTTGCGATATATTTGGCAACTTCTGGCGAATTATCCATGTTAATGGGATAAATGGCGACATAAACAGGCTTTTGCCAATCGTGGTTTTTATCACGAAAGTTATTGACAGCGACAATAAGCAAAATGCACAGTAGGATAAGAATGCGGATATTTTTGAACATAGGGTTATTTATTATTTTGCCATTATTGATTTATGATTTACTTTGAGTTTAAATATACACCCAAGAAACTTTAAATTACTAAAAACATAATAATGTGTGGACGTAGGGGCGTGCTGTGCACGCCTTGTGCAGTAATGTCATCAAAGGGTGTGCTCAGCACACCCCTACAAACCCGTGGTAAATATTAAGTTCGTTAGGTATAGCTAGGGGCAAATTTAATCCACCCCCATAAATATAAATCACTTTCTCTTCTTATCCCGTTTCTTAAACTCAGCAATACGTTTACGCTCACGCATGACTTTGGCTTTATTTTTAATGATGGGATTTTTTTTGCCTTCGTATGGGTTGGCATTTTGTTTAAATTCTACGTGCAGGGGCGTGCCTTCTAATTTAAACACGTCCCGATACACATTTTCAAGATAACGCTGATAACTTTTTGGCAAACTGCTCGTTTGGTTGCCGTGAATGACGATGACAGGCGGATTATGCCCACCTAAATGAGCATAGCGAAGTTTGATACGGCGACCGCCCACCATTGGCGGTTGATGAGCTTCCACCGCATCCTGCAAAATCTGCGTAAGACGAGACGTAGACACCTTAAACATGGACGCATCGTACGCCTTATGGATAGACGGATACAGATTGCCCACGCCATTGCCGTACAGGGCAGAAATCAGATGAATCTTAACCCACGGAATAAAATGAAAACGTCTGTCCATTTCAATTTTGACAATGTCTTTTTGGTCTTGGCTAAGATTGTCCCATTTGTTAATGGCAATCACAATCGCACGACCTGCGTCCAGAGCATAGCCTAACATATGCAAATCTTGATCAACGATACCTTCGTGTGCGTCAATCACTAGCACAACCACATTGGCATCTTTGATAGCTTGTAGGGTCTTGATAACACTAAATTTTTCTACTTTTTCACCAATCCGCCCACGCCGTCTCACGCCTGCGGTATCAATGAGTGTGTATTGGCGACCTTCTCGCTCAAAGGGAATGTAAATGCTGTCCCTTGTCGTACCTGGCATATCAAACACCACAACACGCTCCTCGCCAAGCAAGCGATTGACCAGCGTGGATTTGCCGACATTAGGTCTGCCGATAATCGCCAGTTTCAAGCCGTCTGTCTCAGGATTTTCGGCGAGCGTCTCGGGCATATCGGCAGTGATGATTTCAAGCAGGCTCGTTACGCCCTTGCCGTGGCTGGCACTTGTCGGAATTGGCTCGCCAAAACCCAAACCAAAAAACTCAGCAATGGACGCTTCGTGTACACCGTCTGTTTTGTTGGTTACCAAAAAGACAGGCTTACCCAGCGTGTGCAAAAACTTGGCAATCTCCTCATCGCTTGGGGTTAGTCCTGCCCGTGCGTCCACGACAAACACGACCATGTCCGCTTCATGAATGGCGGTGTACGACTGTGTTGCCATATAGTCATCAATGTTGCCCTTACCATCATCAGCCTCGCCAATACCGCCTGTATCAATGACGATAAAGGATTTATTTTCAAAAAACACATCGCCATATTGGCGGTCTCGGGTCAGCCCTGCTAGGTCAGCGACTAGGGCTTGGCGGGATTTGGTGAATTGGTTAAACAGCGTGGATTTGCCGACATTGGGGCGACCTATCAGGGCGACTACAGGTTTTAGGGACATGGTGTTCTCGGATTGTTATTTTATAAAACTCACTATTTTAACATAAAATTGACGGGGTATGGTATTTATTGATTTTGCTTACGCCAAACAAAGAACATCACTACATATACGAATGGCGATCAATAAGGTATAATAAGCCATTTAGAGGCATTAAAGAAGCAAAAATGACCGACAAGCACATTCATCATTCACATCATGACGACACCCTTTTGACCCTAAGCCACGCCCAAGCGGTAGTGATTGCCATCAGTGCCATTATCATTTTGGGCGTTACGATGATAGCATGGGGCTTTGTGCCACATTTGTCCTTGCTTTTAGTGATATTGGGCTTACTTATGTTTGGGTTTAGTCGGCGTATCTCCTTTGATGATATGCAAGAGCGTATGATAAAGGGCGTATCCACAGGCATGGGGGCGATTTATCTGTTCTCGTTCATTGGGCTACTGGTGTCCGCTCTTATGATGAGTGGGGCGATTCCAACTTTGATTTATTATGGCTTTAATGTCTTGTCGCCCCAGATGTTTTATTTGTCCGCCTTTATCTTGGCAAGTGTGATTGGCGTGGCATTAGGTAGTGGATTTACCACTTGTGCGACTGTGGGCGTGGCGTTTTTGGGCATGGCCGAAGCCTTTAACGCCAATCCTGCCATCGTCTCAGGGGCGGTGGTCTCAGGGGCGTTGTTTGGCGATAAGATGTCGCCTTTGTCCGACACAACAAGCATTGCCGCCAGTATCGTGGGCATTGACCTATTTGACCACATCAAAAACATGATGTACACCACCATTCCTGCTTGGCTTATCTCGGCGGTGGTGTTTTTTGTGTTATCAGGCGATGGCGGTGCGGACTTGGCGGACGTGGCGGTGTTGCAGGATAGTCTTGTGGCAAGTGGTTTGGTGCATGGCTATGCCCTTATCCCCTTTGCCGTGCTGATTGCCCTTGCTGTCATGCGAGTGAACGCCATTTATGCCATATCAGCAACCATTGCCGTGTCGCTTATCATCACCTATATCCATAGCTCGCCAAGTCTTGCTGAGCTTGGCGGGTGGTTTTTTACAGGGTATAAACCTGCCGAAGGCTTGAAGCTTGGCGATGTGGGGCGACTGGTGTCAAGGGGCGGTTTGGAAAGTATGTTTTTTAGCCAGCTTCTTGTGATTTTGGCATTGAGCTTGGGAGGACTCTTGCACGCTTTGGGGGTGTTGCCTGCTTTATTATCCACCATTCGTCATCTTTTGACTCGTGCCAGTCGTGCGGTATTGACAGCGTCTTTGACGGCATTTGGGGTCAATTTTTTGGTGGGTGAGCAGTATTTGAGCCTATTGTTATCGGGCAATACCTTTGCCCCTGAGTTCAAACGCTTAGGCTTGCACCCCAAAAACTTGGCTCGCACGATAGAAGATTCAGGCACAGTCATCAATCCTTTGGTGCCGTGGGGCGTGTACGGGGTGTTTTTGGCAGGGGTGTTTGGCATACCTGTGCTGGACTATGTGCCGTATGCGGTGTTTTGTTATAGCTGTTTATTTTTGACGCTCTTTTTTGGGTTTACAGGAATCACAATTACAAGGGCTGAACCGACACAGGAGACATGATGAAACTTTATACCTATTTTCGCTCATCGGCAAGCTATCGGGTGCGGATTGCCTTGCACCTAAAAGACTTGGCGTTTGACAGTGTGCCAATTCATCTGGTCAAAGGGGAGCAGGGCATGGCAGAGTATCTTGCCAAAAACCCCAAGGGCTCATCCCTGCTCTTCACGTGGACGGTCGCATCATCACACAGTCGCTTGCGATTTTGGATTATTTAGAAAATGCCTATCCTGCCACACCCCTACTGTCCCAAGACCCCCTTGACCGTGCAAGTGTGTGGGCGGTGTGCCAGATGATAGCGTGCGACACGCACCCGCTTAATAATTTAAAGGCGCTAAAATACCTACAACAACGCCTAAATATTGGCGATGATGACAAGCAGGCGTGGTATGCCCATTGGATACACGAAAACTTTGCTCCGCTTGAAAAACTGCTCCAAAAGACGGCAGGCAACTGCTGTTTTGGCGATACGCCCACGCTGCCGACTGTGTGCTAATACCGCAGGTGTACAATGCCAAACGCTTTGGGGTGGATTTGTCCGCCTATCCAACCATTACCGCCATTCATGAGTATTGCAATACTTTGCCTGCCTTTGTTAAGGCACATCCGAGTGAGCAGGTGGATTGCGATGTTTAGAGAATACGGACTTTTTAGCATATTGCCAATACTAAAACTCTTAAATAAAACCACTTGCATGACAATAAAAAATGATTTAAGATATAAAAAATAACAGGCGTTTAACAAGGAATGTTTATGTTTGCCACTCTTACTAATCTTAGCGTACAACTGGTCAATCGTTACCTACCGTCCCCCTTTGTCTTTTCTGTGGTCTTGACATTCATTGCCTTTATTGCAGGGATTGTTTTGACGGGTCAATCCCCATTGGCGTTGGCTCATCATTGGGGCAATGGCTTGTGGTCGCTTCATAGCTTTGCCATGCAAATGGCACTGATTTTGGTAACGGGCTATGCCTTTGCCAATGCCCCTATTTTTCAAAAGCTATTGGATAAGCTAGCGAGCAAAGTTCACCGTCCCATAACAGCGATTGTGGTTGTTACTTTGGTGGCGATGATTGGTTGTTTGTTAAATTGGGGTTTTGGACTGGTGATTGGGGCAGTATTTGCCAAAGCCCTTGCCAAACGAGTGCGAGGCGTGGATTATCCGCTACTTGTGGCTTCTGCTTATTCGGGCTTTTTGGTGTGGCATGGTGGGTTATCAGGTTCTGTGCCACTCACATTAAGTACAGGGGGCGAGACACTTGCCAAATTATCTGGTGGTACATTGAGTGATGTCGTGCCAATTTCTACGACCATTTTTTCATCTTACAATCTTATTATTGCAGGGCTGATTTTGCTCATTGTGCCGATATTAAATGCACTCATGCACCCAAAAAATCCAACGCTTGTCAATCCAGAACTGATAAAAGATAAGCCGTTAATTTTACCGCCAAATGACACGCCCGCCCAAAAACTAGACGATAGCCGTCTGATGATGATACTATTGATGATGTTGGCAATGGGGTATTTTGCCGTAGAATTTAGCAAAAGCATGAATTTTGGCTTAAATATCGTCATTGGATTGTTTTTATTCATTGGGCTACTTGCTCATGGTACGCTAGAACGCTATTATCGTGCCGTCAATGACGGTATTAGCGGTATCACAGGCATTGTGCTGTTGTTTCCTTTTTATGGGGGAATCATGGGTGTGGTTACAGGGGCGAATGCGGACGGCATATCCATTGGCACGCAAGTTACCAATTTCTTTTTAAATCATGCGTCAAGCGACACTTTCCCCATATTGGCGTTTTTGAGTGCAGGGGTTGTGAACGTCTTTGTGCCGTCAGGGGGTGGTCAGTTTGCGGTGCAAGGTCCTATCATGATGCCAGCAGGTCTTGCCCTTGGAGTTAAGCCTGAAGTTACCGCCATGGCGATTGCTTGGGGTGATGCATGGACAAACATGATACAGCCGTTTTGGGCGTTGCCATTGTTAGGCATTGCAGGTCTTGACGCGAGGGCGATTATGGGCTATTGTCTTATGGTACTTATCGCATCAGGATTGATTATAGCAGGTGGGTTTTATTTTCTAGTTTAATTTTTTGACAAACAAATAAGGAGTTTTTATGTCAAATCCGGTCATCATCTCAGCATCTCGCACGCCCATGGGGGCGTTTCAAGGGGCGTTTGCCAGTCTATCATCGCCACAGCTTGGGGCGGTTGCCATTCGTTCGGTGCTGGATAAAGCAGGCGTGTCCGATGATAAGATAGATGAGGTCATCATGGGATGCGTGCTGTCAGCAGGTGTGGGTCAAGCCCCTGCTCGCCAAGCCATGCGACTTGCCAACATGCCTGACAGCGTCGGGGCAACCATGATAAACAAAGTCTGTGGCTCGGGACTCATGTCTGTCATGACCGCTTGCAACGCCATCAAGGCAGGCGACAAATCTGCTGTCATCGCAGGAGGCATGGACTCCATGACCAACGCCCCATATGCCTTGCCTAAGGCTCGTGGGGGCTTTCGTATGGGGCATGGCGAGGTTCGTGATTTGATGTTTTTTGACGGCTTACAAGATGCCGAATCAGGCAAACTCATGGGTGTATATGCCCAAGAAATGGCGGATAAAAAGGGCTATACTCGCACCCAAATGGACGAGTTTGCCATTTCATCGCTCAAAAAAGCCATGAATGCCATTGATAACGGTTATTTTAAAGACGAAATTTGCCCTGTTACCGTCAGCACTCGCAAGGGCGATGTGGTGGTGGATACAGACGAACAGCCTGCCAATGCCAACATTGACAAAATCCCAACCCTAAAACCTGCCTTTGCTAAAGACGGCACAATCACCCCTGCCAACGCAAGCTCCATCTCAGACGGCGCGTCTGTGGTGCTGGTGGCAAGCGCTGAATTTGGCAAAGCCAATAACCTACCTGTACTGGCTCGGATTGTCGCCCACGCAAGCCACGCCCAGCATCCAAGCGAGTTTACCATTGCCCCTGTCGGTGCGATGCAAAAGGTGCTTGATAAGGCAGGGTGGACGGCAAAAGACGTGGACGTATGGGAGATTAACGAAGCCTTTGCCATGGTCACATTATCCGCCATTGACGCATTTGAGTTGGATGCTGATAAAGTCAATATTCATGGCGGTGCGTGTGCCTTAGGGCACCCTTTAGGGTCATCGGGGGCGAGAATTTTGGTAACGCTCATTCACGCCCTAAAACGAGTGGGCGGTAAAAAAGGCGTTGCCAGTTTGTGTATTGGTGGCGGTGAGGCGGTGGCTATGGCGATTGAGTTGGTGTGATTTTTGATTTTCAAGGACTGTACAGGGTTAATTTAGTGGGTTTTTACTCAATGTTTTATGATGTTTATGAAACTCACAAAAAAATCAACCCAATCCAAACATGACAATCATGGAGTGATTTATCATGAGTATTCTGGCTATTATTATCTCTCTTGTGCTTTTAATGTACTTTGCTTATCGGGGTTGGTCGGTATTGATACTGGCTCCACTCATGGCAGCGTTAGCAGTCATCTTATCAGGTGATGGTGTACTGCTTTTGCCTGCCTACACTGAAACATTCATGAAGGCGCTAGGCGGATATTTATTAAAATTTTTCCCCGTATTTCTATTAGGAGCGTTATTTGGACAGCTCATGGCGGATTCTGGTGCAGCTACGACTATTGCCAATACTATTACCGAAAAATTAGGTGCCAGCAGGGCAATTTTGGTGGTGGTTTTGGTCTGTGGCATCCTGACATACGGTGGCGTATCGCTTTTTGTGGTGGCGTTTTCTATTTATCCCATTTCAAAAGCTCTATTTAGGCAAGCAGACATCCCTAAACGCTTAATACCTGCCAGTATTGCTCTTGGTTCGTTTACCTTTACCATGACCGCTTTACCTGGCACGCCTGCTATTCAAAATGCCATTCCTATTCCGTATTATCAGACAAATGCCTTTGCCGCACCTATTTTGGGGTTAATTGGTGGTTTTATCATGTTTGTATTGGGAACTTGGTGGTTGCAAAGCCGTGCCAACTTAGCCAAAAAAACAGGAGAAGGCTATGGCAACCATATAGATGATGACACCAAACTTTTAAGTTCCAACATGTCATTTGTGTTGGCGGCACTTCCACTCATTTTAGTGATTGCCATTAATGCTTTACTGACTTATGGCGTGTTTCCCAACATGGATTTTGGGGCGATTACTGCCAAATTTCCCGAACTTGAAATCAAAGCCAATCTTGGCTTATGGTCTATCATCATCGCTCTATTAACATCATGCTCTGTACTTATTTTATTAAATTTAAGACACTTCAAGAAGCTACAAGAATCAGTTAATAAAGGCGTCTATGGCTCCATGTTACCTATTTTTAATACCGCATCAGAAGTCGGTTATGGAGCAGTCATTGCCACGATGGCGGGATTTGCCATCATTCGGGATAACATTCTTAACATTTCACCAAACAACCCTTTGGTTTCTGAAGCGGTTGCCATGAGTGTTTTGGCAGGCATTACAGGCTCATCATCAGGTGGGCTAAGCATTGCCCTACAAACGCTCGGCGAAGATTACCTGAGACTTGCCATTGAGCATAACATAGATCCAGAGTTGCTACATAGAGTTGCTGTCATGGCGGCAGGCGGTCTAGATACCCTACCACATTCTGGTGCGGTCATTACATTGTTTGCCATTTGTCACCTAACACACAAGCAATCTTATGTAAATCTTGCTATTGTTACCATAGCTATTCCAATTCTAGCAACCATATGTATTATTATGCTGGGCACATTCTTTGATTCTTTTTAATATCATGACACAAAGGAGTATGAATGATGAATCATGACCTAAAAAACAAAACCGCTTTTATTACAGGGGCAGGTGGTGGTATTGGAAGGCAAATTGCACTTGAATTTGCCAAAGCAGGGGCAACGATTGGTGTGGCTGACATAAACTTAGACCACGCCCACGGTGTTTGCGATGAAATAAAAACCTTAGGTGGTCAAGCAAAAGCCATATTGCTGGATGTCACACAAGAAAATCAGGTAAATCAAACCATTGATGATTTTGTGGCAGAATATGGGGCTTTGGATACTTTAATATCCAATGCAGGCATTCAAATCATCAATCCCATTGATAAGCTTGCTTATAATGATTGGAAAAAAATGCTTGCCATACATTTGGATGGTGCTTTTTTGACCACAAAAGCCGCCCTAAAACATATGTATGCAAAAAACTCTGGCACTGTCATTTATATGGGTTCGGTGCATTCTCACGAAGCATCAGCGTTAAAATCCCCTTACGTTACCGCCAAACATGGACTTTTGGGATTATGCCGCACGCTTGCCAAAGAAGGAGTAAAACATAATGTCCGCTCTCATGTTATCTGTCCTGGTTTTGTCAAAACACCATTGGTAGAAAAACAAATCCCTGAACAGGCTCGTGAAAAAGGCATTAGTGAAGAAGAGGTGGTAAAAAATATCATGTTAGGCTCTACTGTGGATGGTGAATTTACTACCACTGATGATGTGGCAGCTCTGGCATTATTTTTGGCAAGTTTTCCAACCAATGTATTTACAGGACAGTCCTTTATTGCCAGTCATGGCTGGTCAATGAAATAAATCAACCATACTTTTAACCTTAGGAGTCATCATGACAAAAGTATATGACAACGCCCAAGCCGCTCTGGCTGATATTGTAAAAGATGGTCAAACCATTGCCGTAGGTGGCTTTGGGCTGTGTGGTATCCCCGAAGCTCTTATTTCGGCTCTAAGAGAGACAGGCGTAAAAAACCTAACCTGTATCAGTAATAACGCAGGCGTGGATGATTTTGGGCTTGGGCTACTTCTAAAAAGTCGCCAAATCAAAAAAATGATCGCGTCTTATGTGGGCGAGAACAAGGAATTTGAACGCCAATTTTTGTCAGGTGAGCTTGAAGTGGAGCTTACCCCACAAGGCACGCTTGCCGAAAAACTTCGTGCAGGCGGGGCGGGCATTCCTGCTTTTTTTACCAAAACAGGCGTGGGAACAAAGGTTGCTGAAGGCAAAGAAGTGCGTGAATTTGACGGGGTAGAATATCTCATGGAACGCTCACTTGTCGCTGATGTGTCGCTTGTCAAGGCATATAAAGCGGACAAAATGGGCAATCTCATTTTTAGAAAAACTGCCCGTAACTTCAACCCCGATGTCGCGACCGCAGGTAAAATCACGGTCGTGGAAGTCGAAGAGCTTGTGGAGATAGGCGAGATTGACCCTGACGAGATTCATCTGTCAGGCATTTATGTACATCGTATCGTGGTCAATGCCACGCCCGAAAAACGCATTGAACAACGCACCATTAGACAACAATCATAGGGGGAACTCATGGCTTGGACAAGAGAGCAAATGGCACGCCGTGCCAGTTTGGAATTACAAGACGGTTATTATGTGAATTTGGGCATTGGTTTGCCAACATTGGTTGCCAACTACATTCCAGATGGCATGACGGTCATGCTTCAATCAGAAAATGGACTTTTGGGCATTGGGGCGTTCCCCACCGAGAGCGAGCTTGATGCTGATTTAATCAACGCAGGTAAGCAAACGGTAACCGCTCAACAGGGGGCGAGCTTTTTTAGCTCATCGCAGTCTTTTGGCATGATACGGGGCGGCAAGGTCAATCTTGCCATTTTGGGGGCAATGGAAGTTTCCGAAAAGGGCGATTTGGCAAATTGGATGATACCAAACAAAATGGTCAAGGGCATGGGCGGAGCGATGGATTTGGTCGCAGGCGTGGGGCGTGTTATTGTGCTTATGGAGCAGGTCAATAAACATGGCGAGCCGAAGATTTTGCCTGAGTGCCAGCTTCCTCTGACAGGTAAGGGCGTGGTTAATCGCATCATTACCGAGCTTGGGGTGTATGACGTTACCGATAAGGGGCTTGTTTTGGTGGAGCTTGCTGATGGCGTAACGTTTGATGATGTGCAAAGGGTGACGCCTGTTACAGTACATCAAGCCTAACAACAAATAGGCAAATAACAAATAAAGGGGTGATATTCTCACCCCTTTTGCTTGGCATTTTTATATTTGTTATTTGTACATCATTAGAACTGCCACACCGCAACCACGCCCTCACTGCTTTGGGTATATAAGCGGTTTTCTATCACTTGCAAACTGGTTAGCTGTCCTTTGGTATTTGTACGACTAATGATTCTGCCTGTGTTATCAAAAACATGCACCACACCGTCCAAATCGCCCACCGCCACATGACTGCCAATGACGACAGGATTGGTCAGACGGCGGTATTTGAGTTCATTATTCTCCCACAAAACATCGCCTGTCATCGCATTAAAGGCAACCACATCGCCATGGATGCTTGTACCAATGAGCTGACTACCCAGTAGAGCAGGAGATTTGGTGCTGGCAAGCTCGCTAACAAATAGGGTACGTCCTGCACTCATGTCAAACCCAGTCAGCTGTCCGCTATAACTTGGCACATACAGATATTGACCTGCCACCAATGGCGTGCCATCGACATCGCTCATGCGGTGGACTTGACTACCACCGACTGCACGCCCTACCCGACGTGTCCACAGCGGTGTGCCTGCCTGTGGGTTGATGGCATGAATACGTCCGTCTGCCGTGCCAAATAATGCCGTGTTGGCATCTAGACTGATGGGTGTTGCCGCACCCCGCACGCTGACGGCAGGGTTTTGGGTGCTAAACTGCCACACTTGACTGCCATCACTGGCATTTAGGGCATAAATCATGCCGTCGTTGGCAGAGACCATCACGCGACCACTGCCGATGAGAGCAGGAGCAAGTGATGAGCTGGGCAAGCCTCGCTCCCACACCACGCTTCCTGTCGCTCCATCTAATGCCACTACCTTGCCCGAGCGAGTGCCAACTACCACAAGCCTACCATCGGTTGCCACGCCACTACTGATGACATCGCCAACATTTACCGACCATGCCTGAGCATTGCCAGCAAAGGCACTGACCACGCCCGTGCGACTGGCAGCGATGAGTGCACCATCCACAAAAGCCACTTGCAAGTCTGCCACGTCTTTTTTATTGACATTGACACCTTTAAAACGCCCGCCTGCTTGGGGTAGTGAAAAACTGGCAACTTTATTTAAAACCGCTACTTCATTATCAATCTTGACCAGTTTGGCAGGTTTGCTCTCAGGGGTTTTACTGCGACTAAAACGGTCGCAACCTGTGGCAGTCAGTGCCAATACCGCCACACTTGCCACAGCCAAAGGTTTGGTGATGTGTTTCATATGAATCCTTATTTGATTTCTGTATTTGGTTTAGATTTGATTGTGGTTGATATACACCCAAACAACTTGATATTTACCACGGGTTTGTAGGGGTGTGCTGAGCACACCCTTTTGATAACATTACTACACAAGGCGTGCACAGCACGCCCCTACATCCAAACATCATTGTGTTTGCAGTAATTTTAAAGTCTCTTGGGTGTATCAGTTAAAACGCATTAATTTTAGCAAAGTTTTGTTTAGGATGAGTTGATAAATGGTGTGTTTGTATTGCCACTTTGTGTCATCACTCGCCGCCACCCTGTACTGTCTCATTCTCATTTGACAGTATATCATTTGCACCCACTGTTTGGGCATTGGCACTTGTCACGTCCGCATCAGCTTGGACTGGCGTTGCCACTACTTGGTGTTTGGGCGTGATGGGCGTTGGGGTCATGCCCAGTGCTTGCATTTTTAGGCTAAGCAGTGAGCGACTCTCGCCACGCTCAGTCAGTCCATCCCACGCCAGCTGATAGGCTTGCTTGGCATTCTCATTGTCATTTTTTAAGACATAAATGTCGCCCAGTAGTTCTTGCTTTGAACTCTCAAACGCCTTAGGAAACTCACCATTGACCACCGTCAAAGCCTCATCAGCATTACCTGCCGCCAATAGCGACTGCCCCAGTCTTAGCTGAGTGATTGCATTCAGCCCCTCATCATCCAAGTTTATCTGACTTGCCTGTTTTAGGGTTGCCACCGCCTCGGTGTGCTGACCGTTATCTGACTGATGTCGTGCCTTTATCATGAGAGCCTGCCATGCATAAGCGGTCTTGCCATGGTTCGCCACCAATTTATCAATATCCGCAAACAAAGCCTGTTGGTCCCTGCCTAATGCTTCTTTATCGGCTTGATGGACAAACGCATCATTTTTCTCGGTGATTAGCGTATAGCTATCAGCTGCCACCGTATCCACTTTGGCGTAGTTTTTTTGATAAAAATCCCAGCCAAAATACCCTGCCAATACCAAAATCACCGCCCACACGATTTTATTGCCGTGCTGTTTTAGGGCGGACATGGCTTGTTTGTCATTTACTATCAGTTCATCGCTCATCTACTAACTCTTAAAATGCTTTTAATGTTAAATTTGGTTTTATCAATAATTTAAAAACCGTTAAACTTTTATAACACCAACAAATCTTACTCAAAATCAAAATCCGTCATCGCACGGCTTGCCTGCTCCCCTGTCGCCATATTTTTGACCGACACGGTTTGATTGGCAACTTCATCATCACCGATAATCACGGTAAATTTTGCCCCCGACTTGTCCGCCTTTTTCATTTGTGATTTTAGGCTGGTGGCGGATGCCATTTTGACACGCATATTTGGGCGGTATGTGCGTAGCTCATTGGCGTATAGCACGGCATTCATATACACACTCTCGCTTGCCACGACAAACACATCACAGTCGGCAGTATCGGCAATCGGATTGACAGTTTCCATGAGTAACATCAAGCGTTCAAGCCCCATGGCAAAGCCCACCGCAGGCTCGCTCTGCTCAGGCTTGCCCTTGACGATGCCAACAAGCCCGTCATAACGCCCACCACCGCACACAGTCGCCTGTGAGCCTAATTTGTCCGTTACCCATTCAAAGACGGTTTTGTTATAGTAGTCAAGCCCACGCACGAGCTTTTCGTTAATCTCAAAATCAATGCCAAGCGTGTGCAGGTAGTTTTGCACCTGCTCAAAATGCAAACGACTCTCATCGCCCAAAAAGTCGGACAACTTCGGAGCCCCAAGCAAAATCGCCTGAGTCTGCTCGTCCTTACTGTCAAGCACTCGCAAGGGGTTGGTGCTGACACGGCGTTGGCTGTCGTCATCTAGCCCGTCAAAATGAGCGGTCAGATATTCAACCAATGCCGTCTTATAAGCGATACGCTCATGAGCCTCACCCAGCGTGTTGAGTTGCAGCATTACATGGTCAAAAATCCCAAGGCGTTTGTACATCATCGCCGTCATCGCAATCAGCTCGGCATCAGCGTCAGGCAGGGGCGAGCCAATGCTTTCCACCCCAAGCTGAGTAAACTGGCGATAACGTCCCTTTTGCGGACGCTCGTAGCGGAACATCGCCCCCATGTACCACAGTTTTGGCGTGTCGCCACGTGTCAGATTATGCTCCACCACCGCACGCACGCACCCTGCTGTCCCCTCTGGGCGGAGCGTGAACGATTTTTCATTCTCGTCTTTGCCTGTATTTTGGTTGCCATGCACCACGCCAAACATCTCTTTTTCGACAATGTCGGTCGCCTCGCCCACGCCACGGGCGAACAGGTCGGTCTCCTCCACCATAGGCAGGCGGATTTGGCTAAACCCATAACCGTCTAGCACTTGGGTTAAAACACTCTCCACCGCTCGCCATTTGGCGGTGTCGGTTGGCAAAATGTCATTAAAGCCACGAATGGCGGTAAGTTTACTCATGTTTTTTCCTAAGTCAGTTTTATCAAAAAGATAAAGATACAGCTAGCAAAATTAAATTTGGCTCTGCTTCAAAAAGTATGCTACAAAGAAAACCGTTCGTGGTGAGCTTGGGAAACCTAACGGTTTTCCTACCCGCAGGCAGGCTCAGGGCGAACGGAAAACCTAGTTTGGCATACTTTTTGGACTACTATCTTAAATTTTACTACACAAACCATTCACCCTAAGCTTATCAAAAATTCGGTTTCTTCTATGGTTTGACAAGCTCGCCATGAATAGAAAGCGTAGCACTTTTTCATTTTGCAGAGAGTAGCTCAATTTAGATTAACATCATTTTTGTTATTAGTTAAAAACTAAAACCACTTTTTAAATATCTTTTGATAAGTGCCATCACTTTTCATATCTAAAATGTGCTTATTTATGTCATTCATCATGTCCACATCTTCTTTGTTTATCAAAAATCCATAAGATTCTTGCGGATAGTCATAATCAATGGAAAAATACAAAGGGTCTTTTTTTGTTGAATATTTTGAATAAAAATAAGGCATGGTAACAGAATTACCAATTGCAATCTGAGCATCATCTCTTAAAAGAGTCTGTACAGAAATCCAATCACTGACTGTATAGTTTATGTTAGCATCGTCATAATTATTTTCATAATCTTTGACAATTGCAAATGTGGTTTGCATTGAATCTTCTTTAACAACTGCTGAATTTTTCCCAATATCCTCCAATTTCTTTATTTTTGGATTCTGACTTAGCAAAGTTATCGGATAAACATCCAAATAAGAGTTGGTCATATTATATTTTTGAATTCGTTGCTCACTAATCTCAATACCTGCGATAATACCTATCTCTTTATTATTCATGAGATTAAAAAGGTTATCTCTTGGCTGATATTCATATTGAAAATTATAATCAGAACGCTTATCTATTTCTTTTAAGATATCGTACTCAAAACCCTGAATATCTCCCTTTTCGTCAATAAAAATAATTGGCGCATTGCCAGTTGAAGACGACATAAGACCAACTTTAACATCAAAAGATGATTTTTGAGCGAATGGTTTTTGAGTGGTACTAACATTGCCATTAATACCTGATTGTTTATTTTCATCATTATTTAATGAATTGTCAGAATTTGAGCAAGCAGACATTAATAAAGAACATGATAAAACTATCATGAATGATAAAATATTTTTTTTCATAAATAAATTCCAAGAAGTAAAAGCCATTAAATATACAAACACAAATACGAGATAAGCATTTACAAATCATCTTTATGATTGATTTGCGTTATTATCTTGGGTGTTATTAAGGCGTAAGATTTTATATCAATATAACCAATTAAGTGCAAAGTCATTTTATGCATGATTTGATAAATACACTCTACAAAATGAAAAAGTGCTACGGTTTTCTGTTCGTGGTAAGCCTGTCGAACCATGACGGAAAATAGCTCAGAACAAACAGTTTCCGTGGTAAAATTCAATTTTGTTAGCTGTATCATTTAAGGTTTCTTAAAATTACCTTGAAATTTGACTGGCACCAAATAACTAATACTCTTTAAATTCATCACCTCTGTTAAGCTATTTAAGCCCTGCATCATTTCAAGTTCTAACAGATTTAAGTGAACAGGCTCCTGTGTCATCACATTTATTGTATTATTATCCAACTTTATGATTTTAAGAGACGCCTCGGTTTGTATTGTCTTGCCATGAAAAGAAATGGTCAGTGGTTGCACTTTACTTACTTCTTTATGAACACCAAGAGTATTTATCCAGTCATAATCTATTTGAGATTGAATCTCCACTTTTGGAAATCTCTCTGTCTCAAAAAGCCATTCTTTAATTCTTTGGTTTCTGATAGAGATGTCAGTTTCAACACTGTCAAGTTCTATCTCCATTTTTAGGTTACCTTGCTTATCCAAATAGCCAAAATAGGTATTAAAAACACCCTCCTCGACAATATCATTGTCATTCTTATCGGTCTTTGTGCTGTAAAACCTAATGTCTGCCTTATCTAAAATCCAAGAGGATAGTTCATTTGACTTTTCTGCCATTTGGACACCATGCGGGGGGTTACTCTCCACAGCAGGCTGTTCGGCAAAATTTTCTTCTTTGGCACAACCATACATGCCAAATGATAGGATAAGAAGACCCAAAACAAAAGTATGTTTCATCACATTACCTCATATAAAAACATAAAATTAAAAAATAATCTATTAAAGTCGGCAAGAGCATTTATGTATCGGAGAATACCCATCATTAACAAATGCAAAATGCAAGCGTGCCTTAAAATGCCAAATGATAATTTTATTGAGCCACCCTAATAATCTCATTGGCTCGTTTATCTGCCAACTCTTTGGCTTTTTCACGCACCATTTGTTCTATTTCGTCCACCAAATTTTTGGTATCAATCAAATGGCTTTTTTGTCCCATTTTATACACGAGCGAATTTGGGCTTGCCCCCACCACGCCAATGGTTGCTTCTTTGGCTTCTCCCGGTCCATTGACTTTACAGCCAATGACCGACAAATCAAGCGGTTCTCTGATGTCTTCTAGGCGAGATTCTAGCTCGTTCATGACCTTAATCACGTCAAATTCTTGACGACTACAAGACGGACAAGCGATAAAGTTTACGCCATTGGAGCGAATGTTTAGCGATTTTAAAATATCAAAACCGATTTTAATCTCCTCCTCAGGCGGACTTGCCAAGGATATCCGCATGGTGTCGCCAATGCCGTCAAGCAAAAGCCCACCTAGTGCAATGGCGGATTTGACCGTGCCTGTACGATACACACCAGCCTCGGTAACGCCCAAATGCAACGGGCAATCCACCTCTGCCGAGATAAGCCGATAAGCATCTAGGGTCAAAAAAACGTTAGACGCCTTGACTGAGATTTTGTAGTCTTGAAAGTTTAGTTTTTCTAAAATATCAATATGACGTAATGCCGACTCCAACATGGCTTGCCCTGTCGGTTCGCCATATTTTTTTTGCAAATCTTTTTCAAGCGAGCCTGCATTGACACCGATACGAATAGGCACGTTATGGTGGCGAGCACAAGCCACCACTTCACGCACCTTTTGGTCATTGCCGATGTTGCCCGGGTTAATGCGTAAGCAGTCCGCCCCTGCGTCCGCCACCGCTAGGGCGATTTTATAATCAAAATGAATGTCGGCAATGAGCGGAATGTTTACCTGTCTTTTGATTTGGGCAAAGGCTTCCACGGACTCCATTGTGGGCGTGGAGACCCTCATCAAGTCCGCCCCTGCATCCACACAGCGTTGTATCTGGGCGACTGTGGCATCCACATCGCAAGTGTTGGTGTTGGTCATGCTCTGCACACTAATGGGAGCGTTGCCACCGATGGCGACATTGCCAACCATGATTTGGCGAGTGGGACGGCGTTTGATGGGACTGTGATGGCTCATGATGACTCGCTTATTGTAAGGTTAGGGTAGCTTTGCCGTTTTGGGTATGCTCGCCCAAGCGAATGGGGCGTTGGTTGAAGTTCAAATCCACCTGAGCAGGATTGTCAATCTCAACGGTAAAGGGTGTCTCGCCCTTTAACTGATAACCGCCACGAGACTGCAAGCCCTGCATGAGCACGTTATCATTTTTGTCGGTGATTTTGATATTCACATCACCCTTTGACCAAATATCAATCACGCCTTGTCCTGCCACAGCTTGGGTAGTAGGCTCGCCATCATTTGTACCTAGGTTTAATGCCGAACCTGACGCCCCGACTGCCGCTCCTTGGGCTTGTTCGCTCGGACTTAGTACTTGTGTTTGGGTCGTTGGATTGGTCTCATCTGATTTACCCACTGCGCTGGATATGATTTTTAATAGCACAAACCCAAAAATCACTAAAGCAATCACCCCCGCAATGAGCCATGGATTAAATCGCATGCCCCCACGCCCACGCTCAATGGTACCCATGGGCGCCAGTGGCGCTTTGATGTCCTCAACACGCTTGGTGCGTTTGCCCTCAGGATAGATGCTTTCAAACTCTCGGGCGAACTCATCGGCATCAAGTTCTAAAAACTTAGCATAGTTGACCACAAAACCCCGAGCAAACGCAAATTGGGGCAGGGCATCAAAGTTCTCTTCTTCCATCGCCTGCACATGGCGTTTTAGAATGTTCAGCTCGCCTGCCGCCGCATCAAGTGAGTAACCCCGAGACGTTCTGGCACTTCTTAATTTACCGCCAAAACCTGTGTTTGATGCTGGTTTGTCGTTGGTTTGACTCACTGTAATGCTCCCGTTGGGTTATTTAGCCATTGTTTTAGTTTTTTTGCTTCATCGGACAGCGGATACTGCGACAGAAGCTGACTGGACAACCGCTGAATCTCTTGGCGATTGTTTTGTAAAATATTTAGGCGAATGCCTTGGTATATCAGACGTGGTGGCATGGGCTGACCATGCATTTGGGACAAGCTCTTTAAATCCTCAAAATACTCTTTGGCTTTTAGAGACTCACGTCTGTTGATGAGAATATCAATCATCTCCATCCTTGCCACGACTGCCCCACGCTCGGTTTCCATCGCCTTATTAAAGGCCACTTCTGCCGCTGCTGGGTTGTTTATTTTCAAATAAGTCAGCCCTAGATTTTCAAGAGCCCCTGCACGGTTACGGTAGCCGAGCGTGCCCCCTGCGATGTTAAACTGCTCTATCGCCTCTTGGTAACGCCCACGCTCTGACAGATACACGCCATAGTTGTTGCGTGCTTGGGTAAAATTTGGGTCTAGGCTAATCGCCTTTTTAAAATACTCATCGGCTTTGGCGACATTGCTAGGACTACCCTCTATCCTAAGTAGATTGCCCATCATGTCATAGGCGGGAGCATAACGGCTGTCCGCCTCTAACGCTTCATCAAGCTGTCTTTTGGCGGCATCAAGCTGTCTTTGGGCGATAAACTGTCCCGCCAGAGCAGTACGTGCTTGGGCAAGCTCAGACTTATCACGTTTACGCTGTGATGGGTCAGTGCCTTGATAAACCGTACTCGAACTTTGTGAGGTGCTCTGACATCCTGCCAATAAGGCGGTCAATAGCACAGGAATGACTAAATATTTCATGACTTTACCATAATGACTATGATTTAAAATTAACCGTTTTGTCTTAACCTAAGTAGGGCATCAAATCCATACTGACAGCCCCAAAACTTACATACTTATTTGGCATTGAACAAATACAGCGGACAAATAATCGCCATTCTAACAATTATCAATAATTTTTGCCAATATTTTTGCCTTTTTCCTACCAAAATCTTGTCGTTTCATCGTATTTTTAAACCATCACGCTTTTTGGTCTTGGCGTTTTTGGATGCTCTCTTGCCATTTTTTGGCTCGCCGTGTTCTGTCCGCCACTTGCCCCACAAGCTGACCACACGCTGCATCAATGTCATCGCCACGAGTTTGGCGGACTGTACACACAAAGCCTGCTTGATTTAGGATATTACTAAACGCATGAATGCGGTTGTTGCTAGACCGCCCATAAGGAGCGTGCGGAAAAGGGTTAAAGGGAATTAGGTTGATTTTACTTGGCAAATCCGCCAGTAACGCCACCAATTCATGAGCGTGCTTATCGCTGTCGTTTACCCCATGTAGCATGACGTATTCAATGGTAACGTGCTTTTTGTGGCGGGGATTTTCATCATAGACGTAGGCTTTGGCGGCACGGATAAGCTCTGCCAACGGGTACTTTTTATTGATAGGCACAAGCTCGTTACGCAGTTCGTCATTAGGAGCGTGCAAACTGATGGCAAGAGCCACATCAATGTCCTTGGCAAGGTCATACATTTTTGGCACGATGCCAGACGTGGAGAGTGTAACACGGCGTTTGGATAAGCCAAAGGCATGGTCATCAAGCATAAGGCTCATGCTTGCCACGACAGGCTCGTAGTTTAATAGTGGCTCGCCCATGCCCATCATGACAACATTGGTAACACGGTTTTCACGCTCGGTTGGGGCAACGCCTTGCATATAGGACTGATTGGCAACCCACAACTGTCCGATAATCTCGCTGGCGGTCAAATCCCGTTCAAAGCCTTGTTTGCCCGTACTACAAAATGAGCAGTCCAACGCACAGCCGACTTGGCTAGACACGCACAAGGTCTTACGCCCAAACTGCTTGCCGTCCTCGGCAGGGATGAGCACGGTCTCAACAAGCGAACCGCCTGCCACTTCGAACACCCATTTACGAGTGCCGTCCTCGCTAAACTGCTTGAATTTGACAGCCGGTGGTACCACGCACGCCACTTTGTCGAGCTTGGCTTGCAAGGCTTTGGATAAGTTGGTCATCTCAAAAAAGTCGGTAACGCCAAACTGATAAATCCATTTCATCACCTGCGTGGCACGAAACGCCTTTTCGCCCATATTCACAAAAAATTGGGAAAGCTCATCTTTTGACATGCCCAAAAGATTGGATTTTTGGTCGGTGTTTGGCGTGTCGGGCGTGTGAATGACAGGAATTTTGACGGTCATGGTGTTGTTTTATTTTAAAAAATTAACCGCGTATTATACAAAAAAAATCTGATAAAGTCATGAATTTAACGGGCAATTTTGGCAAATTTTGTTATAATGGCATTTTTCATTTTCTAAATCATAAGGAAACCCCATGTACCAACTTGTCGCCATTGGTAACGCCCTTCTTGATACCGAATTTAAACTTACCGATGAGATTTTGACCCAAACAGGACTCACCAAAGGCAACATGACCCTTGCCGACACGGACGAGCAGACCGCTTTATTTGACATTTTAAACACACACGGACTAACGCCTACCAAGCAAGCAGGGGGCGGTTCGGCAGGCAACACGGTGGCGTGTTTTTCGGCATTGGGTGGCATGTCCTTTTATAACTGCCGAGTGGGGCATGACAAGCGTGGCGTGTTTTATCTATCCGACATGGCAAACATGGGCGTTACGATAGACGGCGGTAAAGCCGAAGTGGCAGGGGCAACAGGCACTTGTGCGGTGCTGGTTACCGATGACGGCGAGCGTACCATGCAGACCAATCTGGCGGTCAGTGGGCAGATTGATGAGACGAACGTGGATTTTGATGCACTGACTGGGGCAAAATATCTATACCTAGAAGGCTATCTTGCCATGACCCCATCCGTACAAGATGCCATTAGCAAACTGTGTCAAACCGCCAAAGCACAAGGTGTTAAAATCGTGGTAAGTTTCGCTGACCCTGCGGTGGTTCGCTTTGCCAAAGACGGTGTGATGTCGTGGCTTTCTGACGGTGTGGACATGATTTTTTGCAACATGGACGAAGCCAAACTCTTTGCCGAGACAGATGATGACATTCAGGCGGTTCATGCCCTGCTAAATCACGCCAAAGTAGTCGTCATCACCAACGGAGCAAACCCCACTACCGTGGCAGACAAAGACAGCGTTCGCCTGTATGATGTCCCACCTGCGGACGTGGTAGATACCAACGGGGCAGGCGATAATTTTGCAGGGGCGTTCTTGTACGCCTTAGCACAAGGGGCGGATTATCAGGCGTGCGTGGGATTGGCAGGGGCGGTGGCAAGCCGTGTGGTCAGCCAGTTTGGAGCAAGGCTACCCAAAGCGGAGTATGGCTTGATCAAAGAGACGGTTTTGGGGTAAATTTAAAATTTGATATAGATATAAAAGGCGGGCAAAGTTCGCCTTTTTTAATAGGACAAACACCATGAAAAGTCTATATTTTATCCGCCATGACGAAAGCCTTGCCAATGCTGGTGGCACGCCCTACCCAATGCTGATATTCCTTTGACCGAAAAAGGACACATCCAAGCCAAAGACCGCCTTACCCATTGGCAACAGCTGGGCATACGCCCAAGCCACATTTATCATTCTGCCATGCTTCGCACACAACAGACCGCCCTGCCCTTTTGTCGGTATTATGACATGCCACAAGCACATGACCTGCTTGATGAGTTAAATCATCAAAGACATCTCGGTGGATGCACGCCGTCTGATGAATGCCAACTGGTGGCAAACGGTGGGGCTAGATGACAGACATGGCGTGGGGCGGACAGCTTTGGCGAGTTTATGGAGCGGGTAGATACATTTATCGGTAGGTTTGATGATAATACGCTGTTTTTTGGGCATGGGATTTTTGCCTATCGACTCATGAATCTGCCTGTGCGTGATAATGGCGACATCAGGCGATTTCGTGCTTTTCAAACCGCCATGCCCATGCATAACACCGTGCTGTACCGGCTAGATGTGGCGGATGATGTCAAAAATTTGGCATGGATTGCCTAATCCCTAACGTATAAAAAAAAGACCAACCCATAGGATTAGCCTTTTATTTATGTCTATATTTATCTTAGGTCGTACTAAATCCTGCATCTTCTACCGCACGAATCAGCTCAATCTTATCCACTTGGGTGTCGTCATATTCAATGACAGCTTGCTCCAAGGGTAGATTGACTTCCACATTTTGCACGCCTGCGATGTCGCTAATGGCGTTATGCACGCTTTGCACACAGCCATCACAGGTCATGCCAAAGACTTTTAGGGTTAGGGTTTCAATTGCCATGATATACTCCTTTGATAAATTAAATTGGTAAATTCAACCGCTAAAATCAAGTGGTGTGTTTTATGTTGGGATAAACACATATTTTTCAAGGCACAACCGCACAACCGCCAAAATCCACGCCCAGCCCGCACATCTCATCAAATCCGCACAGGATATTCATGTTTTGCACCGCTTGACCGCTCGCTCCTTTCACTAAATTATCTTGGACGACCAGCACAGTCAAGGCATCATCATCTTGATGAACGGCGATTTTTAGGCGGTTGGACGCTCGCACCGAACGGGTATCAGGGAGCACTCCTTTGGCAAGCACGTCCACAAATGGCTCGTTTTGATACACTTTTTCAAAAATCTCTTGCCAATTTAACGCCTTACCGTCATCGGTTAAGGTCAGATGAATGGTGCTAAACATGCCCCGAATCATCGGTACAAGATGAGGGACAAACCGCACTTTTTGGGTAAATTTAGACCCTAAGAACGCATGCACGCCTTGGCTTATCTCAGGGGTATGGCGATGACCTGCCACGCCATAGGCAGAGAAATTGTCGGATAATTCACTAAATAGCAGGTTCATCTTGGCATTACGTCCTGCCCCCGATACGCCTGATTTGGCATCAATGATAATGTTTGGCAAAATCAACGGTTTATCTGCACTGTTTTGGGTGTCTATCACAGGTTTTAACCCCAAAATGGCGGTGGTGGGATAGCAACCAGGGTTAGCAATGACCTTGGCGGATTTGATTTTTTCACGGTGAATCTCAGGCAAGCCATACACCGCCTCCGCCAACACATCAGGGCAAGTATGTTCTAATCCGTACCATTTGCCAAACTCGCCCAAATCCTGCAAACGAAAATCCGCCCCCAAATCAATGACCTTCACCCTTTGTGCGATAAGGCGTGGTGTGTGGCTCATGGCGACCCCATGTGGCGTAGCAAAAAACACAACATCGCACGCCTTGCCAATCTCGTCCATGACATCATCCGTCATGTCGCTGTACACAACATCGCACACACCAAGCAGGCTCGGGAAAATCTCACTCACCACCCGCCCCTTTTCACTGCGAGAAGTCAAGTGGCTAATAGTGACATGGGGGTGGCGTGATAACAGACGTATCAACTCAACGCCTGTATAACCTGTGCCACCGATGATGGCAACGTTAATTTTTGACACGGGTTTTCCTAAATAAAAATCATTGAATAAATCCTTGGATTATAAAGAATTTTACTCCTTTTGGCAAATAAAATCCACCATTTAACATCACGCCTGCCACACACCAATCACAAATTCGCACAACCTGCCAAAACTTGTTATAATACCCCTTTTATTCACAGCCTGTCGCCATGAATGACCGCTTAGCCTGCCTACCGATTTTATTTAACACCTTAGCCCTTGACCGCCTAACCCCCACCCAAAAAATCATCGTCCAGCAGATAGACGAACTTTTGCCCCAGACCCAGTGCGGTCTGTGCGGACACCCAGACGGCTGTCTGCCCTATGCCTATGGCGTGGCGGTGCGTGGCGAGTCGCATAACTTATGCGTGCCGGGTGGTCAAGCGGTAACGGACGCCATCGGCACGGTGCTTGCCAAGCATGGCGACCCACGTCCCACCCTGAACGCCACCACCAGCAAATGGACAACCGACCCTGCCACCGACCGCCCCGTGGAGGTACGAGCCATCATCGATGAGAACGACTGTATCGGCTGTACCAAATGTATCCCTGCCTGTCCTGTGGACGCCATCATCGGTACCGCCAAGCACATGCACACCATCATCACCGACCTATGCACAGGTTGCGAGCTGTGCCTACCGCCCTGCCCTGTGGACTGCATTCGCCTAGAAGTACACCCACGCACCATCACACCCAGCGAGCGAGTGGACGAGCAGGCACATCTACGCACTCGCTATCATCGCCATCTTGACCGTGTCGCCCAAAGTATCACGGACGGCACCAAACCTGTGGTCAGCTCGGTTGAGTCGGTCATGGCGAACGTCATGAGCGAGCCAAGTGGCACACCCATGGACAAAGACACCGCCAAAAACGCCATTGAACTTGCCAAAATCCGCACCCAAATCAAAAAACTCACCAAACAGCTAAGCGTAAAAAACAGCCCTGCCATACAAGACGAACTTGACAATTTAACGCAGAAATTGCGAGAATTTGAGCAATAACCCCACGAGCCACGCCATGTCATTAGAAAATATTCGCCTAAAAAATCTGGGTAATGCCCATGAGATAGACCCTGCCACACACAAACAGCTTGACCTAGTCAGACGCTTAGAGAAATCAGGTTTTATCTTTGCCACCGACCCCAAAGTCGCCACCGACCTTGCTCGCTCATCAGACGGCACGCCCACCGATAAGCTCATCTATCGTGCCACGCTCATGGACAGTCAAGGCGACTTACAAACCGCCCTGCACAAAGGCGATTTTTTGGTGAAAGGTGTTGGCAGGCTCTATGCAGGTATCTCGTTCGTGGCTGGGTTTGTGGGGGTGCTTGGACTGCTTAGCACGCACGTGGTTAATTTTTTCTATGTACTGCTTGGATTGCTCGGCTGGCATACGGTTACGCTTATTTTGTGGTTTGTGGGACTCAATAACCCCAACCGCTATTCTAGCATTTATGGCGTGCTAGACCGACTTCGCCCCAAATCCGCCATAGAAAGCGAAGCCTTTGACATCTATCAAGAAGAATTTCAAAAAAACACCGCATGGCAAATCGGCAAAATCATTCACAAGGCGTGGCTCTGTGGCTTGGCAGGCAGTGTCCTTGCCCTGCTCATGCTGTTTTTGTTCAAAAGCTATGCCTTTATGTGGGAGTCCACGCTGTTATCCCAAAGCCATTTTGCCATGATTTTAAAGGGTTTGGGCTTTGTGCCAAGCCTGTTTGGGTTTGAGATACCCAGCCAAATTAGCCTGTCTCGGGGCGATGTTCCCCCTGCTCGCCTTGCCACACTCATGATGTTGTCGGTGGTGGTCTATGGCATGATACCTCGCCTGTGTGCTTACCTGCTGTGCCATTTTAATGCCCGTGAGCGTTTCGCCATTGACCCTAATTTATATTATTACGAAAACTTACTTCGCACCTTTAACCAAACCATTGTTGATAAAGACGACTTCACCCCACGCACGCCAACACCCACCAAAACCACCCTTAGCACTCACAAAAAAGTCGTGGCAACCTTAGAATGGGCAAGCAATGATGAGCTATGGCACGGACTGAGCGATGATGTCAAAAACTTAGGGGCGGTTGATACCAAAGAAGACGTGCTGTATCTCACCCAAATCGCTAGCACCCTACACGCCCAAATTCTACTCGGCGTGGACTGCCGTATCCTGCCTGATAGGGGCGTACTTCGCAAAGTGGATTTGATTCGCCAAAATAGCGATTATGGCGTGATTGTCAAATTCTTGCACGGTGGCGGTTATGTCAATGAATGGCGAGATGCATTAAACGAGCGAAATATTGAACAGATAAATTGATAAATTGGTTTTATTTGTAAATTAATTAATCAATTAATAAAAACGGGGCAATTTCAATCAGTCCCGTTTTTTCATGATTTTTAAAGGGCAAGCGTTTTTTAATAATACACCATTCATCATTTTCATAATACGCCAAAACATCCAAATCCATAGCCACTTTTAAAATAGCTACTTTTTTTAAACTGTCCTTTTTTAAATTATTCTGCTCTCGTCCGCATTGTGTTTCTATGTTTTTTAATAGTTCATTAAATTCATCATAATTCATCGGCTTGTATAACTTTATCATCATCACGGCATTATGATAGATGAGTTCTGTTTTGCCTGTAAAATCTTTACCAATGATTACAGACGACAAGTCCACATCGCCCCATAACTTTAATTCATCAAGGGCGATTTTAAAACTCATCTGGCTATCATGATTACTGCCTAAGGCGATGATATATTGGTGTATCATTTTTAATTAAAATACTTATGCAGATTTATGGCGAATGATTTTTACGCCCACACTACCTGCTTGTTTTATGGCGTTCGGTTTATGAATGGTGAGCGTAATGGTTTGGCAAGGGTAATGGGCGAGCAGATAGGCACAAATCTCTTCGGCAAGTTTTTCCAATAATTTCGCCTGTATCTTGTGGCATAGCCGTTCTATGTCTTCGCACACCGTTTTGTAATTGATGGCATACGCCACGTCATCAGTCTGGCTTGCTTGGGTCATGTCGCACGCCATTTCACAATCTATCACCAGTGATTGTTTAATGGCTCGCTCCCAATCATAGACACCGATAAGGGTGTTAATCTTTAAACCTTGAATAAAAACAATGTCGTTCATTATCTGTCTCATTTATAAAATTGGTAGAGAAATTATATTTTCCAAATATTAACTATTAACATAGGGCAAATGTGATTTTCCCCTACAATTCCAAATTAGACTTCCTGCAAAACTAGGCTTTCCGTTCGCCCCGAGCTTGTTGAGGGGTGGCGGAAAACCGTTATGGTTCGACAAGCTCACCACGAACGGT
>NZ_AUGF01000019.1 GCF_000426885.1 Moraxella caprae DSM 19149 | reverse complement strand
ATTTTTCAATCTTAGCTAAGCGTTTAATGCCATACTTGGCTTGTTTAAAGCGATTGTTGGTACTGGTTTGGGGTTTAAGCAGTTTAACACGAGCAAGTTTTAAGACCTTGTAAATGGTAGGTCTTGATACTTTGTACTCGAGTGCCAGTGAAGTCACTGATTGCTTGTTCTTATGGTAAGCAGTCCAAATGGCTTCCCTATGGTGGGGAAGCAGTCTTGTGTTTTTGTGTATGTTCATTTGCAGTATTTTACCTTAATACTGTAAATAACGCGACTGTTTCTAACATATGAATATTGAACTTATTGATTATGATTCTGTGCTTTTTAAAAGTGTAGATAGCATCGAATGATATTTTCGTGCAGACCGAATTTACCGTTCCTGTCATTATTATCAGAGAATAATATTTATGAATTTAATTCAAACCCACCGCATTTTTAACGGCGAACAACAAATTTGGCAACATTTTTCAGATTGCCTAAATTGTGAAATGAAATTTGCCATTTATTTACCTGATACCGCCAAAAATCAAAAATTACCCGTTTTATATTGGCTGTCTGGCTTAACTTGCACCGAGCAAAATTTCATCACCAAATCAGGCTATCAACGCTATGCCGATGAGTATAACCTGATTGTCGTTGCTCCCGACACTTCGCCCCGTGGCGAGAGCGTGGCAGATGATGACGCTTATGATTTGGGGCAAGGGGCGGGATTTTATGTCAATGCCACACAAGAGCCTTGGGCAAGCCATTATCAAATGTATGATTATATTGCGACAGAATTGCCTGCGTTGATTAACGAGCATTTCCCCACGAGCGGCACACAGTCCATTTTTGGGTATTCAATGGGGGGGGACACGGGGCGTTGATGATTGCCTTTAAAAATCCCGATGTTTATCAAAGTGTTTCGGCATTTTCACCGATTGTCGCACCCACGCAAGTGACTTGGGGGCAAAAGGCATTTACTGCTTATTTGGGTGATGACAAACAGGCGTGGGCGGATTATGATAGCGTGGCGTTATTAGAAAAACATCATCTTGAAATTAAACAAAAAAATCTACCTATTTTGATTGAGCAGGGCGATAAAGATGAGTTTTTGCACACGCAATTAAAACCTGAATTGTTTTGTCAAATGGCGGATAAATTGGGCGTGCATTATCAGTTTAATTTGCAAGCAGGTTTTGACCATTCTTATTATTTTATTGCTAGTTTTATTGGTGAGCATATTGCGTTTCACGCGAAGTATTTAAAATAAGCACAAAACAAATGCCGTCTGATATTTTGGACGGCATTTGTTTTCAGGCAGCCTGAAAATCCAATCATCATTTTAACTAATATCTACCTATCAAAATTATCCATTATCCCCAATAATTCAAATCCCTTATAATACCCATATTTTTAACCATTTTAGGAACACCAAATGACCCACCCTGTCAAATCCTACGCCGCTTTTTCGGCAACCACCTCACTAGCTCCTTACGCCTTTGAACGCCGTGCCTTGTGTGATGACGATGTTTTGATTGATATTTTATATTGTGGCGTGTGCCATTCGGATTTGCATACCGCTAGGAACGATTGGGGCTTTACCCACACTTACCCGATTGTGGTCGGACACGAAATCATCGGACGAGTTACCCAAGTCGGCAAAAATGCCCATAAATTCAAAGTTGGCGACTTGGTGGGCGTGGGCTGTATGGTGGATTCGTGCCGTGAATGCAGTCCTTGCTTACACGGTTTGGAGCAATATTGCGAGCACGGCAACACAGGCACTTATGGCGGTATTGACCGCTTTGACGGCACACCAACACAAGGCGGTTACAGTACAGGCATTGTGGTGAGCGAAGATTTTGTGTTAAAAGTCTCTGAAGAATTGGACACCAAAGCGGTTGCCCCTCTTTTGTGTGCAGGCATTACCACCTACTCGCCCCTTAGACATTGGAATGTCAAGGCTGGCTCAAAAGTCGCTGTTGTCGGACTTGGCGGACTGGGGCATATGGCGGTCAAACTCGCTCACGCAATGGGGGCGGAAGTAACGCTGTTTACCCGCTCTGTCGGCAAATCCGATGACACTTACCGTTTGGGGGCGAGCCGTGTGGTGCTGTCTACCGATGAGGGTCAGATGTTCGAGGTGGCAAACACCTTTGATTTAATCATTGACACGGTGCCATACACCCACGATTTAAAACCCTATGTGCTGACTTTGGCATTGGACGGCACGCTGGTGCTAGTCGGCTTGGTGGGCGAGCTGGAACAAACCATCAACACCGTGCCGATGATTATGGGTCGCCGTAGTATTTCGGCTTCTGTGATTGGTGGAATTCGTGAGACGCAAGAAATGCTGGATTTTTGTGCCGAGCATAATATCGTGCCGGATGTGGAAATGATTGATATGCAAGACATCAACACCGCTTATGAAGAATGCAAAAGAGTGATGTGAAATATCGCTTTGTGATTGATATGGGGAGTTTGAGGGGGTAATTTGGGGATAGGGGGAACACCGCCTTGGGAAAGGCGGTGTTTTTTTGTTATATCTTTTGCAAAACTATAATACTTTCTTGAGTCATGGTTGTTGTGGTTTCACCTTTGATGTTTGTTGCGCTTACTTTGCTTGGCATTCTTTTATTTAAAATGTCTCTATAATAAATATTTTTTAATTTTAATCCATAATGAATGGCTAATTCTGCAATAATAATATCTGTGTGTAGTTTTGTATTATGCACTACTCTCGAAGCCGTTACCATTACAAAAAAACCATTGGTTTTAAGATAGTCAGAACCATTGTCAATACACATATCTAGATCATTGTAAAAAGCTAAAATGTCTTTTAGTCTATCTGATATTTTTTTCTTTTCTTTTTCATCTTGAGCCGTCATTATTCTAGCTAGAAATAACTCTTGAATATTTTTGAGTGTTAGGGATTTTTGATTTAAGTTGTAGATATCAATATTCTTAGTTTGCCCCCCCAGTAAATCATTATCTAAATGACGAATTGGTCTATCATAAAACCCTTTTAAATTAAATAGCTCTGAAGAGAAAGCAGAAAATTGACCGTAAGCAACCGTTGTTCGACTGTCTCCATAAGGTGGGGACGTTAAAATCAAATCTACGCTATTATTCCCAATTAATTCTAGTTTCTCTCTACTATCATGGAAATACACATTAAAAGAGTATTGTCTCTCATTGATTTTTTTTAATTCTTGAACTGCTTGCTTATTTCTTTCTATAATTGGTTGGATTTTTTCCAAAAATTCTAACTTATCAAAGGAAAGCTCCTTTTCTGTCTTTTTTTTATCCTTATGCATTTTAAAACCGCTATGAACACAATAAGATATTTCACGAATAATTTCACTAATACATACTTTTAAAAAATCTTGAACATTTCTGTTTTCTATAAGATTAATAGCACCAACTGCATCATTTACAGACTTATTAGTAATATGATGAAACCAAAAATCTTTATTTGTGATTTGATGTTCTGGAAAACTATTTTGTAGGAAAATGGATTGCCATTGTTTGATTTCTTTCTCCAATAACAATCTATCAATATATGTATTTTTAACTTTTGATATAAGAATTGCCAAAGGATTTATTTCTATTCCTTTGGCTTGTCTATGCAATCTCCTTGCTTCAAGCACAGTAGTGCCACTGCCTGAAAAAATATCCAAAACAACATCATCTTCTTTTGAGAAGGTAAGAATGATTTTTTCAGCAAGCTCAGGAATAAACATTGCTGGATAACGATGAATTTTATGAGCCAGTAAAACAGCACTTCTTTCTTTGAAAGACCATTCAAGCAACCATGATAAATCTGTATTCATTGTGTATTTTATAACCTATGAGTTTTTGAAACCACAATAATTTTATCACATAATGAGAAAAATGTTAAGTAAAAACAATTTTGGGGATGAAATTTATGCAATTAGATAATTTTGAAGGTATTCAGTCGAATATTCGACTAAATATTATCCGATTTAGGCGTGAACGAGCATTCACTCAAGAACAACTTGCTAATGAATTGGGATATTCCCAGGCTTTCATCAATCAGATTGAAAGTGGTCAAAAAGATTGTAATCTTGAGCATGTTTACAAACTAGCAACAATTTTACAATGCTCCATTCATGATCTTTTACCCAATAAACATCTTAATTTAGGAGATAAATATGCCAAGTAATCTAGAACTTTTCATCGCAGACTTTCACAGAGTCAAAAATTTAGGATTTTCCCCTAGTAGACGTAGTAACAGTACAGGTATTGGTAAGACTTTTGAGGATTTGATAGGTGTTGCTGAAAATAATCTTAGAGAAGCTGATTTACACGGCTTTGAAATTAAGTCTCAACGTAATTTAAGTGAAAGTTATGTAACTTTATTTACTAAAAGTCCAACAATGCCAAAGGGAGCTAATACATACTTAAGGGAAAATTACGGCTCTCCTGATAGCTGTTACCCCGATATTAAAGTATTGCATACTTCAATTTTTTGCGGGAGATTTAATACGCATGTATCGGGAGCTAGTTTTTCATTAGAGATAGATTATACAAATGAAAGATTATATATTTTAGTTGATTGTAACGGAAGAATTGACCGTTCCGTTTATTATAGTTTTGAACAGTTAAGAAGAGCCATTCAAAAAATAGAAAATTTAGCTTTTGTTAGGGCTGAAACGCAAAGAATTGATGATATAGAACATTTTCACTTTACTCAAGCCACAATTTTTTCTAGTTTTATTTCTTTTGAAAATTTTTTGCTTTTGCTTGATGGAGGTGTGATTATGTATGATGTGCGAGTTGGTGCGTATAAAACAGGCAATAAAAAAGGAAAAACCCATGATCATGGCTCTGGATTCAGAATTAAAAGAGAAAATATGGCTAGGCTATATGGTGAATTTAATATTGTGGAATAGTTGAATAATATCAATTAAACCACAACCCCACCTTATACCCACCTATAACAACACTCAATTTTCCAAAATATCCCCAATTTGCTATAATAACGCACTTGCAATCTAAGCCAAAACCATTAGGACGCCCAAATCCTAATGGTTTGATTTATTTGATGTATGATGAAACCTATTTTTAAAAAACTCCTAAAATTCACCCTAGCCACTTTGGGCGTACTCACGCTGATTGTGGCGATTTTGGGCATAATGCTCTACCGCAATTTGGGCGGATTGCCTATTGAGAGCCGTTTTGCCCATTTACCGTATTACAAAAATGGGCAATTTGTGAACCTTTATACCGATGATTTGCCCTATTGTCCCGACCAAGCCACAGGCAAAGGCGGTTTTATTCGCCATGATGGTTACACGCCAAACGGTCGTTTACCGATGATTTTATTGGATAAAACCCATTTTGGGCAGCCCAAAAACTTCGCCTATTATTGGCTGGGACACGCCAGTGCCATTTTGGAATTGGACGGACAACGCTTTTTGACCGACCCCGTGTTTGACAACGCCAACCCCCTAAATTTACCGCTGATTGCCCCACGCCTTCAAAAAGCCCCAATCACACGCCAAAACCTGCCTGCCATTGATGTGGCGCTGATTAGCCACGACCATTACGACCATTTGGAAGCGACCACCATTCGCCATTTGGTGGACAAGGCAGGGCGTTTTATCGCACCGCTTGGCGTGGGGGTAAGATTAGAGTCGTGGGGCGTGCCAGCCGATAAAATCACCGAACTGGGCTGGGGCGTGTTTAGTCTTGGTAGAAATCCGTGGTACGAGTCCATTGATAATGCGGTAAAAGTGCCAAAGAATTAGATTTGCCCATTGATGTCCCCAAAATGGGCGAGAAATATGCGGACGGTTTTGTGAACGATAACTGGTGGGGGGATAGGGCGTTAAGAAGAGAGTGATTTTTGGGGTTTTTGTGATAATTGAAGATATGGTAGTAGTCCAAAAACCATGCTGTACCCACCCATGGTTAATATAATGAAACACCCAGTGTGCGTCTTCAAACCGTAAAATATTAACTTTTGTTTAAGCTGTCTTTTTGGTTTTTGTTACAGTGTGCTTTTTGGATGAGTGCTTAATTTTTTGTTGTTAATATCACAACTTTTTTGTCGTTTACACCGCACGTTTGAAAGGTTATAATGCGTCATTGTATGATATTAATGCATTTCAAATTTTAATGAGACATAGAGAGCCATCATGAACCACACCACGTTTTTGGATGAAGTTCGTCATATACTTGACGACAGCCAAATCAAAACCGACCCTGACAGCTTAGACAACTGGGGCAAGGACTGGACAAAGCATTTTGCTCCTGCGCCAAATGCCGTTGTTTTTCCCAAGACGACCGAACAAGTCGCCCGCATCGTCCGCCTTGCCAACACCCATAGCATCTGCCTTGTGCCAAGCGGTGGGCGTACGGGGCTATCGGCAGGGGCGGTGGCAAGCAATGGTGAAGTGGTGGTAAGTTTTGACAAAATGAATGCCATTGGCACGTTTTATGAAGCCGACCGCATGGTGGAGGTCGAAGCTGGCGTGATTACCAAAGCCTTGCAAGAGTTTGCCGAGTCCAAAAACTTATACTATGCGGTGGATTTTGCCTCATCGGGGTCAAGCCAAATCGGGGGCAACATCGGCACGAACGCAGGTGGCATTAAGGTAATCCGCTATGGCATGACTCGTAACCAAATCCTAGGCTTGACGGTGGTAACAGGCAAGGGCGATATTTTGGAGCTCAATGGCGGTATGCTAAAAAACGCCACAGGGTACGATTTTCGTCATCTGTTTATTGGAGCAGAAGGCACGCTTGGCTTTGTAACTCGTGCATTGATAAAACTTGAAAAACAGCCTGTTAATTTAACGGCAATGGTTTTGGGTGTGCCTGATTTTGGCTCGGTAGTCAAACTGCTTGATAAGTTTGGTAAAGCATTAAACTTAACTGCTTTTGAATTTTTTGACAGCGTGGCAATCGATAAGGTATTGACCGCAGGACACGCCAAAGAACCCTTTGAGAGCCGTACGCCTTTTTATGTTTTGCTAGAATTTGAAGCCGTCTCCGATGACGTGCTAGACACCGCCATGAGCGTGTTTGAGACGTGTTGTGAAGATGGTCTTATTGAAGACGGTGTGATGAGCCAAAGCGTGGGGCAACTGCACGAGCTGTGGAAGTTGCGTGAGAGCATTTCTGAGACGATTTCGGTATTTACGCCTTACAAAAATGACGTGTCGGTGCTGATTACGCATTTGGGCGATTTTATCAATGACATTGAACAGATTGTCAAGGACAATTATCCAGATTTTGAGATTTGCTGGTTTGGGCATATTGGCGATGGTAATTTGCACCTAAATATCCTAAAACCCGACAACTTAACCAAAGACGACTTTTTTGCAAAATGCCAAACGGTCAATAAATACGTCTTTGAAACGATTAAAAAATACAAAGGCTCAATCTCTGCCGAGCATGGCGTGGGCATGACCAAAAAGCCGTATTTGGATTATACCCGCTCGCCTGTCGAGATTGAATACATGAAAGCCATCAAGGCAGTGTTTGACCCCAATGGCATCATGAACCGTGGCAAGGTGTTTGATATTTAGAGCTTTTTAAATTTAAAAACCTATTTTAGAATTATCAAGATAAGTTTTATTTATAAATTATGAAAAAACTTCGCAAAACTTTATTTTCCGCCTTGACTTACCTTGTGATGTTTGTCGTCATCTACACAGCGGTCAATCTGTGGCGGTCGCCTGTCATGCCTGACAGTCCCAAACTTGTCTATCAAAACAGCACAGGGCAGGTGGTCGATGTCGTCTCACAAAGTTATGATACGCCTGTGCTTATCTACTTTTGGGGGTCGTGGTGTAGTGTCTGTCGCATGACCAGTCCCAACGTCCAAGCCCTGCACGCTGATGGTCGTGATGTGCTAAGCGTGGCAGTGTCATCGGGCGATGACAATGAATTACTTGCTTATATGAACAAACACGGCTATGATTTTTATACCATCAATGACCAACATGGGGCGGTATTTGGCGAGTGGGGTGGGCAGGTAACGCCATCCTTTGTGATATTAGATGACGGCAAAGTCGCCCAAAGTTTTACAGGCATTGCACCGCTTTGGCTGTTAAAATTACGGCTGTGGTGGGTAGGACTGTATTAGGGCTTACCCCCAATTCTTTTAGTATGAATACCAAAAACTTACCATGCCCACTTTGCTCCATCGTGCATCAGTTCTAGGCAGTTCTATGTAGCTCTACATAACCTCATCTTTATCCTTACCCATCCCCAGCACCCAATTTAACAAAATCGCCATAAAGGTTGCCGTGCCGATGCCACCCAAATCAAACGAACCAATCATCAAACCAAAATTCCCCGTTCCCAAAATCACGGTAATCGCACCGACCATCAGGTTTTTGTTATCACTAAAATCCACCTTATTGTCAATCCAAATTTTTGCCCCTGCAATGGTAATCAGACCAAACACGACAATGGATGCACCTGTTAGCACAGGCGTGGGAATAGTTTGGATTAACGCCCCAAATTTTGGTGATAAGCCTAGACAGATAGCAAACACCCCCGCCACAACAAACACGAGCGTAGAGTACACCCGAGTAATCGCCATGACCCCAATGTTCTCGCCATAAGTCGTCATGCCAGTACCGCCTACCCCTGCCGAGAGTGCTGTTGCCACACCGTCCGCTACGAACGCTTTGCCAAGCTGTGGGGTGAGATTCTCGCCTGTCATCGCCCCCACCGCCTTGATATGCCCCAAGTTCTCCGCCACAAGGATAAACGCCACAGGGGCGATGATAAGCATGGCGTTCATGTCAAACACAGGAGCGGAGAAGTTTGGCACGCCAAACCAGCTTGCCTGCCCAATCACGCCAAAGTCAATCGGCTTACCAAATCCCATGCCATTGGCAACAATGGCATAAATAGCATAAGCAAGCACCAAGCCCAAAAGGAGCAATAGTCTTTTTACAAAGCCCTTGGCAAACACCGCAATACCACTCATACACAGTACCGTAACTAGTGTCATGGCAAGCTCAAAGGGTTTACCTGTCACAGATGACACCGTAACGGGGGCAAGGTTTAGCCCGATAATCATGACGACCGCACCTGTTACCACAGGAGGCATGAGCTTTTCAATCCAGCGAGTGCCTGTTCCCATGACGATAAAACCAATCAAGGCATAGACCACACCGCAAGCGATGATACCACCGAGTGCCACGCCAAGATTGGGGTTCGCCCCAGAGCCTGTCGCATGAGCGGTTGCCGCCGCCACAACGCCGATAAAGGCAAAGGACGACCCCAAATAGCTCGGCACTCGTCCGCCTGTCATCACAAAAAACAAAATCGTACAAATCCCGCTCATCATAATGGCAAGATTGGCATCAAAGCCCATTAAAATGGGGGCAAGCACCGTTGCCCCAAACATGGCAAGGACGTGCTGAATGCCAAGCATGACCGTCTGAGCAGGGGGCAGGTATTCATAAGTGGCGACAGGGCTTGTGGCAATGTCGCCTTTGTAGGGGGTGAATTTGGGAAAGAATGACATATTTTTACCTTATCGTTTTAAATTTAGATTTTCATTGTTATAAAAAAGCGACAATTAAAAATCATCGCCTTAGGGTATGCTTGTCTTTTCTGTTTCTACAAATTTTAAAATGCAATTGTATTATAAAGGGCAGACACGCCCTAACTATTGTGGCTTTATCAGTTTATTTTGGCTTAGCAAATCGGTCTCAGACAGTCGCCAACGCCCTTTTTTCTTGCTTGCCGAGCGACCTTTTAGGGCAGTGTTGCCCAAAAGTTTGTGCATGGAATGGCTAGAGTGAGCATGACAAATCGCACACGCCAGCCCGTCCGCCGCGTCCGCTTGTGGCACAACATCAAGGGCGAGCAGACGACACACCATTGCCGTTACTTGCTCTTTGTCCGCCGCCCCATAGCCACACACCGCCTGCTTGATTTGCCGAGCGGTGTATTCTGACACCGTCAAACCCTGTGCCGTCAAAGACGCAATCGCCGCCCCCCGAGCCTGCCCGAGTTTTAGGGCGCTATCAGGGTTGGTCGCCATAAACACCTGCTCAATGGCAGAATGTATCGGCTCATCATGGTATTTTTGATAATGACTGACAATCCTTGCAATGCCATCAAAAATCTGACTGATACGCACTGGCATATCCGTGCTGTCAGTGCGTATCGTCCCTGCATCTATAAAGGTCAAGCGGTCGCCCACCGCACGCACAATGCCATAACCTGTCATGCGAGAGCCAGGGTCTATGCCGATGATGAGTGTCATATTGATGAAATCTACCCAAAAAATATTAAAAGATAAATGTTAAAAATTGTTACCCTTGCCTTTAAAAATTTGGCGTTAGCACAAACATTTGGTATTATAAACTATTTTGTGTTAAATTTCTAAACTAATAAGGAAAACGTATGGGCGTTGTTGTGGGTATTGCTTTGGTGTGGTTCATCATTGAAATGCTGATTTGGTATCTGTTGGCTCAATTCATGAGCGGTTGGCTTGTGTTTTTGTGGTTTGTTGTGGCGTTTTTTATTGGCTTGGCACTCATCAAAAAAGCTGCCAGCACTCTAAACCCCATGGCTCAGCAGATGAAAAATGGCGTTATCCCCAACCCTGCCAATCAGCCCCCAGAGTCCACCATTGCCAAATCAGTAGCGATGGGCATTGCAGGGATTTTGTTTGTCCTACCGGGCATCTTGACCGACATCGGGGCGTTTTTGCTACTCCTACCTGCCATTCAAAAGGTGCTGACCACCAAAGCCAAAAACTACGCCATGAACAACCAAGAAAAAATGATGGCAATGATGGCAAAACAAATGGGCGGACAAAGCCCCTTTGGTGGCATGGGCGGTGTGAACCCCAATAGCCCTTTTGGACAAGGCAATCCCTTTGGTAATGGCGGTTTTGGCGGTAATTATGGCAATTCTCGCACCACCATTGACGGACAAGCCAAAACAGTTAAAAAATCAGCAAATGATGATTAAATTAACCTTAAATCATTATTTAAATTAATCTTAATATTAATAAAAAATCGCTTAATATCAAATTAGGCGATTTTTAAATTTAACAATTTTTATAAATATCAATCGGCACTTTATATGGTTTACCCGCCACTTCTTGCACCAGTTTCGGCACAAGATAGCCCGATAATTTTTCCAAAAGTTGCCAATAAATCTGTATCGCTCTGTCTATCGGCAAATCAAAATGAGCTGACCCTGCCACTTTATCTAAAATATGCAAATAATACGGCAACACCCCAATATCAAATAACGCATGGCTTAATTGGCACAATATCTCTACATTATCATTAACCCCTTTTAATAACACGCTTTGATTTAATAATACCACGCCATGTTTTTTTAGGGTTTGGCATTTTTGGGCAAGGGCGTTGTCTATTTCATTGGCGTGATTGATATGTAGCACCATGACGATATTTTTTGGGCAATATGCCAATATATCAATGAATTCATCATCAATACGGTTTGGCAATATCGCAGGCAGTCGGGTATGAATGCGAATGGTCTTAATATTATCAATATCAGACAATGCCCCAATCCATTCATTAAAACGGCGATTGTTAATATTTAATGGGTCGCCTCCGCTTAATAGCACTTCATTGATGTTTTTGTCATTGGCGATATAGTGGCAGAT
Source organism: Moraxella caprae DSM 19149 (assembly GCF_000426885.1). GTDB lineage: Bacteria > Pseudomonadota > Gammaproteobacteria > Pseudomonadales > Moraxellaceae > Moraxella > Moraxella caprae. The sequence continues at coordinate 38,183 of NZ_AUGF01000019.1, read as the reverse complement.
TTGGCGAATGTCTTGGCTGTTTGGTAAATTTGCCCCATAGTCAAAATGCTGACGAAAACAATAACGACAATGCACCGCACACGCCCCCGTTACCGTGATTAAGGCTCGGCTTTGATATTTGTGCAATAATCCCTTGATAGGGTTATGGGTATTTTCGTCCAATGGGTCGGCAGTATAGCCCGCCACAGGCAAACTCTCGGCAATGTCGGGTAGGATTTGACGTAATAAAGGGTCGTTGGGGTCGCCCTTTTTCATCTTTTGGATAAAGGCGTGTGGCACTCTTAAGGGGAACTTGGTAGGGGCATGAAATTCGTTTGGTAAGGGCAACTCTAACAACTCGTAAAGGCTTGCCACGTCGCTTATGGCATTCGATAACTCTTTTTGCCAGTTGGGCTGATTAAAAAAAATGTCGTTCATTTTTGACAAAACTTAGTAATTTTCAGTATAATAGACGGTTAAAGTGCGTCATTATAACGCATTTTACTTTTTATTTTTATTTTTTAAAGGTAATTTTCATGGCAAGTTTTTCTACCAACGATTTTAAAGCAGGCTTAAAAGTCATGCTTGACGGCAACCCCTGCTCTATCCTAGAGAACGAATACGTCAAACCCGGTAAAGGTCAAGCCTTTAACCGTGTCAAACTGCGTAACCTAAAAACCGGTAAAGTCCTAGAACAAACCTTCAAATCAGGCGACAGCCTAGAAGGGGCGGACGTGGTGGATACCGAGATGGAATACTTGTACAATGACGGCGAGTTTTGGCATTTCATGCACCCTGAGACCTTTGAGCAAATGCAAGCCGACAAAAACGCCATGGGCGACTCGGCACAATGGCTAAAAGAAAACTCAAACGCTCGTTGCACCATTACCCTATTTAACGGCTCGCCACTGTCGGTTACCCCGCCAAACTTCGTGGAGCTTGAAATCGTTGAGACCGACCCTGGTGTGCGTGGCGACACCTCAGGCGGTGGCGGTAAGCCTGCCAAACTAGAAACAGGGGCGGTGGTGCGTGTGCCACTATTTGTCCAACAAAATGAAGTGGTTAAAGTAGATACCCGTACGGGTGAATATCTGTCTCGTGTGTGATATTTGACACGAAAAAAACAGTCCAAATGGGCTGTTTTTTTGTTTTTAGTACAGTACATAGCATACCTTGCTTTTTTATGGCAATAAAAAACCCAAAAGCATAACACTTTTGGGTTTTTGTATGATAAGCTGATTATTTTTTCAAATCATCGCTATCAAACGTTGATGATACTTCTGTTTTGGTTGTCTCATCGGTTGGCAAGATGATTTTGTTGTCGCTTTCGGCTTCTAGCTTGTCTTGCATACGAGCCAGATAGCGAGCCGCTGCTTCACGACCGCCCAGACCAAAGGCAAGGGCAAACGCCACCGCCACAGAGCCTAGCGTTAGACCAAAGGCGAGGTTGACGATACTATCAGCAATGCCCATGGCTTTTAGACCCATGGCAAGCACAAGCCCGATGATCAGCGTACGCACGATGTTGGCTAGGCATTTTGAGCCTTGCTGTGAACGCTCAATCACACCAGCAACAATGCCAGAGAGCCAAAAACCAATAACCAAGATAACTGCACCTAGGATAATCTGACCGCCAAAGTGGATAAAGCTTGTGACGATGTCACTGATTTGGACAAAGCCTAGCACATCAGCGGCTGCCACAGACGCGAACAGCATGGCAAAGAAGATGATACCACAACGCACCAAGCCTGATACTTTTTGCTCGCCTAGGGCTTCTTGTACACCAAGCTTGGCAGGTAGTGCGTCCACTTGGGTGCTTTGAAGTAGTCCCTTGATGATGTCGGCAACCATACGCACCACAAAGTACGTAACCACCAAAATCGCCGCCGCCGTAAAGATGTTTGGCAAGGCGGACATGATTTTATTAAGCATGTTGGTGGCAGGACGACTGATGGCTTCTACTTTTAGGGCATCAAGGGCAGCAATGGTAAACGGCACAATGATAAATAAGAACACCAGCGAACCTGCGATATTTGGCAAGCTGTTTTTCTCGCTGATACCTGCACGAGTGGCTAGGGCTTGGATGTTTAGCGAACCGACCAAGTTAGAGACGATGCCCTTAACAATCTTGGCAACAACAAAGCCGATAAAGAAAATCACGCCTGCGGTAAAGATATTTGGTACAAAGGCAAACATCTTATCAATCATGTTGGTCAGTGGTGTGAATAGTCCGTTTAGACCCAAACGACCCAGTACCATGGTGAGCACCACAAGCAAAATTAGCCAATACACCATGTCAGCAATCGTGCCACTCATGGGTTTAACTGACGCTTCTTGAGCTAATTTCTCATCTAGCGTGGTTTTGGATAGACCTGCCAATGTGGCGTTTTTGGCAACGATGGCAACCACCCAGCCAATCACACCCACAGCAGCAGCGGCAAGCAGGTTTGGCACGAATAGCAGTACTTGATTGACCATGTTGGCAAACGGTGCTGAGATGGTGGCAAGATTAAGCTGATTTAGAGCTGCCGAGATGGCTATCACAAACACAAACCAAAAGACGATTTTGCTAAGTAGGCTATGCAAATCGTAGTTTTTGCCTGTTTGAGTGTTCATTTTTTGATTAAGATTGATTTTGGTTAAGACTTTTTTGGTCAAAGAGCCAAAAATTAAGGCGGCAAAATAGCCCACCAAGAAAATCAAAATCGCCCCAATAACCGAGCCTATCGGACTGGTCATGTAATGGTTAAATACCATAAAAGAATTTGGATGCATATACGCCCCTTAAATTAAAACTAATATTACAGATAAATTTTTACAATGGAAAATAAATCCAGCTAACAGCGTTGCAAAAATTATGCCTTGCTTGTAATACAATAGCATGATAACCGCTTTTAGTGACACAAAGTTTACAAAAGCCAAGGTAAATTAACAAAACAACACATTACCACCATCAGTTTATCGCAGACACCCGCTACAATGCTAGCGATATAACCAATTTTTCACAAAACTTTTTTTATCCTTTGTTTTAATGATTAAAAACCCAACCTTCAAACATGAAAGTTGGGTGGTGGAGAAAAGGACAATATTTAGGGTGGGATTGGTAAAAGATTAGTAAGTGAAGTTTACACCGACACGGTATTCACGACCAGCACCAGGCAAACCATTGATAGCAGAATGTGAATAGTAGAACTCATCACCGACGTTGTTAACGGCAAAGTTTACATTTAATTTGTCGTTATTGAATGGTTTCCAGTTGGCATAAATGTCAGTTACGTCATAACCATACTTGATTAGATTTAAGTTGTTACCACGAGAGCCTGAGATTGGGGTCATGTAGGCACTTTGACCTTTTACATCATCAACTTTGCGGTGATTGACACCAATTTCTAAATTTGGATTGGCAAAGCGATAGGCAAGACCTGCTGTCCAAGTGCGACCAATGGTACTACCAAATTCACGGTTATCAAAGCGGATTGGGTTGCCCTCTGCATTGTTACCACTGTGATATTCAGGATCGCTCTCAGCCACACCTAAGCGAGCTGTCAAGCCATTCCATCTATAACGAGTATTGATTTCATACCCTTTATTTTTGGCAAATCCTACATTAAAGATTGTATTATGTTTATCACCTAGGCGATGACGTGTACCACTGGTTAGCAGATTATCAACCTCTTGCCAAAAATAGGTACCATCAACTGATAGATTGCCGTTGTTGTAGTTAAAACCAATCTCGGTGTTTTTGGCTTGTTCTGCTTTTGTACCATCAGCAATATCAGCAGCACGACTTCCTGATGATAGCAGAGCATCTACAAGACGTGGACTGCGAGTGGCGTAGTTGTGCACAGCATTGAAGCTAAGATCGGGCGTGGCTTGCCAAATAATGCCTACGCTTGGATTGAATGCACCATCAGACACTTTTTTACCCGATACTGAGGTATAGTCAAAATGGTCATAACGCATACCGCCAGTTAGGGTAAAATTGCCAATATTACCAATAATTTCACCATAAACGCCAATATCGTCTTTTTCAGTGGTTTGTAGTTTGTCGTTGTGAGCACGGTTAGGGGTGGTTTCTTGATGGCGATAGTTTGCACCATATTTAAATAGTGTGTCATCATTGATGTATTTATCAAAACCTAAATTTGCTCCTGTGGTTTTAACCGAAGTGTCGTTTGGAGCATCTACATTGCCTGCATAACCACTGAATTTATCATTGCCAGATTTGCGTTCATTTTTCATAAAATAAACATTGGCTTCTGCCTCACCCAACAATCCTGCTTTGCCTTTGTATTCGAGGTTGGTGTTTTGCATGGATAATTTACGATGTCCACCATAGTTGATGGCGCCAGCCTTTGGATTACCTTCTTTGTCAAGTTTAACCTTGGTTGAAGTATCTAGCTCTCCTGGAATAACAACCCAATCAAATTCTTCACGTACGTTACGCATACCTTTATTGGTTGTGTTAAAATGGCTAAGTACAAAACGATGTTCACCCAGATTGTAACCTGCTTTAATTAAGTAGCTTTCTTTATCCATTGCTTGGAATGCCACTTCATCACTGGGGTGATTTGGGTCTTTACAAAACGTATCTGTAATAGTGCCATCTTTTTTAGTACGATAGGCACATTCTGAGGCAGGAGCTGGGTTTGTGCTGGCAGTGTAGGGGCTACGATATTTGCCAGGTGCTGTTGCACTGTCTTTTTGACCTGTTTTTTTACCAGGTTTGTAGTTATCTTGACTGGCTTCGTTGTAACTTACCAAGAAATCAAAATTATCTGCTTTACCAAAGCCTGTAACACCATAGCTGTGTTCGTCATTTGAGCTATAACCCGCATTAACTTTCACACCCCAATCTTTATCACTGTCTTTTAATAAATCATGAGCATCTAGCGTTTTGGCAACAATCGCACCATTGGTGGCACCAATACCTGCACTGGCTGACCCCGCCCCTTTTTGTACGCTGACGATTTTCACCAAACTTGGGTCTAACATATGACGACCTTGGTGATATAGGATTTGGCTGTCAGAGTAGGCATTATCCACTTTAACATCAACAGAGTTTTGACCCATGCCACGGATGGTTAGATAAGATGATGTGCCATTGCCGCCACTAAAATCAATGGCAGGTTCAGACTTTAATAGCTCACGCAGTCCTGTGGCGGTAGACTCGTCTTTTTCTTGCAAAGTTACCACGTTTGTCTTAACCTTGGTGCCTTGACGGTCAATGGTAATCACTTCACGCCCCAAATCAACCGTCGGCCCACTCTCGGCAGTGTTTGCCATGGCAACGGTCGCTGTCATCGTGCCAATGACTGCAAAGGTCAGATGACGTAGTGCAAAGGTTTTTTGTTTCATAAAATCACCTAAATAGCAAAATATAACTATCAAAACAAAGGAACAAACCCTACATCATGTAAGGATTGGTAATAAACTGGCAATAATATTAACATTTTTATTTTTAAAAGTAAATAATATTTTTTATTATTTGATAATTTTATTTCTTTGTAAAATAATGTCCATTGCTAAGTTTTTATAAACAAAAAAGGCTTACATATAGTAAGCCTTTTTATTTGATAGGTAATTTAAATAGTAAATGATTTTTTAATTTATAAAATCAATCAAAAAACACCCGATCCACTCTCCCCTTCAATGCCTGCCCAATAAACGGCGTATTTTTGCCCATTGACAACATCGTCTTATCGCTGACTGTCCATTCGCAGTTTGAGTCAATCAGCACCGCCCCGCCTTTTTCGTGATAAATCGTTTCAATGCCTGCGATTTTGGCAGGATTGGTGCAAATCTTTTCCACCAGTTGTTCAGCCGTCAAAATACCGTCCGCCACCAGCTGACAACCCAAACTGACAAAAGTATCAAAATTGCTAATCCCAGCCGTACTTTCGGGGAATGGGGCAAGTTTGGCGGTCATAGAAACCGCCTGATGATGAGAACAAATCACATCAATCGTGCCGTCCTGCAAGCCCTTAATCAATGCCCGCTTGTCGGTCTCGGAGCGAAGGGGCGGATAGACAAACGCCAAAGTATTGTAGCCGTCAATCGCATCGTCCGTCAGATGAAGCTGGTGCATCGCCACATCACAGGTAACGGGCAAGCCCTTTGCCTTGGCGGTGCGAATCAGCTCCACAGACGATTTACAGCTAAGACAGCTAAAATGAGCCGACACGCCCGTTTCTTCCACGATAAGGAGCTGTTTGGCAAGGGCGACCGTCTCAGCAATCCACGGAATGCCCGAAAGACCATGATAGCTTGCCACATAGCCATCGTGAGCCACGCCATTTTTGGTCAAGGACGGCTCGTCTGGGTAAAAAAACACTTGAACATCAAAGGTTTTGGCGTATTCCAACGCTCGCAAAAGCACATCATCACTGGCAAACCCACATCGCCCATTGGACACCGCTATCGTTTTGGGTTTTAGCCCTGCAATGTTGGCAAGTTTTTCACCGCCAAGCGATGCGGTCAAAGCTCCAATGGCATAGAGCTTGACGCCTGATTTACTTGCCTTGTGGCGAATGTTGTCAATCAAAGACGGGTTGTCCTGTGGGCGAGAGCTGGCAGGCGGTGTACAAATGTGCAAAATGCCATTATGATATGCCGAAATGCTCTCGCTCTCTATCGTGGCGTGTTCATCGTTAGCAATCACACCGCACAAATCCACAATGGGCGGAATCAGCCATTTGTCGTTGGTGTCGCTTTTGGTTAGGTTTGGCGATTGCCAAGTGGGGGGGAGTAGGTTTTTCATAAATTTCTCTTTTGTTAGTAGCCTTCTTTAACTAATTCTTGGTAAGCTTCACAGCCTAATTCTAGTCCATTTTCGCAAGCTCTTTCAAACCAAACTTTTGCCAATGGAATATCTTGCTCTGCACCTATGCCTGTATTAAGAGCAACCGCCATATTATATTGAGCTGGTGCATAATCCCGAGTGGCGGAAATGGCATAAAGTATCATTGCTTGCTCATAATCTTGCTCTACGCCTTCGCCATTAAAATATTTTATCGCCAAATTATAGCGAGCTTTTTCATTGTTTAACTCAATCGCTTTCTGATACCATTCTATTGCTTTTTTGTTATCTTCTTCAACCCCCCATTCCCATATCATACATAACACCAATATTATACATCGCTTCTTGATGATAATTGTCAGATGCTCTTAAATACCACTCCATTGCCTTTTGGTAATCTCGCTCAACACCAAGAGCATGTTCATACATACTACCAAGTACGAATTGAGATTCTGAATAATTTTGGTTGGCGGATTTAAGATACCATTCAATCGCTTGTGCATAATCTTGTTTGACAATATCGCCCACTCTATATGCTTGACCAAGATTGTATTGTGCAATTTTATTGCCTTGATAGGCAACTTTTTCCAACCAATGCAAATAATTCACATTATCTTGATTATGCCTATAATAATCTACCAGTTCTATTTGTGATTCTATATCCCCATTTTTTTCCTTTTTAATTAAATCCTGCAAATCATTGGCAAATACCGACACCGATAATAATAACCCTGCGGTTAATAGGGAAAGTTTTTTAAACATCATTGTTCTCTTTTTAAATGAGTGATTGGTAAGGTGTGTAATACGCACCTTACGCCCATTAAACCCAACATCATATCAGCACCAACTCATTTTCAATACTTCTTTTAAAATCATCGTCCAAACTTTGCCAGTCACAAATATCTACCTTAAACACCAAATCCGAATGGCAAAATTCATCTTTTAGACACGCAATGTCTGATAAATGCAACGCATTGTCCGCTTTAATCACCAAATCTAAATCCGAATAAGGCTTGGCATTGCCATTCACACGAGAACCAAAAGCAAAAACTTTGGCATTTTTGCAATGGGTTTTTAAAATGTTTTGTACAATGCGTTTTTCGCTTTCGCTTAATAAAATATCAGTCATTGCTTAATCTGTTTTCTAATTCATTTAATAAAAATTCTATTTCTGTCAAAAACTTTGGAATATTGGCAACCACTTGTAGGGCTTTTTGTTCATTATAACTATGACTGGTCAAATTTCGCATTTCACGATATACTCGCCAATCCGACCAGTCGCCAAACAAAAGCCCAATTTCATTGGCGGTGCGTATCATATCGCCAAATGCCAGTTTATCAATATCATCAGGCGTGGGCGAGCTATATTCCAAATAGCGTTTGATAAATTTATGGCTTAATTCATAAGTAAATTCAAAACGCTGAATTAGTCCATCTCGGATTTGTTCATCGTTAATATCGGATTGATAACGAATTAAGCCTTCGGACAATTTTTGTGTGGCGTTTTTTAAAGGGGTGATTATCATTTTTATTTCTCAGCTAATTTGCAAGAATTTTTTAACCATTCATTTCTTAATTGCCTTTGAATGGTTAAACCGTCTTTTTGATAGTTGGCTTTTGGTAAATTCATCACAAAATCATAAACTTCGGACTTTGACTTTTGATGAGAATAAATTAACTTTTTCATTATTTAATTTCTCAAACTTCTTTGCCCTTCCATTGCCATTGCCATTACCGCCATTCTAACAGCGATGCCATTATTAACCTGTTTTAAAATCACCGATTGCACGCCATCCGCCACATCGGAGGCAATTTCTACGCCACGATTCATCGGGCCGGGGTGCATTACGATTGCGTCTTTGTCGGCAAGTTTTAGCCGTTTGTCGGTAATGCCGTACATTTTAAAATACTCAGCAGTGGACGGCAAAAGGGGCGAACCAATGCGTTCATTTTGAATGCGAAGTCCAATCAACACATCCACGCCTGCAATGCCCTTATCCATATCGTCAAACACCGACACACCATAGCGTTCAATGCCTTTGGGGAGTAAGGTTTTGGGGGCGACCACTCGCAAATCTTTCACACCCAAAGTCTGCAAAGCACAAATGTCCGAGCGAGCGACACGACTGTGCTTAACATCGCCAATAATGGCAACGGAGAGTTCGTCAAAGGGCTTTTTGGCTTCACGATGAATGGTCAGCATATCTAGCATCGCCTGCGTGGGGTGGGCGTGCTGACCGTCCCCTGCGTTAATAACGGCAACGCTTGGGCAGACCTTTTGAGCCATAAAATGCATTGCCCCAGACGAATAATGACGCACCACAAACATATCCGCCGTCATCGCCTGCAAATTCCACAGCGTGTCGGCAAGGCTCTCGCCCTTACTCGTGGACGATTTGGCAATGTCAAGGTTTAGGACATTTGCCCCCAAGCGTTTTTCGGCGACTTCAAAAGTGGTGCGGGTGCGGGTGGAATTTTCAAAAAACAAATTCATCACCGTACAGCCGTCAAGCTCGGTGGAGTTTTGGATTTGCCCATTTGGGAGCAAATAACCACCCGCTTTATGGATAATTTGGGTCAAAATGTCTTTGTTTAACCCTTCCACGCTTAAAAAATGGCAGAGTTTGCCGTCAGGCGTAAGCTGGGGGGCGGATTGGGAGCGGTGCAGTTTGGCGGTTAGGTCATTTGGACTAAGGTTTAGACTGGGGGTGGAATGCATTTTCTTATCCTTTTTTACTTACCAAAAAAACAAATTAAGCCATTTTAGCAAAGTTTGGAGAATTTGGGAATATTTCTTGATGGTATTTTCAGAGCAATCGCACTATATTTAATTTTTAGCAGATAAAATTATGTTTTTAAAAAATTGGTAATTTTTAGACACAAAATTAGGGCGTGCCTGCCTTTTGTGTATTTGCAATGAAAATGGGCGATTTTTCTCATTTTTGATTGCAAAGATGCAAAAGCTAGACCTGCACTAAGATAATAGAAAAATCCGCCCATTTGGACGGATTTTCTTTATTAACAATTCACGCAAGTCAGCGATTTACAGATAACCATACGCCACCAGCGCATTGGCAACTTGGGTAAAGCCTGCCACGTTCGCACCTGTCATATAGTCAATCGCACCTTCGGTTGTGCCGTATTTTTTGCCAGCCTCCAACGCACTTTCATGAATGTTTTTCATGATTTTTTGTAGTTCTAAGTCCAAATCTTCAAACGACTTATATTTACGCACCGAGTTTTGACTCATCTCTAAGCCAGACACCGCCACACCGCCAGCGTTGGCAGCTTTACCAGGGGCATAGGCAACACCATGCTCACGCACCACATCGATGGCTTCGGCAGTCAGTGGCATGTTTGCACCTTCGGCAACGTATTTTACACCATGCTTAACTAGGGCGTGTGCATCATCTTCACTGACTTCGTTTTGGGTGGCACAAGGCAGAGCCACATCAGCATCAAACTGCCAAGGCTTTTGACCTTCTAGCCATTCACCGCCAAACTCGCTCACATAATCAGCGAGTGCTTTACCATTGGCTTTGTGGTTTTTGACCCAGTCGATTTTCTCTGCCGTAAAGCCGTCTTTATCCACAAGCGTGCCTTTTGAGTCAGAGAAGGTGATGACTTTACCGCCTAGATGTAGGCATTTTTCGGCGGCGTATTGTGCCACGTTGCCTGCACCTGATACCAGCACCGTTTTGCCTTCTAGGGTTTCGTTATTGACTTTTAGCATGTTGTCAAGGAAGTACACGAGGCCATAACCAGTCGCTTCGGTACGAATGAGCGAGCCACCGTGACCGACGCCTTTGCCAGTGAGTACGCCTTCAAATTCACGGGTTAGGTTTTTGTACATCGCGAACATATAGTTCACTTCACGACCGCCCACACCGATGTCGCCTGCTGGTACGTCCATGTCTTTGCCGACATTTTTGTGAAGTTCACGCATGAACGCATAGCAAAAACGGCGGATTTCAGCCTCGCTTTTGCCTTTGGGGTCAAAGTCAGAGCCACCTTTGGCACCGCCCATGGGCAAACCAGTCAAGGCGTTTTTGAAAATCTGCTCAAAGCCCAAGAATTTTAAGGTGCCTTCGGTTACGGTTGGGTGGAAACGGATACCACCTTTATATGGACCAATGGCGTTGCTAAATTGGACACGCCAGCCACGGTTTACCTGAATCTCACCCTTGTCGTTTTCCCAATTGACACGAAAAGAGATGATACGATCAGGCTCGCATAGGCGTTCAAAGACTTGTAGGGTCTCAAATTTTGGGTTGTCGGCATAGACCTTCTCAATGGTCATGGCAACTTCTTTGACGGCTTGGATGAATTCTGGCTGATGAGCGTAGTTTTGCTCAACTTTGGCGATGGCGGACTGGATAGTCATGGCATATTCCTTAGGTTGGTCAAGTATGGATTGAGTGAAAGGTACATTCATTGATTTAATTAATGGCTATCGCCACAATGATTTATATCATAAAAATTAATGAATATATCAGTGAAGTTAATAATACCTGCTTTTTGCCAAAAAAACAAGGATTTTATGTCATTGATTGTTGGATAATTATCATAAAAAATGAATATTTAATTAATTTTTATTATAAATTAAAATCTCTTAGAAAATAGTCTCACAGACCATAGACAATCACACAAAATAATGGTAAGTTAAGACAATTTTACCCCATAAATAAGTCGTTAAAATGAAAAAGTTAGCCGTCAAATTCTGCGGATTTACTCGCACGGACGATTTACAGACCGCCATTGCTCTTGGCGTGAATGCGGTGGGACTGGTGTTTTATCCGCCAAGCCCCCGTGCTGTCAGCATTGCCACTGCCAAGACGCTTGTGTCAGCCGTGCCTGCGTTTACCACCATTGTGGCGTTAGTTGTCAATATGGGGCAAGATGAGCTTGTCAATTTGGCAAAAGAAGTGCCATTTGACATTGTGCAATTTCACGGTGATGAAACGCCTGCTAAGTGCCAAATACTTGCTCGTGCGGTTAATAAACGCTGGATAAAAGCCATTCGGGTCAAAAATGACGACACCGCCACAAGTATTTTAACTCAAATCAATGCCTTAAAGACAAGTGGGGCAAGCGGTGTGATTTTGGATGCTTTTAGTGATACGGCGTATGGCGGAACGGGGCTTGTCTTTGATTGGACAAAAATCCCTGACAATTCGCCTTTGCCGATTTATTTGGCAGGGGGGTTAACACCTGATACGATTGGCGAAATTGTAAATAATAAAGCGTTAATAGCAAAAATAAAAGGTGTTGATGTGAGTGGAGGGATTGAAAAGGAAAAGGGGGTGAAGTGTGAAATTAAAATGAGTGAGTTTATAAAAAATATGGGAAAATAAAATGAGTCAAATTGGTAAACCAATCATTCGAGACAATCACGATAAAAGTCTAAAAATCATCATTTGGTGTGCTGGTATTTTGGGAATGATAGTATTTGGCACGATGATTTTTATTGCCCTAACCGAACAGGCGATTAGTATTAGCGGTGTTAGGGGTGCTAGAACCACTTATCATGAAGGCGTTGAAGCCATTAAACAAACTCATTTTTTATCTGCGTGTTTTATGCTAAGTTTAGGTTCTGGATTTTGGTATTTTAGATATAGAAGGTTAATTTGGTTAATATTGTTTTTGTGTTGGATTATTTTTGTGGTTTTTGTACATATTTCTTATGTTAGTTAATTATTATCTTTATTTTTATGGAGCAACAAATGAACATTCTAATCACAGGCGTAACATCAGGTTTTGGCAAACAAATTGCCGTTGATTGTATTAAAAACGGCTTTACCGTTATTGGCACAGGTCGCCGTCAAAATAAACTTGATGAATTAAAAAACGAGCTTGGTGATAATTTTATTCCGCTGTGCTTTGATATTGGCGACATATCCGCCACAAAAATGGCTTTGCAAACTTTGCCTAATGACATTTTGGCGAATATTGATGTGCTTATCAATAATGCAGGATTGGCATTGGGTTTAGAAAGTGCCGATAAAGCGGATATTAGCGATTGGCAAGCAATGATAAATACCAATACTTTGGGGCTTGTTAATATCACGCACGAGATTTTACCATTTATGGTTGCCAAAAATGACGGCTATGTCATCAATATCTCATCAACGGCAGGCAATTATCCGTATTTTGGAGCGAATGTCTATGGGGCGACTAAGGCATTTGTTACGCAGTTTAGTCTCAATTTGCGAGCCGATTTGATTGGCAAAAAAGTGCGAGTTACCAACATAGAACCTGGTTTGTGCGGTGGCACAGAATTTAGTAACGTGCGTTTTCATGGCGATGATGACCGTGCGGGCAAGGTTTATGAAAATGTGGAATTTATTCGCCCCGAAGACATTAGTAATATGGTATTATGGCTTATCAATCAGCCCAAACATATTAACATTAACCGACTAGAAGTCATGCCAACCGCTCAGACCTTTGCGGGATTGACGGTGGTGAAGGATTTATAGGATTTTTTATGAAGACTTTGACTTTAACCGCAGAAAATCATATTGTAGATAGTATTTTGGCTGTGATTGCCAATTTCCCTAAAAAAGAGATTATCTCTGTCAAAACAAATGTGCAAGATGAATTGCAACCTTTACCAGAGGTTAACTCCATTGAAGATTTGGCAGGAATTTTGTCGCCTTATACTAATGGCTATATTTCTGATGAAGAAATGGATAATGCCATTACAGATGCCATTTGTGAAAGAGCAATGATGTCATGACTGATATTTATATTATTGACACCAATGTTTTAATGCGATATTTATTACAAGATGATGACAATCAGTTTGTTATTGCAAAATCTTATTTAACCAATCCAAATTATCAGTTATATCTACCCATTCAGACATTGTGTGAAATGGTTTGGATTATGAAAAAGAAACTAAAATTTCCTAATGCTTATATTGTAAAAGTATTAAAGGGAATTTTGGCACAATCCCATATTGATTTTGATAAAGAAGTGGTTAATTTTTCAATGGAATTTTGAAAAATAATGGTGATTTTGCGGATGGTGTGATTGCTTATTCTACAACAAAATTTCAGCATTCTAATTTATTAACTTTTGACAAGAAGTTACATAAACTTTGTCAAAAATTTGATATAGCACATATCCCCTTAAACAAATAATTCAAAAGGCAAAAACTTATGACAGATTACACCCAATTCCCCAACGCCACAGGGCATTTTGACATTCATGGCGGACGTTTTGTGTCCGAGACATTGATGAGTGCGTTAGAAGAGTTAGAACGCATTTATTTAAGCGTTAAAAATAATCCAGAATTTTGGAAAGAATATAATGACGATTTGGTGAATTATGTCGGTCGTCCCACACCTTTGTATTTTGCCAAACGCTTAACAGCAAAGACAGGTGGGGCAAAAATTTATCTAAAACGAGAAGATTTAAACCACACAGGCGCACACAAGGTCAATAACACCATTGGGCAAGCACTTTTGGCGAAACTGGTCGGTAAAAAACGCATCATCGCCGAAACAGGGGCAGGGCAACACGGCGTGGCAACCGCTACGATTGCGGCACGGCTTGGACTAGAATGCGTGGTCTATATGGGGGCGGACGATGTAGAACGCCAAAAAATGAATGTCTATCGTATGAAACTTTTGGGGGCGACAGTCGCGCCTGTAACAAGTGGTTCTCGCACATTGAAAGATGCGATGAATGAGGCGATGCGAGACTGGGTAACCAATGTGGACGACACTTATTATGTGATTGGCACGGTGGCAGGCCCGCACCCGTATCCGATGCTGGTGCGTGATTTTCAGGCGATTATCGGGCGTGAGGCTCGTTTGCAACACCTTGAATTTGAAGACAAATTGCCTGACGCACTGGTGGCGTGCGTGGGCGGTGGCTCAAATGCCATGGGGCTATTTTATGAGTTTTTGAACGATAAAGATGTGCAGATGTATGGCGTGGAGGCAGGCGGACACGGCATTGAGACGGGCAAGCATTCGGCTCCGTTAAATGCAGGGCGTGTGGGCGTACTGCACGGCAATCGCACTTATTTGATGGCGGACGATGACGGACAAATCATAGAAACGCACAGCATATCAGCAGGGCTTGATTATCCAGGGGTCGGTCCTGAACACAGCTTTTTAAAGGATATGGGGCGTGTGAATTATGTGGTAATTGATGATGATGAGGCGTTAGAAGCCTTTCGTATTTTGACCAAATGTGAGGGCATTATCCCTGCATTAGAAAGCTCGCACGCAGTGGCGTATGGGCTAAAACTTGCCAAAACAATGGACAAAGACAAATCCATTATCATCAATTTATCAGGGCGTGGCGATAAAGATTTGCATACGGTGATGAATATTGACGGGATTGAGATTTAGGGGGTGTTATGCAATCACAACTTGTTGTAATAGCTGAAAATCATCTGATTGAAGAGTTAAAAACGGTCATAGAAGGCTTTATCGGGCAACATCAAGATAAAGCCAATGTCATTACCATTGAAACCAAGCTACAAAAACCCATGGTTTATGATGATATTCGCCAATTAAAGGGGATTTTAAATAAGCATTACCCAAAACCTTTGACTGATGAAGATATTGAAAATGGCATTCATCAAGGTATTATGCAAAGGGCAATGATGTCATGAACCAAACTTTTGTTGTGGATACCAATGTTTTATTGCGTTATTTTCATGATGATGATAAAAATCAAACCGAGCTTGTAACGCCTTATTTTGAAAATAAGGATTGTCAGCTTGTTATCACATCAGAGACTTTGTGTGAGTTATATTGGGTATTAAAAAAGACAATGAAAGTGGATAATATGATAATCTTATCTATTATGCTTACTTTATTGAATTTGCCAAATGTTCAGATTGTTAATGTATCGGCTGTAAAACTTTCTTTAAGGTTTTTGGAAAAAAATGGCGATTTTGCGGACGGTATTATTGTGTATCAAACCACGCAATTTGATAACGCAAAATTATTAAGTTTTGACAAAAAAGCCAATAAAATTGATAAGCAATGTGGAATTATGGTAGAAAATCCAAGTGATTAAAAATGACACCAAAAAAATCATATAATAAATCGCTTTAAAATTTAAAAAATTCAAGCACTGCAACCATGACCGAAGAGAATAAACCTGTCCCAAAGATTTTGACCGTGTTGGTTTTTGCATTCTTTGGGCTTATGATGTATGCCATGCTTGGCAGGTCATATGTGGGTGTGCAAGAAGGCTATTGGGGTGTTTTATCTAGAATATCAACCAGTCTGATAATGCTTGTACTATTGCCAGCTGTGGCTTATTTTTCATTGACACAGCTTAAAAAAGGCAATGAGACATTATGGGAAGATTTTAAAGATTTATTGGCGGTATTGGCTTGCCCTGTGGTATTTTTGATGTTGTTTGCTGATTTGACAGATGGTATTTATTATCCACTTTTTGAAAATCATCAAACGGTTGTGAGCGATAGTTATCGTTTTTATTATGAACTTTATCGTGGCGAAAAGATTTATTATTTGGTATTTGATGATAAAAATAACCCCGATTCTTGCAACTCCAAATACCAAAAATGCCGTTATACTTATAAATTAAGAATTAACGGCAAGACTTATGATGATTTACAACATTTAAATTCATCAAATAAAGACAATCCATTGCAATTAACCTTTAAACCAAAGGCAAGAATATTGATGAAATTAGAAGTTGCCAAACAACTTTAATTTGTGTAAAAAGAGAGAATCCAAATGACCCGAATTTCCCAAACTTTTGCGACTTTAAAACAGCAAAACAAAAAAGCCCTAATCCCTTATATTATGGCAGGCGACCCAAATCCGTCCGTTACGGTGGATTTAATGCACAAGCTTGTCGCTCATAGGGCGGATATTATTGAGATTGGTTTACCATTTTCTGACCCGATGGCGGACGGGCAGGTCATTTCATTGGCTGGCGAGCGAGCCTTAAATGCTGGGACGAGTACCACCCAAGCCGTGCAAATGGTGGGTGAATTTAGAAAATCCAACAGCACCACGCCAGTTTTATTGATGGGCTATCTTAACCCTGTGGAGATTATCGGTTATGATAATTTTCTGGCGTTGTGCGAGCAAAATGGCGTGGACGGCTTGCTACTGGTGGATTTACCGCCCAATGAAACTTCTGATGATTTGTCCGCCAAACTCGCTGATAAAGAGATTAACCAAATTTTCCTACTTGCCCCCACGACCCAAAGCGAGCGTAGAAAAGCGGTGCTAAACAGAGGTTCTGGCTTTATTTATTATGTCTCGGTTAAGGGCGTAACAGGCTCAAAGGCTTTGGATACTGACGAAGTGGCTCGCCAAGTGCAAGCGATTAAGGCGGATACCGACCTGCCTGTGTGCGTGGGTTTTGGCATACGAGATGGCGAGAGTGCCAAAGCGGTGGCAAAATTTGCCGATGGTGTGATTGTCGGTAGTGAATTGGTGCGTCATTTTGCCGATGTGGGTGATGACAAGGACAAGTTGGAGCTTGCCATTGATAAGGTGCTTTCAAAAATGGACGAGTTACGCCAAGCCATTGATGGCCTTTAACAAAAACCATTTGCCAAATCATCAAAACAACTGTAAACTATGCCTATTTGGATATTGAATTAGGAATACCATGACTGACACCCAAGCCCAAACGCCAACCACATGGCTAAACCGCCCTGTACCGTCTATCAAGCGAGACCGTATCGTTCAGCCGTCTGCGGTGGAGACCGAGCCGTCCACAGAATGCCCAAATTGCCACACGCTGACGACCAACACCAGCTTGATTTTTAATCAATACGTCTGCCCCGACTGCGACCACCATTTGACAATGTCGGCTCGTAAGCGGTTGGCGTGGTTTTTTGACAGCATTACAGGCGAGCTTGGGCAAAACTACCAAGCAGGCGACCCCTTAAAATTCACAGATTCCAAGCCTTATCCTTTGCGTATGAGTGAAGCCCAAAAGACCACGGGCGAGAGTGAAGCCTTGATTGTCATGAATGGCAAAATCAAGAATTTGGAGCTGATTGCTTGTGCGTTTGATTTTAAATTCATGGGCGGTTCTATGGGTTCGGTGGTGGGCGATAGGTTTGTCATGGCGGGCGAAAAAGCCCTTGCCGAGCGTAAACCACTGGTCTGCTTTGCGTCTAGCGGTGGGGCAAGAATGCAAGAAGGCTTATTATCACTCATGCAAATGGCTCGCACGTCTGCGGTCATCGAACGCTTGCGTTTGGCGGGCGTGCCGTATATCGTGGTGCTGACCAACCCTGTCTATGGCGGGGTTACAGCAAGCCTTGCCATGCTTGGCGATGTGCATATTGCCGAGCCACGTGCGATGATTGGTTTTGCAGGTAAGCGTGTGATTGAACAGACTGTGCGTGAAGTGCTTGACGAGCCGTTCCAACGTGCCGAATTTTTGCTCGACAAAGGCACGGTGGATATGGTGGTACACCGCCATGAGCTTGTGGATACGGTGTATAGACTGCTGACCAAGATGATGAAATTGCCGAATGTGAGCTAAATCATCACGCATAACACCCCATTTGGCTTGCTAAATGGGGTTTTTCTTTTAACGCCCTTAAATTTTATTGAAAAAACCCCAAAAATCATGCACAATACCCCAAATTTTTAACACCAAAAACACCCATGAACACCCTCCAAACCGTCTCCGAATGGCTCAACTATATGGGCAACATTCACGTCTCAGCCATTGACATGGGGCTTGACCGTGTGCTACCTGTCGCCCAAGCGTTGGGCGTTTTAAAAGACGACTTGCCATACCGCCCTTATGTGTTCACAGTTGCAGGCACCAATGGTAAAGGGTCGACCACCGCTCTCATCAGCGAGATTTGCACCCAAGCTAGTTACAAAACCGCCCTATATCAATCCCCCCATTTGATAAGTTTTAACGAACGCATTAAAATAGGTGGGGTAGATGTTGATGATGAGTTATTGATAAAAGCCTTTAATGCCTGTGAAAAAGCTCGCACGGACTGCAATGTCTCTTTATCATTTTTTGAAATGACGACGTTATCGGCATTTTGGATTTTTAAAGAATTAAAATGCGATGTTTGGGTATTAGAGATTGGTTTGGGCGGACGGCTTGACGTGGTGAATATCATTGACCCTGATATTGGCGTGGTTAGCAATATCGGCATTGACCATATTGATTGGCTGGGCGATGATAGAGAAAAAATCGGTTTTGAAAAAGCAGGGATTATCCGTGATAATATGCCTGTTATATATGGCGAGCGTGATATGCCTAATAGCGTATCCCAAATGATTCATGACAAAAACGCCAAATACTATCAATATGGTAAGGACTTTATTTATCAAGCACATGATAAAGATTGGATATATGCCAATGGGGCGATGGCATTAGATTTACCCAAACCAAATATCGCCCTGATGAATGCCAGTAATGCCATCAGTGCGATATTGGCAAGTGAATTAACCATCAGCATAGACGATATTAAAAATGGCTTAAACAATGTCAAATTATCAGGGCGATTTGACAAAAGAATGATAAATGGCAAACAATGGATTTTCGATGTGGGGCATAATACGCATGGCATTAGCTTTTTGATGACATCATTTATCCCTTTTTGGCAAAATATTAAAAACAGTAATCCAAATACCAAATTGCATTTTTTATTTAGCATGCTTGCTGATAAAGACATTGATGAAGTATTAGCCTTGATTGGCAGTTTTGAGTTGCCCATCACCGCTTGGCATATTGGTAAGATTGATAGTGTGCGAGCCGTGGCAGTGGATGAGCTACACACCAAAATCACCACGCATTTGCCAAACAGTACTGTTTATGCCCATGACAGCATTGCCCAAGCGGTAGAGGGTGTAGAGATGCAGGCGACTCATGATGACGTGATTTTGTGTTTTGGCTCGTTTCATACGATAGGCGAGAGTTTGATTGCGTTGGGGTAGCGGACAACCCATGTTCTGTCTAAGAAAATTGTAAAATCAAGATAAATCCGATTGGCTTTATTGTCTTTTATGGTAAAATAAAAACATTACTAACAGACGTGATAAGACGATGATTCCAAAACAGTTATTATTAGGATTAAGTTTGGTTTTGGGTGGTGGTGTGATTTTATATGCCGTCAATCAAGGACAAAGCGACACCGCCCAAAATGTACAAACTGCTAAGACCACCCCCTTAGCAGACAGCGTGGTGACCACTGTCGATGACGGTGTGGCTCGCCCGACCGTTGAGCCTTTGACCGTGGACATGGCGACCGAGAGCAAACTTTTGACCGCCAAACAAGAAGCTCGAGAAGCTCGCACGCTTGCCCAAGAAAAAGAAGCCATGGCACTCATCGAAGCCCAAGAAAAAGCCCAGCAACTGGCTCTTGATAAGGCAACCGCTGAGCAAAAAGCCCTAGCCACAGCCACGCCTGCCGACACGTTGACGGTGGAGACACGCCCCGAAGCCATTGCTGTCGCCAAGGCACAGGCAGAGCGTGAACGTTTGGAAAAACTTGCCAAAGAAAAAGAGCTAAAAGCCAAAAAAGAGCAAGAACGGCGTGAAAAAGACGACAAAGAAAAAGCCAAAAAAGAACAGGACGAAAAAGCCAAGGCGGATAAGCTAAAAGCCCAAAAAGAACAAGCCGAGAAAGAGAAAAAAGAACAAGCCAAAAAAGCCCGTGATGAAGCCCCACAAAATGCCAATAATGGTCAGCACAAAGTGGTGCGTGGCGACGGTTTGATTAAGCTATCTCGTCAGTATGGCGTGCCTGTCTCCGTCCTTGCCGAAGCCAACAACATGGGGCGACACGACCCCCTACCGCTTGGCAAAACCATCAAAATCCCATCAAAAGCACAAGTAGCACGCTTAGAACATGAAGCCAAAGAGCGAGAAGCTCAAAAAGCCGCCGCCGCCAGTGCTGATAAACGCCTAAAAGAAGCCCGCCAAAAGGGTAGTGACGGCGACAGTAATGCCCGCTATGGCGTGCAGGTGTCGCTGGCTGACAACCAAGCCAAAGCCGATGAGCTTGCCAAAAAATACGAAGACGCTGGCTATAAGGTCAGCACCAGTCAGACCAGTCGTGGCGTACGAGTGCTGGTCGGTTCAGAGAAAAACCAAGACGCCGCCGCCGCTTTGCGTGACAAAATCAAAAACGACAGTCGTGTGGACGGCAGTGGTGCATGGGTAAAACGTGTGCAGTAGCTCTAAGAGGGTTTGGATAAATTGATTATTGTGATTGATTAACCGTGATAAAATATAGTCGCATGACCGATGAAGTTGTGCGATTTTTTTTGGTGGGATGAATGGGCTGTAAAATCTTACAAAAATAAGTGATGAGCGATAAGGATTGATGGTTTTATCACAAAACAAGTTTGGTGGGATTGATTGGTATTTTTATCAATAAATTTGTGTAGGGCGTGTTAAACTTTGGTATTTGCACTAAAAAATGAGAAAAATCACACGTTTGTCAAGGAAAAATCGTAGGCTGTGAGTTTTTATCAGACAAGTTTTTGACGCAGAAAAACAATCCAATCACTTAATCTAAAGAAATTAAGTTAAAATCTTGAAAATTTACACGATTGAATGGTCGAATAGCCATTTTCGTGCAAAATTTGATTAAATCATCAAATTCTAATCAAATTTCAATAAAATCTTATCAATGGTAGGCGCACTCTAATGGTTTATGTCTGGAAATTGACGATTTCTTTATGAGGATAATTTGCCTTGCTGAAAATTAAATATAAGTGCAATTGCCCTGATAAATTAATAATTTTTTGATGATAATTGTGCTGGTTGTGTTATAATGTTAGGTATATGCCCAAATTTTGAAATAAATCTGTAACACTTGTAACAACCTGTTGCGATGGCTGATGGAGGTCGTTTCATGATGGGTTTGGGTGTGATGATATGATCTGGGCGGACCTTAATAAGATGCCTTGTTGCTTGGTTTGGGTATTTTTATGATGTAATAAAAATATTAAAGGAATGTATAGCGCCACAATAAGGTTGTTAGTCACTTCTCGTTAGGAGTATTTATGTCTCAAAATGCCACACCAGCCACAGGGCGTTATCAGGGTTTGATTCTCTCGATGTCGCTTTTTATGGTATTGATTTTTGTCTTACTTGTATTTACCTTTTATGCATCAAACGTGCTAGAACGCAACTCTACCTTGGCGAACGCCACACACTGGGTTGCCAACGACACGCAATCACTCATTAAAGACATTTTTGACATGCAATTAAGCTATGGTGAGGACATCACATCCCCCCACATGAAAACGGTATTGACTCGTCTAGATGCTACCAGTAAATCTATTGATACAACTTTGACTGCCATTGAAAATGCTGGTATCTACCATGACTTGCATGGTGATACTCATCAGCTGTCAAAGGTGACAGATGAAAGTGCAATCGCCCAGTTAAAGGTGGCACGAGAACAATGGAATGCTCTAAAACCTAGGGTAGATGCGTATCTGGCGGTGGCGAGCGATATTGCTGCAGATTCTAGTACGCCACTGCGTTTGGCAGGCGAGCAAGCCAAAATTTCATCTTTGGCGATGAATGACGCTTTGCATAATCTAACTTCTGACGTAACGAGCATTGCCGAAACTCAGGCTCGCAATATTCGTATTATTCAGCTCATTGGGGTGGGTGCGATTTTGGCGTATTTTGCTGTGTTTATTCTCATTGTACTAAGACGTCTGCGTGAGTCGGATGCTAAGACCGAAGCGGCACGTCAAGAAACCGCTGAGATCATGCAGACGGTAAACACCGGCTTGTTCCTGCTTGACAGAGACCTAAATATCGGTCAGCAACACTCAAAAGTCCTAAGTGACATCATTGGCACTAACCGCTTAGGTGGCGAGAACTTGACCACTGTGCTTCGTAATCGTATCTCAGATAAAGACCTTGACACCACACAAAAATTCATCGACCAGCTATACAACCCACGTGTTAAAGAAAAACTGGTGGACAGCTTAAACCCTTTAAATAAGGTAATGATTCAGCGTGAGAGTGAAGATGGTACCAGTGAGAACCGCTATCTTGACTTTAAATTCTCTCGGGTATATGAAGGCAAAGACATTGCTCGTATTTTGGTGAACGTCAATGACATCTCTGATGCGGTACGTCTAGAACAGCGTCTAGAACAAGAGCGTGCCCAAAACGACATGCAGGTTGAGATGCTGACCACCATTTTAAATGTAAATCCTACGGTTGTTAGTGAGTTTATTGACAATACGCACAAGCATATTGAGAAGATGAACAATACGCTTAAAAATCCAGGCAGTTCACAATTTGAACTGCAAAACAAAACCAAATCACTATATCGTGAGATGCATAGTTTAAAAGGTGAAGCGTCAGCCCTTAAGCTACACAGTTTTACCAAGATTGCTTCTGAGGCAGAAAATAAACTGCATGCATTACAAAACCAAGCAACACTCTCAGGTAATGATTTCTTGCCATTAACGGTGCATCTAGATGAGTTGTTAAATCTGTCTAATACCATTGCTGGTTTGGGCGAACGTATCAATGCAGCAGCACGTAATCTGATGAGTCATGGTTGTCAAGAGGTTAGTGCCAGAGTCCAAGAAGACTACCTAAGAAGTGAAATGACTCAGGTGGCAAAAGAAGAAGCTGTGGATGCCAAAGAAGAGCTGGGTGAGTATTTAGAGCAGTTTGCCCAAGACATTGCCGAACGTCAAGGTAAACTTGTACAACTAGACACTCAAGGGTTGGAGGGTCAACATATTCCTGCACGCCTAAAAACCGTCACCAAAGAACTGTGTGTTCAGCTACTTCGTAATGCCATTGTTCATGGTATTGGCTCGCCCACCGCTCGTGTCCAAAATGGCAAAAACGAGATGGGTACCGTAAAAGTAATGGCGCAGTCTTACGCAGGAGATAATAAGAGCGACTTTATTTTTAGTATGGAAGATGACGGCAGGGGCATTGACTATGAAGCGATTCGTCAGCGTATTATTGCCAAAGGCACTTATACTGAAGATGAGGTGTATGCCTTTGAAAAGAGTCGCTTATTGAACACCTTGTTCTCATCAGGATTTAGCACCAAAGATCAAACCGATGAAGATGCAGGTCGTGGCGTGGGACTAGACATTGTCAAAGATCGTGTGAAGGAATTTGGTGGTAAAATTAATGTTCAAAGTGAAGATGGTCAATTCTGTCGCTTTGTAATTAAACTGCCTATGTGATTAATTTTAATAGGGTATGCTTATCTTTGATATTTGCAATGAAAAAAATCAATCAAAACTTTAAGTTTCTACCGAATTTGATAAAACACCATCAATGGTAGGTACGTCTTAGATGAAAGTGTTGAATTTTAATCATATTTCATAAAAATGCATCAAGGGCAGGCACACCCTACAAAAACCTGCAAGTGCTGTATTATTTAGAAGGCTTACGGGTATTATAATGGAGTTTATATGTATAAATTAATGGTTGTTGATGATTCAAACATTATCAGAAATCGCATTCAACGTGCTTACAATAACGAAAAATTCATGTTGGTTGCCACAGCATCCAATGGGGCGGACGCAGTTGAAAAATTTCAACTGCACAAACCTGATGTTGTAACCATGGATTTGACCATGCCTCAGATGGATGGTTTGGAGTGCATTGAAAAGCTGGTTGCTTTAGATGAAGAGGTGCGTATTTTGGTGGTTTCAGCACTTTCTGACAAAGCCACAGGCATTCAAGCATTATCACTGGGTGCTAGCGGTTTTCTATGCAAGCCATTTTCTGATGAAGAGCTCATTGCAGCACTCGATGAGTTGATGCATGACTGATTGTTGTTTGATGAGTGTTAAGTGTACGCTTGTTGAGAATTTGTAACCAATGGAAGTCCTTGGGTGGCTTCCTGCCTGCTTTACTTGAAAAATTATTTTGACATAGGGCATGGCATAGAAATTAAGAGAAGTATTATGAAAGCAGAAAAATTAAATGTTTTTATCAGCTCAGTGATGGCGTTTTTTGACCAAGTTGGTGAAAAACTAACCGAGGTGGACACCCCTTATCTAAACAGTAATGCCACGCCATTGGCTTATGATTATAGTGGTATTATTACCATTACAGGTCCTTTGACGGGCTGCGTGTATGTGAGTGCAGAGACCCCATTACTGCGTGACCTGCTCATCACTTTAGGTGAGCCTGAGAATTCTTTGGCATTACTAAAAGACCTTATTGGCGAGGTTGCAAATACAGTGTCAGGTAACGCACGCACAGAGTTTGGTTCAGATTTTATCATCTCGCCACCTAAGATTGTTGATGGGGCGCCAAGTGTGAATTTCTTGCCCAAAGACAAGCGTACCTATGTCATTCCTTTTCATTGGCGTGAGCATGATGGCGTGATTGGCATTTGTGTGGGCTATAGCAGTTAATTCTAACCTTTGTCATACATCTCTCCACAAAGCAAATAACTTTAAAAGTTTATTGGTGAGTGGACGGGTTTTGTTGTCAAGAACATCAATCTATGCTATAATAAATGGCTTTTTAAGCATTTAATTTTAACTTTAATGACACACACGAATTAAAGTCCTAAATGTACGCTTTTATTTTTATAGGACTTGCTTTTGGCTTATTGGGGTGTTTGTCTTATTTAAGAGTCTTGATGGACTTTAATAAGATGAATTCGGTAAGACTCATTCGTGGAGGCATAACCCAAACTTTAAGGACACATCATGTCAAACCCTACTCAAATCGCCATGCGTGACTTGTTAGAAGCTGGTGCTCACTTCGGTCACCAAACCCGCTATTGGAATCCAAAGATGAACCAATACATCTTTGGCGCACGTAACGGCATTCATATCATCAACCTTGAACACACTGTTAAGCAGTTCAATGAAGCCCTAACCTTTGCTAACGGGCAAGCAGCCAACCGTAACAAAATCCTATTTGTCGGCACCAAGCGTGCTGCAGGTCAGGCCATCCGTGAGCAAGCACAGCGTGCAGGCATGCCGTATATCGACCATCGCTGGCTCGGCGGTACACTGACCAACTGGAAAACCATCCGCCAGTCTATCACTCGCCTAAAAGAGTTAGAAAAGCAAGCTGAAGACGGCACCTTTGCCAAGCTAACCAAGCGTGAAGCCTTAGAGCGTACCCGTGACATGGAAAAGCTAGAGCGTGCTTTGGGTGGTATCAAAGACATGAATGGTCTGCCTGATGCGATTTTTGTGATTGACGTTGACCATGAAGCCATTGCCATTAAAGAAGCCAAAAACCTAGGCATTCCTGTGATTGGTGTGGTTGATACCAACTCAAATCCTGATAATGTAGATTATGTTATCGCCGCCAATGATGACGCCATTCGTGCTGTTACTTTATACGCTACTGCCATGGCAGATGCCATCATCGCTGGTAAAGAGTATGCCAAAACTCAAGGTAAAGGCGATGAGTTAGACCCTGAAAAACAAGCCAGCCGCAATAATGCTACTGCCGATGTTGAAGATAAAATCGATCAAGCGGGTCAAGTGGTAAATAACTATTGATTTGGCACTGGGCGTGTTGTGTTATGTTATTTATCAAGCATGTCAATCTAAGGTGATACGCTCGTTATGACAAATGCTCGATACGCTCCATCAATGACTTGCTGTGTGCAAGTCATTGCATTTTAAATTCAATCATTAGCACATAAAAGGTAAAATCCATGTCTCAAGTATCTGCAAAAACCGTAAAAGAACTCCGTGACCGCACTGGTCTTGGTATGATGGAATGTAAAAAAGCCCTAGAAGAAGCAAATGGCGACATCGAGCTTGCCATTGACAACTTGCGTAAATCAGGTCAAGCCAAAGCTGCCAAAAAAGCAGGTAACATCGCCGCTGACGGTGCTATTATCATCGCCCAAACGGCTGGCAAGGCACTAC
Source organism: Moraxella caprae DSM 19149 (assembly GCF_000426885.1). GTDB lineage: Bacteria > Pseudomonadota > Gammaproteobacteria > Pseudomonadales > Moraxellaceae > Moraxella > Moraxella caprae. Next base: position 11,558 of record NZ_AUGF01000019.1, on the reverse strand, counting down.
TACTAGAAGTAAACTGCCAAACTGACTTCGTTGCCAAAGACGAAAACTTCACCGCATTTGCCAACAAAGTGGCTGAACTTGCCCTAGCAAATAACACCACTGACGTGGCTGCTATCTCTGCATTGTCTTATGAAGATGGCGTGAGTGTAGAAGAAGCTCGTGTTGCCCTAGTACAAAAAATCGGTGAGAACGTACAAGTTCGCCGTGCCGAAGTCATCGAAGGTGCTAACCTAGCCGCTTACCGTCACGGTCTGCGTATCGGTGTTGTGGTGTCTTATGAAGGTGGTTCAGAAGAGCTTGGTAAAGCCGTTGCCATGCAAGTTGCTGCCTTTAACCCATTGGCGGTAAACGAAGAGAGCGTGCCTGCTGACATCCTAGCTCGTGAGAAAGACATCATCGAAGCCAAAGCCAAAGAGTCAGGCAAGCCAGAAGCGGTTGTCGAGAAGATGATTACTGGTGGTGTTCAAAAGTACCTAAACGAAGTGACTTTGGTAAATCAGCCTTATGTCATCGACAATGACAAAAAAGTTGGCGATGTCCTAAAAGCTGAAAACGCCACTGTCATCAGCTTCAAACGCTTAGAAGTTGGCGAAGGTATTGAGAAAAAGCAAGAAGACTTCGCTGCTGAAGTTGCTGCCGCCCAAGCCGCCGCCCAAGGTTAATATGCCACTACCTAAAAAACCCAATCTTGTGATTGGGTTTTTTTATTGTCTGCACTAACGGTTTGTATAGCAATTTAACTTCAAAAAACACCAAAACCGTTCACCCTGAGCTTGTCGAAGGGTCGGTTTCCGTCATGGTTCGACTTAGCTCACCACGAACGGAAAACCTAATGTGGTGTATTTTGAGCTTAATTAATTATATGTCATGATATACCCAAACAACTCCAAAAGTGCTACAAGCTTGTTTTTGGGCTAAGGTGTACAATACGTGCTATTAAAAGCCTAAGTCCAAAATGGTGCATTGCCCGCATTATAATTTGTGTTAATTTTTAGGTTCCGTTGGTATGTAAGCTTGAAATTTGTGTAAAGATATTTGTTGTTTTTATGTAATAGTTATGTAATAATATATATTTTTTGAGGTAATTATGCATTTACGTACATTAAATTTGACGATGTTGGCGATATTGGCTCAGGTGGCAATGGCAGAAGAGTTGCCCAACGTTCAATTGCCGGCAATGACCATCTATCTTGATGAAAAAGCACCAAACGCCACCTATATTTATAATAAATTATCAGATAATAAAACACTTGGCGATGCAGTTAAAGGCATCTCAGGCGTGCAGAGTAGTAGTTTTGGTCCGCATGCAGGCTCGCCCGTGGTGCGTAGCTTATCTGGCAATCGAGTTAATATCACAGAAAATGGCATGGCGGCCAATGGACTAAATGCCATGAGTGCAGGGACAAATATCGCTTTTGACCCAGTATTTCATCGTTTGGTCGGTGTGCAAAAGTTTAATAATGTCGTAAAAGAAGGTGGTCATGCCATTGGTGGTAGCGTAGAGATTGATGGCGGTCTTGTGCCAAAGTATCTTAATAATGAGCCTGTGGGGCTTGAAGTGCATTTGCAAAAAGGTTTTAATGACATTGACTCGCATGGCGTCAAGGCGAATTTTAACAACCAAAAAAACATCAGTGTCAATGTCTTGTATTCTACTCAGCAGTTAGATGGCTACGACATTGTGGGGGCAAGTAAGGCGGGTGTGTGTGATAGTCAATTAATTTCACGTAACCAATACGGGCTTGGCTATGATATGAATTTGGTGAATTCATGTCAACGCCAGCCTATCATCAAAAGCGAATTTAACATCGCTTCCAAAAAATACTATATGCCCGATTATTATGACATGACAACGGGCAAGATTCATGATAAATACAGCGATTGGGGACTTGAATTGACAGATGTGTTCACCAATACGCCAAATCCTAGGTATAAAGACAATCCCTATTATGTCGCAGGTACCCCCGACAAGATAGAGAAAGTGGATAAAATTTTGGACATTACCGAAAATTATCATAAGAAGCTAGGCAACAGCGATCTTGAAAATCATCGCTTGGGCGTGGCAGGTAGTTATTTCTGGCAAGGACATGGCAAAAGCAATTACATCGCTTTATCTGCTGATACAAAGCACAGTCGCTATGGACTGCCGGGTTTTTCCATGTCAAATCTAGGAGCAGGGCTTGATTATAAAAGCGGTCAGCCCGTGCGTATTGATGGCACGCAAAATAAACTGGCCGTCGAAGCACAGACACATCATGCTTCGCCTTGGCTAAATCGCATGACCGTTCGTGCTGGTTGGGTTGATGAGCAGAGTAAAGAGAATGTGGGGGAGCAGTTGGCTAATGACTACCGTTTTCGCACCAGTCAATTTGCCACATCGGCTTATCATCAGCCCCAATCATTTATGTCGGGTGTGGTAGGGGTAAACGGCTCTAAAAGACAGGTTCAAGGAGCGGGCGAATCGGTGTATCTGCCTAATGTGAATACAACAACTTATGGGGTGTTTTTACAAGAAACGCTATCATTTAAGCCTGTGGATTTGACATTGGGTTACCGCCATGAACGTGTTGAACACGATATTGTGGGTGACTTTGCCACACATCGTAACGCCAAGAATACAAAGCTAGAAGGCAGAAAATATGGGCTAGATAGCTATGATATCCAAGCATCTTTTCGTCCGTTTGACCGAGTGGGCATTAAGGCTCGCTATGCCGATAGCCAAAGAGCACCCGACATTAATGAGCTTTATGCATCCAATTTACATTATAGCATCATGGCACACGAAGAAGGCAATCAAAACCTAAAACCAGAGCGGGTAAAAAGCAAAGAATTGTCTGTATCATTTGATGGTTCGGATTTTGATGTAAATGCATCAGTGTATGCAAATAAGTTCACCGACTACATTCATATGGCGTCAAGTGGGGCGATTACAGGTGGAGCGAGGATGCCATTAAAATACTGGCAACAAAATGACGTTCAGGTAACGGGTTTTGAGGTAGATGTGAGTCGGGATTTTGATTTGGGGCGTTATGGCAGTATGACGATATCGTCATTTGCTGATTTGGTTAAAAACAAACATCTAAATGCTAGTGAAGTGGCTTTACATAACGACGGTATCTATATGCCAAATATGCCAACCAATCGCTACGGACTTGGGGTGAAGTGGCAGTATCAGGATTGGCAAGTGGGTATTGATGGTGTGTATTATGATGAGCCGCGTTATCAAAACGCCAAGAGCGAGACAGCACTACCTGCCTACACACTTATCAGTGCAGATGTGAAAAAAGACGTGTATTGGTTGGGCAGTCCGATGACGTTGCGTTTTGGTGGTACAAATTTGCTTAATGAGGATGCTCGCCCGCATAACTCACCCTTGCGTTATATCGCCCCGCTACCTGCCAGAGCTTTTACCGTTGGTGTCACAGCACGATTTTAATGACAAAAACGCACTATCTCAGTGCGTTTTTTATTGTAAAAAATTTGGGAAATTTGTCAAAACAGAGTACAATAGAGATTATTTTATCATTTATTTTAATCGTTATTTTATCGGAGATTTTTATGTTTAACAAAAACGAATTTATTGGGCTGCTGCTTGACTATGGCGTTTTAAAATTTGGTGAATTTACCCTAAAATCAGGGCGGGTGAGTCCCTATTTTTTTAATGCAGGGCTACTGTCTAGCGGTAAGGCGTTGGATATGCTCTCAAATGGTTATGCCGCTATTTTGGCAGGACAGTTGGGCGATAATCCCACGATTTTTGGGGCGGCGTACAAGGGCATTCCGTTTGTGGCGACCACCGCTCAGACTCTATGGCGTTCGCATGGCATTGACACCGCTTGGGGCTATAACCGCAAAGAAGCCAAAACGCATGGCGAAGGGGGTAACCTTGTTGGAGCGGATTTGTCAGGCAAATCGGTGTGGGTGATTGACGATGTCATGACCGCAGGGACGGCTGTGCGTGAAGTGGTGGAGGTTTTAAGGAATGCAGGGGCAAGCCTAGCTGGGATTGTCATCGCCCTTGACCGCAAAGAGCGTGGACAGGACGAGCGTTCGGCAGTAGAGCAAATCAAAGATGATTTTGGCGTGCCTGTGTTTGCCTTGGTGGATATTGATGATATTATTGCCTTTTTGCAAGACAAAGGCGAGACTGAGCATTTGGCAAAAATGCAAGCCTACCGTGAGCAATATGGCGTATAGGGGGCGTTATGGCGGTGGTTGAAAGAACTTTTGTGATTGATGAAGAGCTTGCCGTGGCGTTGGATAAGATATATGGGCTTGACAAGCAGTCGGAGTATGTCAATCGGCTGTTTGCGTCATTGATTGAGCAAAAAAACCGTGAAGCCATTGAAAATATCATTTGGCATTTTGATGACAGCACGCCCAAACAAGGCGAAAAAACAGGTACGGAGCTTTTAAGACAACTGCGAGACACACATTATCATGTATGACGTATTGCCAAAAGTGGTTGTGGATGCCAATATTTTTATCAAAATTTTTGCACCCGAGCCAGACAGTCAAACCGCCCGTGAATTTTTGTCATTTTGCAATCAAAATGACATAGTATTTATCGCCCCCACGCTTTTTGAATACGAAGTGATTGGCGTGTGCGTGCAAAAAGGCGTGGATTTGGATAAGTTGTTGTCTAGCCTAAATGTCTATTATAAAGCCAGTCTTAGTCTGTATGAACCAACGCTTGACGACTGGCAACTGGCGACCAAAATCTGCCAAGACGGCAATGCCAAAAGTGGCTATCCGTCCATGTATGACAGCATTTATCAAGCAATGGCAATCAATCGCAACATCACGTTTGTCAGTGCCGACACTCGCCATATCGCCAAAGCCAAAAAGCATGGCAATGTCTGTGCGTTGGCGGATTGGCGTGGTATTTTTAAACATTTCTAACCATTTTTAACTGGAAAATCTGATGAAAAAACTTAACTTTCTTATCGTCATGGACGATATTGCCACCATTAACTACAAAAAAGACACGTCCCTTGCGATGATGTGGGCGATAGCCGAGCGTGGGCATGGCTTGGCGTATTGTGGCATTCATGATTTGTGGCTTGATAAGGGCGAGCTGTGTGTGGATAAACAGGACGTGGAAGTCTTTAAAAATCCTGATAATTTTTATAGGCTTAGCGAAAAATCAACCGTCAAAGCCACTGAATTTGACGTGATTTTGATGCGTAAAGACCCGCCTTTTGACATGAATTTTTTGTACGCCTTGCACCTATTAGAATACGCCAAGCGGGCAGGCGTGCTGGTGGCAAACGACCCAAGTTCGGTGCGTGCGTGCAACGAAAAGCTCTTTGCCACGCAGTTTAGCGAGCTGATGAGTCCGACCATTGTTACCGCCAAAGAGTCGCACATTCGCTCGTTTATTGACGAACATCAAGACGTGATTGTCAAACCGCTTGACGGCATGGGCGGTATGGGAATTTTTCGTTTGATGGCGGACAGCCCAAATATCGGCTCAACTTTGGAGATGCTGACCCAATTAGAAACTCTGCCTATCATGGCTCAAAAATACCTGCCCGAGATTAAAGACGGTGATAAGCGAGTGTTGATTGTTGGTGGTAAGGTTGTGCCGTTTTGTTTGGCTCGTATCCCGCAAGGGGGCGAGACTCGGGGCAATCTGGCGGCGGGCGGGCGTGGCGTTGCCATGCCACTCACGGACGCTGAGCGAGCCGTTGCCGAAAAAGTCGCCCCTACTTTGGTGGAAAAAGGCTTGTATTTTGTGGGGCTTGACCTCATCGGGGCAAAAATTACCGAGATTAACGTAACTTCGCCAACGTGCGTGCGTGAGATTGACGAGCAATGTGGCACAACCATTGCGGTGGATTTTATTGAATTTATTGAGAATTTGGTAAAATAAGTTATGGTTGATTTATTATGATTGTGGGGTAAATTGCAATTTACTCTAAGGAAATGCCACGTGGGGCATGTTCATCACGCCCTTACCAACTGCGGTAATTTTCATCAAATCATCATAAACCATTCACAAAACCGTCATAAAAAGCTCGTATCCTATGCGTACTTTGATAACTTTTGGAGTACGCCATGCCATTGCACAGCAACACCGACCTAGACCACGATGACGAAATCATCGAAGACTCAAACCCGACCGACAACCCTGAATTTGCCAATATGCTCATCAAAAGACGCTCCATTTTAAAGGGTGGGGCAGGGCTTATGACCGCAAGTTTCCTTGGCTCATTGCCTTTTATGGGCTGTGTAACAGGGGCAGTGGCAAAAATGGCAACCAATGGGGCAGGCAAACGCCCAAAACGCCCAACCGCCCTAAAATTTACCGCCGTTCCCCATCACACGGGGGCGACATGATTGTGGCGGACGGCTACCGTGCCGAGCTGATTTTGCCCATGGGAACGCCCATTGTCAGCGGACTTGGCGAGTGGACGGACGACCGTATGGTGGTGGGCGAATCTTTTAAATACCGCATGGGCGACAACCATGACGGAATGTGGTTTTTTGGCTTAAAAAACGGCAGTTACGCCCCGATGTGTCCGAACGGGGACTGCTTGCCATGAACCACGCATACACCAACTCAAACCTAAATCCCATTGAAAACTACTCCGACCAAGACGACACTGCTCCCAAGATTTTTCAAAAAAGACGACTTGCCAATGACGTTCGCCGTGAAATCCACGTTCATGGCGTGTCGGTGGCGGAAGTCAAACGCACGCCCACAGGTTATGAGCTCATCAAGGATTCGCCCTTTAACAAACGCTATACGAGCGGTACGCCAGCCCGATTGTCAGGCGTGGCAAAGGGCAGTGAATTTGTCAAAACACGCCTTGACCCAAAAGGCTTATTGAGCGTGGGTATTAACAACCAATGTGGGGCAGGGCTGTCGCCTTGGGGGACGTATTTGACGACCGAAGAGAATTTTTTGAATGTGTTCGCTCGTGGGGCGGATAAGGACATCATCGGCGACAAAAACGACAAACGCCTTGCCTGATATGGCTTAAAAGAAGACACGATAGACGACCCTGCGTACAGTTGGCACACGCCAAAAGACGGACAGGCAGGCGAGTTTGACCATTGGGACATCACTGCCAAGGCAGGCAAAACCGCCACGGACGATTATCGCCATACCTTTAACACCTTTGGCTACATTACCGAGATTGACCCTTTTAATCCAAAAGAAAGGGCGGTCAAACGCACAAGCCTTGGGCGATTTGCTCATGAAAACCGTGCCTTTGCTCCGCCAAACGAAGGCGAGTCGCTTGTGTTTTATATGGGCGATGATGCTCGGGGCGAGTACATTTATAAATTTGTCTCCGATGCCAAATGGACAAATGCCGATGTGGGCGGTGGGCTTGCGGTGGGCGATAAACATCTGGATAAAGGCACGCTGTTTGTGGCGGTGTTTCACGATGACGGCATGGGGCAGTGGCGTGAGCTTTCTAAGAAAAATCCCATGCTTGCCGACTTTGAGAGCGATGCCGAGATTGCCGTGTTTGCCCGTATGGCAGGCGACAAGGTGGGAGCGACCAAAATGGACAGACCTAAATGGGTGTCGGTAAGCCGTTTGACTCGTGAGATTTATGTAACTTTGACCAACAATTCTAAGCGTAAAGAAGTAGGCGTGAACGAAGCCAACCCCAGAAGTTATGACGGCAAGGGTAATCAGCACGGGCATATCATTCGCTTTGCTGAGACAGCAGGGGGCGCGGGTGGTACGTTTGTTTGGGATATTTATTTGTTTGCATCTCCCCATGACAAGCACAAGCAAAAACTGTCGGGCTTGACCGCCGAGAATAACTTATCGTCCCCTGACGGGCTGTTTTTGACCCCTGTGGCGTGCTGTGGATTCAGACCGATGACGGGGCGTACACCAAAACGACCAACTGTATGCTACTGGCAAGTCTGCCAAACCACATCGGAGACGGGGCGAGCCTGACCACAAGCACAGGCAAAACCACCCACATGGGGGCAAAAGCCACGCCCGACACGCTAAAACACTTTTTTGTTGGAACAAAAGGGTGTGAAGTAACAGGCATTACCATGACCCCTGATTGTAAGGCGTTGTTTATCAATATTCAGCACCCTGAGGGTACATTTGGGGCGGTGGCAGGGGGCAAAACCCCACGCTCTGGCACGGTGGTGATTACCAAAAAGACGGTGGCGTGATTTTGGCGGAGTCGCTGGAGGGGTAGGGGTTCCTGCCTTTTAAACGGATATTTTCATTGTACACGCTACTTCAGTCTCAACTTTTGCATTTGCAATGAAAAATAATCCGACCACTGAATTGTATAAGTTTTTAAATTAAGTGGTTGAATGACAGTTTTTCATGCAGAAACATCGCTTTGTTTCTAAAATATTTCTATAATGGAATTATCTCTTACAATTGAACCAGAGAGAATCATTATTTAAGAAGAGTGCTAAATCCTGCCCTTAATTTTTGTAACTTTGGTGGGATGGCAAAGTTGCAATAACCTTGGGTGGGGTTTTTGGCAAAAAAGTTTTGATGATAATCTTCTGCTTGATAAAAGGCTGGAGCTTTTTCCACGCGTGTGACCACGTTAATGCCGTCTGCTTTTAGCATGGCGATTTTGTCGTTGATGATGGGTAAATCCGCTTCATCGGTATAAAAAATCACAGACGCATACTGCGTGCCAATGTCATTGCCCTGACGGTTTAGGGTGGTGGGGTCGTGCGTGGCAAAGAAAATATCCAAAATGTTTGATAAATCAATGACCTGCTCATCATAAACAACTTTAATGACTTCCACATGCCCTGTCTGTCCACTGCACACTGATTCATAATCTGCCGTCTCTGCTTGTCCGCCTGCATAACCACTAGTTACAGAAATAACGCCTTTGACCGCCAAAAATACTGACTCGGTACACCAAAAACAACCGCCCCCTAGGATAATCTCTTGCATAATCACACCTTTAATTTATGAAAAAATAGATTAATAGTGGTAGAATAGCACATATTTTATAAAAATCCAACGACCCATGCCACACAGCGACCATACCCCCAGTCCGACCATTAACTCAGTCATTAATACTGGTGCGGACACACTGTTTACCACGCCTCTTGACAAACACGCCCGTTTTAGCTTTGATGAGCAGGTGGTGGCGTGCTTTCCTGACATGATACGCCGAAGCGTCCCTGGTTATGGGCAGGTGCTTGCCATGTTGCCGATTTTTGCCCGTCGTCATCTGAGACATCGCCAACACAAAAAGGGCAAAAAAATCAGCCGTGTTTATGACTTAGGCACATCGCTTGGGGCGGTGCTGTTTGCATTGGCAGGCGAGTTTGGGGCGGATGAAGTGGAGCTTATCGGCATTGACAACTCGCACCCCATGACCGAGCGTGCCACTGCCTTGTTGGGTGAGCATTATCCCAATCATGACATCAGTATCATCTGCGATGACATCAATGAGATGGCACTTTTAGAGTGCGACATGATTGTGCTGAATTTGACTTTGCAATTTTTACCGCCTGCCAAACGGGCGGAACTTTTGCAAAAATGCCATGACGCATTGGCGGATGGGGGGATTTTGATATTGACCGAAAAAGTGCATTTGCTTGATGAGCAAAATGACGCATGGCAAGTTGAGCGGTACTATGACTTTAAGCGTGCCAATGGGTACAGTGAGCTTGAAATCAGCGGTAAGCGAAATGCCCTAGAAAATGTACTTATCACGGACAGCGAATATCAGCACAGCGAGCGACTGACGGCGGTGGGTTTTGCCAGACAGATGACGTGGTTTCGCTTTTTAAATTTTATCTCTATCATTGCTTTTAAATAAAGTCTGTATTTATTTTATCTTACAAATCATTGATGGTTTTAAAACCCATTTACAAGATAAATTGTAATCGCCCTTATTGCTAAAAATACACCAAATTTTAACTTTTACATGAATCACTGATGACTACCATTGCCGATTTTGAAAAAGATTTGTATCTGTTTTTATTAAACATTGCCAAAAACAATCCAGTCGCTCATGAGTGGCTTGCTCATCTGCCGACATGGCTTGGTGATGTCAAGGACAAATCCCGTTACGCCCACGCTCCTTATTATACCTCCGCCATCAATAAACTGCCGAATGTTCATCCTGTGGCGACAGATTTGACCGATAAAGTCGCCATTACGCTGGGCGGTGATTGGCAAATGGGCGAGTATAAAAAAACTACGGCACTGCTAAAAACACTCATGCCGTGGCGAAAAGGCCCTTTTTTTATCGGTTCGGATGACAAACTCATCCATATAGACACCGAATGGCGGTCGGATTGGAAGTGGCAGAGAGTTGCTCCGCATTTGGATTTGGTAGGTAAGCGAGTGTTAGATGTCGGTGGTGGTTCGGGCTATCATGGCTTTCGCATGCTCGGGGCGGGGGCGACGTCGGTGGTGGTCATTGACCCGTCGTGCTTGTTTTATCATCAGTTCATGGCAATCAAGCACTTTGTGGGGGCGTGCGACGTGCATTATGTGCCTGTGGGACTAGAAGTGTTGCCATCTGGGGGGTGGTTTGATGTTGTGTTTAGCATGGGGGTGCTGTATCATCGCTCATCGCCCTTTGAGCATTTGGAGCAGTTAAAGGCTCAGCTACGTCACGGTGGCACGCTCGTCCTAGAAACACTCATTGTTGATGGCGATGAACATACCGTGTTGGTGCCGTTTGAGCGTTATGCGATGATGAATAACGTGTATTTTTTGCCGAGCGTGCCTGCGTTGACAAAATGGCTTGGCAAGGTGGGTTTTGTTGATGTGCGTTGTGTGGATATTGATGTAACCAGCACTGATGAACAGCGTGCGACCGAGTGGATGAATTATCAGTCATTGGTGGACTTTTTGGATAAAGATGATAAGACCAAGACTGCCGAAGGTTATCCTGCCCCCAAACGGGCGGTGATGATTGCCAAAAAGCCCTAATGCAATTCTAAAAATTTAATAGACTTCTTTCCAACCCCCGATTTTTATAGATTTTTAAAAACTTCAACCCCAGTGTTTATAAGGGTTTGTTTTTAGTTTGGAAAGAGGTTTGATGTTTTCATAAAGATACCCTTAATTTTGAAATGGATTACAAGTATTGCACCTAGAAGTTTAAAAAAATCGTTAGATTTCCAACCAATACGAGAAAATTTGTGATATCTACAAACAGTAGAAATTTAAAAGGTCGTTAGACCAACGGTTGCAAAGCCTTTACCTCCTATATCTACAAACAGTAGAAATTTAAAAGGTCGTTAGACGAGTGAGACCACACCGCCCATTATTGGGATCTACAAACAGTAGAAATTTAGGTATTGTTAAAAACAAATACATAAGTTAAAATAGCTCAATACTTTACCATAGAGTAAAAACCAATGAACGAAACATTTGATAGTTGTCCTAAATGTAAGCACAAACACTTTGTCAAAGCAGGTTTTAACAATGGCAGACAACGCTATAAGTGCAAAGGTTGCAATCATTACTTTTCAGTACATAAACCAACGCATCATAAAAGCGAAGAAACCAAGCAAATGGCAATCAATATGTATCTAGAAGGTTTGGGCTTTCGTTCAATTGGTCGCATATTAGGTAT
>NZ_AUGF01000018.1 GCF_000426885.1 Moraxella caprae DSM 19149 | reverse complement strand
TGGTGGCCATCTCTTTTGTTTGCAGATTTTCCGCATCACCAAAAGCAAAAGATAGGTCAACTTGTGGGGTTGTGGTGGAAACAGTTGTTTGGGGTAATACAATTGTTTGTGTATCCACACTCGGTGTGGTATAATGAGAAGTCGTCTCTGCAAATGCAGGAGCGATGGCTACGGTAGCACTTAGTGCTAGGATTGAGAGTTTTTTCATATGTTTTCCTTATTAACGTTGTGAAAAAACCATCAGTCTATACTGATAGCCGATGACCACACTAAGGTGATGATGGTGAGAGATTATCATCTCGGTGTTGGTTATCATTTATGATAGTAACAAATACAATTGTACCTGTCAAGTACAATGATTGATTTTATCAATTATTTTTCTTCATTAACTCCATAACTATCAGTTATATCATAACATCACACCTACCGATAACTCACCGCTTCTGCCAAATGAGCCACGCCCACCGTTTCCGCTCCTGCTAGGTCGGCAATAGTACGAGCCACTCTTAATACCCGATGATAGCTACGAGCGGAGAGATTGGGCGGTGGCGAGTAGCTGTTTTTCTGCCGTGCCAAGCGGTATGTAGGTATCAATCTCGCTTGGGGTCAGTTCGCTGTTGGCTTTGCCTTGACGGTCTAGGGCAATTTGGCGAGCCTTTGCCACACGTTCACGCACGGTGGCGGACGACTCACCAGCAGGGGCATTTTGTAGGTCGTCTATCGGCATGGCAGGGACGTGGATATGCAGGTCAATGCGGTCAAGCAGGGGGCCTGAGATTTTGTCCTGATAACGGCGGATTTGCTCAGGCGTACAGCGACAACGGTTAGACGGGTCGCCATGATAGCCACATGGACATGGATTCATCGCCCCGATGAGCTGAAAATTGGCAGGATAATCCACCTGTGAGTTGGCACGGCTTATCGTGATGGTTTTGGATTCTAACGGCTGACGCATGACTTCGAGCGTTTTGCGGTCAAATTCGGGCAATTCATCAAGAAAAAGCACGCCCTGATGAGCAAGGCTAATCTCCCCCGGTTTGGGGCGTGAACCCCCACCCGACAACGCCACCGCACTCATCGTATGATGACAAGAGCGAAATGGTCGCACACCAAACTCATAAGGCACGCCTGCCACCGAATAGATGCTCGCCACTTCTAGGGCTTCATCGTCAGTCAAGGGCGGTAAAATGCTCGGCAGTCGGCTTGCCATTAAGGTTTTGCCTGAACCGGGCGAGCCTTTAAACAGCATAGAATGCCCACCTGTGGCACAAATCTCCAATGCTCTACGGGCGTGGTGTTGCCCTTTGACATCGGACAAATCAAGCGGATAAGTCGCCACTGTTTTGGCGGTCGGTATGGCGGTTGGGGTTAGCCTATCGTCCGACTTACCGCCATTGATAGCATTTAGATGGCGACACACTTGGGCGAGATTCTGCGCCCCCAGCACACAAATGTCCGCCACTTGTACCGCCTCGGACGCATTGGCACTTGGTAGCATTAGCGTCCGCCCACCGCCTTTTAGGGTGCGAGCCACCGACAGCGAGCCTGTTACCCCACGCAAATCGCCATTTAGGGCAAGCTCACCGACAAATTCAAAATGATCCAGCACCGTCTCATCAATCTGCCCACTTGCCGTCAAAATCCCAATGGCAATCGGCAAATCAAGCCTAGCTCCGTCTTTTGGCAAATCGGCAGGGGCAAGGTTAATCGTGATACGGCGATTGGGAAAATCAAAACCACTGTTGATGATGGCGGAGCGGACACGGTCTTTACTTTCACGGACAGACGCTTCGGGCAAGCCGACCATGGTCAGAGCGGGCAAGCCTTGGGAGATATGAACTTCCACCGTAACAGGCGGTGCGGTCAGACCGATGACAGAGCGGGTGTGGATTTGGGCAAAAGACATGGCTTAAACAATCGCCTTTTGATAAACGTTGGATAATTCGGTGAGATTGATCGCATATTGCACGTTTTGGTAAGTCTTACCAATCTCGCTTTGTAAGACGCTCATCACACGCCCGACCAAATCCGCCTTTATCTCATCACTGCGACCTGCCATAATCGCCAAATGTGCCACCACAAAATGCTCGCCATCATCAAATGCCAGTCCGATAAGGCTGTCTGTGGCATGATATACACGACTTTTGATGTCTTTGGACTGGGCAAATTGACCGCTTTCAAATAAGGCGGTATTTAGCTTTAATAACAAATCGGCTTCATCGGCGATTTTTAGGTTTTTGGATAATTCTAGGGTAAGATGGGGCATAAAACTTCCTTTTGGATTAATCAGGTTTGACACAAATCAGCACACGAATGCTGTCAGGCACGAGCGATAGATTTGCCAATGCCGACAGTCCCTGCTCTTTCATCTCAATGAGAGTCTTTATTTCATCATCTCGCACGTTGGGATTGATGGCTTGTAGGCGTTGCAGTCGTCCTATCTCTTTATCCAGATGGTCGGCAAATTGGCTTTGGGCGGACGCACTGATGGCGGACAGCTCATCGGTTGCCTTGGTTTTGGCTAGGGCGGTGATGTTGCCGATGACTTCATGTCTTGCCTTGATGACTTGACGGGCTTTGGCTTTGTCCAGTCTGTCAATGATGGGTAGAAGTTTATCGGGGGTTGCCACTTTGGTTAGGTCATTGCCATTTTCGGCAAGTAGCACACGGATGATTTGCCCTGACAGATAGGCAGATAGGTTTAGATGCTTAGGGGCGATGGCTTCGACTCGAAAGTGGTTTTCGATGAGCATGAGACCCTGTGGCATGGCGGATGACTTTAACAGCACCACGCTGGTGTTGCCAAACGTGCCTGACTTGATGGACTCTAACACGCCCGTCATGAGTGGGTGTTCTAGGGTCATGTATGCCATGTCTTCACGGGTCAGGGCTTGGGTGCGGTCAAAAGTTAGGGTCATACCGTCTTCGTCAAGGGGCAGTCCCGAGATGTCCTGCACTTCGGTGCTGTCAATGGGATGAATGACCCACGAATCATCACGGCTAATGCTATAATCGATGTTGAGTGCGTCCAGATAGCGGTCAAGAAATACTGGCAGTATCTGCGTGTTGTCCAGCTCATGCATGGCTTGCACGATACGTCCTGCCACGCTAGGACGGCATGAGTTATATTCTAGCAGACGGTCTCGCCCTGCTTGTAGCTCTTCTTCGAGCTGTATACGCAGGGCGGTTGCGTCCGCCACCAGTTCGGTAAAGTCATTGGGCGTGCCTTGCCCTTCTAGTAGTGGTTTTAGGTCAGCGATGAAATGCTCTTGCACCGTTTGGGCGGTAGGACTGATGTGGTTAAAGATGTTTAGAGCGTGATCATACCAATGATATAGGCGTTCTTGGGCGGTGCCAACGACAAAGGGGACATGCAGGCGGATTTGGGCGATTTGTCCGATGCGGTCAAGTCGTCCGATACGTTGCTCCAAGGTGTCAGGGTTGGCAGGCAAATCAAACAACACCAAATCTTGGGCAAATTGAAAATTACGCCCCTCCGAGCCAATCTCGCTACACAGCAGTATCTGAGCCCCATGTGTGTCAGCAAAGTAGGCAGATGCTTGGTCACGCTCCAACAGGCTCATCTGCTCGGTAAAGATGGCGGTCTTAATGCCAGCGTGCAGACGTAACACCGCTTCTAGGCTCTCAATGGTCGCCCCAGAGCGAGCGATGAGCAGGACTTTGTTGTGTTTTAAATCGTTTTTTAACAGCTCAATGAGCCACGGCACTCGGGGGTCAGCTTCTAGCCATGAGCCGTCGGGAAAGCCCTCTTCGCCCCACAACTGTTCACGCAGTTTGCCATGGGTATAAGGGGTGTTTTGCCACGCCGTCGGCAGGGGGAGCGGGTAGGCGATGCTGGTACGTCCATAAAAACCCTGCACGCTGTCTCGGGTGTTTCTAAATAGTACACGTCCTGTGCCGTGGCGGTCTAGCAGTTCGTTGATGATGTGCTGGCGGAGTTTGTCATTGGTGTTGATGTCGGCAATCTCACTGACATCAAAGCCGAGCAGTCCTGCCACTGCCGTGATTTGTTTATCGGTCAAATCTTTGCCGTCTATCAGCAAAGTTGCCACCATTGCCACGTCCGCAAAGGCGTCTTGGGAGGCAATAAAATCATCCAAATCATCAAAGCGGTGTGGGTCAAGCAGTCGCAGGCGGGCAAAATGACTCTCCACGCCAAGCTGTTCTGGCGTAGCGGTCAGCAGTAACACCCCTGCGATGTGCTGGGCAAAATCTGCCACCAACTCGTATTTGTCATTACCGCCTTGTTCGCTGTCCCAATGCAGATGATGGGCTTCATCCACCACAAGCAAATCAAAGCCCGATGCATACGCCTGCTCATATAGGTCGTGATGGTCAAGCAACAAATCAATGCTGGCGATGATGAGCTGTTCGGTGCCAAACACGTTTTCATCAGGGTTATGCTCTTTGATGGATGCTGTCCGTACTAGGTCAAAAATGGCAAAATCTAAGTTAAATCGGCGTTTTAACTCTATCATCCACTGATACTGTAAGCTGTCAGGGACAAGGATAAGCACCCGATTGGCTCGCCCTGTGATGAGCTGTTGATGAACGACAAGCCCTGCTTCTATCGTCTTGCCCAGTCCCACTTCATCCGCCAGTAGTACTCGGGGGGCTAGGCGTTTGCCGACTTCGTGGGCGATGTAGAGCTGATGGTTAATGATGTCCACTCTTGCCCCGATGAGTCCACGAAGCGGATGACGGGTGAGCATGGCGTTGAGTTTCAAGGCGTCTTGACGGACTTCATAATGCTCATTATGCTCAATGCGTCCTGCCAGCAGTCGCTCCAAGGGCTTGGCGAGCGTGATGTTTGCCGATAGGCGAGTCTCCATGAGACTTTTGCCACAGGTCAAGTGATAACGCATGACATCAGCTATCTCTTCACAGCTTGCCACCACGAACTCTTGCCCGTCTTGGTCAAAAATGGTGTCGCCACTGCCAAAGACCACCCGTGACAGTTGAGCGGACGCTTTGGCATACACTCGTTTTTCTTCGCTTTGGGGGAATAAGATGTGAACACAGCGGTCGTCCACTTCGATGACCACGCCCAATCCCAAATTACTCTCAGAATCGGACAAATAACGCTGACCAATGGCAAATACGCTCATAAAAATTTAACGCTCGGTAAAGATGTGATGAATTTATGTTTATGGGGGCAATCCCCATTTTATAAATGGCAAATTGATTATTTTAAGTGAAATGGGTGGGATTTTGCAATAAAAATTTGTTGTGGATGGCAGGGGGTAAATAGGGTAAATGATGGTTGTCCTATTTTTAGGCATGGTTTGGCAGGGTTAAGTTTGGCAGGGTTAAAGGTGGCAAGATTAAAATAGAAAGATTTTATTTGACAAGGCAAAATAAAATAAAAACTGCCTAGGATAAATCAAACACCTTATCCACATTAAACGCCAATCCATCAAAAATAACCGAATGGGCGACTTGGTTCTCGCCTTGTACATAAGGACGTTCGCCTACATAACTGCCATCTTTTAACACATAAATCAAAATCGTGCGTGCCTTGCTGTCCACTATCCAATATTCACGCACGCCTGCTTCTTGATATAGGTCAAATTTTACGCTCATCTCTTTTTTTGAGTTGCTTGGCGATAGAATTTCCACAACCAAATCAGGAGCTCCCACAAACCCTTTATCATCCAGTTTTGACAAATCACACACCACGCACAAATCAGGCTGAACCACCGTCTCAATCTCGGGGCTATCGCCTGTTAGCCGTACATCAAAAGGGGCAAAATAAACCCGACACGGCTGTTTGTCAAAATAATCACCAAGCACACGGCTTAGATTCCATGCAATGTCTTGATGAAAGCGAGTAGGGGCAGGACTCATGGCGATGATTTTGCCTTTGATGAGTTCAATTTTTTCTTTTAGTTGCCATGTCAAATAATCGGCATAAGTATAGCGATGATTAAGATTAAGCTCGGACAGGCTAGTGATGGTCATGACAGCTCCTAATGGTCGCCTAGGGGTCGGCAAGATTAGCATAACACGCCCAAAGCGTGACTGCAAGGTTTTACTGTCCGATTACGGCTTTTTAATCCCTTCAAGTAGCCCCAAAAACCCCTTCACATACGCCACATCTCTACTGCTCTCACGCACCCCTGCATACAGCTGACAATATACCCCCGCCCCGAGCGGACGTGTTACCACCCAGCCTTTTTTCTCATATTCGCTCGCCACCCAGTCGGGCAGTGCCGACACGCCCCGCTCACTTGCCACCAGCTGAATGAGCATGGCGGTAAGCTCGGTCGTGCGAATATATTTGGGGGTAACGCCATTTGGCTCTAAAAATTTGGCAATGACATCAAGCCGAGTCTGCTCCACAGGATAGGCGATGAGTGTCTCGTCCGCTAGGTCGGTAGGAGTTATCACGCTATGGCTTGCCAAGCGGTGCGTGGGCGACATCACAAGGCGACTTTCGTAGGTAAACAGTGGCTCATAATGGATACCGTCTATCGGCAAATCGCTTGCCGTGATGAGTAGGTCAATGTCGCCGTCTAGGAGCATTTGGTGTGGTTCGGGTTCAAACCCAGAGGCAAAATCCAAGTCCACATCGCTATACTCGTTACGATAGACATTTAAAATCGGCATCAGCCAATCAAAACAGCTATGACACTCGCTTGCCAGTCTTAGCTGCCCTGCTTGCCCGTGTGCCAAACGCCTTATGTCGGCTTTGGTGCGAGCGACTTGCGGCAGGATATTATCGGCAAGCTGTAAAACCAAGCGACCTGCTGGCGTAAAGGTTACAGGGCGAGTACGGCGATTGACAAGCGTAATATCATAATAGCTTTCTAGTTCTTTTAATTGATGAGAAATGGCGGATGCGGTCAAATTAAGCTCATCGGCAGTCATGGCAAGCGAACCGAGACGGTCAAGGGCGGAGAGCATTTGCAAATGGCGGATTTCTAGCATGGCGGTTTTGGGTTAAAAATTTTTCATTATTTTATCATAAAATCAAAAATTTTTCAGGTTAAAAAGGTTGGTAATGAGAATAAGTAGTGATTGATAATGGGGTGTGGTTTGTTGTACACCCAATGAATTCGATATTTGCTATAGGTTTTGGGGGTTGGCTTTGCGTGTCCATAAAAATATCCGCCCAATCATATCAAAGCCCCATGACGGGGCTTTGATGATGGCATTTAATGATGGTGGTCATGGCTGTGCTGATGCCCATGGTCATGATGATGTTCATGCCCTGCATGAGTGTCTTGGCTCATTTGATGATTGTGTTCGTGGTGCTGTTCACCGTGTGCATGACCATGATTGCTATGCCCGCCATGATGATGACCGTGCATGAGATGCATGATGGTGGGCGAGAGCATGACAGACAGCCCCGAGATGAGCATAACAGCTCCACTAAATTTACGCAGGTTAAAGGCTTTAACCTTTTGTTGTAGCCATGACAGTGCCGCCCCCGTCATGATAAGCATGGGCAACGTACCAAGCCCAAAGGCGAGCATGAACAGCACGCCCATGATGGGTTCATGCCCTGCCGCCGCCACACTCATCGCCATGACCAGTGCCCCATAGACCAGACCGCAGGGCAATAGCCCCCACAGCAGACCTGCCCCCAAAGCCTTAGGCAAGCTGTCCATGGGCAGTACCTTCTGGCGGACAGGGGCAAGGCGATTCCACAGACCCAGTCCCACTTTTTCAAGGCGATTTAAAATGGGTAGACCAAGCATGAGCAAAGAGGCAAAAATGATGGCAAGCCCAAGCACAATGCGTGGCAGGGTGTTATCGGTCATGAGCGGAGCAAGCACGCTCTCGCCAATGAGGGTGGCAATCAGCCCAAGAGCTATATAGCTTATCAAACGTCCTGCATGATAGGTTGCGATAAGCATTCCACGCTTTTGGGGGCTTAGGTTTTTCATCGAAATGCCAAAAGCAGTCACAATGCCCCCACACATGCCCATGCAGTGTGGCGACCCTAAAAAGCCCATGGCAAGGGCAGGTACTAATAGAGCGATACTCATGCGTTATCCTTGTGGTGTTGGTTATTTTGGTTTGCCTGGCGAGCGTGATTTAGGGTGTCACGGCGGGCTTGACGGTCGTCTAAGATGATTTGGTCGGGGGCGTTGTCTAAGTCTTCAAACTGGTTGGATTTGACCGCATACACAATCGCCCAAATCGCCACAACGAACAACATAAGACTTAGTGGAATGAGTAGGTAGATACTGACCATGTCATCTCTTTTATAAAAGGTGTTAAAGGTAGAAAGGTGTAAATTCACTCTTGGTTAATGGCGTATTTATTGATAAATTTGGATAAAGGGAAAATGCCCCAGTGCCAACCAATCAACACAAACCAAGATAGGGGTAATATTCTAACATATTTATCCGTTTTGGCGGTTAAGTTTTTTAAAAATCCACAAAAAATTTATGGTTTTTGAGCAAGTACACCCAACCAACTTGATATTTATCACGGGTTTGTAGGGGTGTGCTGAGCACACCCTTTGATGATATTACTATACAAGGCGTGCTCAGCACGCCCCTACGTCCACACATCATTGTATTTGTAGTAATTTTAAAGTTTCTTGGGTGTATAACTTTTTCTAAAAATAAACTCTGCTGATTTAACGAATGAACGTCAGTCATTTCGTCATTGATAAACAGTAATGCACCAAATTTTTATAAAACCACTTGCCACAACCGTAAATTTTTGCGAAAATAAGCCAATTTAACTTTTTTGTTCTACATCGATAAAGAGTCGCCATTTGTCACTAGAATCCCTAAAAATCCAATCCCTGCCAAGATTTTCCCTAAACTTTGCCGCTAACATCGTCGCTGCCTTGTGGATGTTGGTGGGGTCGGTGCGTGCCTTTAATTGGGTCAAGCCCACGTTTGGGCAGTTTGTGCTGTTTGCTCTGTTGGCGTTGGCGGTCAATATCTTATTGGCGTGGCTGACGGCAAATTTTGGTAGCGACTTTAACGAGCAAGGGCTGATTAGCTATCTGATTTGGCCGACCATCATGCTCATTGCAGGGATTTTGCTCGCCAAGCGTACGCTGAACTACTCACTGCTGTTTGTGCCTGTGATTTTGTGGTTGGTGGCAGATACGCTACTGATTTTGGTGCAAAGTGGCATGCAGTTTTTAAGCTTGCAAAACTGGCTACCAAATTGGATGTATCGCATTTTGCCTGATTTGTTCGTGGCACTGTTTGTGTGGCAGACGGCGGCACTACTGTTGATTTTCGCCAAACGCTTGCACTGGCAGTGGTGGGAGCGAGTCATCATGATGGTAGGGGCGATTGCCCTGTTGGTGGTTTGGCAAAAAAACGTGGCAGACCAACCCATTTTTAAGGTAAAAAACCAAAACCCAACCATCAGCGAGACTGCCTTTTACGCCCAGCCGATGATTTTGGCAGACCATTTGGCAAACATTGAAAAGTCGGAGACAGGCGAGACCGACTGGTACTTTATGGGTGTGGCAGGATATAGCGAGTTGGATGTCTTTACCAATGAAATAGAGCAGGCAAAACAGCTGTTTGATGTGCGTTTTGGCACAAAGGGCAAATCAATTGCACTCATCAATAACCCAAACACATGGCAGTCTGACCCCATCGCCACTAAGACCAGTATTCACGAGACTCTCCAAACCATCGGCAAGCAGATGAATGCCGATGAAGACGTGCTGTTTTTGACGTTAAGCTCACACGGGGCGGTGGATGAGAGCGGTCAGATTTTGGGGGATTTGGTGCTGGATAATCCGCCACTGGATTTGGACGACATTGACCCTGTGTGGCTCAAAGAGACACTGGACGCATCGGGTATTCGTTGGCGGGTGATTGTCGTCTCATCGTGCTACTCGGGTGCGTTTATTGAGAGTTTGGCATCACCGACCACGCTCATCATCACCGCATCGGCTGCCGATAGGGCGTCTTTTGGGTGTAGTCATAACGCCGATTTGAGTTATTTTGGGCGGGCGTTTTTTGCCGAAGGCTTGCGTGGCGATAAAAACACTTTTGATAACGCCTACGCCTACACCAAAAAGCGGGTGGGCGAGCTAGAAGCACTCTTGGGTTTTACGCCATCACAGCCACAGATGTATGTTGGCAGTCTCATGAAAACGGCACTGCCCGAGCTTGAGCAAGCGCTTTTTGACAACAGCCAAGAGCCGACCATGCCAGCAGATGGCAAGCCCTAACATATGCGACATATTAAGGAAAAACTATGAAAACTCCCCGACTTGGTGTCAATATTGACCACATTGCCACACTTCGTAACGCCCGTGGCGTGGATTATCCGTGTCCTGTCAAAGGGGCGGTGGTGTGTGAGCAGGCAGGGGCGGACGGCATTACTCTGCACCTGCGTGAAGACCGCCGTCATATCAAGGACGCTGACGTCTATGCCATGAAAAAAGCGATTGGCATTCCGATGAACCTAGAAATGGCGGTAACGGACGAGATGCTTGCCATTGCCCGTGATGTCCGCCCTCAGTGGGCGTGCCTTGTCCCCGAAAAACGCCAAGAGGTGACGACCGAAGGTGGGCTTGATGTCATCAATAATGACAAATTACCTAGCTTTATCAAAGACCTGCAAAATGTCGGTATCAAAGTATCGCTTTTTATAGACCCTGATACCGCCCAGATTGACAGAGCGATAGAGCTTGGGGTAGATGCCATTGAGATTCACACAGGGGCGTATGCCGAGCGTTGCCTTGAAAATAACCAAGACAAAATCACCCATGAGCTAGACCGTGTCAAAATGGCGGTGGCATTTGCTTTATCCAAGCACCCGAGCTTTTTGGTAAACGCAGGACATGGCTTGACGGTGGATAATGTCGCCCCCATTGCCCAAATTGACGGCATTCATGAATTAAACATCGGGCATAGTATCATTGCTGATAGCGTGTTTGTGGGGCTAGATAAAGCGGTAAAAAACATGAGACAAGCATTCTCTGATTAATCGTTATTGCCATTTATCGCTAAAAGCCCCAATTTTATTGTAAAAGTTGGCAACTTTTATGTAATAAACTGTATTTTTTATCAAAAAAAGGTTGTCAAATTCTTATTTTGCCGTTAAGCTATCTTCATCTGTCAGAAAGCTGAATTATTTTTGTAATTTGTATTGAAAAATATTTCCGCTTAATGTTAGAATAGACAGTGATAGTCTAAGTGTGTTTGACTTTACCAAAACCGTCCTTTGGAGGAATTTATGAAACTTAATAAAATTACTTTGGCATTGGTTGCCGCTGCTGCTACCGCTGCATCTGCTGGCGTAACCGTAACCCCACTAGTTGGTTATCAATACCAAGACGAAGCTCACAAAGAGCAACGCGGTGTCTTTAAAACTGATCAGCGATTAAACACTGCAAACCCTAAGGCATCTACCAACCCATCTAATGGTGGCGTCTCTCTTGAAAGCGACCTATATACTGGTTTAGCTTTAGGTGTGGAACTTACCCCATCTACTCAATTCCAAGTAGAATATGGCGTAACTGATACTGATGCAAGAGCTTCAAAAGCTTCTGCCAATGCTCATCCTAGAAACGTATTTGACGCCAAAGAAGAAATCATCTCTGGTAACTTCCTAATCGGCACTGAGCAATTCTCAGGCTACACTAACAATAAATTCAAGCCTTATGTGCTTATCGGTGCAGGTCAAGCCAAATATAAAGTAGAAAGCCGTGAACAACTTCGTGATGGCACTCCAGCTGGCACAGAAGTATCTGAGTCAAAAGACACCATCGGTAACCTAGGTCTAGGTGCTCGTTACCTAATCAACGACGCTCTAGCTCTACGTGGTGAAGCTCGTGCCGTTCACAACTTTGACAACGCATGGTGGGAAGGTCAAGCCCTAGCAGGTCTTGAAGTGACTCTAGGTGGTCGTTTGGCACCTACCGTACCTGTGGCACCTATTCATGAGCCAGTGGTTCAACCTGTACAAGTACAAGTTGTTGAAGAGCAGTTCATTGACAGCGATGGTGATGGTGTTGCTGACCATCTAGACCTATGCCCAGATACCCCACGTAACTTGCGTGTTGATGCTAATGGTTGCCCTGTAATAGACGTGGTGGGTGAAGACCTACGCATGGAACTTCGTGTATTCTTTGACCGTGACAAGTCAAACATCAAACCACAGTTCCGTGAAGAAGTTGCTAAAGTTGCTGACAAGATGCGTGAGTTCCCGAACGCAACCGCTGCCATCGAAGGTCACGCTTCTAAAGACAGCAAGCGTTCAAGCGCTAAGTACAACCAACGCCTATCTGAAGCTCGTGCGAATGCTGTGAAGTCTATGCTATCTAACGAGTTCGGTATCGCTCCTAACCGTATCTCTGCGGTAGGTTATGGCTTTGACCGTCCTGTAGCACCTAACGATACTGCTGAAAACAAAGCACTTAACCGCCGTGTTTATGCAGTTATCCAAGGTAACAAGGTAACTGAAGTGCCACAAACCAAATAATCTTCTGATTATTCAAAAACCATCCAAAGTGATTTGGGTGGTTTTTTATTTTCTAAAACTTGGCATTTTATATTATTATTGGTCAAATCCATGCTATAATAGACGGCTTTTGTGTAAGTTCTTAATTTGCACTCCATTTTTATTTAAAATTTTGAGATTTTATGTCAAACAATATCCAACATCTACGCAATATTGCCATTATTGCCCACGTTGACCACGGTAAAACAACCTTGGTTGATAAACTTTTACAACAATCAGGCGCCTTGGGTGAGCGAGCGGGCGAGATTGAACGAGTCATGGACTCAAACGCCCTAGAAAGTGAGCGTGGTATTACCATTCTTGCCAAAAACACCGCCATCAAATGGATGGACAAACGCACCAACACCGAATACCGCATTAACATCGTGGACACCCCCGGACACGCCGACTTTGGTGGTGAGGTGGAGCGTGTGTTATCTATGGTGGACTGTGTGCTACTGCTTGTAGATAGCCAAGAAGGCCCCATGCCACAGACTCGCTTTGTCACCCAAAAGGCGTTTGCCCGTGGTTTAAAGCCGATTGTGATTATCAACAAAATTGATAAACCTGCTGCCCGTGCCGATTGGGTAATCGACCAAGTGTTTGATTTGTTTGATAATCTAGGCGGTACAGACGAACAGCTTGATTTTCCCATCGTTTATGCCTCAGGCATTAACGGCATTGCAGGGCTGTCGCCCGATGAGCTTGCTCCCGACATGACACCATTGTTTGAGACCATTGTGGACATCGTTGAACCACCAAAAGTGGACGTGGACGGTGCATTCCAAATGCAAATTTCAAGCCTTGACTATAACAGCTTTGTGGGTGTGATTGGCGTGGGGCGTATTCAACGTGGCTCTATCAAGACCAACACGCCTGTGGTGGTCGTGGATAAAGACGGCAACAAGCGTAACGGTCGTATCCTAAAAATCATGGGTTATCATGGACTTGAACGTGTGGACGTGGAGTCTGCCCAAGCTGGCGACATCGTCTGCGTGACAGGTATTGACAATCTTAACATCTCGGACACCATTTGCGACCCCAAAGAAGTTGAGGCTTTGCCGGCATTGTCAGTAGATGAGCCGACCGTATCGATGACGTTCCAAGTCAATGACAGCCCATTTGCAGGGCGTGAGGGTAAATTTGTCACGTCTCGTAACATTCGTGAACGCCTAGACCGTGAGCTTATTCACAACGTTGCCTTGCGTGTTGAGGATACCGACAGCCCAGACCGCTTTAAGGTGTCGGGTCGTGGTGAGCTACATTTATCTGTCTTGATTGAGAACATGAGACGTGAGGGCTTTGAGCTTGGCGTGTCTCGCCCTGAGGTTATCATCAAAGAGATTGATGGTGTGATGTGTGAGCCGTACGAGAACGTAACTTTTGATGTAGAAGAGCAACATCAAGGGGCGGTCATGGAACAGATGGGTAACCGCAAAGGCGAACTGACCAACATGGAGGTGGATGGTAAAGGTCGTATCCGTATCGAGGCGACCGTGCCATCTCGTGGGCTTATCGGTTTTCGCTCGGAGTTCTTGACCATGACATCTGGCACGGGTATCATGACATCAAGTTTTAGCCATTATGGTGAGATGAAAGAGGGTGCGGTTGCCAAACGTCAAAATGGCGTACTGATTTCTATGGTAACGGGTACTTGCCTAGGTTATGCTTTGTTTAGCTTGCAGGAGCGTGGGCGACTGTTTGCCAAACCACAGCTTGAAGTCTATGAAGGCATGATTGTGGGTATCAACTCTCGTGGCGATGACATGGTGGTAAACCCAACCAAAGCCAAACAGCTCACCAATATCCGTGCGTCAGGCTCGGACGATGCCATTATTTTGACCCCTGCGTTGGAGTACAGCTTGGAGCAGGCACTTGAATTTATTGAAGATGATGAGCTTGTGGAAGTTACGCCAAAATCTATTCGTATCCGCAAAAAGTATCTGACCGAAAATGACCGTAAGCGTTTTGGTCGCAAAAAGGATGCTTAATTGACAAAAATGATGTCATTATTTAATTCTGGTAGTAGTCTAAAAAGTATGCCAAACTAGGTTTTCCGTTCGCCCTGAGCTATGCCTACGGGTAGGAAGACCGTTATGGGCAGACATAGCTCGCCACGAACGGTTTTCTTTGTAGCATACTTTTTAAACCAAAGCCAATATTCTAAATAGATATTTTAAAAATAAATGGTATCTTATCCGTCAATTTGTTGATTTGGGGCAAGTCTTTGCATATTGCCCCAAATTTTGTTAGAGTATGAGAATAAGAATTATTTTTTATATTCTTTAAGTGTTGAGATTATTATGAGTATTATCCAAGAATTTAAAGAATTTGCCGTAAAGGCAATGTGATGGATTTGGCAGTTGGTGTCATCATCGGTGGGGCGTTTGGTAAGATTACCACCTCACTGGTTGATGATGTGATTATGCCTGTCATCTCTGCCGTTATTGGTGATGTGGATTTAGCAACATGCTTATCCCACTTGCC
The DNA here is from genome assembly GCF_000426885.1 of Moraxella caprae DSM 19149. Lineage (GTDB taxonomy): Bacteria > Pseudomonadota > Gammaproteobacteria > Pseudomonadales > Moraxellaceae > Moraxella > Moraxella caprae. Next base: position 37,507 of record NZ_AUGF01000018.1, on the reverse strand, counting down.
GAAGTGCCAGAGGGTACAGCGATGACTTATGTCGCTCTAAAAGAGGCGGGCGTACCCGTACTTGCATATGGTAACTTCATTACCATTTTGATTAACTTTATCATTTTGGCGTTCATTGTATTTATGCTAGTCAAAGGTATGAACAAAATGCGTAGACAAGCCGAAGCAGAGCCAGAAGCTCCTGCCGAGCCATCAGAAGAAGTATTGCTACTGCGTGAGATTAGCCAAAAGCTAAGCAAATAATTAGCATGTACCACATCCAAAAACCATCATCTGATAGATGATGGGTTTGTTGTTTTAATAGACTTCTTTTCAAACCCCGATTTTTATAGATTTTTAAAAGCTTCAAACCCAGTGTTTATAAGGATTTATTTTTTAGTTTGGAAAGAGATTTAATGGATTTAGAACATCTTTTCAAACCGCACAATACTCTCAACATGCCCCGTATGACAAAACATATCCATGATCCCTGCATGAGTCGCCCGATAGCCCTGCTCGGCAAGGCGGACGCTATCTCGGGCGAGCGTGGCAGGGTCGCATGAGACATAGACGATACGGCGGGTGTTAAATCGCCCCAGATAATCCATAACCTCCCACGCCCCTGTGCGTGGCGGGTCGATGAGTAGGGCATCCACCTGTCCTACCCACGGCTTGCCTGAAAAATCTTGGGTTAGGTCTTGGGTGAAAAATTCGGTGTTGGTAAGTCTGTTGTCTTTGGTATTCATCTTAGCGCGCATGACCATATCACGACCACCCTCCACGCCAATGACTTTGCCCATATCCCCCACGCATTTGGCAAGAGCCAGCGAAAAGTTACCCAGCCCACAAAACAAATCCAGCACCCGCTCGCCTTGTTTTAAATCAAGGAGCCGACAGGCAAGATTTACCATTTGCCGATTGACGGATAAATTAACCTGCGTAAAGTCGGTAGGGCTACTTTGTAAGGTCAAATTAAATTCAGGCAAATGATAAAACAGTCCGCCTGTCGGGGGTGTGGTGTGGCTCATGGGTAGTATCGCCTTGTCGGTGCTGTCAATGCGATAAATGCTATCTACCCCTTTGGGCTGTAAATAGATTTGCCAATTTGCCAATTTGCCAAAATGGATAAGTTTGGCGGTGTCGGCTTTGTTGATTGGCTTAGTGTGGCGGACGATAAGAGCCACGCTTGGCAAGTTGCCCATTTCTTTGTCCACACTCTCGCCCACGGCAATTTCTAGGTGGGTAATGCTGTCCTTGACTTTTAGCGTTTTTAAAAGCTGTTTTAAGTCATCTAATTTATCGCCCACACGCTGATCCAAAATCGGACAAGTGTCAATGTCTGTCAAAAAATTGCTTGCCCGCTCACGAAAGCCTACAATGAGTCTGCCTGTCTTGGGCAGATAACGCACGCCCAGACGAGCTTTGGTGCGATAATGCGTTCTGTCGCCCACGATTGGCGGCAGCCACGTGGCAGGGGTAATGCCTGATTTGGTAAGGTGGTTTTGTAGGACAGACTGTTTGTGCCGAATCTGCTTGTCCACGTTAAGATGTTGCAGGGTACAACCACCACACACCCCAAAATGCGGACAAATGGGAGCGGTGCGGTGAGGGCTTGGGGTCAGAACGCCCGAGCAGTCGGCTTCATCATAGCTTTTTTTGGATTTGGTAAGATGTGCCGTTACCGTCTCGGTGGGTAGGGCGTGGCTTATGAAGACTTTTTTGCCCGATTTGTCGCCATGCGTGTCGTCATAGGTTGCGATGCCACGTCCGTCATGGGTTAGGGCGGTGATGTGTAGGGTAATGGGTGTTTGGGTTTGCTCGAATTTGGGTAACTGGTGGGTCATGATTGCCTATTTTGTTGGGTATCATAAAAAGGGCATTATATCATTATTGTGGGTGGGCATTGGTATTTTTGGTGTTTGGCATTATAATAAGTAGGGTTTATTGATATTTATACCTAACAAACTTAATATTTACCACAGGCTTTGTAGGGGCGTGTTGCACACGCCCTTGATGATACTACACATCATAAATTTGCGGTAATTTTAAAGTTCTTCATCTATATGTGAAAAATTATGTGCCAATTATGTAACATCAACCCCTTTGTCATTCATGACGCCCTAGTCGATGAGCATGACAATACCAAGCCGTCTGCTGATGAAAAAAGCGATAATGAGAATCCCGACAGCGAGCAGGTTTACCCTGTATCAGGCGGTGCGTTGTGATTTTTGCCAGTCATGAGCCGTTTTTGCAGTCTAAGGCTCAGATGCTCATCATGCCCGTTAGTACAGACGGTAACATTGCCCACCCTGTCATCGCACGGTGCAAAGGCTTGTATGCCGACAACTACGAGCATTACCAAAAAAAGGCAATCGGGGGCGAGCTGTCGCTGGGCGATGCGATGGTGTTTCGTATCTCTAAGCAGACCACGGGGCTTGGCGTGCAGATGGGTGGGGCGGAGTATGTCGGTAGTCTTGTCATCCAAAAATTCCCCGAACAGCCCATCAGTGTGCGAATGCTCACTCGCTCCCTGACTGCCCTAAAACCACACGTTTATGAACTCATGCGATATAAAGGGCTAAGGCGTGTGGCGATACTGGGGTCGGCTCTGCTTGTCAAGAACGCCACCGCCCAAGAGGGCGGTACGGTAGAATGGCTCACCGCCGAGCATATCATGAACGTGTGCCAAGACGTGTTGGGGGACGTGCCAAAACTTACCGTCGAAGTGCATTTTGGGCGAGATATACCCCTATCTTTTGCAAAAAATGCTTGAAAATGGCGATGGCTTCGGCTATAATGCACACCACTTGCGAACGTGGTGGAATTGGTAGACACGCTATCTTGAGGGGGTAGTGCTTCACGGCGTGAGGGTTCAAGTCCCTCCGTTTGCACCAAATATTCCTTTAAAAATCAAAGGCTTAGTCTGTATAATAGGGCTAAGCCTTTTTTGTAGTTAAAATTGAGTTGTAAGGCTTTATTTGCAAGGGGTTGAGTGTACTCATGCAAATGTGGCATGACAAAGGTGAATTTGCAAGCAGTGACCACACAAAGCAAGAAAATAAGATTCTTAATTTCTATAATACGACTAAACTCCATTTATCTTTAAGTCAGAAAGATGAGATTACAGGAAAAACTTTGACTTTTACGCTTTATGAGTGGTTAGAAATTTATTTGGTAGTAGTCTAAAAAGTATGCCAAATTAGGTTTTCCGTTCGCCCTGAGCCTGTCGAAGGGTAGGAAGACCGTCATGGTTCGACAGGCTCACCACGAACGGTTTTCCTTGTAGCATACTTTTTGAACCAGAGCCATTTATTTTAGACAAAGCGTAAATAACTCTTGAGTTTCTTACAGCCTTAATGAGTTGTCATTATTATTTATCATTTATCAAAAAATCCGCCCCATGCAGAGCGGATTTTTTGCCAAGGTTGGCGATTAACCACCAAAGTCATCAAGCAAGATGTTTTCATCTTCTACGCCCAAGTCTTTGAGCATTTTGATGACGGCGGCGTTCATGACAGGAGGTCCACACATGTAGAATTCACAGTCTTCTGGGGCAGGGTGGTCTTTTAGGTAGTTTTCATACAGAACGTTGTGAATAAAGCCTGTATAGCCTTCCCAGTTATCCTCAGGTTGTGGGTCGGATAGGGCGACATGCCATTCAAAGTTGTCAAACTCAGCGGCCAGACCGTCATAATCTTCCACATAGAACATTTCACGCTTACTTCTGGCACCGTACCAAAAGCTGATTTTGCGGTCGGATTTTAGGCGTTTTAGCTGGTCAAAGATGTGCGAACGCATGGGAGCCATACCTGCACCGCCCCCAATGAATACCATTTCGGCCTTGGTGTCTTTGGCAAAGAACTCACCATAAGGACCAGACACGGTAATCTTATCCCCTGGTTTTAGGCTAAATACATACGATGACATTTTACCAGGTGGGATATTGTCAGGGCCTCGTGGTGGTGGGCTTGCGATACGAATGTTAAACTTGATGATGCCCTTTTCTTCAGGGTAGTTTGCCATAGAGTAGGCACGAATCACAGGCTCATCAACCTTGGACGTATAACGCCATAGGTTAAAGTTGTCCCAGTCTTCGTGGTATTCTTTGGCAATGTCAAAGTCTTTATAATGCACTTCGTGCGGTGGGGCTTCTAGCTGTACATAGCCACCTGCACGGAAAGGTACGACTTCGCCCTCAGGGATTTTAAGGGTAAGCTCTTTAATGAACGTTGCCACGTTATCATTAGAGATAACCTCACATTCCCATTTTTTAACATCAAAAAATTCAGGGTCAATCTCGATTTTCATGTCTTGCTTGACGGCAACTTGACACGCCAAACGCATACCTTTACGAATCTCGCCTTGGGTAAAATGACCTTCTTCGGTGGGTAGGATAGAACCACCACCGTCCAATACTTTACAACGACATTGACCGCAAGTACCACCGCCACCACAGGCTGACGACAAGAAAATGCCTTCGCCTGCAAGGGTCTGCAAGAGCTTGCCACCTGCGGCGGTTGTTACGTTGTTGTCGGGATTGTCGTTAATGTTAATTGTTACCTTGCCTGAGCTGACAAGGCGTGAGCGTGCCACCAAGATGACCACCACCAAACCCATGATGATGGCGGTAAACATGATGACACCACTGATTGCTGTACCAAACATGGTTTCTCCTTATAAGCTCATACCGCCGAATGACATAAAGCCAAGCGACATCAGTCCGACAGTGATAAAGGTAATGCCAAGACCACGAAGGGGGGCGGGTACGTCTGAGTATTTGAGCTTCTCACGAAGTCCTGCCAATGCCGTAATCGCCAATGCCCAACCAAAGCCAGAACCCACGCCATAGACGATAGATTCACCAAAGTTGTAATCACGTTCTACCATAAATAGCACGCCACCCATGATCGCACAGTTTACCGTGATAAGTGGCAAGAATACGCCTAGGGCGTTGTAGAGTGCTGGCATGAATTTGTCCAAAAACATCTCTAAGATTTGGACGGTTGCCGCAATCAGAGCGATATAGCTAAGTAGTCCCAAGAAAGACAGATCGGTATTTGGCATGCCTGCCCACGCCAATGCCCCGTCTTTTAGTAGGAATTGGTAAAGCAGGTTGTTTAGCGGAACAGTAACCGCCATAACAACAACGACCGCAACGCCCAGACCGATGGCGGTTGAGACTTTTTTGGAGACAGCGATGAACGTACACATACCCAAGAAAAAGGCAAGAGCCATGTTTTCAATGAATACGGACGTGATGAATAAACTGATATAGTGTCCCATTAGTGTGCCCCTCCCTTAGAATTTGGTGCGATGACAAACTCCGCAGGTTCTTGTTGCTCAGGTTTCCAGTAACGCACAATGGCGATGAACAGAGCGATGACAAAGAACGATGACGGTGGCAACAACAGCAAGCCGTTCGGGATATACCAACCGCCGTCTGTGGCTTTTTCTAAAAGCTGAATGCCAAACCAGCTACCGTTACCGATGATTTCACGGATACTTGCCACAAAAATCAGTACGGTTGAGTAGCCCAAGCCGTTACCAATACCGTCAATAAAACTTGGGATTGGTGGGTTGCTCATTGCGTAGGCTTCGGCACGACCCATAACGATACAGTTGGTGATGATAAGACCGATGAACGCACCTAACGATTTGGCGGTGTCATAGGCGACTGCTTTTAGGATTTGTTCAACCACAATAACTAATGACGCAATCACGACCATTTGTACGATGATACGAATCGATGACGGGATATTGTTACGAATGATTGAGATAAAAAAGCTAGAAAATGCCGTAACGAGCGTGAGTGCAATACACATGACAAGGGCGTTTTGCACGCTCGTGGTAACCGCCAATGCCGAACAAATACCAAGGATTTGCAGGGCAATGGGGTTGTTATTAAAAATCGGCGTGGTTAAAATCTTTTTGGTATCCGCCATGATTATGCTCCTTTACCGCCAGCTGTGCCAGCTTTTAGGTTGTCTAAAAACGGCTGATAACCGTCTTTGCCCAGCCAAAACTGAACCATGTTATGCACGCCACGACCTGTTAGGGTAGCACCGCTAATGCCGTTGACTTCGGTAGGTTTGGCAGTACCTGCCTTGGCAACACCCATAAGCACGTTGCCGTTGTCATCATGGGCTTTTTTGTCATGCCATTGGGCACGCCAAGGCTCTTCGGTGATACGAGAACCCAGACCGGGGGTTTCTTTGTGCTGATAGAAGTTTACGCCTTTAATGGTGTTAAAGTCCTTATCAAGGGTAAGCAGTCCATAGATTTGACCCCACAGACCCGCTCCATGAAAAGGCAGAACGAGCGTCTCAATCTCACCGCTTGCGTTTTTGGCGACATAGGCTTTACCGAATTTTGGCTTACCACCAATGGCAGCAATGTCGTTTTCAAGTGGTGTGCTAAGAGCAGGGGTGCGAGCGGCTTTGGCAATGTCATAGTTTGCCACGTCTGTGATACCTGCTTGGGTAGCTTCTTCTTCGGTGGCAAATTTGCCAGTTTCTAGATTGACAAGATGAACTTCAAACTCTTTAAAGCGTTCTGCCACAACAGAATTTGACTCAGTATTTGGGTCAAATCTGCCTGCGGCGATAAGGACGTTTTTGTTAAAATCTAGGGTGCTGTTGGCAGTTTGCTTGGGTTTTAGACCCACCGCAACGGCTGACACCATGACCGAACAGACAAGGCACAGCACCAAAGCGGTTACAAGGGTTGTAACGTTACTATTTTTGGCTGACATGAGCTAGTCTCCGTGCTGTTTGACGTTTGATGTTGGCTTGTTTGACAAAGTAGTCAAATAGCGGTGCAAATAAGTTGGCAAACAAAATGGCAAGCATGATACCTTCTGGGAAAGCAGGGTTTGCCACACGAATGGCAACCGTCATAAAGCCGATGAGTAAGCCATAGCACCAGCGACCTGTGTTGGTGTGGGCAGCTGATACTGGGTCTGTTGCCATAAAGACCGCACCAAACATAAAGCCACCGATGACCAAATGCCAATGGGGGGCAAGGCTCATCATTGGGTTGGTCTCAGAACCAATCATATTAAAGATAAAGGCAGTTACCACAAGACCGATGACCGCCCCTGCAATCACACGCCAGCTGGCAATTTTGGTGTACATGAGCACCGCGCCACCGATAAGAATGGCAAGGGTTGAGACTTCGCCGATAGAGCCTTGCATGTTGCCCAAAAAGGCTTGACCCCAAGAAATGGTATTGCCATAAGCGTCCACAAAGGCATTAGACGGCACACCTGAGGCAGCTTGACCTAGAGGGGTTGCACCGCTATAACCGTCCACGTTGTTTAGACCTTTAACGGCCGTCCACACCGCATCGCCTGACATATAGGCAGGGTAGGCAAAGTACAAGAACGCACGACCTGCCAACGCGGGGTTAAGAAAGTTCTTGCCCGTACCACCAAAGACTTCTTTTGCCACGACCACACCAAAGCTGATGCCTAGGGCAACTTGCCAAAGCGGAATGTCAGGCGGTAGCGATAGGGCAAATAGGACAGACGTAACGAAAAAGCCTTCGTTTACTTCGTGTCCACGCACCACGGCAAAGATAATCTCCCACAAGATACCGACCGCAAAGGTGACGATATAAATGGGCAAAAACTGCATCGCCCCATAGACTATACAAGCAAGAATGCTATTTGGGTCATAGCCGACCATGTCTGTGATGACAGTACGCCAGCCTGTTGGGTCAATGCCAAAATGCTGTATGGCACTCAAGGCTTGAAAGCCGACATTGTACATTCCCCAAAACATGACAGGAAAAGTACAGAGCCACACGGTAATCATCATCCGTTTTAGGTCGATACCATCACGGACGTGGGAGGCGCTGTATGTTTGTGAGCTTGGCTGACGAAAAAATGTGTCAAACATCTCAAAAACAGCATAGTATTTTTCGTATTTACCGCCTTTGGCAAAGGACGGCTCCATACGGTCAAAGATATTGTGAATAAATTTCATCGTTTAGCCTTCCTGCTCAATACGGGTCAAGTTATCACGCAAAATATCGCCAAACTCATATTTACCGGGCGATACAAAGGTGCAAAGTGCCAAGTCTTCTTCGTCAAGCTCTAACGCACCAAGCTCCACCGCTTCGACGATGTCGCCTACGATGAGCGAGCGAAGTAGCTGAGTGGGTAGGTAGTCTTGGGGCATGACGGTTTCAAACGAACCGATTGGCACCATGGCACGGGGTGAGCCGTTGGTACTTGTGGTAAAGGCGTATTTTTTGCCTTTAAAAAATTGAGAAATATAAATCGGTAGCGTTGAAAAACGGTTGGCACCTAAGGTAAAAAAGTGCATGGCAGGGCGTTCACGACCTTCGACCAGCACCGAGACTTGATTGTGAAAACGTCCAAGATACGCCACCGCACCGCTTGCCTTACGACCTGACAGCACCGACCCTGAGATGATACGGTTGTCATCGCCATTTAGCTCGCCATGGGTTAAAGCGTTCAAATCCGCCCCACGAGTGGTTTTGATAAGGCGTGGGTTTTTGACGACCGTACCAGCTAGGCTAATGGTGCGTTCGGTGTGAATCTTACCTGTGGTAAAGAGCTTACCAATGGCAATCACGTCTTGATAACCGATTGTCCACACGGTTACGCCACGAGCTAAGGGGTGCAAAAAGTGAATGTGTGTGCCTGCGTTACCAGCAGGATGAACGCCGTCAAAACCGTGATATTCAACACTACCTGAAACATTGGTGGCTTTGGTTGGGGCGGTTTTGCCATGACAAACAAGCGTTTTTGGCGATAGGACAGAGATGACGGCAAGACCACTGTTAAAATCATCAATATTGGCATTGATAATATCAGCAGGGTCGGCACTTAGGGGGTTGGTGTCGGTTGCGGTAACAAAAATCGCTGACGGCGTGCTGTCAAGTTCAGGGGTACGGCTAAAAGGACGGGTGCGAAACGCTGTCCATTCGCCAGCGTCATTGAGCTGTGATATCACTTCTTCACGAGATAGCTTGGCAAGGCTGTCTTTGGCGTGGGTTTTAAAGCCAATCTCATCGCCTTGGGCAACTTTAATGACGAGGCTCTCAAACACACGTCGCTCGCCACGGTTGATGGCGATGACCTTACCTGAGACGGGGGCGGTGTATTTGACCCCCAGACGCTTTTTGTCTTCAAACACCACCTGTCCTTTGGCGACTATATCGCCTTCCTTGACGTGCATGGTCGGACGCATACCGATATAATCATAACCGATAAGGGCGACATGAGTAGGTGTGTGCTCGCTAATTTCTTTGGTTGGCTCGCCTGTGATAGGCAAGTCCAACCCCTTTTTTATGGTAATCATAAGCGGATACTCACTCTGAGTGAAATGACCATACCAGACTCCTGTTGGTACACACGAGAGCTTTAACGCTGACCTTAAACTCCTTAACAACACGTTAATGCTTGTAGTTACAGTGGCGACTGGCTACCTGTTTTGATGAACGTTTAGGGCGTGTTAATTAAAATTTAGATGAATAAGACTCGACAAATCAAAACAAATCACTGTCTATGACTGGCAACATCATCACGTTTAACACGTCCTAACAATCGTTCTCTTGCCCAAATTGGGCATGAAGATTCTATCTATTATACGCTAAACTTTGATAAATTTACAGAAATTTTTGAGAAATATTAAGGGTAAACGGTTGATTGTCATGATGATGTCAAAAAGATGTGAGACAAGATGGGGCGTGATTTTACAAATGATAATTGTTTATAAAAATATCACCCAAAACGGAAAAAAGCCCCATTGATGACAAATGCCACGCTCCACACGCAGATAAGTAACACGTGAACACCCATGACTTTTAATGTATTGGCAGAATGCATGCCACTTTCTAGCTTTTTAACCACCCGAAAACGGGCGTGCAAGGCGGTAAGTATCGTCAAGATAAGCCATGTTAATTTACCATGCACAAGGGCGGTCAGCATGCCCATGTTTTGCCCCCAAAGTGCTGGGGGTAGCAGGGTTGTTAGCATATAAAAGCCTGTTACCACTTGCACGGCAAGGGCGGTCATGCCCAAGGGTTCATAGCTTTTTTCAAAGGCTAAAAATCCTGCCACGTCATTTTGGCGGATAAAATTGGGCATTAGGCGGATAAGCAGGTATAAATGCCCACCCACCCAAATGCTGGCTCCAAATAAATGTACAATCAAGGCAATTTTATACATGGTTTTTTCCAACATGGTTATATGAGTGTGATAAATGATTGGGTTTTTATAAAGTGGTTTTATTTTAAATTTATTTTAAAAAGCTATTTTCTCCGCCCTGCTCTAAATACAAAAGGGTCATCATAAAAGGCAGGGTTGGCATTATTCCAAAAATACGGCACGCCCAATATCGGCAAGGGATTTAATTGGCGTGGGGTAATATCATCTTTTAAAAAGTTATTTAAATAATCGGATAAGTGATTATCCAACATGGCTAATTGCTCGTTGAGTGATTTTTTAAAAAATGACGAATGAACTTTGATAATCACGGTATGACTGCATAAGGATTTGTAGGGGCTGATGAGTTGCTCCAATAATGCATGACCGAATATAAAGACTTTGGCTTTTTTGTCGTTATCGTTATTATCATGATAATCCGCCCAATATTGACGGTTATCCACCAAGCACGTTTGCCAATCAAAATTTTGTAATCCTGTCGCAATTTTATGACCAATCTCATCATCGGCGACAACAAGTATCGCCCCATTTTCATCAAATACGGTAATGGTATCTCGCACACGGTTGCGAGCATTGGCGGTGTGGTTGTCGCCCATGTGGGCGAGATGTTTGGCGTTCAATAGCGATTTGGTATGGGGAAAAACTGACCACACGCACGCCCCAAACCAGTCGTGCAGGTTATCACGGGTTGGAATTTTGTGGTGTTGCCCGATGTGGGTTTCGTACGCTGTGCCGTGTTCTAGGTCGTTTTGGTGGGTAAAGGCTAGGGGGCAGTTTTGGTAATTTTTTAGGGCAATATGATTGTCAGCAAAATAGCCATTTAACCACTCAAACAGTGGCAGGGCAGGGCGGTCGGCAAATGCCTGATGAATGGGCAAATACGGGGCAAGCCAAGGGGCGGACGGGTCAATGGTGGCAAAATCGTGCAAAAAGTCGTGTGAAAAATCGGACATGATGATATTAACAGGCGGTAGAATCATCGTGAGCATAGCATATTTTGTAAGCTTTGGGTAGTCGGCTTTTGGGGGTAGGGCGTTATAAAAAACTTGCATATTTTCGCACTTGCGTTTAATATGGCGATTATTTATAAAGATGAGAGTATATGATGACCCTATCGCAAACATTTGCCCCTAAATTCATGGCGTTGGCACTGGTCGGCACATTGGCATTGTCAGGCTGTTCGGTGTTTCGTGTGTATACCATTGATTTGCCCCAAGGCACGCCCATCACGTCCGCTCAGGCATCGCAGGTGCAAGTGGGCATGACCGCTGACCAAGTGACTTATCTGCTTGGTAGCCCTGCCATGAAAGACACGCTAAATCCGAACCGCTTTGACTATCTGTACGACTACACCGCAGGCACAGACGGCAAGCGAGCGGGCAAAAAAGACATCAAAAACGCCAGTCAGTACCTGTCTATCTTTTTTGAAAATGGGCGTGTGGTGCGTATCGCAGGGCGTGAGTCACTGCCAAGAAGAAATCAGTAATTAGGGCGTGCCTGCCCTTTATAACACAATTTGTAATTTAAAAATATTTTACAAATAAATCAATTGTTTTTCATCGTCAAAAACTTGACTGATAGAAAACTCACAGCCTTTGTTTTTTCCTTGAAAAATGTGCGATTCCCCTGCTTTTTTAAACAGGCATTTTTCATTGCAAATACAAAGGGCAAGTACACCCTAGTAAGCTGGATAAAAAATCAGGCAAAGTGGAGTGCTTTGCCTGATTTTTTATGTGGTTTTTAAAATTATTATCCGTAAAAGCTATAACGGGCGATAGCCGAGCTTTTTTAGGCGAACTTTGGATTTGGATTTGCGTCGTGCCATCGGGTCGTAGGATAAGGGGCGATAAATCTCCACCCTATCACCATCTGATAGCACCGTGTCTAGGCGTTTTTTTTGGCTATATATGCCGACATACCACGCCTTGTGGCTAGGGTCGGCAGTCATGTGCGTGTCGCACCACGCCCCAAAGTCGATAAAAGTCGGCAGACTCAGCCAGCCTGCATGGGCTAGGGCTTGGTATAGGGTTGTTCCGTGGGGCAGGATAAGTTCGTGATAGTAGTGCCTGTCCGCGTCTGCATACGCCAAAGCGATGTTTATTGTAGCCATTGCCCGACCCAGCCGATGAGTGCGATGATGATGGCAAGTGGTACGCCAATACGCACCAATACTCGCCAGATGTTATAACGCCCTTCACTTTTAAAGTTAAAAGTTTTGCGTAAATGGCTGATTTTCATCACAAAGCCAGAGAACACCGCCAAGATAACGACCGCCAAGAGACTGATGACGACCAGTGCCATTAGGGCGATGTTGGCAGGTAGGGTAGATAACAGCATGGCAAGCACGATACCAGCAGATACGCCCTTGATGAGTCCAAAGCGGATTTTGAGCTGACTGATGGCATAGTACACCAAGAAACTGGCGATGAACAGCATGCCCATACTCGTCACGGCAAAGGATGTTGGCGTGACAAAGGCACTGCCGACCATCAGAGCAAACGCCCCAAACACAAGCTGAGTAAGCCAGATGGGCAATATCAATCCCGATAAGGGCTTTTTGTTGTTCTTATCCACGACTTGTCGGGTCATGTCCACGCCCAAGAACCAGTACAGACCTGTACCCACGCCCACCGAGAGTAATGCCAAAGAGACCGCCCTTGCCCACTCGCCAAGCGATACAGATGTGATGGTTGGCACACTCACACCGCTAGCTAGGCCGCCATCAAAGAGCGAGATAAGCCCACCGATGATGACGATGATGACTCCGACCCCAAGTAGACGAGTTTTGAGCAGGCTTAGGATGAGTGCCACTATCATCGCCCCTGCACTAAGCCCAATGCTTGGCACACTAAGGTTGAGCTGGGGTAGGTGCTGATGAAGTCCTGCCCCAATGCGTGCGGTCATGGTCGCACTAATGAGTAGTGAGACCAACACCGACAGCCCTGCAAAGGCTCGCCATGTCATCTTGGCATCGGCTTCACGGGTAAGCTTTTGCATGCCAAGCCACACACCGTCGCCACTGCGAGCAGATAGGGCAAGCTCGGCAAATAACACGGGCAGACCCACCACGAGCATGGCAATCACCCACAACAGCCAAAAATCTAGCTCATGAGCTATGCTCGGGGCAATCTGATGGGCAAATAAGAGTGGTAAGGCACATGCCACAAAAAACACGGTATAACGAGATAACATAGCAAGCTCTGGCTGGGCGGTTAGGGATGGATAAGGGTAAGCAAAAACCAAATAGGGGCAAAATCAAGCAACGACAAAACCCCAATCAAGGGGTTTTATCACACACAAGTCTAAATCTGACAAATCAGTGAACGGCACTGATAAATTCAGAAAGCATCTTGATGTCTTTATCAGACAGTTTGGCTGCCACGATTTGCATCATGCCTTTTTCGTCTTTTTTGGCAGAGTCGTTGGTACGAACCTGTTCTGCCATGAGACCTTCATCTTCACGACCTGCGGCACGGAACAGTTTTAGCTGAGTTGAGATATAGGTAGCATGCTGACCGCCAATGCGTGGGAACGCCGCCCAGTTATTGCCTGCCCCTTTGGGGTCATGGCACCCTGCACAAGGGATGATACCACGACTCTTGTCACCACCTAGGTAGAGTTTTTGGGCGGCGGCGTTCGTGGCTTTGTTGCCATAACCTGGTAGCCACGGGGCTTGACTGGCGTAGTAGCCTGCCACGTTAGCAAGATCTTGCTGGGTAAGTCCTGCAAGTTGTGCCTGCATGATGCCATTTTTTCTAGCACCTGTTTTAAAATCGACCAGTTGCTTGTATAGGTATTTGATGTTTTGACCGCCCAAATTTGGCTGAGCTGGGGCGACCGAGACACCATTGGCACCGTGGCAAGCGGCACAGTTGGCATCTACGATGGCTTTACCTGCTTCGATGTCAAAGGCAGGAACAGTTGGAGCGGCAGTGGCGGTCAAGGCGACAAAACCAAAGCCTGTGACGAGCAACATTTTGGCTAGCATGGCTTTGGCTGACAAATTCATGGCTTTCATAACAATTTCCTACTAACTTCGGGGTAATCCCCGTGTCTTGGGTTTTGTATCTTTTTATTTGGCTTTTAAAAGTCAAATGGGTAAATCTTGCTTATTATAGCAAGACTTCGCTAAATTTTCCTACAAAAATTGTGGTTTTGGCAACATTTTTTTGCAAAAAGATGAGATTTTAACAAAAAATTATCAAATCAAGCCATCATCATTAACTCATGATTGACAAAAGCCATAAAAATGGGGCATGTACCCAAAGATGATGTTGTTGTTTTGGGTGAATATGCCCCAGTTTTTTATTTTGCCATGTAGTCAATCAATGCCCGAAACTCATCATCGCTACATGTTTGGCACAAGCCCTTGGCAGGCATTTGGGGCATGCCTTTTTTGGTGTTTTTGACCAAGGTTTCCATGCCTTTTTGGGCTTTTAGCCTATCCCATGTGGCTTTGTCGCCTTTTTTGGGGGCGTTTAAGGCACCGCTATCGTGGCAGGTGGCACAGGTTTTTTGGTAAGTGGTGGCGACATCGGCATGGCTTACACCTGTGGTGACTAGGGCAAGACTGGCAATGGCGATTTGTAATAATTTTGACATAATAACTCCCACTAAGGGTAATTTGGGATAAATGTGAGAATGGTTGTTTCTCTTTATGCTTTTATTATGCAAGTTTTTTGCCAAGTTGCAAGGGATATTTGGTAACTATGCCGAATGCGACTTATTTACCCTTTGGGTTTTTTATCGCTATTTTATGGCTTTCATGATACACTATTTTATCATTATTAGCAGTTATATTTGACATCATGACCACCACCGACTACCAAAAAATCATCCGCCAAACCGCCTTTTCACTCTCCGCCCCCACCCTAAAACTCTGCCCGCCTGATACAGGCTTTGAAGTGGCATTTGCAGGGCGGTCAAACGCAGGTAAGTCGTCCGCCATCAACACCATCACCCACCAAAAACAGCTCGCCCGCTCGTCCAAAACCCCAGGGCGGACGCAGATGATTAACTTTTTTAATGTCGGCTCAGAACATAGTCGTATCGTGGATTTGCCCGGCTATGGCTATGCCCAAGTGCCAGAAGCGATGAAAATCAAATGGCAAAAAGAGCTTGAAAATTACCTTGTTCATCGTGAAAGTCTGACGGGGCTAATTTTGCTCACCGACATTCGCCACCCGTTGAAGTATTTTGATGAGCAAATGCTCCATTGGGCAAAGGACGGCGACTTGCCCGTTCATGTGTTACTCACCAAAGCGGATAAATTAAAACATGGGGCTCAAAAAACTGCTCTTTTGCAAACCAAAAAACAACTGCAAGCCTTAGACTTGCCATTTTCCGTTCAGCTGTTTTCGGCATTAAATAAAGAAGGGCTAGATGAATTGGCGGGTGTATTGGGAAATTGGTTACATTTGGGTAAAACTTTAAATTTAGAGAATTCAGGTGTGGATAATATGGATTTAGAAAATGATACATCGGATAATACAGAATGAAATAATGATAATTAAAAATTTGTGAATTATTGTAGGGGAAAATCACATTCGCCCAAATAAAATTAACACTCATTATTTAAATTAAAAAGGCAAAAATGACAGGCATTTTATATATCGTTGCCACCCCCATTGGCAATCTAAACGACATGACGGCAAGGGCGATTGACACCCTAAAATCTGTGGACGTAATCGCGTGCGAAGACACTCGCACCAGTGGTAAATTATTAAGTTTTTTTAACATATCCACGCCCACCACCGCCTATCATGAGCATAATGCCGACACACAGACGGCACGGCTTATCGAGCGATTACAAGGCGGTCAATCAGTTGCTCTGATTTCGGACGCTGGCACACCGCTTATCTCTGACCCTGGTTATCGACTGGTGAAGGCGTGCCATGATGAGAGCATCACCGTTGTGCCGATTGTCGGGGCGTGTGCGGTCATCGGGGCGTTGTCTGTGGCGGGTTTGCCGTCTGATAAGTTTAGTTTTGTGGGGTTTTTGCCCGCCAAACAACATGGGCGGATAGAGACTTTAAAGGCGTATCAAGCTCATACTGAGACGCTGATTTTTTATGAAGCACCGCACCGCATTACAGACTGCCTATCCGATATGGCGGACGTGTTTGGCGGTGAGCGAGAAGCCACGTTGTGCCGTGAGATTAGTAAAACCTTTGAGACAATAAAAAAATTACCGCTGGCTGATTTATTAGAATTTGTAAAGAATGACCCCAACCAACAACGTGGCGAGATTGTGCTGGTTGTGGCAGGTAATACCCAAAAAGAACAAAAAGCGGATTATGATGAATGGCTACTTGCCATTGCCAAAGAATTACCACCAAAAAAAGCAAGTGCAATTGTGGCGGATGTATTGGGTATTAAAAAAAGTGAGATTTATAACAGATTACTCATATTAACACAAAAATAATTAAGACAAAATAAAACCCAATAAAAGTGATGTTTATTGGGTTTTAGATTAAGGCAATGCCATCACCGCACAATTGCACAAATCATCACTATCAAATGTTGTCATTTGTCCTTGTGTGAGATTGGGCACGGGAAATAAACGCACCGTCAAAGGTTTATTGAGACGATATGCCATTGTGCCTGTATCACGCATGATATGTACGATTTTATCAAATGGCGTGTTACCTTCAATTGGCACAGTATCAAGTCCAATACCACAAACACTACTAAATGTCAGCAATCCATGAATATCAAAATCACTCCTTTGTGTGCCAATCGCCAATCCTGTATCCTCAGTAACAGCAAGCATAAGTCCGCTAAATCCCACCTGTGTAACCGCAATACTTTTAAATACTTTAGTTAATAATGCTGAAATCTCAACCGTACCAGATGCCCCAAAAAATGGCACGCCCAATAATTCATAAAGTTTTGTCATTGATGAGCAATTTTTTGATGGGGCAGCAGAAGTGTCAATGCCAATAAAACGATAATTAGACTTCCTGCAAAACTAGGCTTTCCGTTCGCCCCGAGCTTGTTGAGGGGTGGCGGAAAACCGTTATGGTTCGACAAGCTCACCACGAACGGTTTTCCTTATTTTTGGGTTTTGCAGGAAGTCTATTATCTGTTAATGTGGTGTTATTGACAATGTTGTTGATTGGTAAAATATGCTGACTTAGGGCTTGGTGCATGGTTTGATATGCCAATTGCATAAAATCAGCGTGGCTTAATTGTGATTTTTCGTGTTGAATGTCATTTAAGGCAGAAACCAATAAATCAGGCGTTTCAAGTCCCACTACTAACACATTGCCTAATTCGTTACGATGATAACTGGCAGGAAAATAAGGAATGAAAGAATTGCAATTAAAATTGACGGTAAAATTAAAGTTACCTTGTCCATTTGGGGTAATGTTGGCGATGTGGTTAATGGCGTGAACGCTGTTCATGATTTTTTCATTGTCCAAAAACCCATGCTCATCAACATCAATATTCACACAAGCATTGCATAAATCGCCATAATCTTTAATCAGCTCTGGTAATAAAGCGATTTCTTTGGCGGTTTTAGCCTCACCAATGGCAAATCTTAGGCGTAAAGGATTGTCTTGATTGAGTTTATTTAAAATATTTGTCAAATCAGACAAATCTTGTTTGGCAAAATCAAAATTATCCGTATTGATGTATTCACCAAATGGGTTTGTAACCAAACGAAGGGATTGTACAATATAGCCATGCTCCATTAATTGATTGGCGACTTTTTGGCAATTGAGTTTGGCGACATTTAAAATATTTTCCCAATCATTTTTATCATCAGACAAACAAATAAAAGCGGTAACCGTACGAACTTTACATAAACTTTTATCATAGATTTTTGACAGCATACCCATCATTTTCTCCTAAATGATATGATAAATTTTGGGGGTTTTTGATTATACAATATGAATATTTGTTTTGCAAGTTGCCAAATCATGATTAATTTTATCGCAAATCTAACCCAAATTTGCTAAAATACACCATTTAACAGGAGACACTCATGACCCTAAAAGTAACCCTAACCGACACCATCAAAACCGCCATGAAAGCCAAAAACATGGAGCAAGTCAAGGTTTTGCGGAACGTGCAAGCCGTCATCAAACAAGTAGAGATTGACGGACAAACAGAGCTTGACGACAAAGATGTACTGGCGATTTTACAAAAACAAATCAAACAACGCCAAGAGTCTTTGGGTATTTATACCGCCAATGGGCGTGATGATTTGGCACAAAAAGAGCAGTTTGAGATTGACGTCATCTCTGCCTTTTTGCCCGAGCAGTTGTCCGATGACAAGCTTATCGCCATCATCAATGAGACCATCAGCGAGCTTGGTGCGTCTGGCATAAAAGACATGGGGCGTGTGATGAACACTGTCAAAGACAAGACCGTAGGGCAAGCCGACCCTGCTATCATCTCAGGACTTGTCAAAAAGGCATTGACCGCATGAGTACGAATGCCCAACATAATTTTGCTTTTGCCTCTGACAACTATTCAGGCGTACATCCTGCCATCATGGATGCACTTATCAGTGCCAATAACGGACATGACAAGGCATACGTTTACGATAGCCACAGCCAAGCTCTGGCGGAGCATATCAAACAAACCTTTGGCGAGCAGGCAGTTGGTTATCCTGTTTTTAACGGCACAGGGGCAAATGTTTTGGGGTTGTCGGCGATATTACCACGATTTGGTGCGGTTATCTGCACCAATCACGCCCACATCAACAATGATGAAAGTATCGCTCCGCAGTATGTTGCAGGGATTAAGCTGTTGGTGATTGATAGTGATGATGGCAAGCTAGATCCCCAAAAAATCCGCCACTTTATTCGCCCATCCGAGCACCACCCACAGGCTCGTGCGGTCTATATTAGTCAAACCACTGAGCTTGGTACTTGTTATAGTCTTGATGAGCTTGCCAATATCCGTCAAGCTTGTGATGAGTTTGGGCTGTATCTCTACATTGACGGGGCAAGGCTGTCCAATGCGGCTGCCCACTTGGGTTGTCGTTTGGTGGACATTGCCCAGTTTGCTGATGTACTGTCGCTTGGTGGTACCAAAAATGGCATGATGATGGGCGAATGTTTGGTGTTTTTAAATCCCAAACTGGACAAGGATATTTTGCACTTACGCAAATCCAGCATGCAACTGGCATCAAAAATGCGGTTCATCTCAGCTCAATTTGTGGCGTGGTTTAAACAAGAGCTGTGGCTGTCGCTTGCCAAACATAGTAACGATATGGCAAGCTATTTATACAGCCAAATCAAAGACTTAGACGGCGTTGTCATCACCCAAAAAGTCCAGAGCAATGCTGTGTTTGCCATATTGCCGCCCGATGTGGTTACAAAATTACACGATGACTTTCATTTTTATGATTGGAATGATGAAACGGGGGAGATACGTCTGATGATGAGTTTTGACACCACCAAAGAGCAAGTGGATGAGCTTGTGGAAAAAATTAAGGCGTATTTATAAGGTTAATTTATCTATCAAAAAGCATTGCTATATTGGCAATGCTTTTTTATCACCTTTAATAAATCATACTCTTTTATCAGTCCTTATTTTTAAAAACACCAATCATAACCCAAATTACAACACAAATCACGGCTTATAGTCCTTAGCCTGCACCACCATCACCTTGCTTTGCTCCAACATGGGTAGTAGGTTTGGGTGGTGGGCTTTGGCGACTTTGGTGGCTTGGGCGTTGGATTGTAATGCTCCGTCATATTTGCCACCCAACAGCTCTACCTGAGAGCTGGCGTGTAGGGCGTGTATGGTGGCGATGTTTTTGTCCATGCGTGATTTTTCGTAGGCGTGCTGTACCCTTTGCCACGCCTGCCTATCGTGGGGTGTACGCTCGGTCAAGGGGTTTAGCAGTGCCAATGCTTTGGCAGTCTCGCCTGTACTGACATATGCGTCCGCCAAATGCAAACGCAAATCTCGGCGTTCGGGGTATATCGCTTGGCAAGATGACAGCACCGACACGGCTTGGGCGTGGTCGTTCATCTTGGTGAGTACATGGGCGTGGGTTAGGCAGACAAGTGGGTCGGATGGGTCAAAAGAAGCGTTGGTAAATAGGCGTAGGGCTTCATCAGTGCGTGCGTTGTCCGCCAGATACATGATAAGAGCAAGCCTTGCCCCGTCACTGCGTTTGGCGTGAATGGTCAGCTCATCCAGACCTGACTGTTTGGTCAGATAGCGAAGTCGCCATGTCAGCTTGTCAAAGAGACGGGCTTGCTGTTCACGGGCGACCATGCTTGGCACAGGATAGTCTTTGGCACGACTCATCGATTCGCTCAGACGCTCGGCGGTAAAGGGGTGCGACTGGATAAAGCTCGGCACAAAGGCGTTTTTGGAGGTGGTTAGAGAGAGCTGTTTATATAGGCGTTCAAAAAAGCGGGGCATGGCGGCAGCGTCATAGCCTGCCTGCACCAAAATCTGCTGACCCATTCTGTCCGCTTCTCGCTCATGCTCACGGCTGTGACTGGCTGCCGTCTCTGCGGTGGCGGTCTGTGAACCTATCATGGCAGCTGCCGCCACGTCGCCACTGACCGAGCTTGCCACTAGGGCTGCCAGCAGTCCGCCGATTTGTAGGGCGATGAGTTTTTTGCTGTTGTCTTGGCTGTGTTCGTAGTGGCGTTGGGATAAATGGGCGATTTCGTGAGCGATGACGCTTGCCACTTCATCAAGCTCGCCTGCCGATAGTATCGTGCCTGTGTTCATGCCGATGACGCCCCCCGGTACGGCAAAGGCGTTGATACTGCTGTCATTGATGATGGGCGTGGCGATGAGCGACTGGGTGCGAACTATGGCGTTCATTTGGGCAGCCATGTCATTGATGACTTGATTTGTCCATGGGTCGTCAATGAGTGGCATGGAGCTATTGATTTGGCGTAATGACCACAGGGCGATTTGGCGATTGATGTACTGCTCGTTAAAGCGAGTGCCAGTAACGATGTTCGGAGCTAGGGGCTGTGAGCGTGGTCTGTCATGCCTTGAAGTGCCAAACTGCCCCATGCTGGTGCCATGATACCCCAACTGCTCGGCGTGCCTGTCATAGATGAGCGATGTGCGAGTGATGCTCTCGGGCAGTGTGTCATGGGCAAAGGCGGTTGGGATAAGTGATAAGCCGATGAGTAGGGGTAGGTATTTTTTATAAGTTATCATGATTTTGCCTGATTATTTTCAACTATTTTTAACTATTTTCTTATTTTATTTTTGTGCATGGGCGGTAGGCGTCTTAACAGGATAAACAATAAAACATTGATGATAAGCAGTAATAACGTCTCAAAGCCAAACCCCACACTGATATACATGGGCGAATGCTCAAAGACATGAATAAACCAATACACACCTACAAAGCCCAAATAAATAAGCATGACCAAACTTGCCACAATCAGCCCATAAGGGGCGTCCGCCCGCTTGATGGCGGGGGTGAGCAGTAGGGCGGGGATGAGTTTGGCAAATTGCCATATTACGCCAAACACCATGCCAGTCCCCACGCCCCCATTCATGCCCAGATTGGCCGACCTGTACTGCCAAACGCTAGGCTGGCAAGCACAGGATAAATGATAAGGCAATACAACAGCCACACCACCCACGCTCGGCGAAGGGTGGACTGTATGGGAGTAATGGGCTTGGGTGCTTTGTCTGATGTGGGCTTTGTCATGATAATGATGGCGTGATAAATTATCCTATTATACCCAAAATTTAGCCAAAGTTATCATTGATGTTTTTTTAAAAAAATTACACAAACATAAAGCAATTTTGTGGTAATATTTGTTAAACTACGTTAAATTTTAATATTGATTTATACCGAAAAACCACCCCAAAGCTCATGATTCAACTTCTTAACAAACTGCCCTTTGCCCATCATTCTTGGTTTATGTATATTCGCCTGCTGGTGCGTCACTTTTTGGATGATAACTGCACCCAAAAAGCTGCCAGCTTGACTTATACCACGCTGTTGTCGCTTGTGCCGATTCTGACGGTGATACTCGTGGTTTTTTCAAGTGTGCCTGCCTTAGAGGAAGTGCGTGGGCAGGTACAGCAAGCCATTTATAGCAATCTTATGCCGTCATCGGGGGCGGCGATTTCTCAGCACATGGACAACTTTGCCGAAAAATCCAGCAATCTAGGGATTGTCGGGGTGGCGGGTGTTTTTGTGACGACCATCATGACGCTCATCACCATTGAGACGGCGTTTAACCAAATTTGGCGAGTCTCAGAACGCACAGGGGGCATGGCAAGCATTGTCCGTTATTGGACGATGATTACGGTCGCCCCCATCATTTTGGGCGTGGCATTTGGTGCGTCCAGTACCATCTCGGGGCTATCGTTTTTAAATCAGCAAGTGGCAGGCTATGGCATTGATTGGGAGATATGGGCAAAAATCATCTCGTTCTTGTTCACGGTTGGTGGCTTTATCGCCATGTACTGGTTCATCCCCAAGGTTAAAGTTCCCCTAAAAAATGCCGCCATTGCAGGCGTGGTCGTGGCGATACTCTTTGAGACCTTAAAGACGGTCTTTGGGACGGTCATGACCAACTTCACCAGCTATGAGGCCATCTATGGGGCGTTCGCTGCCATTCCTGTGTTTTTGATGTGGCTGTATCTGTCGTGGAACTTGATATTGCTCGGGGTGGAGATGAGCTACACGCTTACCATCTTTGACAGCAAAGAAGTGGCGGTACGTCATCCACTGCTTAGCCTGCTTGACATGCTTAATTTGATTTATAAAAAATATCAAGTGGGCGAGACAGCAAGCGAAGCTGAACTGCGGGGAGTGCTGGGACGTAAAGAGACGCCAAAATGGAATCTGTACATCGATGAGTTGGCGACCAACGAACTCATCACTCGCACCGAAAATGATGAATATACCCTACGCACGGACTTGAACACCGTGAGCTTGTGGCAGTTTTATAAAATCATGCCTTATCCTTTGCCCATCAAAGATGAGATGAGTGCCTTAAATAAAGCGGAATATGACCCATGGTGCGTGGAACTGTATCGTAACTTGGAGCGGATTGAGGGCATTGCCAAAGATGAGCTGAACATGAGTTTGGCAGAGCTGTTTAAGACCGCCCCGCTACGAGCCAAAGAGTCTGTGGTGCGGATGACTGCCCAAAATGCCGACCACAACAGCGACACAGACGGCTTTAATGCTGATGCCAAAACAGTGGTGGATGAGCATGGCAATAGTGTGGTCGTGCCAATGGGGGAGGCGAGCTTTACCGAGAGTAACATCACCAAAGCGGTCAGACTTGCCAAAAAAGGCTGGCATTGGTATGGTCGGGGCAAAAAAGCGGTTAAGGACGCCAAAAAGGGCATGGAGAGCTAAAACGGTAAAGGTAAAATGGGGGTCACCTCCCCCAAATCCGTTTATATTTTGCCATCAAATCGTCAGGATTTTCGGGTCGTTCATCGTCCTTGATAATACAGTCAATCGGGCAAACTTTATCGCAAGTTGGCTCATCATAAAAGCCCATGCACTCGGTGCATAGGTCGGGGTTGATGACGTAGGTTTTTTGCCCTTTTTGGTCATAAAAAATGGCTTCGTTGGGGCATTCTGGCTCGCAAATGTCGCAGTTGATGCAGTCGGTGGTGATTTTAAGTGCCATTATTCGCCAGCTTTGTCCAAGCGCTTGACGCAAAACCGCATAAAATCCCACAGCGTGCTGTCGTGGTCGTGTACCGCATTCCAAATAGCATCTTCGCTCATCACGCTGTACTCGCCATCGGTGGTCAAATCCACTGCCAAGCCATCTTCAATCTGCTCAAAAATCTCACGGTACTCGCCATCAAAATAAAAATGCTCCAATTTGCCCATCAGCTCGGCACTTTTTGCTAAGTCTTGTTTGGCGATTTCTAGGCGTTCGTGGACGGCAAGCCATTCTTTATAAATGGCTTGGATTTCGTTAATGCGGGTTTGAGTGGTCATAGCTGCTCCTTTTAAAAAATAATAGGCATTATCGCACATAATGTTTATGTACTAAAATTAAGGATTGATACGCAAAAGCTCAATGCGGTATTTGGCGGCTTGCCTACCGCTTTTGCCTTCTTCTTGGTAGCCTAAATGAGTGGGAATGTCAAATTCATAAGTTGCACCCACAGGCATTAAAAGCAGGCTTTCTTTTAATCCTGTGAACATTTCGCTGACAGGCAAAATCACAGGCACACCGTTTAACGTACCCTCCAATACCTCGCCTTTGGCATTATAGGAAGTAAAAAGAATTTCTACCTCATCGTGCAAGGCGGGTTTTTTGCCATGACCATCTTGGATAATGCGATAGGTGAGTCCCGATGTGGTGCTGTGGGTAGGTGTGTGAGTAAAGGCGGTAGCGGTCAAAGGACTTTGGGCTAGAATGGCACACAGTATCAAAGCAGGGTATTTGATGTTCATAAGGTCTCCTAAGTGGTTATGCTAGAAATTCAAAAGGATTGATTAACTTAACAGGCATACCGTCAAAATCTTTAACATTGCGAGTGGCAATGGTTAAATTATGGGCGATGGCGGTTGAAGCGATATAAGCGTCATTTAAAGCTTTTGGATTTGGGACATTTAAACTGGCGTAAATTTGAGCCACTTGTTCATCAACTGGCAAAATTCTATTGGCAAATTTTACCAAAACCCAGTTGTTTAGCCAATCTTCCAAAACATCTGCTTGCACAAAATCGTGATTATGGCGTTTTAGTAAAACCCCAAGTTTTAATTCTCGAATCACAATCGCACTTAAATACACTTTTGAAAAATCCAAAGTGTTTGCCCAAGCGACTACATTAGCGTTGGCTTTATTTTGTTCTATTTTTCTGATTTCAGAAATCACAT
This sequence comes from Moraxella caprae DSM 19149, assembly GCF_000426885.1. GTDB lineage: Bacteria > Pseudomonadota > Gammaproteobacteria > Pseudomonadales > Moraxellaceae > Moraxella > Moraxella caprae. Next base: position 12,518 of record NZ_AUGF01000018.1, on the reverse strand, counting down.
TGGTGTCAAGTAAAATCATTGTACTTTCTCAATCATCAAATAAAGTTTCCAATTCGCTAAAATCTGGTGGCAAATCTTTAAATTCAGGAATGTCAAAATCCATATCGCCAATCGCCTTATATTCCATACACGCATCATATAAAGTTTTTGGTTTTGTTGGTTTTTTTGGCGATAAATCAGACAATAATTCTTGTAGCTGAACAAAAGTAGAATAATCCAATTCTAGCGTAACTTTGGCAACATCATCGCTATTTTGTTTTTTAATAAAAACACTATTGTCCTGCAAAGCGGTATATAACCGCCCTGCACTGATGTTAATATTAGGATTTAAATTCATTTAAACTCCTTATGGATTTTTTTAAGTAAAAATCGGTTCATCTACCTTTTTCATTACAAGGGCAAATTTTAACACTTCTTTGTCCATTTCTTTAAAGGGATTGTTAATTTGGCAAATCCAACCAGAGCCGAGTGCTGATTCTATTTCATTGCCTTTTTTGTCCCAAAGTTTATCAAGGGTATAAATCAAATTGCCTTGCGGGGTCATAATTTCAATTTCATCGCCTTTGCTTAATTTATTTTTGACGGTCAAAGTTAATTTGTCATCATTAATGTCCAAAACTTCCGCCACAAATTGCTGATGGTCGGTTTTTGATGAGCCGTATTCATAATTTTGATAATCCGAATGAATGTGCCGTCTTAAAAACCCTTCGGTATAGCCACGATTGGCAAGACCGTCCAAAGCGGTAATCAAGCTTGTGTCAAATGGCTTTCCTGCGACCGCATCATCAATGGCACGGCGATACACTTGGGCGGTGCGTGCCACATAATAATGCGATTTGGTACGCCCTTCAATTTTTAATGAATGCACGCCCATGTTTACCAAATCAGGCACTAACTCCACTGCACGCAAATCTTTGGAATTCATAATATAAGTGCCGTGCTCGTCTTCGTACATCGCCATAAGCTCGCCTTTGCGACCTTGCTCTTCTAACAACACTACTTCATCGGACGGCTTTTCTACATAATCATCACCCATGACGACATCGCCATTTAGATTGACGTTTTTGATCTCGCCTTGACTGGGGACAAACACTTCTGGACTGGCAGGGATGATATCGCCTGTTTCGTTTTCCACCGCCTTATAAGTGTTGTACGACCAACGGCAAGCATTGGTGCAAGTGCCTTGGTTAGCATCACGTTTGTTAATATAACCCGATAGCAAGCACCGCCCCGAATACGCCATACAGAGCGCCCCATGGACAAAGACTTCAATTTCCATATCAGGCACTTCGGCGATGATTTGCTCAATTTCTTTTAAGGATAATTCACGGCTGACAATGACACGAGACACGCCCATTTGTTTCCAAAATTTTACCGTTGCCCAGTTCACCGCATTGGCTTGCACCGACAAATGAATGACTTGGTGCGGAAAATGCTCCCTGACCATCATAATCATGCCAGCGTCCGACATGATGAGAGCGTCAGGTTTCATCTCAATGACGGGGCGAATGTCTTCAATAAAGGTTTTTAATTTGGCGTTGTGGGCTTGGATATTGACCACCACATAAAATTGTTTGCCAAGCGAATGGGCGTAGGCAATGCCCTTGGCAAGATTTTCTTCATCAAAATCATTATTACGCACTCGCAAAGAATAACGGGCTTGCCCTGCATACACAGCGTCCGCTCCATAGGCAAAAGCGTATTGCATATTTTTAAAAGTGCCAGCAGGGCAAAGAAGTTCGGCTTGTTTTTGGCTTGGCTGTTTAATTGTCATGGCTTGGCTCGTTTTGGCTAAATTTGTTAAACTTGTTATTATATCAAAATTCGCCCATCAAATTCATACTAAATTTGTAAGATTAATTTGGTGAAGTTGAGACTGGCTTTTATGAAATCAATAATAACTTCTTGCGATACTAGGCTTTGTTTTCGTCCCGAGCCATGCTTGCGGGTCGGAAAACCATTATAGGCAGGCACAGCTCACCATGAACGGTTTTCTTTAATTTTAAGTTTACAATAAGTCCAATGCTTAAAAAGTCAAAAAGTAGTCGTAAATTTTTGCAAAAAGTTTTAAAATAAAGCTTTTTATTCAACAAAAAAGGCCAACCCATGTCCGTCTATACCCACCTATCTGATGATGAATTTTTTGCGTTTTGTGGTTTGTTTGGCGTAAAATTTAAAAAAGCCATTCCGATTACCCAAGGCATCAAAAATTCCAACTGGTTTATCCAAACCGACAGCGACGTGGGCGATGAGTTTAGCTATGTGTTCACGCTATTTGAGGAGCGTGTGCCTGCTGATATTATCAAAATGGCAACCGTCATGCACGCCCTAAAAGACAAATTACCAATCGCCCCACCGCTTGTCAAGCTCACCGCCAAAGGCGATGACATCGGCACCGACTGCGTCATGCGATACGAAAACAAAGCAATCCTAGTTGTGCCAAAACTCTCAGGTTCACACCCAAAAACCACCGATGAGCCAATGTGCTTTGAGATGGGCAAGGCACTTGCCACCTTGCACAATACCCTACAAACCTTAGAGCCTGCCGAAAACTATGGCGTGCCACTGTACAACTGGACAAGGGTCAAAGAGCGTGAAACCGCCTATATGCCGACCGATGAAGCTCGCCTGATGAACGACATCTGGACAGCCTACGCCAATCTGCCCGATGATTTGCCTAAGGGTTTGTGCCATTTGGATATGTTTACTGACAATACCTTGTGGGATTTTGCAGGCGATACGGCTACACTTACGGGACTTCTTGACTTTACCGAAGTGTCGGTGGAGCATTATTTGATGGACATTGCCATTACCATTAACGATTTTTGTACCACTTGGGGCAATGCGACAGACGGCGAGAGCGTGAATTTTAACACCGACAAAATGAGTGCCTTTATAGACGGCTATGAAAGCGTTCGCCCCTTGATGGACAACGAAAAAACTGCCCTGCCTGTCATGCTTGCCTACTCTGCCACGATTTTTTGGCTACTACGCCTAAATGTGATTTATTATAACCGCGAACAAGGGCGGACGGGCGATGACATTATGGTCAAAAATCCTGATTTGATGAAACGGTTGGCGAGTTTTCATTGGAGACGAGTGTAATGTCAGCAAAACCCAAAATATGGATCGACACGCTTTACTTAAATAACATTTACTCAAACAGCGTGGGCTTGTCATAAATGACGATGAATATCTGCAAAGTCTGGGGTGTTATCGCCTAAGCGGTTGTATTTATTCGCCAAGTACAAATCAGTCAAAAGGGTCAGTAAGCTGGTTGCTGGCACTCGTTTTATGCTATTTTGGATGTAAAAATCTCAACCGTTGGGTTTGGCACAAAAGCCCAACTTGCAGGCTAACATCAACAAAGTCTTAACCCATCCATCAAAAAACCACAAGCTTTAAAGCTTGTGGTTTTTTGATGCAAGATACCAATCAATATTCAATAATCACTTTCATTGCCTTAGTCTCACTGGCGTGTTTGAAAACATCGTAGGCTTTTTCGATGTCGCTAAACTTAAAGTGGTGCGTTGCCAGTTTTTCCATCGGCAATTTGTTGCATTCGCACGCCTTAATCAACATACCTGTGGTGTTGGCGTTGACTAGCCCTGTGGTGATTTTTAGGTTTTTAATCCACAGTTTGTTCAGCTCAAAGTTCACAGGCTGACCGTGTACGCCCACGTTGGCGATGTTACCGCCTTCTTTGACGATTTTTTGGCAAATGTCCCAAGTTGCTGGATAACCAACGGCTTCCATCGCACAGTCCACGCCACGACCACCAGTAATTTCTAACACTTTGGCAACTGCGTCTTCTTTGTCAGGGTTTACGGTGTGGGTCGCACCCATTTCTTTTGCCATGGCTAGGCGGTTTTCGTCCATATCAATGACGATGATGGTAGATGGCGAGTACAGCTGACCTGTCAAAAGACAGCCCATACCCACAGGACCCGCCCCCACGATGGCAACGGTGTCCCCAGGTTTGACATCGCCGTATTGTACGCCGATTTCGTGACCTGTGGGCAGAGCGTCCGACAAAAACACCGCCACATCGGTGTTTAGGTTGTCGGGCAAAATGTATAGCGAGTTGTCGGCAAATGGGGTACGCACATATTCAGCTTGCGTGCCGTCAATCATATAACCCATAATCCAACCGCCATTTTGTTGGCAATGAGAGTACAGCTGTTTTTGGCAGTTTTCGCACGAACCGCAACGGCTAATGCACGATACAATGACACGGTCGCCTTTTTTGAAGTTTTTGACGGCAGAACCGACTTCTTCAACGATACCAATGCCTTCGTGTCCTAGGATTCGCCCGTTCCACTCGCCTGTTTTTTCACGGGCGACCGCTTCAATCTCTGGGTTTTTGCCTTTCCAAATGCCAAGGTCAGTACCACAGATGGTGGTTTTGGTCATTTTGATGATGGCGTCGGTTGGGTCAATGATGGTAGGCTTTGGACGGTCTTCAAAACGAATGTCGTTTTCGCCATAGTAGGTCATTGCTTTCATGGTGGTCATGATATACTCCTGATGAACAAATGAGTGGGCTTTTATTTAATATAACAGAAAATAACGCCCATTGCTAATAAAATTTTAATGACAAATTTCCAAATTAATCCCAATAAAAAATGATTGGCATTGATTGGCGAATTAATTGATATGTTATAATATTTTATTTTAAAAGTAGAATTAAATTTTTATAAATAAGTAATTTATTTTTAATAAAAATTTTTTTATTTAAATTTTTATTTTTTGATAAGATATTTTTATGATGAATTATTTATATGATAATTATTAAGACAATAAAAAAGGGTATTACTACCCTTCTAAAAGTATTTATCAAATTTTTGCAAAGCCAATCTTTTTATCATGCTAAATTATCACAAAACAATACAAAACTGTTATTTTTTAGCAAACTCGCCTTGAATGATTGTTGCGTTAAAAATTTAAGAGAAATATCATTGCTTTTTATCCATCGCATTAAACACAGGGGGCAGCTTCTTTTGGGCTTCGTGTTCTTTTTGGATTTCGCTGGCGGTAAGACGGTCGGGGGATAAACCTTTGATGATGGACAAATCCGTCACGTTTTTGCGTTTGCGGTTAGATAGGCTCACTGGCACCATACGGGCAAATTCAAATAAGTACAAATACTCTTCTTCATCGCCATCAAACTCATCTTCTTCATCAGGGCGGATACTGGCGATTTTGGCAAGGTCAGCCACCTGCTCACGCTCATCCGCCGTCAGAGCCACTTCTGCCACGCCAAGTCCTGTGATAAAGCCCCCTGCCCAGTCTTTTAGTGCCAAAAACCGCTCAGACAGCTCATGCTCATCATCAGGCACCAGTGGCTCATAGCCATAGGCATCATCTTTGTCTTTTAGGGCAAAACTCACGTCTTCGCCATACTCCGCCAACAGCTCCAACGCCCGCTCATCGGGCAGGGCAAAGCTAAGCTCGGTCAATATCGCCGACCATCCTGCCACGTCCGTGGGATGACAGGCGGTCATCAAAGCACTCATGAGACCATGTAGCTCGCTGATAGAGACATCTGTCCATGTGCTAAATGCTTCTGTCCAGTCATTAAATCCTGATAAATCGTCACTCATAAGGCTCTCGCTGTTGGTTAAATTGCCCTATAAATGCCGTCATTTTGGCAAAAGTCAAGGGCGTTTTGTGTTTTTAAAATCTCATGCTACAATAACATACCAATCATCGCTAACAATCGCTTATCGCCCATTATCCTAGGAACACCCATGCTAACCCAATTACAACTCTTAGAGCAGACCATCGCCGAGCTAAAAGCACGCTATAACATCACCGCCACCGAACTTGCCAATCTCAAACACAAATTGGCACATGATGACAGCCCCCGTCAAATCAGCCAGTTACAGCTTGAAATCAGCCAAAGCAAAGATGAAAATAACGCCTTGCACGCCCGTATCAAAGAGTTACTGTCCGCCCAAGATGAGCTGGACAAACGCCTAGATGAGCTAAGTCAAGACAACGAACGTCTAGCCAAACAAAACAGCGAGCTTGCCGAGAAAAACGCCCTTGCCATCAGCCGTGCCGAAGTCATCCAAACATGGCTTAGCAAAATTGATAACCAAAATCACCAATAAAAATCAACAAGGACACACTCATGAACATTCATTCTGCCATCAAATTCGGTGCCAAAAATAACATCAAAGTCAGCCCATCGCATGAGACATCTGCCCCAAGCGAGCCGAGCAAGACCGCCGAGCAAAAAACACAACAAAACCTAAATTCAAGCCAAAGTTCAAACCAAAATCCAAACCAAAACCAAAACACAGAAAATCCAGCCCTTGCCAAATCTACCACGCCCACGCCTGCTCTAAAAGCAAGCGACAGCACGCTTGACAATATTGGCAACACCACACCCAAAGCCCCGACCAAACCTGCCGATAAGGCGGACAAGCCGAGCTTTAAGGCGGTTGATTTGAGCATTGCAGGGTCATCGCACCGCATTACCTGCCCTGTCGATGAAGTGGCGCAGTTGGAGCAAGCAGGAGCATACATCAATGACAAAATCCGTGAGCTTCGCCGTGCCGTCAAAGGAAAAAACCCCAGTAACGAAGAGCTGTTGGTACTGACTTGCTTGGAGCTGTACGACCAATGCCAAATCCTAAAAAACGACCGCAGAAATCAACTGCTAGACAGCGAACGTGCCAAAGCCCTGATTGAGAAAATCACCAAAGACGCCCGTTCGGTGTTGTAAAATCCTTATAAAGTGATATTAAAAAATGGCGTGTTAAAACGCCATTTTATTTTTTATAAATTTAAAAATCTTTTAAAGACTTTTTAAATCAACCATAATCCCGCTCGCCAAATATCGCCGTCCCCACTCGCACCATGGTTGAGCCGTGGGCAACTGCCTGCTCCATGTCGCCACTCATGCCCATGGATAGCGTATCAAAGTCGGGCAAATCAAAACGCCCTTTGATGTCATCGAATATCGCTTTGGTACGGACAAATGCGTCCGTACCGTCTTTGCTTGGGATAATCATCAGCCCACGCAAGGTTAGCTTTGGCAGGCTCATCACGGTTTGTACCAACCCATCCAACTCATCAATGCGACAGCCTGATTTACTCGCTTCATCGTCGATGTTGATTTGGATAAGCACGTTTAGGGGTGGGCGGTCATCTGGGCGTTGGTCGTTTAGCCGTTCGGCGATGATGGCTCGCTCCACCGTCTGCACCCAGTCAAAATGCATGGCGATGTCACGGGTCTTGTTCCGCTGAATATGCCCGATGTAGTGCCATGTTATCGGCAGATGTGCCAGTTCGCTCATTTTTATCAAGGCTTCTTGTAAGTAATTTTCACCAAATTGGCTTTGTCCTGCCTGATACAGCGTGGCAATGTCTGATGATGGCTTGGTTTTTGAGACGGCAAGTAGTACCGCTTTGGGGTTGGCCTGATAGGTGTCATTGATGGCGTCTAAGCGTTCTTTGACTGCCGTATGCCGTTCGATGAGTGCGTTGGACGATGAATGATGGGGAGCTTGTGTCATGGTTTTTCCTTAAATCTTTGTATTTTAGCAGAAAATCCCCACAAATGGCATAAACTTTGGCATAAAATGGATTGTAATATCTGACGGGACGTGCTTTAATGGCAACGCAAAATATTGTATAATAAGCCCATAATTTATCTGGTTTATTCATTTTAAGGCAACCCCATGTCAGCTCCTAGTATTGAAGACCTACTGCGTTTTGTGGTAAAAAATAAAGCGTCCGACTTGCATTTATCGGCAGGGCTACCGCCCATGATTCGTGTGGACGGTGAAGTGGTGCGTATCAACACCCCCGAGATGGATCACTCTACTGTGCATAAGCTCATTTATGACATCATGAATGACAAACAACGTGCCGACTACGAAGAGTTTTTAGAAACTGACTTCTCGTTTGAGATCCCAGGTCTGGCTCGTTTTCGTGTGAACGCCTTTAACCAAAACCGTGGTGCTGGTGCGGTATTTCGTACCATTCCATCCAAGGTTCTGACCATGGAAGATTTGGGCATGGGTCCTGTCTTTAAAAAGGTCTCCGACTTTAAACGTGGTGTGGTACTGGTTACAGGTCCGACAGGCTCGGGCAAATCGACCACGCTCGCTGCGATGATTAACTACATTAATGAGACCCGTAAAGAGCATATCCTAACCATCGAAGACCCCATCGAGTTTGTCCACGAGTCCAAAAAATCGCTCGTCAACCAACGTGAAGTACACCGTGACACCCTAGGCTTTGATGCTGCCTTGCGTTCGGCACTGCGTGAAGACCCTGACATTATTTTGGTCGGTGAGATGCGTGACTTAGAGACCATCCGTCTTGCCCTAACCGCTGCCGAGACAGGACACTTGGTGTTTGGGACACTACACACCAACTCCGCTGCCAAGACCATTGACCGCGTGATTGACGTATTCCCTGCCGCCGAAAAAGACATGATTCGTGCGATGTTATCCGAGTCCCTGCAAGCGGTTATCTCGCAAGCCCTACTCAAAAAAGTCGGGGGCGGTCGTGTGGCAGCTCATGAAATCATGCTTGGCACGCCTGCCATTCGCAACCTTATCCGTGAAAACAAAATCGCCCAAATGTACTCTGCCATCCAAACAGGGGCAGGCGAAGGCATGATTACCCTTGACCAGACCTTAAAGAACTTGGTCTCATCTCGCACCATCACTAAAGAGACGGCACGTGTCTATGCCAAACAGCCAGAAGCGTTCTTATAAGGAAGCAACATGGATTTTGATAAACTACTACAAGTGATGATTGCCAAAAACGGCTCTGACCTTTTTATCACCGAAGGCGTTCCCCCATCACTCAAAGTCAATGGCACCATTTTGCCCATGACCAGAACGCCACTGACCGCCGAGCAGACCATGGCACTGGTAACCAGCATCATGACCGAAGCTCAGAAAAAAGAGTTCCATGAGACCAACGAGTGCCAATTTGCCATCTCTGACAAAGCCGAAGCGGCTCGTTTTCGTGTGTCGGCGATGATTCAGCGTAACAAGGCAGCGATGGTACTGCGTAAGATTGAGACACAAATCCCCACCACTGAAGATTTGAATCTACCGCCCATCCTAAAAGAGCTTGCCATGAAAAAGCGTGGCATTATCCTACTTGTGGGTGCGACAGGTACGGGTAAATCCACCACGCTGGCTGCCATGATTGGCCATCGTAACGAGAACTCTCGTGGTCATATCATTACTATCGAAGACCCGATTGAATACGTTCATCAGCACAAAGGCTGTATCGTTACTCAGCGTGAGGTGGGTATTGACACGCTCTCGTTTGAAGAAGGTCTAAAAAACACTCTACGTCAAGCCCCTGATGTCATCCTTATCGGTGAGATTCGTAACCGTGAAGTCATGAGCTATGCCATCCAGTACGCTGAGACGGGTCACTTGGTGTTTGCCACGCTCCACGCCAACAACGCCAACCAAGCCATCGACCGTATCATTCACTTCTTTGAAGCGGACAGACACGGACAGTTATTCATGGACTTGTCACTCAACTTGCGTGCCATCATCGCCCAACAGCTTATCCCAACCCCTGATGGCAAAGGTCGCCGTGCCGCCATTGAGATTTTATTGGGTACACAGCTCATCGCTGACTACATTCGCAAGGGCGAGATTCACGAGATTAAACCTGTGATGAAACGCTCTCGTGACATCGGCATGCAGACCTTTGACCAAGCGTTGTTCGACTTGTATGAATCAGGACAAATCACCTATCAAGATGCCATCAAGCATGCAGATAGCCCGAACGACCTACGTCTACAAATCAAACTCGAAAGCAAAAATGCTGTGGTCGAAGAAGAGTCTGCCAAACTCTCTATTGATATGGGCGATTATAATTGACACACCCACAAAAAAGACTGGCAATGACCAGTCTTTTTATAACGCTTGATTTAGCTTTTATTGGCAGGGTCAAGGGTCTTTTGACACTCTTCGTTGTCGCACACGCCATGCAAGACCAGCGAATGCCCTGACAGCTTGAAATTATACTTCTCGGCGATTTTCTCTTGCTCATCTTCGATGATGGCATTATGAAACTCTTCAATCTTACCACAAACATCACACACCAAATGGTCGTGGTGTTCTTCTTGGGCAATCTCAAACACCGATAGGTTATTTTCAAAATTATGACGTTCAATGATGCCTGCCTGCTCAAACTGAGTCAGCACACGGTACACCGTCGCCAAACCAACATCTTCACCTTGCTCGGCAAGTGCCTTATACACGTCTTCGGCACTCATGTGGTGGTGTTCTGCGTTCTCTAATAGCTCTAAAATCTTCATGCGGGGCAAGGTTACTTTTAGACCTGCCTTGCGTAAATCTTTATTGGTAAAAGCCATGTTCATCACCTTTTAAATCGTGGACTTGGTCGCTGATTATTGATTTTATCAATCATCACAGCTCTTTTGATTATCATTTGATAATCAGTTACAAGATAGGTGTACTTTAACACACTTTTGATAAAATTTCATCCATCAATTGAGGATTTATGGATAAAATGCCTGATTTTTGGGATTGGTTTTTTTAATGCCATCTAAAATACCAAAACTAAACACTCGCCCCCACACTTCTTGCCAAGGCAATGCCGTCTTCGATAGACAGATAGGTTTTTTTGCTGGGTGTATTCTTAAACACCACGTCGCCGTCCCTAAATACCACACATTCGTCCACGGCAATCTGTTGCCATTTTTCGTTGTTGGTGAGCGGTATGGTAACGATGACGGTAACTTTGTCTTTGGCGGTAGTCAAATCGCCAAAATTGACGCTCATCTCGCCGTCTGACAAATTAGCCTCGCCAAAAGGGGCTTTGCGAGTCAGATAAAAAAGCAGACTGCCTGCGTAGGCAAATTGCCAATTGCCATTAGAAATCAAGCAGTTAAAAAGTCCATTGGCGGACAGATAACGGCATTGTGCGGTCAAAAAGGCAAATAACGCCTCATCGGACGGACGGGATTTAAAGGTGGCTTTTAGACGGTTTAACAGATAACAAAACGCAAGCTCGCTGTCGGTCGTGCCTACGGGCGTATAATGCTCGGCATTGCCGTTGGCGTGTAGGCGTTCGGTGCGACTGATAAAGCTCGCTGTCATCTGCCCGTTGTGGGCAAATACCCACTGCTCACCCCACACTTCACGCACAAAGGGGTGTAGGTTGGATAGGTTGCTTTTTTCGCCTGTGGTCGCCCGTCTGATGTGGGCGATGACGTTCATGGCTTTTATGGGGTAATGGTTTATCAAATCCGCCACGGGCGATAGGTAGCTTGGCTTGTTGTCGTGAAATTGGCGAAGCCCGATGTTGCCCGATTCGCTTTTTTCAAAAAACGCAATGCCAAAACCGTCCTCATGGTGGTCGGTCAAGCCCCCACGCTGGCGAAAGCCTGTAAAGCTAAATCCGATGTCGGTGGGGGTGTTGCAGTTCATTCCAAGTAGTTGGCACATATTAGTTGGCTCGTTGTAATAATTTGGGTTGGATATAGGTTTTGTGATGCCAGTCGGTCATTTGCTCGGCTGTCATTTTGACCCAATGCTCGGTGTTGATGGTTTTGTCTTTTTCAAAATCTTTTAAAAGATTTAGGGTGTCTTTGAGTGTTTGCTTTGCCAATAAATAAAAAGCGTTATTTGGCATATTTAATACAACATCATAATTGTCAGGCATATCATTTTTATAAATGGCTAATGATGATTGATTGATATAATCAATGCGTTTTAGGGCAAATAAATAATCCCCCAAATGCTCTAATTTTGCGATGTCGTTTTGATGATAAATAGGGATTTCATTAACCCTTAGATTGTATAATAATTCGTATATTTGTGTTTGTAAAAGTTTGCCTGTTTGTTTATCCAAAATAAATCGTCTGTTACGTTTGTCAGTTGCGATAATATGTTTATCAGTGGTGTATTGAACGCAAGCGATATTAAACTGAACATCAGCTTCTAAATGCGGGTCTAACACTTTGTCATTTTCCAATGACTTAGTATGCCAAAGTATTTGCTTATTTTCAATTGGCTTTGGGTGGATTGTGTTTGTTTGATTGTGCGTGGAGTAAGACGCTTCCACAAAATTGCCATGACTTCTATAACGGATGTTATTTTCATCAATGGCAGGGCAATTGGCAATTTTAGCCATGCTTGACTGGGGTGTTGACCATAAGCATGAAAATAATACCAAGACGGATAAGTGTTTAGTAGATTTCATCAAATATAATTTCCATACAGCTGGTTGAATAGACTTCCTGCAAAACCCAAAAATAAGGAAAACCGTTCGTGGTGAGCTTGTCGAACCATAACGGTTTTCCGCCACCCCTCAACAAGCTCGGGGCGAACGGAAAGCCTAGTTTTGCAGGAAGTCTAATGATGATTTATCAATCAATAAATTTACCAAAACTGCATTTAATATTGGCTTGGGTATGATGGTTTTCAAATAGTTGGTATATGATTTTCTCTTTTTGTAATCTTGCGTGACAAATTATGCAAGTTTACACTATGGTGAAG
>NZ_AUGF01000017.1 GCF_000426885.1 Moraxella caprae DSM 19149 | reverse complement strand
TCAAAATACAACTTACCCAACTAGGCATTACTTTCAACAAAATTGCTTGTGATGATTGGGATAGCTTTTTAACTGCCTTTAAGCACTCTTTAAAACAAGTTGGTAAACGCTTTACTGTGGGTATTGAAGGCAATAACACCAGACTGAGAACCTTCGTCAGGCGAGCATTTAGGAGAACTTGCTGTTTTTCTAAAAAGCTAGAAAACCATTTCAAAGCATTTGAGTTGGTGTTTCATTATATTAACTATGGTTGGGTTTAGCATACTTTTTAGACCAGAGCCTTAAATTTTTATGATAATAGGGAATCATCATGACCATCAGCAATTATCACATTTATCCAACCGCCATTTTGCTTGCTGTGCTGTTTTTTGGCATGGCGATTTGGCAAGGTAACAGTTTATGGGGAGCGTTGGCGGGGGTAAGTTTGGTGTTTGGCAGTCGTAAACTAGACTGATTGGGCAAATCTTATGATGACTCGTCTTAGCTTCTAGCGGTTTGGTTTTCAACCGTATTGGATTGTTGTGATTTTTAAATTACAACAAATTTTATCAATCATCATTTAGAATTCATCAAGTTTTTTCAATTTAAAAAATCAAATCAAAACATCAAATTATTATAATTTACCAAATAATCAATCCTGCCTATAATAGCTCCATAGATTGACAAACCAAGCAGTAGCAAAGTTCAAGCCAGTCATCTAAGTTGGCAATGAGTGTCATTTGTATTGTTTACATACGCTAACCGACAAGCACACCCTGCTTTGCTATACTTGTTTTGTCATACCTTTAATCAAAATACACCATAACCTAGGATTTATCATGACTGATACCCCAAAATGCCCCTACTCAGGCACACCCCTTACCATGAGCAACGGAGCTCCTGTTATTGATAACCAAAACTCGTTGACCGCAGGTGCCAGAGGTCCCTTACTTGCCCAAGATTTGTGGCTAAACGAAAAACTTGCCGACTTTGCCCGTGAAGTCATTCCAGAACGCCGTATGCACGCCAAAGGTTCAGGGGCGTTCGGGACGTTCACCGTAACGCACGACATCACCAAATATACCCGTGCCAAGATTTTTAGTGAAGTTGGTAAAAAAACCGAAATGTTCGCCCGTTTTACCACCGTAGCAGGCGAGCGTGGTGCGGCGGATGCTGAGCGTGATATTCGTGGTTTTGCCCTTAAATTTTACACCGAAGAAGGCAACTGGGACATGGTCGGCAACAACACGCCTGTCTTCTTTTTAAGAGACCCAAGAAAATTCCCTGACCTAAACAAAGCGGTCAAAAGAGACCCCAAAACCAATATGCGTAGTGCCACCAACAACTGGGATTTTTGGACACTACTGCCAGAGGCATTCCACCAAGTAACGATTGTGATGAGCGATCGTGGCATTCCTAAGTCTTATCGCCATATGCACGGCTTTGGCTCGCATACATACAGCTTTATCAATGCCGATAATGAGCGTTTTTGGGTCAAATTCCATTTCCGCACTCAGCAAGGCATCAAAAACCTAACCAACGAAGAAGCCGAAAAAATCATTGGTCAAGACCGTGAAAGCCACCAAAAAGACTTGTTTGAAGCTATTGAACATGGCGACTTCCCCAAATGGAAAATGTACGTTCAAATCATGCCAGAAGCAGATGCAGATAAAGTGCCTTATCATCCATTTGACCTAACCAAAGTTTGGCCAAAAGGCGACTATCCTTTGATTGAAGTGGGCGAATTTGAACTTAATAAAAACCCAGAAAACTTCTTCTTAGATGTTGAACAATCCGCCTTTGCCCCAAGCAACTTGGTTCCTGGTATCAGCGTATCGCCTGACCGTATGCTACAAGCTCGTCTATTTAACTATGCCGATGCACAGCGTTATCGCTTGGGTGTAAACCGCAACCAAATCCCTGTCAATGCCCCACGTTGCCCTGTGTACTCAAACCACAGAGACGGTCAAGGGCGAGTGGGCGACAACTATGGCGGACGTCCGCACTATGAGCCAAACAGCTTTAATCAATGGCAAGAACAGCCCCAGTACGCCGAGCCACCCCTAAAAATTAGTGGCGATGCCAAGCAGTGGGATTTTCGTGAAGATGACAGTGATTATTTTAGCCAGCCAAGAGCCCTGTTTAATCTCATGACTGATGAGCAAAAACAAGCCCTATTTGACAACACCGCAGGGGCAATGGGTGATGCGTTAGATTTCATCAAATACCGCCATATCCGTAACTGCCACGCCTGCCACCCTGATTATGGCATGGGTGTTGCCAAGGCGTTGGGCATGACGGTAGAAGATGCCATTAAGGCGTATGACACCGACCCTGCCAAGCATTTGGCGAGTTGTTTAAATCCTAAGGATTTTATGTAAAAGCATTTTGTATAATTTTTTAAATACAATAAAAACCACTCTTAATGAGTGGTTTTTATTGCAAAAAATTTTTTGGTGTAGTAAAATTTACCTTGAAAGTAGGTAGCAAGTCAGTTAAGTTTGCCAATTAAACTGCCCATCTTGGGTTTGCGTACTGAATATGTCAGTACGGATAGCTTTTATAAAGCACTTGGACAGAAATGTCAACTGCTTTATGATGTTAATTGCTGTGAATGCATTGAAACTTAGCATATTTATATCCTTTGATTTGATGATACATAGTATTATTATTCTACAATTGGGGTGCTTCTTCTGATAGAAGCGTAAGGTGTACTTACTGGCTGTTATGCGTACTCCGCCTACTTTCATTTTTTATTCTGCAACAATTATGAAATCAAAAAAAGTCAAAGACCCCTCTTGGTTTAAACTAAAAAGATACCCTCATATCGGATTGCCAATCACTTCTAAAAGCAAAAATCAAGTAATTCGCTATATTACCAATCCTGAAAAAATAGCCAAACATGCGTTTTGTCCTTTCATTCATACACAAATAATCACGCCTAAATTTCGCAAACAGTATGACCAAGACGGCAATATATTACACAATGGTAAGCGTGTACGCCTAAAACCCAAGGTGCGTGATATTTATTATGCCAATCATTGGGATTGCTAATATTTTTGCTTATTATGCTTATCTTTTGCAGATTCATTACGAAAAACAGTTAAATCAAAATAATCTTGGCGATGTGGTAACTGCTTATAGAAAAATAACTACAGTAGATGGTTCGGGTAAATGTAATATAGATTTTGCCAAAGAAGTTTTTGATGTTATAAAACACCGTGCACAACAAGAAGAACTGACAGTCATCACAGTAGATATAGAGGGATTTTTTGATAATCTTGACCACGCCTTATTAAAAAATGCCTGGAAAAGCGTGCTAGAATTAAAAGAAAACGACACTCTACCCAAAGACCATTATAATGTCTATAAGGCAATTACTCAGTTTTCATACATAGATTATGAAAAAATATTTGAATTATTTAAAGAGAAAATTATTCTAAATCATGAAGGAAAATACAAACAAAAATCAATTAAAACAATTACGCATCTATATTCGCAAGAGGCGGTAGCTTTTTGTCAATTAAGGGAGCTTAAATATATCCGAAGTAAAGGCATTATTTATAGCCAAAAACGTAATAACACAGAAAAAAATTTATATAAAGGCATTTGCCAAGGCTCTGCTATTAGTGCAACTTTGGCAAATATTTATATGATTAATTTTGATACCTATATTCATCAAGAAGTACAGAAAATTGGCGGAATATATAAGAGATATTCCGATGATATTGTGATTGTTTGTAATAGCTCTCTTAAAAATGAGATATTGGTATTATTAGAAGATTCAATATCTAAAATTACCAAGTTAAACATTAAACAAGAAAAAACCCAAATATTTTATTTTTTTAAAGAAAATAATAGCGTTAAGTGCCTGCAAGAGTTTGGTGGTCAAATTAACAAAAATAGTTCAAACAGAAGATTTGAATACTTAGGATTTAGTTTTGATGGTACAAATATCTATCTCAAAAATCAAGCTTTAGCACAGTATTATATGAAAATGAGTCAAGGCGTTAAACGCTGTAAATATTACTCAAAAAGAATTCAAAATAATACGAAAGGCAAGTTGTTTATCAATCGATTACATTATAGATATTCATATATCGGTGCTAAAAAATCAAAAAGATATATTAGACGATTAAATAAGAAAGATAAATGGGTTTTTCAGCGTCAGGTTTGGGGTAATTTTTTGGGTTATGCTTACAATTCGGCAAAAATTATGCAATCAGATAAAATTCGCCATCAAGTTAGAAGGCACTGGAAAATACTCAATACTAAAATTAAGAAATAGGCTTATGAAGTTTATTTTAAAAAAATTTTAAATAATTATTCTTTATATCAATATAATAGAAAATTTTTTTGTATATATTTTTAACAGGAGTTTTTATAAAAAAATATCTATGTATCATCCTAATGCTTGCTACACCTGCTTTTACTAGTAATTGGGTTTAAACGGACGAAACCAACAACTTTAAAGAGTATTTAGACAAAGACAGCGTGCGTGCCAAGTCTTTTACAGGCGGTGGGTAATAGTTAGTGTGTGGATACGAACAGATTTTAAAACTATTCAAAATTTAGATGGTAAAAGCTATTGGCAAACGAAAAATTTTGATTATTATGACTGCGTTGCTCGTAAAAATGACTTTGATAATATCATTCATTATACAAGCAAGGCAACAATGCAGACAGTTATGAAGGTTATGTATCCATTTATCCCTCAAAAGACTGGTACAGAGTGATTCCTTATAGGGCAGGCGAGAGCAAACTTTGGCTATGTCTGCTCACAAGCGGGGCAGTAAATCAAATCCGCTTTGCAAAAAGCGGATTTCTCTATAAATCTATTTAAACAAACTCCCCAAAAAACTCATCAATATGCCCCATAGACATATCGGCAAGCATATATCGCCATTTGGGGTTTTTGTCTTTATCAATGAGTAATGCCCGCACCCCTTCTTTAAAATCGCCATGATTGACACAATGTGTCGCCACGACCGTTTCTAAATCAAATATTTGTTTTAAGGAAAAGTCTTTTTTGGTCGTTTTTAAATCATGATAGATTTTAAAGGTAATGGCTTTTGTGGTGTCCGAGCCATTTTTATAAATGTCTATGGCGGATTTAATAAAATCATCATCGCCTTGATAATTCATTAAAGCATTGTCAATCGCTAATAAATCGCCTTGATTCATGAGATGATTGATTTCATCAAATGACTGTAATAAAACGCTCTCTCCCAATATGGATTTATCATGAAATCTATTTAAACAAGCAGATAATAAATGATGATTGGTGTGATTATCCTTAAAATCAATTTGACAAATACGACTTAGCACGTCATCAAATCTGTCATGACCGATTGCAAAATCCGCCACGCCAAACGCATGAGCGTCCGCCCCTGTAAATCTTGCCCCCGTTAGCCCCAAAAACAGCCCAACCTTACCCGCCAAATGATTTAAAAAGTAGGAAGCCCCTGCGTCAGGAAATAGCCCGATAGAGACTTCGGGCATTGCCATGAGCGTGTCGGACGTAACGACTTTATGGCTTGACCCGACAAACAGTCCCATACCGCCCCCCATGACAATCCCATGCCCCCACGCCATGATAGGTTTGGGGTAGGTGTGCATGGCGTGCATGAGTCCGTACTCGTGCGTGAAAAAGTCGTGGGCACTCGACCCACTCGCTCCGCCATAGAGTGCCTTGATGTCGCCCCCTGCACACAGCCCCTTATCGCCTGTGCCGTGTAGCACCACGACCGCCACGCTGTCATCATCTGCCCATGTATCTAGGTGCGTGCGTGTGGCTTTGACCATGTCTAGGTTTTGGGCGTTTAGAGCTTTGGGGTTGTTGAGTGTGATAACGCCGATGTATTTGCCGTGAGCGGTTGGGGCTAGGCGTGCCAAAATCGTGTCGGTCATAAGAAATTCCTTTTAATGGTTAAAATAAGGATTTAATATAACAAATTTAAACCGTCAAATCAATATTTTTAAATTGAAAAATTACACCAGTTATTTTATAATCTTTTTATCTTTTAAACTCATTTAATCATTGGAAAATATCATGTATTGTTTAATATCCCCTGCCAAAAACCTAGATGAAAAAACCGCCATCCCCTTTAATGTAGATAGTCATTTAAGCGAACCTGTACTTATCAATCACGCCATAGAATTAATGAAAACCCTAAAAAATAAAGACGTGATAGACTTACAAGAGCTTATGGGCGTATCTGCAAAAATCGCTGAATTAAATGTCGTACGTAACCAAAACTGGACTTATCCTTTCGATGACAATAAAAAGCCTGCTATTTATTTGTTTGACGGTGATGTTTATACAGGATTGGACGCTTATTCATTAAACACCCATGAGATTTTATATTTAAATCGACATTTAGGAATTTTATCAGGGTTATATGGCATTTTAAAGCCTTTGGATAATATGCTACCTTATCGGCTAGAAATGGGTACGAAATTAAAAACACCCCACGCCGATGATTTATATGGCTATTGGGGCGATGAGATTACTGATGTGATAAATGATAATATCAAAAATAGCGGTTCTGATGTATTGATAAATCTTGCTTCCAGTGAATACTTTAAAGCGGTCAATACTGCCAAAATCAAGGCGGAGATTATCACGCCCAAATTTTTAGACCAAAAAAACGGGCAATATAAAATCGTGAGTTTCTACGCCAAAAAAGCCCGTGGCATGATGATGAATTTTTGTGCAAAAAATCAAATCACAAACCCCGATGAGCTAAAAAACTTTGACATGGACGGTTATTATTTTGACGAAAAAGCAAGCAGTGATGATGAATGGGTGTTTAAACGAGATGAGCAGATTTAACAGTATTTTTTAATAAATTATTTAATTTAACTTAACAATTATTTATTGTAACAACGCAAAAATTACCGCCATTTTGCCCAAAAAAGTGCTAAAATAGGCAAAATTTTGGTTGTAAATTTAGTTGTTTTATCACGTTAATTTTAGTTGAAAAAGGTAATTCTTATGGCAAAAGCACCCAAAGAAAAAGACGAAAACATTGAAGGCAATAAAGAAAAAGCGTTGCAAATGGCATTGGCTCAGATTGAAAAGGCGTTCGGCAAAAACACCATCATGAATCTGGGTGATGAGTCTATCAAGGTAGATGTCGAGACCATTTCCACAGGCTCGCTTGGGCTTGACATTGCTCTGGGGATTGGCGGTTTGCCAAAGGGGCGCATCATTGAGATTTTCGGGCCTGAAAGCTCGGGCAAAACCACGCTCACCCTACAAACGATTGCCGAATGCCAAAAGCAAGGCGGAAAATGTGCGTTCATTGACGCAGAACACGCCCTAGACCCCATTTATGCCAAAAAATTGGGCGTAAATTTGAACGAACTTATGGTCTCTCAGCCTGACAACGGCGAGCAAGCCCTTGAAATCGTGGACATGCTTGTGCGTTCTGGGGCGGTGGATTTGATTGTGGTGGACTCGGTTGCTGCCTTAACTCCAAAGGCTGAGATTGAAGGCGAAATGGGCGACAGCCACATGGGTCTGCAAGCACGTCTGATGAGCCAAGCCTTGCGTAAAATCACAGGTAACGCCAAACGCTCTAACTGCATGGTGATTTTCATCAACCAAATCCGCATGAAAATCGGCGTAATGTTCGGCTCGCCTGAAACGACAACAGGCGGTAACGCCCTAAAATTCTACGCCTCTGTCCGCCTAGACATTCGCCGTATCGGCTCGGTCAAGGACAAAGAGGAAATCATCGGTTCTGAAACCCGTGTCAAGGTCATCAAAAACAAAATGGCTCCCCCGTTCCGCCAAACCGAATTTGACATCATGTACGGCGAAGGCATTAACCGCTTGGGTGAGATTGTGGACATCGGGGCAAGCCTTGACATCGTGGGTAAATCAGGGGCGTGGTACAGCTATGAAGGCTCAAAAATCGGTCAAGGCAAAGCCAATGCCTGCCAATTTTTGGCGGAAAATCCAGCCATCGCCCAAGAGATTGAAGCCAAAATCCGTGAGCTCAAACTTGCCAATGTCGTGCCAGTCGCCCCCAGCGATGATGACGGTGAAGTGCCTGGATATGTAGAGGGCATGGACGACTAATTTTATGGTCAAACCCATAAAAATACAAACCTTAGATGACATCTTAGCAGACATGGGACAACCTGTGTCTGCTAAAACTTTTAATAAAAAGAATGATAACAGTGATAATACGGATAATCAAAATCCTCAAAAAGCCGATAAAACGGACGGTAAAAACAGCAACAAACAATCCGATGATAATTTTTTATCTGATAAACCAAAAAATTTAACTAACACCGCCAAACACTCCTTTAAAAAATCCAAAAAACCAATTAAAAACACCCAAAATTCCAACTCCCAAACCAATACGCCAACACCCACACGCAAACGCAAATCCCAAACAAGCGACAACAAACCGTCTGCGGTAGATTTATTATTAAAAGACGACAGCCAAACGGTGCTTGATGACAATTCTTTAAAATTATTAAGCCAAGTGGAGATTGAAAAATTACAACTTCCCGACAAAGAAGCTCGCTATTTGCGTTGGCTTGCGTTTTATTATTTATCCAAAAAAGAGCTGTCTCGCCATGAACTAAAAACCAAACTCATCGCCAAAGACTGCGACCCACAGGCGGTGGATGACTTGCTTGATGAATTTGCCGAAAAAGGTTATCAGTCCGACACACGCTGTGCGACCATGCTCGTGCGTGAAGCGGTACGCAAAGGGCGTGGCGTGCGGTATTTGACAGATAGCCTAAAAAAAGCAGGGCTTGATATCAAGGCGTTTGGCAGTATAGATGAACTTATCGCCATGAGTAATGTGGATAGTGTGGCGGACGGCACAATTTTGGACGATGATAACAAGGATGATGAGATAGACTGGCTCAAACTTGCCGTAGAAGCTCGCTGTAAAAAATATGGCGACACAATCCCAAAAGACCCCAAAGAAAAAGCCCGCCAACTGCGATTTTTGCAGTATCGGGGCTTTGAGATGAGTGTGTGTTTTGATGCGTTAAAGATGAATTTGGGGGATTTTAAATAAAGGTGATTTTGAGTAAAGTAGTCAGGCTTGCCTATCACGGTAATCCATCAGCCCTACCCCTACCACTTCTAGAAGCTGTGAATCTTGGTGTGTGGCAACGGTGCGGATGAGTCGTGACGGCGAGTGCGTGAGCGTGTTGGTCAGACGATGAGCGAACTCATCTAGCACCATCATCATGTCATCACCCTGTGCCAGACGGTGTTTGGCATGCGATAACAGTCGGCTTTTATGCTCGTTTGCCATCATGCGATAATCGGCAATATAACGTCTGGCGGACAGCAGTTGCATTTGACTCTCGATACTTAGGGTCAGCTGACTGACCATCAGCTCCGCCTCTACCGCCGCTTGTTTTCGCTCTTCTAGGTTACCTGCGATGACATGCTGTAAGTCATCCACCGAATACAGATAGACATCATCAAATCCGCCCACCGCAGGGTTGATGTCTCGTGGCACTGCCAAATCCACCAGTAGCAACGGACGATGACGACGCACCTTTTGGGCGTGCTTGACCATCTCTGTGCTAATCAGCGTCTCCATGCTACCGCTACAACTGCTCACCACATCGGCACGGCTTAGCACCTGCCCGAGACTATCTAGCCCCACGCACTCAACATGCACCGACCGCCCTGCATTTTGTGCCATTTGTACCAGCTCATCTTTGAGTAGTTCGGCACGCTGTGGACTGCGATTGGCGATGATGATGTTTTTCATGCCAAGGCTTGCCACGTTATGAGCGACAAGACGGTTCATCTCGCCTGCCGCCACCATGAGTAGCGTGGTCTTCTCTGGCTTGTCAAATATCTGCGTGACCAGTTTGGCGGTGGCAAACCCTAACGTCACCGCCTGCTGTCCGACTTTACTGTCACGGCGGACACTGCGTGCTGACGCAAAAATCTGCTGAGTAAGCCAATGAAAATCACTCCCCACCCCACTTACTGCCTGCGACTGCGACACCGCTTGTCTGATTTGTCCCAGAATCTGTGGCTCGCCCAGTATCATCGAATCTAACCCTGATGCCACACGAAGCCAGTGGTTCAACGCACGGTTATTCTCATAAATGTACAAAAAAGGCGAAATGTCATCTAGTGCCACGCCCTTGAACTCGGCAAGCCACAACCGAACTCGCCCTGCCTGCACGCTCACATCATCATCGTCAGCGACCGCTTGCCACTCATCGTCAAACCCCACATAAATCTCGCTGCGGTTGCAAGTAGAGACGATGACCGCCCCCGAGACCGACTCATCAAGACGGCGAATGTCAGTAATCGCCTGTGGCAAATCCGAGCCGAACGACAACCGCTCTCGCAGGGCGACAGGGGCGGTTTTGTGATTGACTCCGATGACGGCTAATTTCATGACAAGCTATATTTGGTAGGTAAAAATAAACGGACAAACGATGAAACGGATTATTATAACAGCATTTGCCAAAAACACACAAAAAATGGGGGTTTTTATGAAACTTTTCAATCAAAACACACACTTTGACAAAATCAATCGTTTTAAATAGATGATTTTCTTATGTTAAAATATACTCATATCTAACGAACTTAATATTTATCAAAGGTTCATCAGCACTATCTCCGCACGTCCTTTATTGCTGTCATGTTTATCGGATGTCCACAGCACACCCCTACACTCTTATATTATTGAGCTTGTGATACAGCTAACAAAATTGAATTTTACTACACAAGCCGTTCGCCCTGAGCCTGCCTGAGGGTCGGTTTCCGTCATAGTTCGACTTAGCTCGCCACGAACAGAAAACCGTGGTACTTTTTCGTTTTGTAGAGTGTAATTTTAAAATTTGTGGCTATACACTTAAGATTTTTAATTTAAAAATAACCATAAAAATTGGCAATCTCTCGCCATTTTATTGCCGTCTTTGGAGTAGATAAATCCCCGCGCCTGCACTCACAATAATCGGTAACAGTGCCATAAAAAACGGCGAAAACCCTGTTGCCAGTGCCACAAACCCCGTCAAATCGGTCAAATAACTAAACAAAAGTCCCGTCAATAACGCCATGACAATACGAAGTCCCAAGCCCTGCGAACGCAGTGAACCAAACACAAACGATGAGGCAACTAACACCAACGACAATACCGCAAAGGGCGAGAGTAATTTTTGCCAAAAGGCGACTTCATGGCGTAACGAGCGTTTGCCTTGATGACTCATGAGCTGTTTATGGGTCAAAAGGTCGGTCAAAGACAAATCCTCCGCCTCTTTGGTCAATAAATGCACATAAGTGGGGGCAAGGGGCAAAGATAAAGTTTTATAATCGTCAAAATGTCGCTGTACGCCCTGCTCGCTGGCATTAAGCTGAGCAACTTCTTGCAAATTCCAATGATACTCCGACCCCACTTGCCCAGAATACACGCCCCCACTTGCCCGAGTCGCCTCTGTCAAATGAGACCCCGCCCCCAAACGATAGCGTTTAGTTTCTCCCAGATTGCCCGCCGAATCTGCATAACTGATATAGACAATCTCCTGACCCTGTGCGGTGTCATTAACCGCCCAATAGCCATTGACCGTAAATAGCTTTTTATTAGGTAAATGATTGGCAATCTGTGAGGCTTTGTCGTTGGTGGTAGGCAAAACAAACTGATTAACCGCCAGCGAAATCATCACAAATAAAAACGCAGGTAACATCGCAAACCCGATGATACGATACACGCTGATTCCACCTGCTCGCATGACCACAAGCTCGCTGTTACCCGCCAGCAGTCCAAGCCCTATCACCGCCCCCAGTAATGCCCCCGTGGGGATAAACTGCACCAAAAAATAAGGCGAACGGTACAAAATAAAGCGTAACGCGTCAAAATATGTATAAGTCTCGGATAGGTTTTCAAGCTCGGACAGATAGGCAAAGATGATTTGCAATAGCCACAAGCCCACCACCGCTCCCATCATGGCAAACAGTGCCGAGCGGATGACATAACGGGGTAAAATCCATGCTTTCATGATGCCCCCTGCTCTGATTGCTGATGACCTTGGCGACTGATGCGATTTCGGCGAAGCTGTGCCATGATACGGTCATGATAATTTAGATACAAGGCAAAAGCGATGAACAACACCAATGCCACAGGATAGATGTACACGCCAATCTTGCCCTTGGCAATGCTCTCTTTTAGGGAAATCAAAATCAGCACGTTCGCCACAAACACAAAAATCGCAGGGATGAGTTTGAGCCATCTGCCTTGACGGGGTCGCACGGTCGCAAGCGGTGTGGCAAGCAGTACAGCGATAATCATCAAAAACGGCAACGACAAACGATAACCGAGCTCGGCACGCACCTGCTGTGGGCTAAACATGCTGTTTTTTAGGGTTATCTCGCCTTGCACCCTACGCACACTCAAAAGCTCGCCTGTGGCAATGCCTTCTATCTTCATCGGGCGTCCTTGACTCTCGCTTTTGCCCGTCAGATGAATGCGATACCGCCCAAAGCCCACTTGGCTGTACTGACGACTGGCGGTATCCACTTCATACCGCCGACCTTCGTGCAAGTCAAGCACCACCGAACCATCATGCGTGGCGGTCGGCACTTGGGTTGCGGATTTGGCTAGGATAATGGTGTCTTTGTCAGATAGTAGCTGGCTTGGGATTTTGCTCGTGTCTAGGTTATCAGCGTGTAACGGGTCGCCCTGCTCTATGGCGGTCTGTGTGGTTGGCGTATTGGCATACTCTGCTTGCTTGCCATCATTCATCTGAATGACGATGACATCTTTTAAAAATTCACGCTCATCGCCCACTTCACCGACATACAGATGATAGTCGCCACTGCTGATGAACTCTTTGGTGCGAATCAAATCAAAAATCTCCACCACCGATTGCTCTTGCCAAATGTTGGTGGCACGCCCCACCCCCCACGGCTTACCGATGAGCGTGATAAAACCCTGCATGACAAACACCACAAGCACAAGCGGTATCAGCCATCTTGATACCGTGCCACGACTTATCCCACCTGCGTTTAGCACTGCCATCTCATGGTCGGCATACAGTCGCCCAAAAACCAGCATAAGCCCGATAAAAAAAGACAAAGGAAAAATCAATTCCAAAAAATAAGGCAAATTATAGCCGATGAGTGTCCACAGCACCCCCACATCCAGCCCCCCTTCGGCAGCCATGCCAAAATAACGTATCAGGCGACCGCCCAAAAGCATGACCACCAAAAACCCCAGTACAAGGGCGGTGGTCGTGGCAACTTGGCGTATCATGTATCGGCGTAAAATCACGGTACTAGACTGATGATAAAAATGCATTATTATAGCAAATTTTCATGGGTTTTGCTAAAAATAACGACAAGTGTTTAAAACATAAACCCCAAAGTTTTCTTGCTTTGGGGTTTAGGCTGACTTCATTTGTATGCATTTTAATCTATCAAAACCATCCTCAGGCACAAACACCTGCCCCACCATCAGACGGCGTGCCGAACGGCTCATAGATACTTTACGAGCGACCCATTTGCCATTTACGCATTCGGATTGTCCGCCCACCGTGAGCGTCCCTGATGGGCGTCCAAAACACACTTCTGTCAATGCTTTACCACCTGCCACCTCATTGACAATCGTCCCCACAATCGTCCCTGCCGTGCCAATCGCCACGCTAGCCGTACCCATCATCGCATGGTGCAACATGGTCGGTAGGCGGTGCAACCCAAGCGATTTTGGGGTGTGCTGACGGCTTTGGGCTTGTTCCACATCGTCAATCAAGCCCATTTTGACCGCTCCAAAGCTACGGATTTTTTCTAATTTGGCTAAAATTTCGCTGTTTGAATTGATGTCCGCTTGCATTTCTGTGCCTTTAAAGCCCAAATCGCTTGCGTGCAGAAATATCGTGGGAATGCCTGCGTTAATCATCGTAACTTCAAACTCGCCCATGCAAGGGACGGACAAAGTGTCCTTTAAATTGCCTGTGGGGAACATCTCGCCCGTGTCGTCCACAGGGTCTATAAATTCAATTTTAATTTCACTGGCTGGAAAAGTTACCCCATCAAGCTCAAAATCGCCTGTTTCCGCCACTTATCCGTCTTTGATAGGCACATAGGCGATGATGGTTTTGCCGATATTTTGCTGATAAATCTTGACCGTACAAATGCCGTTTTCGGGAATTTTATCCTTAGAAATCAAGCCATTAAAAATCGCAAAACTGCCCACTGCCCCTGTCAAATTGCCACAGTTGCCTGACCAATCTATCATCGCCTTGTCAATGGCGACTTGCCCAAACAGATAATTGACATCGTGTATGCCGTCCGTGCAAGGCGAGATAATCACGACTTTGGAGGTGCTTGATGAGCCATTGCCCAGTCCGTCAATCTGCTTGCCGTAGGGGTCTGGACTGCCCACGACACGGAGCAAAAAATTGTCTCGTGCTTGCCCTGCC
Source organism: Moraxella caprae DSM 19149 (assembly GCF_000426885.1). Classification (GTDB taxonomy): domain Bacteria; phylum Pseudomonadota; class Gammaproteobacteria; order Pseudomonadales; family Moraxellaceae; genus Moraxella; species Moraxella caprae. Next base: position 49,634 of record NZ_AUGF01000017.1, on the reverse strand, counting down.
ACTTGGCAAGATGTGGGCAAATCGGAGAGTTTAAAAAATGTGCCTTTTGATGTGCCACCACGCATATAAGTGGCGAGGATTGGGGTTTGCATTTTGATTACCCCTTGTTTAAGATGATAAACTATCACTCTGCATTTTATCGCCACATACTAAACTCATCACTATTTTTGTATGTTGTTGATAATGTAAAACAATATTAATAAGGAAAAATAAATTTTGGTAAACTTTCATCAAATGTTTTTTCAAAATAGAAATCAACATGGGGAATTTCAATTTGGCTTTTGGAAAAACAGCATTCTCCAAAACGCTTATTGTGCTCATGACAAGGACATAAAGCTTCTGAAAGTACCGAATGAAATTTACTTCTTTCCACTTTCATTTTTGTTTTGTGGCAAAACCAGCCATCAAAAGGTGAGTAAAGTCTATCTACCGCGTATTTTACTAGGGAATAGTCATAATCTATCATCGGAATACAGCACTTTTGCATGGGGTTGTCAACAATTGATACCTCTAAAATATCATCCATTTGATTGCAAATATGAAAACACAATTCACCATCATATATTCTACCTTTCCGATGGTTACAAAGGCTTCTTGGTCTTAATTCATGACCGCAAATTGAGCAAGTAAATTTGGATGCAATAAAACCCATGCTGAAAAAAATATTATATGGAAAAAGTGATTGCCATTGTTGAGTATAATGTTTATAGAAATTTACTTGATACTCATCTATAAACTCTTTACTAGAATTATTAATTAAATTTTGCAAACTAATTTCTATAGTCTCCAAAATACACCAAGATTCATAAAAATTACCATTTTTAAGATACTCAAAGTTTTTAATAAAATTAATTTTAATATTATATAAAGTTACCAATCTCCAAAGAAAATTTGAGGTATTTTCCTTGCTCTTTTTTTGACAAGAACTGAGATAGATTTCAAGTTTGTTCTTGTAGCTACTATAAGTTGCAATATCTATACTATTACTTAGTATTAATTGTTTTATCTGATTCATTTGTTTCACTTAATTTATTTACTTCTTTGAAAACTTTGTCTAAATTTTCCGAATTTCCACGATAGTCAATAGATGTGGTAGAGTTATTTTTTTTAACTACTTTAATAGTTAAAGCTATCTCATCCTTAGGTTCAGCGTGCAGTTCATTGTTAATATAATCGCTCACAACATTGGTAAAAATTGGTGCAAGTATACTACTAATCATGAAAACACCCACCCAGTGAGCCTTAGAGTGCAATGAAAGTTCTCTATAACTATCGTCATCGCCTAAAATATTGACGGTATTTTCATCAAATTTAGTGCTTAAATACTGAAAAATCTCTAAAGTTCCATTATAAAACAAATGTCGTTCTTCATCAGCTGGTAAAAGAATGATTTTGTTACCAGTATGAATATTTGGGAAACGCTCTATTAGTGTATTAAAATTTTCATTCACAGCATGAATTTCAAAAATTTCTTTTTTTAGCATCATATTTATCCTATATGAAGGTTAATGGGAAGTAAAGGTCTAGCTTTTATACTACCATACCTTTACCATTTATTCAAAATAAAAGTTCAGATTTTAACTACTAAAAAGTATTATTTTTCATCCAAAAAAACCTCCCCGCAAACTCCCTAAGCACGCCCCCCCGCCTTATAAGTCCTTACATCACTATCGCTATCTAGGCGACATAACACAGGCACGCTTTCCACATCGCCATTTTTGCGTTCAATGATTAAATCTAAAGTACAGCGAGCCGAAATTTCCCCTTGTACCACATAAATTTCCGTACCATCTAATTTAAGCGTATGGCGATTTTGACCGTTTATAAATTGCAGTGGTAACACGCCCATTCCCACAAGGTTGGTGCGGTGAATGCGTTCAAAGCCTTCTGCCACAATCACTTCCATGCCCGCCAAACGCACGCCCTTTACCGCCCAGTCCCTGCTTGACCCCGCTCCATATAAGTCTCAATCGCCTCCCACATTCACACCACTGTCCCATCTGGTTCAATCCTAGCCAGCGAGCCTTGTTTGACTGTGCCGTCAGCGTTTCGCACCATTTCATTAAACAGCTTAGGATTTGCCAAAGTCGCCCGTTGTGCAGTCAAATGGTCGCCTCGGTGCGTGGCATAGCTGTTAAAATCTTCTTCTGGCACGCCCATTTTGGCAAGGCATTCGCTCGCCGCCGAATTTTTGACAATCGCATTGGACGGCGACAAATGGTCGGTGGTAATATTATCAGGCAAAATGGCAAGCGGTCGTAAGTTTTTAAGTTCGTACGATCTTGCCAAAGCCCCTTCCCCCTGTTCATTATCCCAATAGGGCGGACGGCGGATATAAGTGGACTGTTCACGCCAATCATACAGCGGACTGTTTGCCTTTTGCGATTTATCCAAATCAAACATTGGGATATAAATTTCACGAAATTGCTCGGGTCTTACGCATTTTGCCACAATGTCATCAATTTCATCATCGCTTGGATAAATGTCTTTTAGATAAATCGGCTCGCCATTATGATAGCCAAGTGGGTCATTTTCAATGTCAAAACGAATCGTCCCTGCAATCGCATACGCCACGACAAGGGGCGGACTTGCCAAAAACGCCTGTTTTGCTTGTGGGTGAATGCATCCGTCAAAATTGCGATTGCCTGATAGTACGGCTGTGGCGTATAAATCTCGCTCCATGATTTCTTGTTCAATCTTTGGGTCTAAAGCCCCACTCATGCCATTACAAGTCGTACAGGCAAAGCCAACAATACCAAAGCCCAGCTTTTCAAGCTCAGGCAATAACCCTGCTTCATTTAGATAAATCTTAGCGACCTTAGAACCAGAGGCAAAGGACGACATCACCCACGGCTAGCGAGTTAGCCCCAGTGCGTTGGCTTTTTTGCCAAAAGTCCTGCGGCAACGGTATTTCTTGGGTTTGAGGTATTGGTACAGCTTGTAATCGCTGCGATAATGACCGCTCCGTCAGGCATTAAGCCCCCCACTTCATCAAAAGAGCCACGATTTTCTACCACCCCTGCAATGCCCCTCTCTTTTAGTTCGCTTGTGGCAACTTTTGCGTGTGGATTGGACGGGCCTGCGATGTTACGAGTTACGGCAGATAAGTCAAATTCTAACACTCGTGGATAGACCGCCTTCGTCATTTTATCCGCCCACAGCCCAACGGTTTTGGCATAATTTTCCACCAATTTGACTTGCTCGCTCTCTCGCCCTGTCAAGGTGAGATAGTCCAGCGTGTTTTGGTCAATATAAAACAGCCCTGCGGTCGCCCCATATTCAGGGGTCATATTGGCAGTGGTCGCTCTATCGCCCACCGACAGACTGCTCGCCCCTTTCCTCAAAAAATTCCAAATACGCCCCCACCACTCGCTCGGCTCGCAAAAACTCGGTCAAAGCAAGGACAATGTCGGTCGCTGTTATCCCTGCTTGGCGTTTTCCAGTCAAATGTACACCGACAATGTCAGGCGTTCGCATCATAGACGGCTGACCTAGCATGACGCATTCGGCTTCAAGTCCGCCTACGCCCACCGAAATCACGCCCAATGCGTCCGTATGGGTGGGCGTGCTGTCCGTCCCCTGCATTGATGATGGCGACATTTGGGGTAACCTTACTTGCCATAAAGTGCATTGCCCCACTTGACGAATGACGCACCACAAACATATCTGCACTCATCGCTTGCAAATTCCACAAAGTATCTGCAAGGCTTTCGCCCTTACTTGTGCTAGACTTGGCAATGTCAAGGTTTAGCACATTGGCGCCAAGGCGTTTTTGGGCGACTTCAAAAGTCGTGCGTGTGTGTGGAATTTTCAAAAAACAAATTCATCACAGTTGAGCCTGACAATTCGTCCGAATTTTGGATTTGACCGTTTGGCAGTAGGTAGCCGTTTGCCTTGTCAAGGATTCGTTGCAACATAGCTTTGGGCAGCCCCTCCACACTCAAAAAACGCTTTAATTGTCCATCGCTTGTCAGCTGTGGCAAAGACTGTGAGCGGTAAAGCTGTTCATTTAAATCGCTTGTGCTGTGCGTGGTTTTGTGCTGTAAAATTGACATCGTTTCTAGCAAAATAGCCGATATTTTGAGAATAAAATTGGTGTTTTAATCACAAAAAAGCCCAACTGTTGTTAGGCTCTATGATTAAAAGATAAGACTGTTTTGTTAATTGCTATTGTAGCTTATGTTTAGCGTGTAATCTTTGGCACGGGCAGTATTCAAATCCACGCTTGCCTCTACACCCACCGTCATCATACAATAAATACTGTCTTTATTGACAAAACTATAATAAAAACCATCTCGCTTTCTGGCAATCAAATTGACCGTCATTTGGGTGCCGTCCACCACAAGCGCTTTGGTAGCAATTTGATAATTATGCCTATCAATCGGCTTATAGCTTGGCGTGGCAGGTTCGCCATTAACAAGAAACTTTTGGGCATTATTGGTCAAATAATCCACGATATTTTGCCAATGATTGACCGCACCGTATGGCGGTGCTTGCTTGCCTTGACAATAGGCATTATAAAAAGCAGGACCGCTGTTATTTTTAACAAGATCACCATTTTTGTCGGTATAAGTAAAAAATTGAAATGTTTCGTTTAATGGCTCAGTAATACTGCCCGCTTTTTTAAAAGTATAGCGACTAGGGGCATTGACAGCATTTATATCAAAACCATCAACATCAACACGACTTACACCAAAATCCACGACTTTTTGGGCATTGCCCATACCCACCGCTTGGCTACCACCTGCAATGATATCACTGTCATTGACAGTAATTTTTGGATAGGGTTTGTCATCACGCATACACGCATAGATTGTCTCGCCATTAGACTCGCCCACTTTTTTAAATTTTGGACCAAGCAAGCCATTGTAAATTACAGGAGAGCAGTTTTCTGCCTGTGCCTGCGGTATTATGACAACAGACAACAACCCCAAAAACGCTACCGCCATAAGGTGCTTAACGGTCTTGTGCTTAACAGTCTTATGCTTCATACGATTGGTATATGTTGTCATCATTGCTCCTCGTTGCTTGTCAGCACCACGCCCACCACATAATCGTCCGATACCACCACCTGCTTTGGCTGATGACCACTCGCCTGCACAGTATAAGTGCCTGTTGGCAGTTTATCAAAGAAAAAATAGCCGTCTGTATCGCTTTGGGTGGTGGCAATTTTATGGTTATTTTGCCAAAGTGCCACCTGCCCCACCCCCAAAGACAGTCGCCCACGAATGCCATAAGTTTGGCTGATGTGCCAGTTGATGTGCGTTGGCAGTCTTGGGGCGATCTTGGCAACAGCTTGGGCTGGCAAGGCATATTGGATTGGCAAATCTCGCCCATCTAAACCAATCTTGTGTACGCCTTTTGGTAAATCCAGTAAATAAGTGCTTTTGTTGTTGTCTTGACTTAGGGTGCTGGCAGATGTTAGCCGACCATTGACATCAAAAAACATCTGTTCATACGCTGATTTGTTGGCATTATCATCGTGAGTTAGGGTAATGACCGCCTGTCCATTGGTGCTATTGGTCGCTGTATATCTGCCAAGTTTTGGCAAGCTTGCAGGCGGTTTATAAGCGTTTAGCGACAGACGCAAAAACCACTCGCCACTTTGCCGACCCATTTCACGCCCATTCAAACGACCATCAAAGCCATTTGACACAGTGCCGTGCCGATAGCCTGCCCCAAGGCTCATACCGTTTTGGGTGTGATACTGCCAACTGCCGTCAAAGCCGATTTGATTGGTTAGGTTTTGCCACGATACGCCAAGCGATACCGATTGATTGTCCGACAAGCGGTGCTGTACGCTACTGGCAAGCAAAACTGGAATTTTGTCTTGGCTTTTGGTGCGTGCCATTTGCAGATGATTTTGTAAAGTGGTGTGGTAACTTAGTCTGTGCGACGATGACAAATGGTGCTTATCAGGGTCTATGCTGTACGCATAAGTGCTGGCAAATTTGCCTGTGGGATAATCTTGGCTGATACGATATCGCCAGTAATCATCTTTTGACCGATATTGTACATCGTGGCTCATATGGTCGTTGATACGAGTGCGTGCGTAGATGTTGGTTTGGTTGTCGTCTTGGGTAATTGACAAATGCGTGTCGTGGTTTGGGGTGTAATACAGCCCAAAATGATGATGAGTTTGGTGGTTGTAACGACTGTAACGATAATTGCCACGCCAGTGGGTGCGTTCATAATTGGTATCTAGCCGATAATTGCCACTGCTTTTATAGTCAAGCACAATATTAGTATAACGATTTGGGGCGATATTTGCCCCCACCTGCCACAAGGTAGGCTTGTCTTTGGCGTTTTTATGGGTATTTTTGCTTGCCCCTGCATTGATACTGAGTTTGTTATTCACGCCATAAGCAAACTTAGCATAACCAGCATCTGCCCCTTTGTCATCAAACACACCCACACGCCCAAGCCCCGCTTGCACCAAAAGCTCATCGGTCGCCACACGACTTTCACGCCTGCCAAGCGATATCGTTTGAATGCTGACAGGTATTTGTGCATAAGGCGTGTCAAAAATAGCCACTTCAATCAGACTTTGGCGGTCTATGGCAGACATATCCAAATTCAAAAACTCATAGCGTCCGTCTAGCAGGCTTTGCACCGTGGCAACCGCCACGCCATTTATGCGTAGCTTAGCCACTCCGCCTGCCACGCCCACCCCTTTGATGTGCTGTAAGTCGTGAATGTCGGTATTTAACAAGCTACTGGTTTTGCCGTCCAAATAAGGGGTCAGATGTCGTTTGATATTGGCATTGCTATACGCCAAATCCACACCTGTCATCGTCTCAAAAGGCGTGCTACTGCTACCTAGCCGAATGGCGGTTTGGTCGGTGGCATACGCCCAATAAGCGTTATCTAGCACAGTTTTTTGGCGGTTGTCTTTGGCAGTCGCCACGCCCCAACTGCCCCCCATTGCATAACCAAAAGCATCTAAATTGTAACCATACCGCCAAGAACTGTCATTGCCTGTCATTTGCGTGTCAAAATGCACGCCTTGCACCCCAAACTTGCTTGGAAAATGGGTAATCTTGGGCAAATTGGTAGGTGTTTTTTGGGATTTTGGTAAAGTGGCACGCATCAGATGAATGTGTAAATCAGACGGTGAATAAGTGGCACCAATGCCAAGTTTGCGTAAAGCGTCAAACGACAAATACGGCATATTTTGCCACACGACAACATCATCACTTGCCAAAACCGTCCGCCCCAAAGGCGTATCAAAATGCCAACCGTCCGCTTGCTCTTGGGCGGTTGTATCAAGAGACGACAAATCAGTTAGGCTAATATAATAACGCCCGTCTTGCCACAAAGCGTCTATGTTGCCCATTTGGCTGTGATTGATTTTTAGCCCAAGTAGGTGTAGCTCGCTTGCCTGTACGCTAACCATTCCACCAAGCACCACACCCACAAATACCGAGACAAGTTTCATCTTAGTGCCTGTTGTATAGGTTTTACAGTTTGCATAATAGGTTTTACAGTTTGCATAATTGTCAATGGCATAAATTGCACAAATCGCTTGGCACTCATTATTTGACCGCCAAACGAATGGGTAGCTGATACTGCGAGCCAATTTTGACCACCGCCAAGCTGTCGCTTTGCGATACAATCGGATTGTCAATGTGTTGTTTGATGTTCAAAAACGCATAATGGCTTTTTTGGGCAAAGTCATCAGGCAAGCGAAACGACAAGCGAATGGTCTGATAACCGCCTGCTTTGATTTCAAAATCTTGTGGGGCGATGAGTGTCCACGCTTTGAGCGTGTCTTGACCGCTGGCAATCGGCACAAAATCGCTGTCCACATCAGCAAGCTCAACTTGTATGCGTTTTGGCGTATCGCCATAATTATAAAAAGTAACCGATGTGTCCACACGCTTATTCAAAGTCTTTGCGGTCAAATCAAGTCTTGGCGGTGAAATGCCAAGCTGGGCAGGGGGCATTTGCAAGGTCTGTCCTGTGGCGTTTTTTTGGCTCACCACAAGCTGTGTGCCTGTATCGGTTTGCACCACATCGGTTTGTAAATTGGTGGCATAGGCACAAGTGCTAAGACTGATACTCGCCCACAGCCCCAAAGCCCAACTGCATTTTTTAATCATAAAACACCCAAAAGTCGTCTGTCCGAATTAAAAAGGCTGTTAGGCATAACGATGCACCAAAACAGCCTTTTTTAGTTAGGTAAGTTAGGTAAGTTAGGTAAGTTAGGTAAATTGTGTTGTAAAGAATTATTTACCAGTTAGTTTTAGAGTGAAAGTTGCATCGTCAGCTTGGTGTAACCCTGCTTTTGTTGCACCAGTCAAATCTAAATCAAAGGTAATATCGCCTGTGGTTGGTGCCCATTTAGAATCTAATTCAATCTCAGTTCCGCTCTTGTTGCCTTGGCTAACTTTGGCTTCTTTGGTTAAAACAACTGAATCATCGCCTTTTTTATGCTCAGCCTTTGTATTTGCAATAGCTAATTTTGCTTTGCCATTCTCAGTTAAAGTACGCACGGCCCAAGAATTTTTTAGGACAACAGGAATGGTGGTAGCATTAGTACGACCTGTGATGTCATTTAAATTCATAGGAGTGTCGGAAACACCAGCACCATCTGCGTTACCGTCATTGTCCGCTACTTGAATGTTGCCAGCAAAATCATAAGTACCTGCCCCTTTACCTGTCGGCATATCGTATTTATTTGGCTCAAATTGAATGCCTGCTTCTTGCCAGTGATATAATACCAAAATCTCTGGTAGCGTTACCTTTAAATTCATAGTACCGCTAACATTATCAGCACTAGCGGTTGAAATGGTTGCACCGACAATGGCGGTGGCTAATAGTAGTTTTTTTAGCATATCTTGCTCCATAAAAATGATTAGACATTAGGTATAACTTTTTTATATTATAAAATAAATCAAAATAAATAGAAGAGTTTTTTGTAAAATTATTTGGTAGTAATCCAAAAAGTATGCTGTAACAAAAACTAAAAAGACAACTTGAACAAAAGTTGGTAATTTACGGTTATGAAGACACAAATTACCATTACTTGCTCAGGTTGCCTATCGGTTAGTATAAAGAAAAATGGCATAAAAAGCCATGGCAAACAAAACTATTTTTGTAAACACTGCCACAGACATTTGTTCATCATTTACAGCTTACTTACAAAGATTGTTAGTCTTACATAGATGGCAAAATACGCTTAATGTTAGCTCGTGGTTGTAGTATTGCTGACATTGTGATGCTTGAACAAGTGAGTAAGGGTAAAGCACTTAGCGTGCTTGCAAACAGTAATCACCAAATCAAACCAAGACCAAGCATTACAATACCTTAGAGATGGATGAGTTTTGGACTTACGTGGGTAACAAGAAAAACAAAGTTTGGCTCATCTATGCGTATGATAGACACACAGGTGAGATTGTTGCCTATGTATGGGGCAGACGAAACCTTGCTACTGCCAAAAAACTCAAAATACAACTTACCCAACTAGGCATTACTTTCAACAAAATTGCTTGTGATGATTGGGACAGTTTTCTTGTTGCTTTTAAGCACTCTATCAAACAAGTTGGCAAACGCTTTACCGTTGGTATTGAAGGTAATAACACAAGGCTTAGAACCTTTGCTAGGCGAGCATTTAGAAAAACGTGTTGTTTCTCTAAAAACCTAACCAATCATCTTAAAGTATTTGACTTGGTGTTTCATTATATCAACTATGGGTGGGTGTAGCATACTTTTTGGACTAGAGCCCGTATTTTTTGTAATCAATCATCCAACCCATGCCCAAACCCCCAAAAATGTGCTAAAATTTAAACAATCCCTTCCCCACTCACAAACAAGGAGTTTGTATGTCTGTATCCACCCTAAACCTAAGCGTCAGCGACAAGCTTAGCCCCAAAAAAACCAAAGCCCAGCCCCATCTGGTCGTCTTTGCCGACAGCGATGCCAAGATTTTGGGCAACCTTGACAGCGGTCACCTAGACCGTGCCAACGCACTCATCAAAGCCAGTGGCTTTAAAGGCTCGGTCGGTGAGAGCGTGACCGATTATGGCATTGATGACGGACATGTCATCAGCGTGATTGGTACAGGCTCGCTGGACAAGCTGGCAGGGCAAATGCCAAAACTGGGCAAAGCCACCTTTAACACCATCAAAAACAGCAAATCTGCGGTCGTGGCGTGGGGCGATGTCATTTGCCAAAAGCACTTTGGACAGTTTGTCAATGCCTTACTGCATGCCGAATACCGCTTTGAACCCTACAAATCCAAAAAAGGCGACAAAATCGCCCTATCTGCTGTTGAATTTATCAACACCCAAGACACCAAAGCCGACTACGAAAACGCCCTAGCCATCGCTACTGCCACACACATCGGGCAGAGTTTGGCTCGTGATGTCGCCAATGACGCCCCCAACATCATGACCCCTGCTGAGCTTGCCAAAGTTGCCGAAAAACTGGGCAAAGACTACAAAGACGTGGTCAGTGTGAGCGTGCTTGGTGAAAAAGAGATGAAAAAACTGGGCATGGGCTGTTTCTTGGCAGTTTCACAAGGTTCAGACAACGAAGGCAAACTGGCAATCATCGAATACCACGGCAAATCAGGCAAGAAAAAGAGCAAACTAAAAGACCCCATCGCCCTAGTCGGCAAAGGCATTACCTTTGACACAGGCGGTATCTCACTAAAACCATCAGCAGGCATGGATGAGATGAAATACGACATGGGCGGAGCAGCTGCCATGCTTGGCACCATCAAAGCGGTGTGTGAAGCTCGCCTGCCACTGGATATGGTCGTGGTGCTTGCCTGTGCTGAGAACATGCCATCGGGCAAAGCCACTCGCCCATCAGACATCGTAACCGCCATGAACGGCATGAGTGTTGAGATTCTAAACACCGATGCCGAAGGTCGTCTGGTGCTGTGTGACGCCCTGTGCTACGTCCAAGACAACTACAAGCCACGCACCATCATCGATGCGGCGACCCTGACAGGGGCGTGCGTGATTGCCTTGGGTGGAGTGCGTTCAGGGTTGTATTGTAATGACGAAGACACGCTGTTCGCCTTAGAAGAAGCAGGCGAGTACACAGGCGACCTAGTATGGCAAATGCCCCTAGATGATGCCTATGATGAACAGCTCAAATCCACCTTTGCAGACGTCCAAAACATCGGCGGGCGTGAAGGCGGCTCTATCACGGCAGCGTGCTTCTTGCAACGCTTTATCAAAGAAGGTCAAGCATGGGCTCACTTAGACATTGCAGGGACAGCATGGTCAGGTGGCGACAACAAAGGAGCAAGCGGTCGCCCTGTCCCCATGCTCATGCGTTACTTAGTGGGACAAGCAGACTAACCCCAACAAATCATCATTCAAAACGACCATATGTGCATGGTCGTTTTTTTGCCTTTGAGAATTATAGGGAGTGCCTACCATTGATAACATTTTTATAAAATAAGATGAAAATTTAACGCTTTTATCTATTTTTGCATGAAAAATGGCCAAATCTTGTGGCTCGAAGGCGAAAACTTGCTTGATAGAACAACTATCAATCTCAAGTTTTCTCCTTGAAAAACGTGCGATTTTTCGTGGTTTTCATTGCAAATACCAAAGGCAGGTACGCCCTAACAAAATAAAAATTCATTAACACCTTTATTACAAAAAGTGGTATAGTTATCACATTTTGTAATCTTATCATCTTGTGATTTGACAAGTGTTTGTTAATAAGGAATGATTCATGCGTCAACTTGTGAATGCATACATGCGTGTGGGACTTGTGCCACTTATTTTGATTGCCTTAGTGCTAGGCGTGTTGATTGGCAGTGTTACCAAAGAAGTTGGTATGTCGCTTGGGGTGCTGGGCGATGTGTTTGTCGGAGCCTTAAAAGCAGTCGCCCCGATATTGGTGTTCGCCTTGGTACTATCTGCCGTGGCAGGATTTAAGAGCAGTAGTGATGCTCGGGTCAAGCCTGTCATGCTACTGTATGTGGTGGGGACATTTACCGCTGCTTTGACTGCTGTACTGGCAAGTTTTGCCTTTCCCATTGAACTTGTGGGTCTGGCCGACATACAAGCGGTAGAACAGTCCGCCCCCCAATCTTTACGTGAAGTCCTAAAAAACCTACTCATGAATCTGGTCGCCAACCCCGTGACCGCCCTTAGCAATGCCAACTATCTGGGTATTTTGACATGGTCGGTACTGATTGGTTTGGGGCTACGTCATGCGTCCGAGACCACCAAGACGGTCGTACATGACATCTCAAACGCCGTCTCAGCGGTGGTAAAATGGATTGTGGCGATTGCCCCATTTGGCATCTTAGGACTGGTATCAAAGACCGTGGCAGAGACAGGTTTTGACGGTCTGGCAAGCTACGCCAAGCTACTTATCGTACTGGTTGGTGCCATGCTGTTCATCGCTTTGGTGGTGAATCCGCTCATCGTCTTGGTCAAGACTCGTAAAAACCCCTACCCGCTCGTTATCGCCTGCCTGCGTGAATCAGGAGTGACGGCATTTTTTACCCGTTCGTCCGCCGCCAACATTCCAGTGAACATGAACCTTGCCAAAAAACTTGGGCTAAACGAAGACACCTACTCACTCACCATTCCGCTGGGGGCAACCATCAACATGGCGGGGGCTGCCATCACCATCAACATCCTAACGCTTGCCGCCGCTCATACCCTTGGCGTGGAAGTCAGCTTCTTCCAAGCCCTACTGCTTGCCATCGTTGGCTCTGTCAGTGCTTGTGGTGCCTCAGGCGTGGCAGGTGGCTCACTACTGCTCATCCCATTGGCGTGCGGACTGTTTAATATCTCCAACGACATCGCCATGCAGGTCGTTGCCATCGGCTTTATCATCGGTGTGGTACAAGACTCGGCAGAGACTGCCCTTAACTCATCAACCGACGTGCTATTTACCGCTGCTGCCGACCCTAAATATGCTTATAAAGGTTAAGAGATTCAAAGGACAAAAGGAGCAATGATGAAAAAATTATTATCAACTCTCATCACAGCAGGGATGCTGGTCGGTTGTGCCAGTACACCTGCTACACCGCCTGCCATGCCATCTCTACTGGTCATGCCCAACACCAAAAAGACCAACGAATCGCTTAGCCCTGATACCTATGTGGACGGTGTGGGCATGCTTCATTTTAAAGACTATCACGCTAAAGTCACTTATGGCGACAGGATTTATCTGCTTGATAGCTATGTCGTTCCATTAGAGCAACCTTTTTATATCCATGTGCGTACAGCAGATGGCACAGCGATTATGGCAGATACCGCAGTCAAAATCGCCATCAGCTATATCACCCCCAAAGGCTGTACCGAGCCATTAGTTCGCCGTGCAGACCTAGACAAAAGCACTAATGATAAGAGTGAATGGATTATCGGTGTGGCGTGCTAATTCCTTGTTGATCCAAAAAACAAAATCGGACACTAAGTCCGATTTTTTTATACTTAAATAAAATTTAGTGCAAAGTTAGATGTCTTTGGGCTTAAACCCTGCTGGGCGTTCATAGTCGCCATTGTCTAAGAATAATTCACGCTGTTCAGCGATGAATTTTTTGGCGTCTTTGTCCACCATACTCAGGTGTTTTTCGTTGATGAGCATGGTTTGTAATTCTAGCCATTCGTCCCACGCTTTTTTTGAGACGGTGTTTTGGATTTCCTCGCCTTTGGCATTGGGGAAAGGCGGATTTGGCATTTTTGGCAGATTTTCTTGGTATTTACGACAAAATACAAGGTTGGCTTTGGGGTTAAACATTTCGGTCATTTGTTGGGTTGCCTTTTTAGTTAATAAGTTTGTTATTTAATTCTTGATACAAAGGGAATTTGGTATCCACACTTGCTAGATGGCAATCGTGAATTAAAGCGGTGGCGATGACAAGTCTGTCCCAAGGGTCTTTGTGATGTTCGAACAATTCAACTGACAAGCTGGCAATTTCTGGTGTGATGTTTAAAAATTCAATGTCAGTTAATTCCTGAATGCGTGTTATCCAAGCGGTATAATTAAGCCCATTTGGCAACACAACCCGATTGTGACGAACAAGCCAATTAATCTCAAAACACGAAATGGCTGAAACATATACTTTATCATAAGTATCAACCGCTTGTTTGATTTTATCAGAAAGCAAATCAGGCTCATTGACATGCCACAATAAAATATGCGTATCCAATAAGAGTGATTTCATTTAAAATGCTCCCACTCTTGATAACTTTCTGACATATCAAAAATATCGCCCACAATTTGCATTTGTCCTTGCAATTCTTTTGGGGGTTGGCGTTTGGGTTTGGGCGTGTCCTGTTTTTGTTTTGGCAAAATCAGCACTTCCACATCAGACACATCAGGCGGTGCGTCTATCCAATGGATTTGATTGCCATTGATTTTAGCTTGATAGGCGATAAGCATATTTTCCCCCTATATTTTTCATAGATTTCTATCAGTTTATAAAAATTTGAAAGTGATTGCAAGGGTGTTTTTTAAAATCAACATTTCAAATTAAGGCAAGTCTTAATTTTGTTTTTTTGCAAAAAAAACCTGCCAATCTACCCAAACAAAAACCCAATACTTAACTTCACGCATTGGGTTTTATCAATCACGCTTTAATTAACCTTTAACTCGACCACGCCCCCGCTCAATCGCTTTTACCACCTGCTCTGGGGCGGTACCACCGATATGATTACGAGCGTTTAGCGAGCCTTCTAGGGTTAAGCAGTCAAAGACATCATCGCCGATGAGCGGACTAAACGCCTTTAACTCATCAAGGCTAAGCTCACTCAAATCCACGCCTTTTGCCACACCCAACGCCACCGCACTCCCAACCACTTCATGAGCATCACGAAACGGCAAGCCCTTTTTAACCAAATAATCCGCCAAATCAGTCGCTGTGGCATAGCCTTTCATCGTGGCGGTACGCATATTTTGGGCGTTTGGCGTGATGTTTGGGAGCATATCGGCAAAGGCGATGAGCGAGCCTGTCAGCGTGTCCACGCAGTCAAACAGGGGGTCTTTGTCTTCTTGGTTGTCCTTATTGTACGCTAGGGGCTGATTTTTCATGAGTGTGAGCAGAGTTGTGAGCTGTCCGAACACACGAGCGGTCTTGCCACGCACAAGCTCTGGCACGTCAGGATTTTTCTTTTGGGGCATGATGGACGACCCTGTACAAAAGCGGTCAGGGATATGGATAAAACCAAACTGTGCCGACATCCACAAAATCAGCTCTTCACTCATGCGAGATAGGTGCATCATCAAAATGCTGGCGTTGGCGGTAAATTCAATGGCAAAATCACGGTCAGACACCGCATCGAGCGAGTTCTCACAAATGCCGTCAAAGCCAAGCAGACGAGCGGTGATTGTGCGGTCAATGGGATAAGTTGTCCCTGCCAGAGCCGCCGAGCCAAGTGGCATTTGGTTAATGCGAGTGCAAGTCTGGGCAAAACGCTCGCTATCACGGCAAAGCATCTCAAACCACGCCATGACATGATGAGAAAAACTCACAGGCTGGGCGGTCTGCAAATGCGTAAAACCCGGCATGATGGTCGTGGTGTGTTTGCCTGCCAAATCAAGTAGACCGTTTTGTAATTTGCCAATCAAGGCGATGATTTTGTCGGTCTCATCTCTTAGGTACAGGCGAATGTCGGTTGCCACTTGGTCGTTACGGCTACGCCCTGTGTGCAGTTTTTTGCCGACATCGCCAATCAAGGCGGTCAAGCGACTCTCAATGTTCATATGAACGTCTTCTAGCTCCACACGCCATTCAAATTCGCCACGCTCAATCTCGCCTTTGATTTGAGTCAGTCCGTCCACGATTTGACGGCTTTCATCGGCGGTGATGATACCGCACTGCCCAAGCATGGTGGCGTGGGCGATAGAGCCTTGTATGTCTTGATTTGCCATGCGTTTGTCAAAATTGACCGAGGCGGTAAATTCGGCAACAAAACGGTCGGTGGCTTCGGTAAAACGTCCGCCCCACATTTGGGCGGTTTGGGTAGTAGTCATGATAATGCCTTATTGATAAAAATAAGACGTATCTTAGCAATGAATGTAGCAGAGTACAAGCGGTTTTGCTGTTTTATGGCATTATTTGCACTTTAACCAGCTTTAAGCATGGCTTATCACTGCTGGGAGATGGACTTATGCGGATTATTTTTGCGGTAACGAATGGAAGCTATCACAGACGCCACGATAAAGGCAACCCCGATAAGCCCCGTGACAATCTCTGGCACATGAAATTTCATCGAGATAAGCATGATAATCGCCAACGCACCAATGGCATAATGAGCCCCGTGTTCTAGGTACACAAACTCATCTAGCGTGCCTTTTTCGACCAAGAAAATCGTCATCGAACGCACAAACATCGCCCCAATGGCAAGACCAATCATGATGATAACCACGTCATTGGTAATGGCAAACGCCCCAATCACGCCGTCAAAACTAAATGACGCATCTAATACTTCTAAATATAAAAAGCCTGCGATACCGCCTTTGGCAATCGCGCCTGCCACTTCGTTGCCGTCCACTTTGTCATCGTCATCATCACCTTCTAAGAAAGTAGATAGCACATTGACACCCATGTAGATAAGAATACCCCACACGCCTGCCATAAGGACAGCAGGTTCGTGAGCTTCATCCACCCACGACAAAGATGTCATCAAAATCACAATCGCCACAAACACGCTCATGGCATCGACTTTACCAAACTTAGCAAGGCGTTTTTCAAGCCAGCCAAACCAATGAATGTCTTTGTCGTCAAATACAAAGTTCAAAAAGACAAGCAGTAGGAACATACCACCAAAAGCAGCAATCTCAGCATGGTGTGCCATGAGCTTGGCGGAGTATTCTTTGGGGTTATTGAGTGCCAAATCGACAACTTCTTTCATGCCCATGTCTGCCGTAACTGCCACAATGACAATGGGGAACACCAGTCGCATACCAAAGATAGCGATGAGCATACCAACGGTTAAGAAAATCGTTTTCCAAAACTTATCCCAATGCTTTAAAACGGACGCATTGACCACCGCATTATCAAAGGACAATGAGATTTCCATCAGTGCCAGCACCATTGTAATAAACAGTGCCGAGAGCATGGCGGTTGTCCCACCGTGCGTAAATCCCCAATACGCCGCCCCAATCAAGCAGGCGATGGTAAAAAAGATGTCAAAATAAAAATGTTTAAGGGTTTTCATCATGGATGAGATGTTCCTGTTTTATAACAAGAAAAGCAATAAATGGGGCGTGCCTGCCTTTTGTATTTGCAATGAAAAATAGGGGAAATCGCCCGTTTTTCAAGGAAAATTCCGCAGTTGATATTGAAATATCAACAAGGATTTTGACGATGAAAACATCCGACCACTTAATCAGGTAAATTTTAAGAATTTAATTTAATTTAACTTTTTAAATTAAGTGGTCGGATAGCCATTTTTCATGCAAAAACAAGTGGTTTGTTTTTACAAATTTTTAAGATTTAAATTGTGTTATAAAGGGTAGGCACGCCCCAATCATCGCCCTTATCTAGCTGTTGGTAATTTTATGATATTTGGCAAGTAGCTCATCTTCGCTCTCGTCATAATCAGGGTCTTTGGGGATGCAGTCCACAGGGCAGATGTCCACGCATTGGGGCGTGTCATAATGTCCCACGCATTCGGTGCATAGGTCGGGATTGATGACGTAGATGTCATCCCCTGCTGAGATGGCTTCATTGGGGCAGACAGGCTCACACACATCGCAGTTGATACAGTCGGTTGTGATTTTAAGTGCCATGGCTTAATAGTCCCTGCCCCATGCCACGAGCATGGTTTTGGCGTCCAAATCCACATTAAGCACGATGTCGCTGTGCCACGGAATGAGCCTGTCTTCGCCATCCACGCTCTCGGCAGTCGGCTTGACCGAAATGATGGCATGGGCAGATGTCTCGAACATCTCTTTGATGACGCCCAAATTATCGCCTTCTTCGTTAATGATTGTCAGCCCCACCAAGTCCGACCAATAATACTCATCATCATCTAGCGTAGGCAAATTTGATTTATCCACCCAAACGCTCACGCCATTCATGGTCTCTGCCACGTTACGGTCAGGCACTTCCTTAAAACTTGCCACCAACCCTGCCCCCTGCTCTCGCCAGTCACTGACCGTCAAAGGGCGAAAACCGAGTGCTGTTTTCATGTACCAATGAGGCATGTCAAAGATGTCCGAGCGGTTGTCAGTCAAGCTAAATACCCACAGCCAGCCCTTAATGCCATAAGGTTTTTTTAGGGTAGCGATTTGGATGAGCGTGTCGGGATTGGGCGATGTTGTCATGGCGTTTTAAATAAATTAATAAAAATAAATGCTTGCGAGGTAAATAAGAGTTTTGACTTATTTTAAAACCAGTAAAGAGATAAATAAAAATCGGTCTGCATGACACTCATCAATCAATGATAAGAGACACACAAACCGACACAAGATGTCAGCGATTACGCTTTGTTGCTAGCCTTAACCAGTTGAGCAACACGGTCAGAAGGCTGAGCCCCTTTACCAATCCACGCATTATAAGCGTCTTGGTCAATGCGAAACGCTTCTTCTTGACCACGAGCCAGTGGGTTAAAGAAGCCGATACGCTCAATGTGGCGACCGTCACGAGACGCACGCTTGTCAGCAACAACGATTTGGTAGAATGGGCGTTTTTTTGAACCGCCACGAGCTAGACGAATAACAACCATGATAATTCTCTCTTGAATTCATTAAATGATAAAGTATTTGCAAGAAAAAACTGGTCGCCAAAAATGTGAGGATGAGCCGATGGCAAAACCAGATTTATAAAAAGACCCTAATTATACCAATTTTTATGCCATTTTCAAAGTAATTTTTTAAAAATTCTCATGCCGTGATGCAATACCCGACAACATGGGCATAAATTGGTTTGACAAAGCAATTTCCGACTTTATGCACAAAACGTGTGTTAAAATAGAGCGTATCGCACTTTTATCCCATTTTTATGAAAAAAAATTACAAGTACTGGCAACTTAAAATCAGACACACGCTAAATTCTAACACATGGCAGACGGTCAGCATGGTGATTTTTATCGTCTTTGCCAGTATCGCCTTATCGATTTGGCTCATTTGGCGAAGCCTGTATCTGCCTGAGATTAAGAATCACGCCAGTTATTTGGCAAGCGAGCTGACCTTTATTGACAACGCCAATCGGAGCTTTGCAGACGACCCTGCCATGCTCAAATGGGTGCA
Source organism: Moraxella caprae DSM 19149 (assembly GCF_000426885.1). Classification (GTDB taxonomy): domain Bacteria; phylum Pseudomonadota; class Gammaproteobacteria; order Pseudomonadales; family Moraxellaceae; genus Moraxella; species Moraxella caprae. Next base: position 30,455 of record NZ_AUGF01000017.1, on the reverse strand, counting down.
GGACAACAGCCATGTGCAAATCATCAGCGACCCGAGCGAGTTTCCTGTGGTCAATGACAAGATAGTGGCTGACTTTTTTACCGACATTTTTGCAGGGCAAGTCAGCCGAGAGCTTGGGCGTGAGGTCAAGGTTTATTTTAAGTTCAAACCAACCCCGAAGCTGTGGATTTGGGACAGCAAATACCCCAACGTTTGGCTGCGTGAGCCTGTCATTCACTACTCGCAGTACAGTGCGGGGTTACTGGCAGGTTTTGTGTTTGGCTTGCCGATTTTGACCATTTTGGTAAGTCTGGTTTTGGTGCGTCGCCTAAATCGCCCACTAAAAAAACTAGAACGCACCGCCAATGACTACATTCATCTAGGACATGCGACCGTGCTACCCGAGGTTGGCTCAAATGAGATTCGTAAAGTCAATACCGCCTTTAACCGCCTATTTCACACTCTACATCAAGCCCAAAAAGAACGCACCATCATGCTCGCTGGCATCAGCCATGACCTACGCACGCCCCTAACTCGCATGCGACTGACTGCCGAGATGTTGCCTGATGAGTTTTTTCGAGAAGGGTTGGTGTATGACATCGAGGACATGGATGCTATTTTGGAGCAGTTCATGTCATTTATGAAAGACGGCTCGGATGAAGCAGTGCGAGCGACCAATTTGGAGCTGATTTTCCATGAAATCAGCGTGCAGTTTAATGACGTGCGTTTTGTCTATGACAATCGGGTCGCCGAAGATGTCATGGTGCGTCCTTTATCCATGAAACGCTTGATTGTCAATTTGGTCAATAATGCGGTGCGTTATGGGCGTGAACCCATCCATTTGGGGGCGGTGATTGACTATCGAGACGCTGATGATTTGACCGCCAACACCCTTAAAAAAAGAATACTCACCATCAGTGTGCGTGATGAGGGCGAGGGTGTGGCGGAGAGTGAACTACAACGTATTATGCAACCTTTTGAGCGTGGTGAGACAGCACGGACAACCCAAGGCAGTGGGCTAGGTCTTGCCATCGTCAGTCGTATCGCTCACCTGCACCAAGGCGAGGTCATCGCCCGCAACCATGACAATGGCGGGCTAGAAGTTCTTGTGCATATTCCTTTGGTAGATAATACACGAAGCACAACTGACACATCAGACAATCCGACAAACCATGACGTCAGTGAAGATGACAAAACTAGCTCCGATTAGACTGATACATATCAGTTAATGAATTGACGTGATTTTTAATTATTTTTGATAGTAGTCCAAAAAGTATGCTGAACTAGGTTTTCCGTTCGCCCTGAGCCTGCCTGCGGGTCGGAAAACCGTTAGGTTTCCCAAGCTCACCACGAACGGTTTTCTTTGTAGCATACTTTTTGAACCAGAGCCTTATTTTTTACCAATCTCAGGGGGCAACTGATTGGTCGTATTGGTAAAGCTGACGGGGGCGACAAGACTGGCTTTGGCTTGCTCAACATTCTTATCGGTACTAGGCACCAGCAAAAAATAACCCAACAGAGCCGCATTGGCAAGCACCAATAATCCAAAAAGATAAGGCATATTGACATCCTAAGATAAATTTATGATTTATTTTAGCATAACCTCGCCAAAATGCCACGCCAGTTATCTGTATTTATCGCTATTCGTCTGTGCCGATGAGTTTTTTCTCACTTTTTGCGCCCGTCAGCTCATCTGCCACGATAACCACGCCCACCTGTTTGACTGGCCATTCCATGGTAAATCTCGCCCCGTGCAAACTTGGGCTTTCATCCACACTCATGTTACCGCTAAACCAAAACGCAATGCGTGAAACAATGGACAGACCAAGTCCATAGCCACCTGACGCACGGGTACGACTGTCATCGAGACGGGCAAAAGGAATGAACACTTTCTCACGGTCAGCTTCAGGAATGCCATGCCCATCATCTTCGACGGTGACAAATGCCATGCCTTTTTTGACCCCTGCACTGATGATGATGGTGCTTTTGGCATAACGCAGGGCATTGCCCGCTAAGTTTTGCACCACACGGTGTAGATAACGCCTGTCTGCCATCGCCACCACTTTTTGGGCGGGCGGTTTGATTTTTATGGCAATGGGTTTGCCCAAAGCATTGGTCTCACGCTCGATTTGTTCAAGGAGCTCTTTTAAGCACACCATTTCCCAATCCATCTTTGGAGAGCCTTCTTCGAGCTTGGCATAGGTTAAAATTTCATCAATAAGCTCATTTAAAGAAGCAATGTCATCATCAATATACTGCTTTTGTACCTGCCGTGACTCATAATCATCGTCATCAGCAAGCATGTCCACCGCAAAACGAATGCGTGCCACTGGTGTTCTTAACTCATGCGAGACGGCACGGGTCAGCTCACGCTGAGACTCGATGAGTCTTTTGATGTGACGAGTCATGGCATTAAAGGTTGATGACAGACGGGCGATGTCATCATATCCTGCCACTTGCACCATGGTGTCAAGTTTACCTTCGGCAACTTTATTGACCCCCATTTGTAAAAGTTGTAAACGTCGCTCTAATGGAAAAATCAGGGCATATACACCAAAACTCACCAACAACAAGCAAGTCAGCACAATACTAATGATGACATCCAAGGAAAAGAAGTTAAACAAAGGTACGGTTACCACCAACACTTCATTAGGAATGGTTGATGCCATCATGACCGATAGGTGGGGCCTTTGGTTTTCATTGTCAAAACTAAGCACTGCCTTGCCAGTATTTAGTCGGTCAAACTGCTCTTTATCCAAGCCCAAAGTTGATAAAGGCAATAATGCCATGGAATAACCAAATTTTTGACTTAGATGAGCAAGACGTGCTTGCTTACCTGCCAAAGATGGATAATACTGTAATTCATCCAACAAAAACCCCATAACAGCATGAATTTGACGTTCATTAATGCGATCAAGCTCGGCAGACAGCACACTGCCATCATTGTCTATGGCATGATACACCATCGAATGATGTGAAATTTCATCATAGCGAACCACTGACTTGCCTTCTTTTAATCTTTTTAATTCGCGACCTTTAAGTTCAAGGCCATCCATCGGCACGACATGAATCTCTGACCCAAATTCCCGACCAATCGCCATAAGCCAAGACTCTTTTTCTTCCACAGATCGTCTATCATAGGATGCTGTGCCTAAATAAAAAGCAACCGTGGCAATGGATTCTCGATAAGATTGCAGGCGTTGCTGGTTAATTGCCTGCATGAGAAAATAGCCAAAAAAGGCAACCAAAAAGCAGACAAGCAAAAGCCCTGCATAAATACGAAAAAAGATACTACGTTCGGTGATTGATGAGAGTGCCATACCATTGACTTATCATGAGTGAAAATAAAAAGCCAGCGATGTGGCTGGCTTTATTGTAGCATAGCTTGGATATTGACTGATGTTAAGATTACAATTAATTGCCTTCTTTAACAAACAGATAACCTTTACTACGCACTGTTTTGATACGTTTGGGATTTTCTGGGTCATCGCCAATTTTTGGACGAATACGAGAAATACGCACGTCAATTGAACGGTCTTGACCATCGTACTCAATACCACGAAGTCGCTCAAAAATATCTTCACGAGATAAGATACGACCTGCATTTGACGCAAGCAGCCAAAGCAAATCATACTCAGCACTGGTAAAATCAACCAATTCGTCATTTAGGGTAACAGAGCGACCGCCATTGTCAATGACCAAATCACCAAATTCCAAACGCTGTGGCGTGTCATCTGTCGGTGCCGAGTCAGAGCGACGAAGCAAGGCACGGATACGGGCTAGCAATACTCGGGGCTGGGCAGGTTTTGCCACGTAATCATCCGCCCCCATCTCTAAGCCTAACACCTGATCCATGTCTTCGGTGCGTGCTGTTAACATTAAAATCGGCTGAGCATAGTGTGGGCGTACTTCACGGCACACTGTCAAGCCATCACTACCTGGCAACATGACATCAAGCACCACCAAATCAGGCTGTTCACTAATGATGCGACGAATCGCACGAGTGCCATCAGTTTCAATCGCCACGTCCAATCCGTTACGTCTGAGATAGTCTTGGGTTAAGACGGCAAGACGCTCATCATCTTCAACAATCAGAATTCGGGGAATGTCTTCTTTTTCTGGGGCTGTTGTTGTCATATATTGTCCTTGAATACATCAAAAGATACATCAAAATCAGGTAATGCCATCAATCAATTAAATCTGCTTAATAGACGTGCTTATTTTATCAAATTTTTTGACGATAAGCACGATTTTTCATCAATAATTAAGCAAATAATTAAGCACGGTTTTTGTACTTTTGAATGGTTTGTAGCTGTGCCAATGACTCTGCCAATGCTGTCAGGGCAGCAGTGGTATCAATATTAGCACTTTGATTTGCCAAGGCTTGCTCAGCATTGCGACGAGCTTCGGCGATTTTTGCTTCATCCAGATTACTGGCACGTTCTGCCGAATCAGCAAGCACGGTCACAATCTTAGGCTGAACTTCAAGTACGCCACCTTGTACATAAATCACTTCATCTGTACCATCGGCTGATTTTAGGTGCAAAGGACCTGGTTTTAGCAAAGTAATGATTGGCGTATGACCTGCCAAAATACCAAGCTCACCATCAATACCCGAAGCCACAAGCACGCTAATCTCACCTGAGTAAAGCTCTTCTCTGGCACTGACCACTCGGCATGTAAATATTGCCATGATGACTCCTATCTATTTTATATCATCGTTTTGTCCGTGATAAAGTCAGTTAAGATTGGATTTCTCCAATCTTAACTTTGGACATTAAGCAGCTTTTAGCTTGTCAGCTTTTGCAATCACTTCATCAATACCGCCGACCATATAGAAGGCTTGTTCTGGCAAGTGGTCATATTCGCCACTGATGATGGATTTAAAGCCAGCAATGGTATCACGCAGTGCCACATATTTACCAGGTGCCCCTGTAAACACTTCTGCCACGTGGAAAGGCTGTGATAGGAAACGCTGAATCTTACGAGCACGATAAACAACTAGCTTATCTTCTTCTGACAACTCATCCATACCCAAGATGGCAATGATGTCTTTTAACTCTTTATAACGTTGTAGTAATTCTTGCACACCACGAGCGACATTATAATGCTCATCACCGATGACTTGTGGGTCAAGCTGACGCGATGTTGAATCTAGTGGGTCAACCGCAGGGTAGATACCTTGTGAAGCGATATCACGGCTAAGTACGACCGTTGCGTCCAAGTGAGCAAAGGTTGTCGCAGGCGATGGGTCAGTCAAGTCGTCCGCAGGAACGTAAACGGCTTGTACAGAAGTAATCGAACCTGACTGAGTAGAAGTAATACGTTCTTGCAACGCACCCATCTCTTCGGCAAGTGTCGGCTGATAACCTACCGCAGATGGCATACGACCTAGAAGTGCTGATACTTCGGTACCTGCTAGGGTATAACGATAGATGTTATCAACGAACAACAGAACGTCACGACCCTTGCCAGTGGCTTCATCTTTTTCGTCACGGAAATACTCTGCCATGGTCAGACCAGTTAGAGCAACACGCAAACGGTTTCCTGGTGGCTCGTTCATCTGACCGTATACCATCGCAACTTTTGACTTGGTGAAGTCTTCGGTATTAACAACGCCAGCTTCTTGCATTTCGTGATAAAAGTCGTTACCCTCACGAGTACGCTCACCCACACCTGCAAACACGGACAGACCTGAGTGTTTTAGGGCGATGTTGTTAATAAGCTCCATCATATTAACAGTCTTACCAACACCGGCACCGCCGAACAGACCAACTTTACCCCCTTTTGCAAATGGGCAAAGCAAGTCAATAACTTTAATACCAGTTTCTAGTAGCTCTGTTGAGTTAGATTGTTCATCATAGCTTGGGGCTTCACGGTGGATAGACCATTTTTGTTCAGCATTCACAGGACCTGCTTCATCGATTGGACGACCCAATACGTCCATGATACGTCCTAGTGTTGCTGTACCTACAGGCACAGAGATGGGTGCACCTGTATTAGAAACAGGTAAGCCACGTTTTAGACCTTCGGTAGAACCCATGGCAATGGTACGTACCACGCCATCACCTAATTGTTGTTGTACTTCCAAAGTTGTTTCGGTGCCATCAACACTTAATGCATCAAAAATTTGGGGTACTTGACCACGGCTAAACTCAACGTCAATTACCGCACCAATAATTTGTACAATACGACCGCTCATTGCGTTCTCCTAAATATAAGTTATTCTGCAATACCCATTTTGGACTGATTGGCAGTCTCTCTAAAGGTATAGTTGGAGACCACTCCACGATTATCAAATAAAATAACCAACTCTTTGGTTTGAGTGTTCTCACCCAGTGAGAAAAAATTGTAAGGAATAAAATTTCTTGCCATTGGTTTTGATCTGGAATGACGATACGTCCAAATTTCATTACCACTGTCAGTAAATGAGACATTATCAGCAGAACCAAAAATTTTGCTCACATCTTGTTTGGTGGTTTTACCTTTAATGATGGCTTGTTCAATGCTTTGTTGGTTTTGTTCCTTCATGGCAACATTTCCTGTTGATGCACAGCCCACCGCCAAAGTTGCCACAATCAATGATACCAACACACCACGCACATAATGATTCATAAGAACTCCAATTTTATCAAGATACCGCAGCAGCACCACCAACGATTTCCGAAATCTCTCGGGTAATCGCTGCTTGTCTGAGCTTATTATAAACCAATTGTAAATCTTTAATTAAATTACCAGCATTATCTGTCGCCGCTTTCATCGCTACCATACGAGCAGATTGCTCTGATGCGATGTTTTCAAGGACGGCTTGATAAACCAATGATTCAATATAGCGTACCATCAAACTGTCAATCAACGTCTTTGTATCAGGCTCATAAATATAATCCCAACCGTGACTGATACCCTCATCATCGGACAAAACTCCCTCAGGCAAAGGAACAAGCTGAGTGATTGATGGTTTTTGGGTCATGGCGTTGATGAACTGATTGTACACCAAATAGATTCTATCTAATTTGCCATTTTGGTAATCATCAAGCATGGTCTGTACGGGACTGCTGATGTGTTCGTAGCTTGGGCTATCGCCATAATCGGTAACTACCGATGTGACATTACCACCAAAGTTTTTGAAAAAACCAACGCCTTTTGAGCCAATGGCTGCAAACTCAACTTCGACAGACTGCTCTTGGTAAGTTTTGACTGACTTTAATAAACTTTTAAACAGGTTAATGTTTAGACCACCTGCCAAACCACGGTCAGAAGTAACCACAATAAAGCCCACACGGTTCACAGGGCGACTGACCATATAAGGGTGCTTATAATCGGACTGTGCTTGCACAAGGTGTGAAATCACACGGTGCATACTTTCAGCATAAGGGCGACCCATGCCCATGCGTTCTTGAGCCCGACGCATTTTACTGGCAGCAACCATCTGCATGGCACGTGTGATTTTCTGAGTGCTTTTAATACTGGTTACTTTTGCACGTATTTCTTTTAAGCTTGCCATAATTATTCCAAAACTGGACTCGGTTTAAATGGGTATATGGTGTATCAATGATACACCATATTGCTCTTAGTAGCTACGAGATGCTTTGAAAGCTTCAATCCCTGCTTTTAGACGACTCTCGATGTCATCATTATAGTTGGCAGTCTCATCAATCTCACTCATAAGAGCACCATGTTCGCCACGAAGGAAGCTTAACAAACCTTGCTCAAAAGCACCGATTTTTTCAACAGGTACATCCGCAAGATAGCCTTCGTTTGATGCATAGATGACCGCCGCTTGGTCAGCGATAGACATCGGCGCGTATTGTTTTTGCTTCATCAGCTCAGTCACACGCTGACCATGTTCAAGTTGCTGTTTGGTTGCGTCATCCAAATCCGATGCAAACTGAGCAAAGGCAGCCAACTCGCGATACTGTGCCAAGGCTGTACGGATACCGCCTGAGAGCTTTTTGATGATTTTCGTTTGAGCTGCACCACCCACACGAGATACCGAGATACCAGCGTTTACCGCAGGTCGAATACCTGAGTTAAATAGGTTAGATTCTAAGAAAATCTGACCATCAGTAATCGAAATCACGTTGGTAGGTACGAACGCTGATACGTCCCCTGCTTGTGTTTCAATGATGGGCAGGGCAGTCAATGAACCAGTCTTGCCTTTGACTTCGCCACCCGTAAACGCTTCTACATAGTCTGCATTGACACGAGATGCACGCTCTAACAGACGTGAGTGCAAGTAAAATACATCCCCTGGGTAGGCTTCACGTCCTGGTGGACGGCGTAGTAGTAGTGAGATTTGACGATAGGCAACCGCTTGCTTAGATAAATCATCATAGATGATAAGTGCGTCTTGACCACGGTCACGGAAGTACTCACCCATGGTACAGCCAGAATATGGGGCGATGTATTGTAGTGCCGCAGGCTCTGATGCTGATGCAACCACAACGGTAGTATAAGCCAGTGCACCTGACTCTTCTAGTTTACGCACCACGTTAGCGATGGTTGAGCGTTTTTGACCAACAGCGACATACACACACTTGATGCCAGAGTCTTTTTGGGCGATGATGGCGTCGATTGCCATGGCGGTCTTACCTGTTTGGCGGTCGCCAATGATAAGCTCACGCTGACCACGTCCGATTGGAATCATGGTATCAACCGCTTTATAACCTGTCATAACAGGCTCATCAACCGATTGACGAGCGATAACGCCAGGGGCAATTTTTTCAACTTTATCGGTTAGCTTGGCATTGATAGGACCTTTGCCATCAATAGGATTACCCAGAGCGTCAACCACACGACCCAACAGTTCAGGACCTACAGGTACTTCTAGAATACGACCTGTGCAGTATGCTTTTTGTCCTTCTTGTAGGGGCAAATAGTCGCCCAAAACGACCGCGCCGACTGAGTCTTGTTCTAAGTTTAGTGCCATGCCATAGACATTGCCCTCAAACTCAATCATCTCGCCATACATGGCTTCTTCTAGACCATGAATTTTTACAATACCATCAGAGACACTGACGATAACGCCTTCAGTTTTAGCAGTTGCGCTTACGTCAAGGTCTTGAATACGTTGCTTAATCAGATTGCTGATTTCAGCTGGATTCAATTGTTGCATTGCCTTGTTTCCTATAATTTAGACAGCCACAGTTTATGCTGTTAGCTGAGTCTTTAATTGTTTTAACTTGCCACGCACCGAGCCATCAGTAAACTTATCGCCCACTTTAATGGTCGCACCCCCTAACAGTGAACTATCCACAGCCTCGTGTAAAATCACGATAGAACCTGTTGAGATAGCCAAAGATTCTTGTAGGGATTTGCGTTGGGCTTCAGTTAGTGGGTAGGCTGATGTTACGTAAGCGTCAACCTGTTTTAGCTCTTGTGATTTTAGCTTGCTGTAATGAGCATGAATCTCAGGAAGCAAAGACAGTCTGCCATTTTCAGACAGCTGGCTGACAAAGTTTGTCAATGCCTTGTTGGCTGTCAGATGCTTACTTCCTGCTAATACTTCTGCCACCGCACTCACGTCCACACCCTGTGACGCCGCTGTCTGCAACGTTTGGGCAAGTGGCGAGTTACTCGGTCTTTGACTGGTGTAGATGTCCATCAGCACCGAAGTTTTTTGACTGGCGGGAATGGCTGGATTGTGTAGCAAACCAATAAATGCGTCATCACGCACAATATCCGATGCCATCAACAAGAAGTCTTCCCATTCGTTAATCGCATTTTGCTCTTTAGCATAGTCAAACGCAGCCTTTGCGTAAGGTCTTGCCAAGGTAGATAATTCAGCCATGAGTTCCTCTAATTACAGCTTGGTTGCCAGTTGTGCTAGCATGCTGGCATGTTTTTGTTCATCAACTTTTTCTTCTAGAATCTTTTCAGCACCAAGTACTGCAAGAGTCGCAACTTGTGAACGTAGCTGTTCACGAGTTTGGGCAATTTGTTGGTCAACCGTTTGTTGGGCCGCACCAATAATACGCTCGCTTTCAAGACGGGCTGTAACTTTGGCGTCTTCAATCATTTGATTGGCAGTTTTGTTAGCACGTTCAATGATAGAAGCAGCCTCAGCTTTGGCACTTGCAAACTCTGCTTGGACTTGTGACTCAGCAGATGCAAGGTCAGCTTTTGCTTTTTCGGCGGCGTTTAAGCCTTCTTCGATTTTACGTTGACGCTCGTTAATCGCTCCGATGAGTGGCGGCCATACGAATTTCATGCAGAACCACACGAAAAACGCAAACGCAATCATCTGACCGATAATGGTGGAATTAATATTCATCCAATCACCTCATTTGTTAGTGAAAGTCAGGTGATAGCCAATTGCTGTCGGCAAGTAAACTGCCGACAAGAATGGACCTAGACTGACCGCTTCAACTTATGCGAATGGGTTGGCGAATAGTAGAAGCATGGCAATACCAACACCAATCATCGGTACGGCGTCAAGAAGACCTGCCACGATGAACATTTTGGTTTGAAGTTGTGAGCCAAGCTCAGGCTGACGAGCAGTACTTTCTAGGAACTTACCGCCTAGGATAGCAAAACCAATACCAGTTGCCAAAGCACCTGCACCGATTAGAAGAGCCACAGCAAGAAGCGTGTACTGAGCGATTACTGGATCCATGATGTCTCCTTAATGACCTATTTGAAGGGTTAGAATAAAAGTGTCAATTAATGTTCTGATGTTTGTGAGATGAGCGACAGATAAACAATCGTCAACATCATAAACACGAACGCCTGTAAAGTGATAACTAGAATATGGAAGATTGCCCAAGCCAAATGTAGCGGTACACCCAAGCCTTTAACAAACAAGCTCTCAGACATGTACATAAGTGCAATTAGAATAAAGATAAGCTCACCGGCATACATGTTACCAAACAGTCGCAGACCTAGCGAAATGGGTTTGGCAAGCAGGGTTACTGTCTCTAAAACTAGGTTGATGGGGATTAAAATCGCCTGCAAGATTGGGTTTTTGGCACTAAATGGGTGTAAGGTAAACTCACCAATAAATCCGCCCACGCCTTTGTATTTAAGACCAAAGCCAATGATGAGCAGTAGCACACAAAATGCCATACCGAGCGTGATGTTTGGGTCGGTACTTGGCACAATCTTAAAGTAAACATGGTGCGGGTCATGACCCATCAGACTGCCAATCCACTGTGCGGTACCAGGGATGAAATCAACAGGAATCAAATCCATCAAGTTCATCAAGAAAATCCACACAAAAATCGTCAATGATAAAGGTGCAATCAGCTTTGATGGACCTTTATAAGATTCACGGACGCTGTTGTCCACAAAATCAACAATCATCTCAATGAAGGCTTGTAGCTTGGTAGGTACGCCTGATGTCGCCTTACGCCCAACCATCCAAAACAGCCAGCAAAAGAAAGCACCCAAACCAACCGACCACAGCATGGAGTCCAAATGAATGGCTTTAAAGCCCATCTCTGCGGCTTCTTGGGCGGTGTGTGCCACTTTCCAACCATGTTCTGGATGATAACCATACGTCCAGTTGGTTAAATGGTGAGCAATATATTCTGAAGAATCCGCTGCCATAATAAGCTCTTATTTTTAACTTGGTTAATCAGAACGTGTGAAAAATTCATCACGCAATCCATCAATTTGCAAGGTGTTGAGTTCTCAACACGCTCTAAAATGACACAATAAAAAATTGCTGGTTCAACTTATCCCATAAATATCAATCAGCAATTTTAAATCATTCATTTAAAGTACATTATTGTCAATCATTTCATACAAATCATTGAAAATAGTATACTTGTAAATTTATGAAATTTTTATCGAAAAGTTTGTAAGCAATCCGAAGTATAATACCCTACTTTGGTAGTTCTTGTAAAGGGTAAATATGAGTTTTCTTACAGAATTTTTTCAATTTTTGGCAAAAAAATGAGCATTAAATTTAAAAATCTAATTATTTTTAAAAATTAATTGATAATCCAAATACGCCACATCACCATAACGTGCACAACTTGTAGGGCAAAATAAGCCAAAATCACCAAAAACGCCCCAATCGGCTTAGCCAACATAAAAATCAGGGCAAACCCCATCAGCGTGATAAACCATTTTATCATCTGCCCTAGATACATGTTGAGCATGATAACACGCCCTGCTCTCGCCCCTGTCGTGCGGTAGGCAATGAGTGTAAACGCACACTGGGCGATGTAGCCAAGCAGTCCGCCCGATGCCATGCTTTTGGTGGCGTGAGCAACCCCCAACGTTTCAAGGATAAACCCTATGCCAATGAGTATCAATACCGCCCACGCTTGGCGAAATTGCAAGCGATACACACGGGCTTGCTGATGACGCTGGGCAGGCTTGCTCATGATGCTCTCAAAAACACAGTGAAAAATCGTAAGGTTCTGTATTATAAAAAGTTTTTAAAAAACTTACAAGATTTTATCGGCATTTTTTCATCAGTAAAAAGTGATAATATCATTTATTTTTATGATAAATATAGAATGAAGCTTTTGCCGGTTTTAGGAAAATAAAATACGCCTTTGGTTGTAGCAGGTTTGATAGATGTCATTTGATAGACAAAAAGGCAATGCTCATCACTTCGCCTTTATGTACACCCTCGCCAATTTATTTTTGGTCGATACACGCGTAAATCTCATTGACGGTCGCCTGCCACACGTCCACAAAATCGGTGCCGTCTGACATGTCTTCTTGCTTGATAAGCGTGCCGACATTGCCGAGCTTGTTTTTAATACCGTCCGAAATCGCCCCTTGCGACAGTAGGCACATATAAGGCGATGGGCGGTCGTTATTTAAAATGCGAAACTGGCTGGCTTTAGGCGACAGATGATGGTCGGGGGTCAATGCCCCTGCAAAACGCAGATTTGCCGAGCGTTCAAGATAGGCAAACGAATCATGATACGCCCAATACGCCCGCTTATGCTCTTTTGGCACCTGTGCCACCGCCTTATCCATGGCTTGATGAAATGCCTTGACGTTATCGGCATACAACCCCTTATGCTCGGGGTTGGCGTGTGAATGCACCACTGCCAACGCTCGCACAATGGCTTTGGCATTCTCTGGGTCTAGCCAAATGTGTGGGTCAAAGGTGTCAGCTCGGGGCGTGCCGTCAAGCTGCCTCATAGGCAGACGATAAAACGCCTTCATCTTAAATAGCGAAATGGCATTGGGGGCGTTCTCTAAGGTCTTAACGAGATTTTGTTCCAGTTCATGCCCGAACCACACCACATAATCGCTGTCGCCCACGAGCTTGACTTTGCTTGGCGAGAGACTGCCATGATGACCAACATCGCCTGTGGACAGTAACATTTGGGCAGGTTCTGCTCCCTGTGTTACTGCATTAGACAAAAGTAACAACGGGTAATTACTCACCGTAACCGTGCCTGCATGAGCAGTCGCAGACAGTAGGGCAGGCAAGACAAATGGGCTTAGTTTGGCAAAGGGGAATTTAGAAAATAACATGGCAACCTTTTAAATTAAATAAATTTATTTGGAAAAATATAAAAAATGGCACAAAACTTGCATAAATTTGCGGTAATGTCTTGTAAGATTATATCATACATCATGGGTTTTTGTTATAATGTATCTAAATTAAGATGAAACAAGCATTTTTCTTAAAAATTACCAACACGAACACCGCCCATTCGATGATATGTTATATCAATGGCATTCATCAGTCATTTTAAAATTGTCCAACTATTTTTATGATAAAATAACGTATATTTTAAATGTAATTTTTATAATTTTGAACAACCAAAAGAGCCTATCATGACCGACCACGCCTGCCAATGCGACCACCACCACAACGTCCACGAACACCACGACCCCAAACAGCGTATGCTCGATGCCAAAGCCCACTGTGAAGCTCGGGGCGTGCGTTTTACGCCCTTGCGTGAAGAAGTGTACGGACTGATTTTGGAAGCGGACAAACCACTTGGGGCGTATGACCTTATCAGTGCCTTGCAGTCTGCTCGCCACTCATCAGGGGCAAAAAACAAGAACATCGCCCCACCGACCATTTATCGTTCGTTAGAATTTTTGCTTGCCGAAGGGTTGATTCATCAGTTAAGCTCCATGAACGCTTATGTGCCATGTTGCCACCCACGCTCCAAGCACGCCGCCGCCTTTTTGATTTGCCAAAAATGCCAAAGCGTTGAAGAATGCTCCAACGTGCCTGTGGACGCCATTGTCAATTTTGCCAAAGATGATGCAGGATTTGACATAGAACGCACGGTCATTGAACTAAAAGGCGTGTGTCGTGCCTGTCGCTAATACAGTCGCTAATACAGTCGCTAATACAGACGAGCTGTTTTGCTTAGACAAAGTCAGCTTTCATGTTGGTCAAAACAAGATTTTAACCGACATATCGCTTAGCTTATCCAAAGGCGAGATGGTCAGTCTTATCGGTCCAAATGGGGCGGGCAAGTCCACGTTGGTCAAGCTTATTTTGGGCTTAAACAAACCCACGTCAGGCGACATCATCAGGCACAACAGCGTGATAAGTTACGTCCCCCAAAAGTTTAGCGTGCCAAGCATTTTGCCCTTACGTGTCAAAGATTTGCTCGCCCAAGCAAACACCAAACGCCTAACGCCTGATGAGCGTGATTTTGTCCTACAAAAACTATCGCTTACCCCCTTGCTTGACCGCCAAATACACCACCTATCAGGGGGCGAGACTCAGCGTGTCCTTATGGCAAGAGCGTTGCTTGACAAACCCGACCTACTCATCTTAGACGAACCCATGCAAGGGCTAGACCCTGATAGTGAAGAGTTACTTTATGACTTTATAGACAGTATGCCCCCATTTTTGGCGTGTGCCATGCTCGTTGTGTCGCACGATTTGCACTGGGTCATGAAAGGCACTCGGCGAGTGATTTGCCTAAACAAGCACATCTGCTGTCAAGGCGTGCCGTCCGACATCGCTCATCTGCCTGAGTTTGTTGCGTTATTTGGACAATATCACAGCACCCACCAAACCCCCTACATTCATCATCACGACCACTGTCAGCATACCCACTAATTATGAACGATTGGCTACCGATTATCGCTCCTGCTTGGCTTGCAGGTTCACTGCTTGCCCTACTCTCTGCACCGCTTGGCTGTTTGGTGCTGTGGCGACGCATGGCGTTTTTTGCCGATACGCTTGCTCATGGGGCTCTGCTTGGCGTGGCGATTGGGGCGTGGCTGTCTATCCCTGCCGACATGGGTGTGGGCGTGGTGAGCATAGGCGTGGTCATCACACTCATGTTCCTACAAGACAAGCGACTGCCGAGCGATGCCACGCTGTCGGTGCTTGCCGTGTCCCTGTTGTGTCTGGGGCTTTTAACGCTCACCCAGCTTACCCAGCAACAAGCCAACGTGCTAGGCTTTTTGTTTGGTAGCTTACTTGACATGGGTTGGGGCGATTTGCCCCGTTTGGCGGTCATGGTTGGGGCAGGGGTTATCTTTTTGGCGTGGATTTGGCAAAAACAGGTCAAACTTGCCACATCAGAAGCCCTAGCGTCTATCGCAGGTATCAATCCTAAAACCGAACAGCTCTTTTTTATGGGGCTTCTGGCAGGGTTTTGTGCGGTTGCCATTCAAGCGGTTGGCAGTTTGCTCATCACAGGGCTACTTATCCTACCTGCTCTTATCGCTCGTCTGCTTGCTCACTCGCCTACACAAATGGTCATCTTTGCCATGATAATCGCCCAAATCGCCGTAACCACAGGCGTGTGGGGAAGTGTGTGGCTTGACGTACAAACAGGGCTTGCCATTGTCATGACGTTGGCGATTGGGTTTTTTGCGGTGTTTGGCGCGGGGAAGGTGTTGGGTAAGTCGTAAATTGGTAAATTGCCCTTTGAAATTGAAATTGAAATCTGTTTGACATTCTTTATTTATCATGTTTTAAAAGGCATTGTAGGGACAACTCACATTTGCCCTATGGTGCTTAAACAAATAGTATTTAAACAAATGGCAATCTGCCCCACCCATTTACATTTAACCATATTTTTAACCCACCGCCCCATGACCTACCCCACCCACCTATCCGCCCCGTCCGATTTTATCATCGCTCAAATCAGCGATTTGCATTTATCCACGCACATCCCTACCAATACCGATAAATTTTTAAAGGTGCTGGATTTTGCCTTAACCTTTAAGCCAAACTTACTGTTACTCACAGGCGATTTGGTCAATGACGGTCATTTACCCCTTTATGATTGGCTGTTTGATACACTAGACAAAACCAACACCCCCTATCTGTGCTTGGCAGGCAATCATGACGTAACACATGAGATGGGGCATGATTTGCCTTTTGACAAACGCACATTTTTCCCCATTGCCAAAGATGATAGACTCATTGACACCCACCGCCTTGTCATAGACTTGCCCCACGCCACTTGGCAACTTTTGGCGGTCAATTCTGCCCTACATGGTCATATTTACGGGCGACTTGATGATGGCCAACTTGCCTTTTTAAAGACTCATCTAGTCCACGCCATGCCCGCCCTTATCGCCCTACACCACCACCCCACCCCTGTCGGCTCAGCATGGATAGATGAGCATATGTTGCAAAATGGCAATGAATTTTGGGCGATACTAAACGCTCACACCACCAATACCACCAATCGCCCCCATGTTCTCTGTGGGCACGTTCATCAGGCACATATCTTGCAACAAAATGGCGGAACGCTCTATACCTGCCCTGCCACGTCTCGTCAATTTGCCCCTCACCGAGATGAGTTTGGTATTGATGATGTAGCAAGCGGTTTTCGTTTGCTACAATTACACAACAATCGTACGCTAGACACATGGGTCAAAAGGCTAGATAATAGCGGGTTTTAAAAAAGCATTGTTAAATTTACCCTAAGTTTGGGCTTGATTTGGGCGAATATGATTCGCCCAAATCAAGCCCTTTAAACTTTTAATGATTTTAATAAACAATGCCTTAAATAGGAATCAGTCCCTAATTTTTTATGGATTTGGGGAGTGCTGAACATTGATAACATTTTATTGGAATTTGATAAAAATTTGATGATTTAATCAATTGTTGCATGAAAAATGGCTAAATCTGGTTTTTCATCGTCAAAAGCTCGTTTGATAGAATGACTATCAAGCCTCACTTTTTCCTTGAAAAACGGGCAATTTTTCTCATTTTTCATTGCAAATACCAACATTCAACACGCCCCACTTGAAAAATCCAAACATATCCCCATTTAGGATGCAATTTTTTGAGTGTTAATTTTTTCATGCTTGGTCAATTGACCGTTTTTAAAGGATAAACGCATGGCAAACGCCACTTTCACCCCCTACACCCCTGCCAAAGACGAAGAATATATGTCGGACGCTCAGTTGGAGCATTTTCGTGCGATTTTAGTAAATTGGAAAACCGAACTGCTTGCCGAGGCCGAACGCACTAAGGACTACATTAACGAAGAGACAGGGACAATGGCGGACATCAATGACCGTGCCACCCAAGAAGAAGAGTTTGCCCTTGCTCTACGCACCCGAGACCGTGAGCGTAAACTGGTGCGTAAGATTGACAAATCACTGGCGGAGATTGAGACAGGCGATTATGGGTTTTGTGAGACGTGTGGCACGGAGATTGGACTAAAACGCCTAGAAGCTCGCCCCACCGCCGCGCAGTGCATTGACTGCAAAACCATGTCCGAGATGAAAGAAAAGCAAAATCACGGACACTAAGTCTGCCATGAACCCACGCCCCATTATCGGTCGCTTTGCCCCGTCCCCGACTGGGGCGTTGCATTTGGGATCGCTGTGTACCGCTTTGGCAAGTTATTGCCATATCAAGTCATTGGGCGGACAGTGGCTTGTGCGGAT
Source organism: Moraxella caprae DSM 19149 (assembly GCF_000426885.1). Taxonomy (GTDB): domain Bacteria; phylum Pseudomonadota; class Gammaproteobacteria; order Pseudomonadales; family Moraxellaceae; genus Moraxella; species Moraxella caprae. The sequence continues at coordinate 12,671 of NZ_AUGF01000017.1, read as the reverse complement.
TGAAGACGTGGACTTTGAGCGGTGTAAGCCTGATTATGCCGTCTCTATCTTGACCGATTTGGATAATTTGGGACTGCATTCGGACGGCGAAATCCTATTTCAATCCAAACGCACAGATATTTATGATGAGTATCTTGCTCATTTGTCAAACATCACCTATCACTGCACCTGCTCTCGCAAGGAGCTATCCGCGCTATCCATACCTGCGGTGAGCTTTTATGACGTTAATATCAAGGATTTACACCTTGCTCCGATTTACCCCCGATTATGCCTGCACAAAAACCTAAGCGACAACAAAATCCGTCTGTGCTTGCCTGACGTGCTGACCGCCTTTTTTGACGGCATACAAGGCGTGATATGGGACAACCCTGCCAAAAGTCTTGGCGACGTGGTCGTCAAACGCCAAAACGGCATGATAAACTACATGCTCGCCTGCACCATTGATGACGGCTTGCAAGGAATAACGCACGTCATGCGGGGGCTTGACATCATGCCGATGACGGTCGCCCAGCTCTGTATCGCCAAAGCATGTCTCCTTCCCACGCCTCACTATTTTTATCATCTGCCCCTACTTGTCAATCATGACGGACAAAAACTCTCCAAACAAAACCTTGCCACACCGATAGACACCACCACGCCTGATAAAGTGAGCGATTTACTCTTTACCGCTTTAACCTTGCTCGGGCAAAATCCGCCAGCAGAGTTGCAAAAAGAGACGCCCGACACGATACTCATGTGGGCGACTCGTCATTGGGATAATGGCGTGTTACAAGGGGCAGCATTGGGGATGGTTTAAACACCCCAACTCTTTTAATACTCTCTGTTTTTATTTTCCAGATAAATTCGCTCGCTTTCTTTGTCCGCCTTTAAAATCATGGCAATCATGATAAGTGCCATCAGCATGGACGAACCGCCAAAGCTATAAAATGGCAAGGTCAAGCCTTTGGTTGGCATAAGCCCCATGTTCATGCCTGCATTAATCAGCACTTGCCCAAAAATCACCACGCCAAAGCCAAATACCATGTAGCTAAGACGCAGTTGGCGACGTTTTAGGGCGGTATGGCTGATTCTCATAATCGTCGCCACAATCAGCACTTCAAGCAGTAACACAAACGCCACGCCCAAAAAACCCAATTCTTCGCCTGTGATGGCTAGGATAAAGTCGGTATGAGCTTCGGGCAGGTGCGATAATTTTTGCACGCTGTTGCCATAACCCACCCCATCAAACTCGCCCCGCCCAAAGGCTATCAGACTGCGAGACAGTTGATAATCGGTGTCCTGCACGTCATCAAATGGCTCCCAAAACGACATGAGTCGCTCTTTACGATAATCCGATGACAGCAGTCCATAAACCAGTGCAGGCACGAACACCGCCGACACCAACGCCACATAATGCGGTAATGGCACCCCACTGACAAACAAAATAATGCTCGCCGTGGCGATAATCACCGCCACCGAACCGTAGTCAGGTTGCCACAAAATCAGGGCAATCATCGGCAAATACCACACCGTCAGTCGCCACCCTGCAATCAGACTGCCCCGCACTTCTGCCGACCGTCTGACCACATAGTCAGCAATGACCAACACCATCAGCAGTTTGACAAATTCGGACGTCTGGAAATTAAACACCCCAAAGTCAAGCCATCGCTGTGAGCCATTAATGACCGTCCCTGTTATTAGCGTCACTATCAACAGCAGTAGTGCCACGAGCCATGCCAACACCAGCAGCCCAATTTCAAAATACCACTTCAAAGGAAAGCGATACACCACCATGCCCGCCAACAAACCGATAACAATATAAGTCGCCTGTGAATAAAAGAAGGTCATGGGCGACAAGCCTTTGGTCATCGCAAACGGCACTGACGCTGACGCCATCATCAAAAGACTCATGGACAGCAACAAAAACAGGCTCGTCATCAACACCGTCCGAGCAGACGGTACATAGGGCGATGTGGCTATCGTCGTGGGAATGTTAAAAAAACTCATGACAGGGCAATGCTTGGGAAAATTTGGGGGCTATATTATAAACCAAATCCCTGCTAAATGCTTGATTATTTGGCAAAAATTTGGGGAAATTAGAAAGGCTTGGGCAAAAATTGCGTAGGGCTCGGGTAGGATTGCGGACAAAGTTTGGTATTGCGAAAAATTAAAAGGGCAAAACCATCTTGGCAAAGTCAATGCACCATCATAGGGCAAATTGCAATTTGCCCCCACAACCCACCCAAAACATGTGCTTGACCATACCAACAAGCACCGCCCAATCACGCCAACGCTTTGACGTATCCCACAAACCGCTCGCCACGCTCATTATAGCTTTTAAATTGGTCAAGGCTTGCACACGCAGGCGACAGTAGTACGACTTTGGCAGAGCTTTGACTGGCAAGCTTTACCGCCTTTTCAAGGGTGCCTGCTTGTGTCATTTTGCTTGCCAAAATAGGACTGTTTGCCAACGTTTTTTGTATCAAATCGGCGTCTTGTCCGATAAGATAAATACTATGGGCAAACTGCTCGGCAAAAGGGATAAGCTCGGCAAAATCCTGCCCCTTGCCTTGACCGCCCAAAATCAAGGCAAGCGACTGCTCCCCATACACCGCCCCAAGCCCATCAATGGCGGAGAGTGTCGCTCCGATGTTGGTGCCTTTTGAGTCGTTAAAATACACCTTACCATTCACGTCCGCCACATATTCACAGCGGTGTGGCAAGCCCTTAAACGTCCGTAGCACATCAAGCATGGCACTCATGTCAAGCCCCACGGCACTGCCCAAGGCTAAGGCGGATAAGGCGTTAAGTAGATTATGCTTGCCTTTAATCAAGATTTCATCAGATGAGATGAGCTTTTCGCCATTATGACATAGCCAAATGGTTTCGCCATTCTCACTATTGTCATCACGCTCGCCTTTTAGACAAAAATCCGCCGAAAAGCCTTCGCCAATCTCCCCTGACGTGCTCATCATTTGGGCGTGTTTGGGCAAATGAGCGATACAGGCACGGGCAAGTTCTTTGTCATCCAGCCACACCACGGCATTTTTGGCATTATCAAAAATGCGTAATTTTTGGGCAAGATACCCTGCCATATCGCCATGTCTGTCCAAATGGTCGGCAGATAAATTCAAAATGGTCGCCATGTCCGCCCCAAGCTCACTCATCATTTCAAGCTGAAAACTCGACAATTCAAGCACCGCCATGTCCATGCCGTCAATCTTTAATAAATCAAGAGCAGGTGTGCCAATATTACCACCCACGCCCACGGTTTTGCCTGACTTTTCTGCCATGAGTCCGACCAGCGTGGTTACGGTGGATTTGGCGTTGGAGCCTGTAATGGCGACAATCGGCGTGTGCGTGCCGTTTTGGGTATCTCGCTTTTTTAGATTTTCAATAAACACTTGTACATCGCTGACCACACTTACGCCCTGCTCGATGGTTTGGAATATGGCAGGCGTGGTAGGGTCGATACCAGGACTGATGACGACTTTGTCCGAAGCAAGTAAAATATCAGCATTGATACCGCCAAAATAAGTCGCTACACCGCTTGGCAATTTGTCCGCTAATGGAGGAAAATTACCGTCCGTAACGGCAACCGTATATCCTTGATTTACCAAAAAATTGACCGCAGACAGCCCAGAACCGCCCAAGCCGATGACTGTATAATTTGCCATGAGTATGCCTTTTTAAATGTCAAGTAATCATTATTCTATCAGAATTGGCGTGGGTGTTGTTGGATTTTTGCCAAAATTGTCATATAATGGCAAAAGCTACTTGCCAATAAGGATTTTTATGAAACTTGTTACCGCCATTATCAAACCCTTTAAACTGGACGATGTCCGTGAAGCCTTGTCGGACATTGGCGTAAACGGCATTACCATCACCGAAGTCAAGGGCTTTGGTCGCCAAAAAGGACATACCGAGATGTATCGTGGGGCGGAATATGTGGTGGATTTTTTACCAAAAGTCAAACTAGAAATCGCCTGTGCTGATGACATGGTTGATGGCGTCATCGGTGCCATTATTGATACCGCCAACACAGGTAAGATTGGCGATGGCAAGATTTTTGTTACGCCATTAGAGCAAGTCATTCGCATTCGCACGGGCGAGACGGACGAGAATGCCCTATAAGAAAACCCCACCGAAGTGGGGTTTTGTGTGTTTGACTGTTTAAATCAGCCTTTGGTTACTGTCTGACGCCCATTTGCGTGCCTGCTTTACTTTTGATGGTGATGTTATTGCCATTTAGTGTGATGTTGGCAGTGCCTGAGATGGGCAGGGTTGGGTGTTTGCCTTTACCTGCGTATTTACCACCGCCTTGGGCTTTGATGTCTCTGATGACGGTCGTGCCTTCACGCTTTTTGGCTTTTTCGGTCAAGCCTTTGATCATCACAGCTTGATAGCCACTGCCTGACTTGCTGATGTTGATGATGGCTTTGGCTTCGCCTTTCTCACTCATTTTCCAGTTGCCCACGATGGCATCATCATTGGCAAATGCACTGGCAGATACTGCAACACCCAGACCGATGGCAAGTAGTTTGTTTAATTTCATGGCTTACTCCTGTGTACAAAAACCTAATTAATCCAAGCCAGTCAGTATTCGTACTGACAACTGTTTACCCATTATAAACAAGGATTTTTTAAATTGCAAACATTAACTTTGTAAGCCATTTACCTTTTTGTAATTGCTTGGTAAAAATGTTTCTGCCCAAGGCATGTCTACTCAAAAGGGTTGTTTACCATGACTACTTTGGATGGGTCTTTGTCAGCAGTAGCAGGCAAACCTTGGCTGTCTAACTCATCAAACACCGCACAAAGTGCCTGTGCAAAGTCAAGCAATGCCTGTGCTTGTGCCTTGCCCGCCTGCGTTTTAGTAATTTCCACATCGCCACTGAGGATGACACTGTCCGTGCCATTTTCTATGGTCAAAGCCCCAATTTGTAGGACTTCGCTGTCATTGTCAAAGATATTCATCGCTCCACCTTATTTTAATAAACTCATCACAAATTCCACCGACAACACCAAAATCGCAGGCCAACCTTCTGTATCACCCCCTTTATCCACGCCGTCCACATGCTCAGACAAAGGGGGTAAATTAAAAGCCGATGACTGCACCTGTGGCGACAGCGATGGCATGGCGTTAATGCCCGTACGTTCGGAGAGCTCGGCAAGGCTGATATGTTCAATCTTACCTGAATCGTTGTTGGGCGTATAGTACACACCTGCACGGTTGATACTGGAGACATAAACCGCCTTAAAAAAGTGGCTCGGCACCAGTACGCCATCGCCGATTTGGGCGATTTGACGACCTTGGAACACCACGCCTGTCACGACATACAGCTCGCCATATTTTAGAGTCAAATTACGTGTGTCTCGCTCTATCTCCTGCCACAGTCCACGGTTGTGCGTGCCGTTTTGAGGGGCGATGTTGGCAAGGCTAAAACTGTCAAACTGCTGTGAGAGATTCGCCATGTCGCCATTGGGCGATAAATGCCCCCTATCATAGCCCGAACGGCGATAGTCATTGAGCGTTGCTCGCACGTTTGTGGGCAGGCGACTCTCCTCATGAAAGCTGTCTTTGCGAGCCAATGAACGTGCCTGATTAATGCGTTCACGGGTCAGATACTCGGCAGAGTAAATGGGCGTGCGTGAGATGCCCGAATACAGCACGGCAAAGCCATCAAAGCACAGCTCGTAATTTTTGCGAGCCAATTTTTGCCCTTTGGTGCCAACCAACTGCGGGGCGGTATTGGCATAAAAATGCTCAGGACAACTGGCAAGACTTTGAGCAGTGTTCGCTGTCGTCTGCCGTCCCATAAAAACCCCAACAGGCTCATCTGATGTCGCCAAACCAGTGGACTGCTCCACCACATAACCCCCATCATGAGCCGTGGCATAAGCGGTGGCGGTGTTTGAACTATTGGTGTTATGAGTGTTGTGGTTGTGGGCGTGATTGTGGTCGTCAGCATAAGCCGTCGCCACGTTATCGCCATAGGCAACGGCGGTGTTATTGGCATAAGCACTGTGGCAGGACAACAGTACCAAAGTAAGTCCCCACAGATGGGATGGGCGAGTACCTAATGAGTAGAGATAGGACATGGTATTGGCTACTTAAAATGCGTGTTATTATACCCGATTTTTGGTGTGAGCGGTAGGCTTTTGGTGTGAGCGGTAGGATTATCGGGATTGCTCAGCTTTCAATCTCTGACACTATGGCAAAGATTGGGTTTATCGTATTTATCCCAAACACATCTTTGCCCATGGAAAATTGGCAAATCATCCCCATAATCACGCTTCCTGTTGTCTTAAACCTTTTATCCCCACCCATGAACCACGCCACTTTCGCCCCACGCCTGCTTACTTGGTTTGCCACGCACGGTCGCCATGACTTGCCTTGGCAATATCATCATGCCGACACGTCTGACATTTATGCCGTTTGGCTGTCCGAAATCATGCTTCAACAAACCCAAGTCGCCACTGTTTTGGGTTATTTTGGGCGGTTTATGGATACATTCCCCACTGTACAAGATTTGGCGAATGCCGACTGGGACGATGTGGCAAACCTATGGGCAGGGCTTGGCTACTATGCTCGGGCAAGAAATCTACACGCAGGGGCAAAGCAAGTGGCAGACTATATCGCCACGCATGGGCATTTTCCACAAACAACAGACGAATGGCAAAACGTGCGTGGCGTGGGACGCTCCACGGCAGGAGCGATAGTGGCGATGGGCGTGCGTGGGCGTGGCGTGATATGTGATGGCAACGTCAAACGGGTGCTGACACGCTGGGCAGGCATAGATGGCGACATCACCAAATCCGCCACTGACAAGGTGCTGTGGGAGCTTGCCGACACGCTCACGCCCAAAGATGATAGCGGTAAGTTTGCCCAAGCGATGATGGATTTGGGGGCGACCGTCTGCACTCGCACTCGCCCTGCTTGCGTCTCTTGCCCGCTATCGGACGACTGCACCGCCCATAAGGATGGCAATCCTACCGCCTATCCTGTCAAAACCAAAAAGGAGGACAAACCCCACCGCCATTCGCTCGTGTTTGCTCTGATATATGATGATAAACTGTTATGGATAAAACGCCAAAGCGACACAGGGACAGGCATTTGGGACGGACTGTATGCCTTGCCCATGCTGATGATAAATGACAAACAAGGCAATGTACTCCATGATTTACATCACGCCAAAACCATGCACGATAAATACACCCACGCCCAACGCCTAAGCCTTGCCGAGCGTCAAATTTTGGATAATTTGCCAAACATCCCTATCAATCACCCCAAAACCATCAAACATACACTTACGCATTTTCATTGGCATTTGTCATTGGTTGATATAAATATTGATAAAACGCTTTATGACAACATCAACCACGCCCTAACCGCCATGCATGCCGATTTTGTTTGGCAAAAAGGTCATGATGGGCTGGGCGTACCAAAGGCGATGGGGAAATTGGTGGGGTAAATTCTAATCAGTTATAATCAGTTATCAATTTTTAAATCACAAAAATGACAATTTGACATTTTCCAAACATCAAAATCCTGTTTTTAATAATCTCTTTTTTGTAGCCAATCCACCATTTGCAAAAGTAGATTATCATCACCCAAATCTGCCACTTGCTCTCTTGCCTTGTCAAACAGCTCATCGGCATAGGCACGGGCATTGTCCACGCCAAGCAGTTTGACGTAGGTGGATTTGTCCAGTTTTTCATCACTGCCTGCCATTTTGCCCAGCGTTTGGGTATCCGCCACGACATCAAGCACATCGTCCTGCACCTGATAGGCAAGCCCGATAAGCCGTGCATACTCGCCAAGACTTGCCATGCGTTCATCAGACGTACCGTCACACACCGCCCCCATTAGGATGCTTGCCACGATTAACGCCCCTGTTTTGTCCTTGTGAATGGCTTCTAGTTCGTGCTGGTCAAGCTGTTTTTGCTCACCGTTTAAATCCGCCTGTTGCCCTGCCACCATACGCCGAGCATTGGGGGCGAGTATGCCAAGTAGCCGAGCCACGACATCATTCCCAACCACCCCAAGCTCATACTCTCCGCCTAGCACATCAAAGGCAAGCGACTGCAACACATCGCCTGTCAGCACCGCCACCCCTTCGCCATAGACCACATGACAAGTTGGCTTACCACGGCGTAGTTCATCATCATCCATAGACGGCAAATCATCATGCACAAGCGAGTAGCCATGCACACACTCTATGGCAAGCATGGCACGGCGTACCGCCCCAAAGGCAGGCGTATCCACACGCCCCCCAACTGCCAAAAAAGTCGCCAGTACAAGCAAAGGACGCACCCGTTTACCCCCGTTGGAAATGGCATAACGAGACGCTTCATTTAGTGGGTTTGGTAGATTAGCGGTGTCAAATAACACATCAAAATCCGCCATTAGCTGATTTTTTGTAAACTCTTGTACGCTGTTTAAATCATTGGTTTGCAATTTACTCATGTCCACCCCCCACGTCAAAAAACGCTATCATACCCCAAAACGCAAGGATTTTGGGTAAAAATCATGGGTTTTTAAAAATTTTTCAAAAAATATGCAAAAAGTGCTTGCAAAGTTTTTAAAATCATATATAATACGCACCACTTAGCCAATAAAGCTAAACATGGCGCGGTAGCTCAGTCGGGAGAGCAACGGATTGAAAATCCGTGTGTCGGCAGTTCGATCCTGCCCCACGCCACCATATTTAAAAACACTCAACTTCGGTTGAGTGTTTTTTGTTGTGCGTAATAAAAATAACACCATCAAAGGACGTGCTTATTGGCACGTTTTGGAATTAACCGAGCATAAAGCCAAACCACAAAAACCCTGCCATGTCAGCAGGGTTTTGATTGGATAAATCAGATAAGACATTAAGCGTCTTTTTTGGCACCCAATTTTTCTTTGATGCGGGCAGACTTACCAGAACGCTCACGTAGGTAGTAAAGTTTGGCACGGCGAACATCACCACGACGCTTAACTTCGATACTACCGATGATTGGTGAGTGTAGTTGGAATGCACGCTCAACACCCACACCGCTTGAAATCTTACGTACGGTGAAAGATGAGTTTAGACCACGGTTACGCTTAGCGATAACCACGCCTTCAAAGGCTTGCAGACGCTCTTTGTCGCCTTCTTGGACACGAACTTTAACCACAACAGTATCACCAGGGGCGAATGAAGGGTGGTCTTTTAGCTGTGATTGTTCAATTTGTTGAACCAGGGGATGTTTGTTACTCATGGAATACTCCAATAAATGACATAGGCTCATACCTTTCTAAATGGCTCAAAGGTCGCATATCATATCATCATCAGATTGAAAAGCTCAATCCACGTCCGAGCCACACGGACATATAAAACGGCTCATTATAATAAAAAGCCAACCAAAAATCAAGGGTTATTCCACCGTAACTGATTTGGCAAGGTTACGGGGTTTATCCACGTCCGTACCACGCACCAAGGCGACATGATAGGAGAGCAGTTGCACGGCAATGGTATGAACAATGGGCGATAACACCCCGATATGACGTGGCGTGCGAATGACATGCACGCCGTCCGTTTCGGCAAAGTCACTGTCAAGGTCAGATAAGACAAACAATTCTCCGCCCCTAGCCCCGACTTCTTGCATATTGGCTTTGACCTTATCAAGCAGTTTATCGTTCGGAGCGATGACCACCACGGGCATATTCTCATCAACCAGAGCCAAAGGACCATGTTTGAGTTCACCCGCAGGATAAGCCTCGGCATGGATATAGGTCAGCTCTTTTAGTTTTAACGCCCCTTCTAAGGCAATCGGATAATGAATGCCACGACCCAAATATAACGCAGACGGCTTGGTGGCGAACTCTTTTGCCCATACCGCAAGTTGTGGCTCTAAGTTTAGGGCGTGCTGTATGCTTCCCGGTAGCTGACGTAAATCATCAGCATAACCAGTCAGTTCGTCATCAGACACATGTCCACGAAGTTTGCCCAGTGTCACTGCCAGCCCAAATAAAATCACAAGCTGAGTAGTAAAAGCTTTGGTGCTTGCCACACCAATCTCTGCCCCTGCTCGGGTATAGATGGCGAGCGTACTGGCTCGGGGCAGGGCAGATTCTAATACATTACAAATAGACAGGCTGCACTCATGCCCTTGGGCTTGGGCGTATTTTAACGCCTCCATTGTGTCTAGCGTCTCTCCCGACTGACTAGTCGTGATGATGAGCTCATCAGGGTCAGCGATGACATCACGGTAACGGTATTCACTGGCAATCTCTACATCGGTGCGAATACGAGCGATGGATTCTAGCCAATATTTACCCGTAAGTGCCGAATAATAAGACGTACCACACGCTAGGATTTTAATGCTTTTAATTTTTGAGAAAATCTCTGGGGCATGCTCGCCAAAATTCTCTGGCACAAAACCGCCATCTAGGAAAATCTCTGCTGTATCCGCCACCGCTTTTGGCTGTTCATAAATCTCTTTTTGCATAAAGTGGCTATACCCACCAAGCTCTAAACTTGCCAATGATAGCTCGGAAGTTTTTACCGCACGCTCGGTTTTGTCGCCATTTTTGTCAAGGAGCATGTCAATGCCGTTAGCGGACAACAAAGCAATGTCGCCATCTTCTAAATAAGTGACTTTACGAGTAAAGGCAATGACTGCCGACACATCGGATGCGATAAATACTTCCTCATCACCAAATGCCACGAGGAGCGGACAGCCCATGCGAGCCACCACCATATGAGCAGGGTCATCATGGCATATCACGGCAATCGCAAACGCCCCATGAAAACGACTGCATGCCGTTTGTACTGCACGGTACAAATCCTTGCCGTTATTTTCGTATTCATGGCGGACGCTGTGAGCAATGACTTCCGTGTCCGTTTGCGACTCAAATTCATAACCCAATGCTTCTAAGCGGGTACGTTCGGCTTCAAAGTTCTCAATAATGCCATTATGCACCACCGAGATGAGTCCACCTGAGATATGCGGATGAGCATTTGGCTCGGTCACACCGCCATGCGTTGCCCAGCGGGTATGTCCGATGCCAATATGACCCGTCAGTCCTTTTTGCTTAACCGCTTCTTCCATCAGAGCGACACGCCCCACACGACGAACTCGTTTAATCTTCTGTTCGCTCTCACTGTATACCGCAATGCCTGACGAATCATAGCCACGATATTCTAGGCGTTTTAGTCCGTCTGTTAAAAAATCCACCACATTGGCATGGGCACGAATCGCCCCAACGATACCGCACATATTAGTTCCTTAGTATCTGGTTAATATTACAATGGCAAGGATTGCCACAAAAAAGCCCTACCCCAAATCGTTAGGTAAGGCGTGTATTATAGCAAATTTGGCAGTCGCTTTGATATCTGCTTTGGTGGTAGTTTTGAAAACACCCCCCCCTTTTTTTTCTTTTCCAAAAACCCAAACCCCCCACCATCTCTGGCAGGGGGTTTCGACTTTGGTAAGTCGTTTGGTTTGTTTGCTGTTAAGCCAATCTTGTTAGATTAGTTCTTAACGTTAGCAACAACACCAGCACCTACGGTACGACCGCCTTCACGGATGGCGAAGCGTAGACCTTTGTCCATGGCGATTGGGTGGATAAGCTCAACACTCATCTCAACGTTGTCACCAGGCATAACCATTTCAGTACCTTCTTGTAGAGTGATGGCACCAGTTACGTCAGTGGTACGGAAGTAGAACTGTGGACGATAGCCGTTTAGGAATGGCGTGTGACGACCACCTTCTTCTTTTGACAGTACGTATACTTCTGCATCAAATTGGGTGTGAGGGGTGATTGAACCGGGTTTGGCTAGTACTTGACCACGTTGAACTTCTTCACGCTTGGTACCACGTAGTAGCACACCACAGTTCTCGCCCGCACGACCTTCGTCTAGTAGCTTACGGAACATCTCAACACCAGTACAGGTAGTCTTGGCAGTGTCTTTGATACCCACGATTTCAACTTCGTCGCCCACTTTGATGATACCAGACTCAACACGACCGGTTACCACAGTACCACGACCAGAGATTGAGAATACGTCTTCGATTGGCATTAGGAATGCTTTATCGATGTCACGCTCAGGCTCAGGGATGTAGCTGTCTAGAGTGCTTAGTAGCTCTAGGATGGCAGGCTCGCCGTATTGACCTTGGTCGCCATTTAGACCTAGAAGGGCAGAACCTTTGATGATAGGCGTGTCATCACCTGGGAAGTCGTAGTCAGACAGAAGTTCACGTACTTCCATTTCTACTAGCTCTAGTAGTTCTTCGTCGTCTACTAGGTCGCACTTGTTCATGAATACCATGATGTAAGGTACGCCAACCTGACGAGATAGAAGGATGTGCTCACGAGTTTGTGGCATTGGGCCGTCAGTAGCTGCTACAACTAGGATAGCGCCGTCCATTTGAGCCGCACCAGTAATCATGTTTTTAACATAGTCGGCGTGACCGGGGCAGTCTACGTGTGCATAGTGACGGTTAGCAGTGTCGTACTCGATGTGAGAGGTATTAATGGTAATACCACGAGCTTTTTCTTCTGGTGCTGAGTCAATGGCAGCGTAGTCTTTTGCTTCACCACCGTGATGCTTAGCAGCAACAGTTGCGATAGCAGCAGTTAGGGTGGTTTTACCGTGGTCAACGTGACCGATGGTACCTACGTTAACGTGTGGTTTGTTACGTTCGAATTTGGCTTTGGCCAT
>NZ_AUGF01000016.1 GCF_000426885.1 Moraxella caprae DSM 19149 | reverse complement strand
TAATAATTATTTTTATTTGTTTTTATATGATAGTTTTTATAAGAATGACAAAAATTAATTTCGCTATTATATGTCATTTTCAAGAATTAATCTAGAAATATTTTTTATCAAAAAAATTACTATTTTAAAATAATCTTAAAATAATTTTTCTTTAAAAAATAAAATAATTCTTTATTTTTAATTGTTTGAATTTATATTCTGAAAATATTATTGTTCTTTTTATAAATTTTTTTAAAATTTTTATGATTATTTATTGTTTTTTTGTTGTTTTTTTATAAATATGATTAATAAAATTTTTTGTAAAAAAATAATATTATTTTATATAAATATTGACTTATAAAAATTATTTGTTATAATGCTTGCCAGCTTGCCAGCTTGCCAGCTTGCCAGCTTGCCAGCTTGCCAGCTTGCCAGCTAATTATTTGCCTATTAAAAAGTAATTAGTCAAATATTAACAGGTGTTTGCAAAAGCTGCTAAAGGGTCTGATTGAACATTTAGTTTCGCTCTTGTTTTACAGGTTTGTCAGACAAATAATTAATATAGGTAATAATCTGCATGAATCGGTAGATAGGGGGGTTAAGATGTTGTTGGATAATTTGCGAGCGATGGCGGTTTTTGTGGCAGTCGTTAGGCATGGTTCATTTAGTGGTGCCGCTAAAGAACTAAATATTACCACAAGTGCAGTTAGCCAACAGATTCGCTCATTGGAAAACGAGCTTGGGGCGGTGTTATTGCAACGCTCGACACGCAGAGTTAGTCTTACCGAAGTGGGCGAGTTATTTTACCAGTCAGCCTTAAAAATGGTAACGGCAGCCGAGATGGGTTGGCATCAGGCAAGCCGTTTGCGTGATGACGTCATGGGTAACCTAACCATTGCGACCACGCCACAGGTGGCTTGCCAATATCTCATGCCTGCTTTATCAGATTGGTTGGCGCAAAATGAATCTTTGTCGCTACACTTTATGGTGCGTGGGGAAGAGTTTGACATGACTCATGACCGTGTAGACATCTGCGTGGGTTTTGTCGATGCCAAAGAAGTAAGTGAACATGATAAAAATGATGTGTTACTGACTTATGTGCCACAGTTATTATTGGCATCGGGCGACTATCTGGATAGGCATGCGCCCATCCACAGCATTGATGATTTGGCTGAGCAGGATTTTATTTTGTTAGACGGCAATCGCACGATAACCTTCGCCACAGGTGAGACGGTCGACATAAAAAGAAAAAGTCGCCTTAGTACCAACAGCTCTAAAATCGCCCTAAAACTTGCCATGTCGCACCAAGGCATCATCAAGGTTAATGCCTTGGACGCTAAGCCATTCATCCAAAGTGACGAGCTTAAAAACGTGCTGGCAGGGCATGAACTACCGCCCTTGGCATTGGTGGCAAGACTGCCCGATAAAGAATTTCAGCCCACCAAAGTGCAACGCTGTTTGGATATTTTGGTAAAGCATTTTGCTAATCTTGAATAAAAATAAAACGCTCATCATTGAGCGTTTTTTGCGACATGGCGTTTTACCAATCTATCAGCGTCCGTACGGCTGTCCAATGCCGATAGCAAGGCATACGCCCCGATAAATTTGCGACTGATGAACATCAGCTCTTTGGGCGGTAGGCTAAATTCTAGCGACTGCATGCCTGATTTGGCGGTGGTCATGACACGCTGATATAGGTAGCTTTTTGCCCAGATGTATTTGTCATCATCGAGATATTCGCTGTCTGCGGTATCGCTGTCGGCAAATGGCTCGCACGCCATGAGTAGCACGTCCGCCACGTCATCTTGGGGTTTGCCCGTTAATTTATCAAAAAAATCATAGCCAGTCATCGCATTTTTCATCATCGTTTTGTCTTGATAATGACCTGCGATGAGTAGATTTTTGGCAATGGTTAATAATTTGTCATCAAATTGTTTAATCGCCCCAAAATCTAGCAATACCAATTTGTCTTGTTGGGTGGTGTCATCAAGTCTGACCAAATAATTGCCAAAATTGGGGTCGGTTTGCATCTCGCCCCATTCAAAAATCTCTCGTATGACAATGTCAATGGCGGATTGTCCTAAGTGATTACGGCGTGTTTGATTTAATGATTGTAGGGCAGGGTCATTTAAATGAATGCCTGCTTCATAGCTCATGCAAATCAAGCGGGGCGTGGAATAATTATCATAAATGGTCGGTACGATATACCGCTCATCGCCCTTGAGATAATCGGCAAATCGCTTGGTGGTGTTTGCTTCCATGACATAATCCACTTCCCGATGTAATAGCTGCCTAATCTCGCCAAACCAGTCATCTAGGGCTTTGGTTTGGGGGACGGCGTTGGTTACTTTTAATAAATGCTTAAATAACGACAAATCCGAATCAATGGCTTGGGCGACATTGGGGTATTGGACTTTTAGAACGACTTCTCGCCCTGAATATTTGTGCGTGGCTTTGTGGACTTGGGCAAGGCTTGCCGTGCCAATGGGTGTCCGCTCAATCTCAAAATCATCAGCCCGCCCGCCCAGCTCCGCCCGTATCGTATGATAGATGATGTGCCACGCCAATGGGGCGGTCTGAGCGTCTAGGGTGTGCAGGGCATTGACGACTTCACGGGGGAGCATATGCTCGCCATATAACGCCAGCATTTGCCCGACTTTGACGACCGACCCTTTTAATTTGCCAAGCTCTGCCACCAAATAATCCGCCTGCTCTTGCATGAGCGTGTGTTTTTGGAGTTCCCGCTGTTCTTTGGATAAAAAAAGCCCCGTAACGCCACTTTTCGCCCAGTTTTTGCCGATGTTTAGGGAGGTTTTGGCAATGCTTAATTGGCGAGAGAGTGTGGACGTTTTTACGGTATCTAGAGGCTTTTTGTCGGTCATTGAGCTATCAAATCATTTAAAATTGGGGATTATAGCAGAAAACGGGGGTTTTGGCTATGCTCTTTTGGGGGTAGGGCGTGGTTGGGTGTTGGCGGTAGAAAATGCCAAGTTTGTTGCTTGGCATTTAAATGAATTAAATCAAAATCAGCCAATTATCATTGAGCCAATTTGCACAACTTGCCAATAAGTCGTTATCCAAATCACAAGATAAGTCATCAAACGTAATCACGTCATGATTGGTAAAGCGGTTAATGAGTGCCAGCTCTTTGTCATTAAAACACACGCATTCGCCATTGATGTACCAATCATCGTTTTGTCGGACAAATCGGCAGGCGGGATTTATCATCAAGCATTCGCCATTTTGCAAGCGTTCAGCCAGTTCATCGGAGGCAAGTTCGTCATCAAAGGCAATCAAATCATATTGGCGTTTGCTGACCAATTCACTCAACGCTTGGGTTAAAATGGCGTTGCCTTTGTCAGAATTTAGTAAATTGATAAGCTCGCTTTTTATGGCGGTAATGCTCTCGTCTGTTAGCTCATAAGCGTTGTTTTGTAAGGTTTGGGGCAGGATAAGCGGAGAGAATAGAGTGTGTTCGCCTGTGGCAACGTCCGCCACTTCGTCTAGGATTTGCACCATGTTAGGACGGCGAAACCCAAAGCTAAACGTCAAGCAGTCGTCTTGGGCGACCCCATAATGGCTAAGGCGTGGCGGTACATACAGCACGTCTCCTGCTTCTAGGATTTCATCAAAAATAATCTGCCCCATGTCGTCAAGCAGGCGAATGGGCTGACCTTCAATAAATGGCGTGTCGCTATCACACATTTTACCAAGCGTCCAACGGCGAGAGCCATGGCCTTGTGCCAAAAACACGTCATATTCATCATAATGCTCACCGACCGAACCGCCCGCCCCAGCGACCGATACCATGATGTCGTCTTGTTGCCATTTTGGAATAAAATCAAAGGCTTGCCACAGCTCGCCAAGCTCGGGCGACCACTGTTCTAGGTTTTGCACCAGCACTGTCCACAGGCGTGGGGTGTTTTGCAAATCTTGTTCGGTCAAAGGCGAATTTTTAAGCGTCCACTCCTTTGAGTTGTCGTCTTTTTGGGCGATAAGCCGTGCTGATACGCCGTCTTCCATCGCCAAATCAAGCACGTCAACAGGCTCAAACATGCCCACAAGGGCAGGCAAGCCGTTTTTGATAAGTAGGGGCTTTTTTTGCCAATATTCTGCAAAAAAAATCTCGGGCGTGATGTCGGCAGGCAGGCAAAAGGGGGGTTTGTCGGTCATGGGTGTCTCTTTTTGATAAATCTGTTATCTTTAAAATGTGATGTTGTTAATCATTGGTGTGTTTGAAATCATCCAAAATCATTAGGGTGAATGTGATTTGCTCCTAACAACTCAATATAAGGTTTAAATTTTTCTATTTTATCAATTTTTCCCCCAAAAAACCATTTTTACCACAAAATTTAATGACTGATTTAAAAAGCGGTTTAAAAATGGGCGATTTTTCTTTATAATGGCAAATTTATGCGATTAAGAGAATATCATGTCAGACACCCATTTAGATGACCAGTTTAGCGATGATGCCGAGCAAGAATTTGACAGCTCAGACAACTTAGAACACTTAGACGAGCTAGACAATGGCAAATTAAGCCCTGCCCAAATTGACGAGTTACATATTCAGCTTGATGAAGCAGGACGAAATTTGCGTACCATTCGGGATTTTATCCGTTTTTGTGTGAGCAAACTGCGTGAATATGACGTGGTGGTGGCACAGGGGACGACCGATGAATTTGCCGAAAGCTCTGCCATTGTCCTGCATACGTTAAACCTAGATTGGGGGGCGAATCCTGAGATTTTGGATTGTCGTTTGACCGACAGCGAAAAGCAGGCGGTGCTTGACTTATTATCCGAGCGGATTATTCAGCGTAAGCCTTTGTCGTATCTTATTAACTTGGCGTATTTTTGTAATTTGCCGTTTTATGTGGACGAGCGTGTGCTTATTCCACGCTCGCCCATTGCCGAGCTTATCAATCAAAACTTCTATCCGTATTTTGATGTGGATAATGCCAACAAAACCAAATTTTTTGCCCACGGTTTGCAAGAGTTGCAACTGGCTCCGCCTGAGCGGATCTTAGACCTTTGCACAGGGTCGGGCTGTATTGCCATTGCTTTGGCGGTGGCGTTCCCTGATGCCAACGTGGATGGGGCGGATATTGATAAAGATGCCTTGGAGGTGGCATGGACGAATGTCGAACATCATGAATTATCTCATCAGGTCAATCTCATTGAGAGTGATTTGTTTGCCAAAATCCCTGCCGAAAATCAGTACGAGCTGATTGTTACCAATCCGCCTTATGTGGATGCGGCGGTCATGGCGGAGCTACCGCCAGAGTTTTTGCATGAGCCAGAACATGCCTTAGCGGCAGGGCAGGATGGGTTGGATTTGGTACATCAAATCTTGTATCATGCTCCTGATTATCTGACAAAAGACGGGCTGTTGGTGTGTGAAGTGGGCGACAGCGAATGGGCGTTACGCCAATCTTATCCTGAGATTCAGTTTGACTGGCTCACTTTCCAAAAAGGCGGAAGCGGGATTTTTGCCATTACCTGCGAGGAGCTTTTGGAATATCGTGATGAGTTTAAAAGACAGGTTGATAGGGCGATGGGGGAATAATGGATTTAACCAATCTAAAAATCGGTACGGTATTTACTAACGCTCAATTGATGGAAAAATTCGGCGTATCAAATTCCGGTGGCATGCGCCGCAGTCGAAAAAACAATGTGTTGATTTTGGTTCATAAAAAAGACAGTGTTTATCAAGACAGATGGCAAGATGGTAAGCTGCTTTATACAGGCATGGGGCTAAAGGGCGATCAAGATGTGAATTTTGGTCAAAATAAAACATTGGCACAATCAAAAACCAATGGTGTTGCAGTGCTTTTGTTTAATAACCCAATGCCAAATGTTTATGAGTATGAAGGTGAGGTTGTTTTGGCAGGTAAACCTTTTTATGAAAAACAGCGTGATGAAAGCAATAAAGAAAGGCAGGTGGTAATTTTTCCACTTTGCTTTAAATCATAAGGGGGTAACATGTCAGGCAACACAATAGGACAACTTTTTACCGTAACCACCTGTGGCGAATCGCATGGCGTGGGGCTTATGGCGATTGTGGATGGTGTACCGCCCAATTTGGCGCTGTGCGAGGCGGATTTGCAAGCCGAGCTTGACCGCCGTAAACCTGGCACTTCCAAATTTGCCACGCAAAGAAAAGAAGATGACGTGGTGGAGATTATCTCTGGGGTGTTTGAAGGGCGTACCACAGGCACACCGATTGGGCTACTCATTCGCAACACCGACCAAAAGTCCAAAGACTATGGCAATATCGCCACGACTTTTCGCCCCAATCATGCCGATTATACATATACGATGAAATACGGCTTTCGGGATTATCGTGGCGGTGGGCGTTCGTCTGCTCGTGAAACTGCCATGCGTGTGGCGGCAGGGGCGATTGCCAAAAAATACCTAAAAGAACGCTTGGGCGTTGTCATTCGTGGACACGTCACCCAAATCGGCACCGAAAAGGCTGAGAAGCTCGATTGGGATATTGTAAACCAAAACCCGTTTTTTTGTGGGGATATTGACGCTATACCACGCTTTGAAGCCTTGGTTACGTCTTTGCGTGAACAAGGCACAAGCTGTGGAGCGAAGTTGGAGATTTTTGCCGAGAATGTCCCTGTGGGCTTGGGCGAGCCGATTTTTGACCGCCTAGATGCCGATATCGCCCATGCGATGATGTCTATCAATGCCGTTAAGGGCGTAGAGATTGGCGATGGTTTTGCGGTTGCCGAGCAGTTTGGGCATGAGAGCCGAGATGAGCTGACCCCTGACGGCTTTTGTGCCAATCACGCAGGTGGGATTCTGGGTGGGATTAGTAGTGGGCAAACCATTCGTGTCGCCATTGCCCTAAAACCGACCGCCAGTATCACCACCGCAGGCAAGACGATTAACCTAGACGGTGAAGCCACAGACGTGATTACCAAAGGTCGCCATGACCCTTGTGTGGGCGTGCGAGCCACACCGATTGCCGAGGCGATGCTTGCCATTGTCCTACTTGACCATTATTTGCGTCATCGTGGGCAAAATGCCGATGTGGTACAACCTTTAAAGCCGATTGAGTAAGTCATGACTCCTGCCATTCGTCTATTAAAAAAGCAAAAAATCGCCCACAGTATTCATGAATACGACCATGACCCAAATAACACCAATTTTGGGTTGGAAGCGTCCCAAAAGTTAGGTTTATCGCCTGATGAAGTGTTTAAAACCTTGCTCGTTACGGATGGCAAGGCGTATTTTGTGGCGATATTGCCCGTGTGTCATCTGCTTAATTTAAAGAAAATGGCAACGGCTGTTGGTGTAAAAAAGCTCATAATGGCAAACCCTAGCGACGCCGAACGCTTAACAGGTTATATCGTGGGTGGGATTAGTCCCATTGGCAGAAAAAACGCCTAACAACCGTGATACATTCGTCCGCCCAAGCCCTTGATAACATATATGTGAGTGGTGGCAAGCGTGGGCTGGATATTGGCATTGCCCCTGATGAGTTAGCAAGTGTTTTAACAGCACAATTTTGTGATATTATAGATGAGTAATTTTTAATCAGAGAGGCTTTATGAAAAAATTAATGCTTAGCGTCATGGCAGGTGCTATCCTACTAACAGGTTGTGCCACCACAGGCACGGATGGCACAAGCAACGCCATTAATACCGCAACCAATGTCGGTATGGCAGTATTAAAACCGCTGTGGACACCCAATGTCGCACCCAGCTCAATGGCTATAATGCCTACAAAACCATCACCATGCTGATGACTACTGAACAAAAAACAGCTCTTGAAAACAGAGTACACCCCACAAACCTCAAATATGCTACAATACCCTAACACCCATCAAATAGAGCTTTAAATACCATGACCTACTCCTTAGACTTTCGTAAAAAAGCTCTGGCACTCATCAATGACAAAGGCATGTCTTATCGCAAGGTACACCCAACCAACTTGATATTTACCACGCCCCTACGTCCACACATTATTGTATTTGTAGTAATTTTAAAGTTTCTTGGGTGTACAAGTTAAACTACTTAAACCGCAAGCTAGCACCAACAATTGCTTTAAATAAACAAGATTTGGCATTAAACCTTTACTTCTTATGAGTGGTTAGAGTTTTATTTTAAACAAAGTGCAAATAACTCTTGAGTTTCTTGCAAGTACAGCTAACAAAATTGAATTTTACTACGGAAACCGTTCGCCACAAGCTTGCCCTCGGGTCGGTTTCCGTCATGGTTCGACAGGCTCGCCACGAACGGAAACCGTGGTACTTTTTCATTTTGTAGAGTGTATATTTTGATTGTGAACAGGTTCTTGGGGCTCTAAGTTTAAAGAAAGCCGTTATGGACAGACAAATTGCCATGAACGGTTTTCTTTTGGTGGGGTTTTTAGTTGCATCCAATCATTTTAAAACCGTCACAGGGTCAATGTAGACGCCATTTTTAGCAATACGAAATTCTAGTAAAGTTGCCCCATTTTGTTGCTGTTTCATCTTGGCAATAGGGTCGCCCACACTGATTTTTTGCCCTTTGCGAACGCTGACATCCTTGACATGCAGGTAGCTACTGACAAAGCCGTCGGGGTGTGAGATGGTAATAATGCCACCTGTACTAGCATTATCAGCATGTACCACCGTCCCTGAGCGGGCGGCACGAATCGGATCATTGTTTTTGCCAATAAACCACATGCCTTCAACCTTGGTGTTGATGCCATTAATGTTGCTAATTTCACCAAAGTGACGCACAACTTTACTATCTTTGCTGACAGGGTATTCAAATTGCATGACGCCCACACTGCCGACCATAGGGTTTTTAACGGTAATCACCTTGGTTGTGTTTGTATTGGTATTTGAGGGTACGGGGCTTTGTGTGATACTGGTACTTGTGCCAGCTTGGGCGGGGTTTGATGTTCCCCATAGGGTTAGCCACTGCCCGACACGGATGGTGTGATTACTGTCTAGGCGGTTGATGCGACTAACTTCACGCCAGTTAAGACCATAGCGAGCGGCGATTTTTGAGACGGTATCACCACGTTGGACTTGGTAACGCTGGGGCACGCCTTGTTTGGCATGGTTGCCACCAGCAGGCGTGGTGCGAGTGTTATTATTTGGCTGATAGGTGGGTTTGTTGGCACACGCTGACAGGATTAACGCTGTTAAAATGGCTACACCCATTCGAGTATGTGATAGTGTCACCCCTTTTGTAGTGAAAAAAGACGGATTAGCCATGGTTGTTACTCCTATCGTCTATGCCATTTACACTAATAAGGCGTTCATCAATAAGGCGATACGCCACCAGTTTGCCACCCCACACACAGCCCCCATCTAACGCACGAACGTGGTCGGTGGCAATTTTTGCTTCTAGGGCTGCCCAATGCCCGAACAAAATCTTGCGTTTGCGTACCACTTTCCAATCAAACCAAGGACGATAACCCAAAGGCATGGAATCGCCAAGGCTTTCTTTGAATGAAAATTCAAGCGTGCCATGTTTGTCACACAGTCGCATGCGTGTCAGATAGTCGGCAATCAGTCGCAGGCGAGCATGACCTGTTAGCTTATCCGACCAAGGTTCGATGGCTTTGCTGTATAAATTGGGTAACAGCTTATCAAGCTCATCTAAATCACCGCCAAAGGCTTGTGCCAGTTCGTTAGCATAACCCTTGGCGTCTTTGACCTTCCAATGGGGTGGTATGCCTGCATGGGTCAATACCGTTTTGTCGTTGGGATATACCAAAAATGGCTGATGACGTAGCCAGTTTAACAGCTCATCACAGTCGGGAGCGGTAAAAATCGGTGCGGTGTTGTCTTTGGGCTTGATGGGTAAAACACCCCGCCATGTGGCAATCAGCGTAATGTCATGGTTGCCAAGCACGGTGGTCAATGCCCCAATGTCGGACAAACGCTTGACTTGTCTTAGGGTGTCTAGGGAATTTTCCCCACGAGCCACGATGTCGCCACACAGCCAGAGTTTATCTTGGGTTTCATCAAAATCTAGGGCAACAAGCAGTCGATTAAAGGCGTCAAAACAACCTTGTAAATCCCCAATGACGTATTCATGGCGATAAACTTTGGGTGCTACTATATTCATTATATCAGTTAAATAATAAAAAGTTTGTTCAATTATAATAATTATTTGGGGTTAATTTTGGTTTTTCAAAGGCGACATCGGACAGTCGTACAAAATCCGCCACACTTAGCGTCTCGGGACGGGCTTGAGGATTGATGCCTGCTTTGGCAAAATCATCATCATCCAAAGTTGGTAGCATGCTCACACTTTTAAAAATCGCTCGCAAGGTTTTGCGTCTATGATTAAAAGTTTCACGCACGACATCGGCAAAGAGTTTTTCATCTTGGGCTTGCAAGGGTTTGACCTTAAAAGGCGTTAGACGAAACACGGCAGAGGTTACCTTTGGTGGTGGGTTAAACGCCCCATTTGGCACGGTCAACAGATAATCAGCGGTGCAATGATACTGCATGATGACCGACAGTCGCCCATACGCCTTGGTATTTGACTCGGCAGTGATACGGTCAACGACTTCTTTTTGAAGCATAAAGTGCATGTCGGTGATGACATCGCTAAATTCTAACAAGCGAAACAAAATGGGCGTGGAGATGTTATAAGGCAGATTACCTACCACACGAAACGCCCCACGCCCCACCTGCTTGGCAAGTTCATGATAGTCAATATGCATGGCGTTGTCATTAATGATGGTAAAATCAGGGTGGCTGTTCGCTCCGATGTTGATTTTTAGACCATTGGCCAAATCACGGTCAAGCTCGATGACTGTCATGCCATCCACTTCTGCCAGTAGTGGCTCGGTCAATGCCCCAAGCCCCGGTCCGATTTCTAGTAGGTTATCGGTGCGAGATAAGCGAACACTATCAACGATTTGGCGGATGATGCCTGTATCGTGTAAAAAGTTCTGCCCAAAGCGTTTTCTGGGGGCGTGATTAAATTCTTTTGGCGTGCGAATGGTCATGGTGTGTTTGTCTTAAAATTTAGCCAATTATAACACCCTTTGCCAAAAAATAAAAATTGGACGAACCAACCAGTCATTTTCATGATGGTAAGCTCGCCCAATGGGTAGATTATACTAACTTGAAAGGCTTTACAAGAACAAAGAGTCTTCAAGTCTTTGCAGTCAGAAATAATTACTGTACAGGATTAATGATTTCAGGATTTACCGAGATGACTTTGTTTAGTTTCCATACAGGAACGACTTTGCCTGAGGCTTCATCATCAACTGCCGTTTGGCTGATGTTTAGCACATAGCGGTTACCTTCTTCAAAGCTAAATCCTTCGATGTTGCCACTTAGGACATTATAGTTACGCTCGTGGGTACGGCGGTATTGTAGGCATTCGCTAGCAACGGCGTTACCTGCGGTGTCGGTGAGCTGGCAAGTGGCTTTGCGTGGAGCGATTTCGATGTCAAAGCTTGGGATGTTAACTACTTTAACAGCTTTAACTTCGCCTTCTACAGTCTTGACACGGGTGTCGTCTAGTTGGGTGCTGGCACAGCCTGTTAAGGTCAAGGCAGTGATTGATGATAGGGCGATGATTTTTTTCATGGGGGTATCCTAATTTAATTTGGTGTTGATGCTAAATTTACAGCAGGGCAGTGATTGCCTGCAAATTTATTGTAGTCTTTTTTTATTGCCATATTCTTTTTGAAATGTAATAAAGAGTAATAAAGCGTTGGTTTTGGCTTATTTTTAGCCACATTCATTACAAAACATACACGCATTTTGCTTTTTTCAAATTATCTAAACATTTTCTCAAATTAAAATTTGCCAAAAATAAAAGCGACATGATGGAGTGGTATCAATACACGTTTACAAAAAAATAGCAATCGCTTAACAAGTGACGGATGATGATTTGTTATAATAGTGCGTGCCCACCCTTTATAACACATTTTAACATTTAGAAATTTCATAGAAATAAAATGGTGTTTTTGCATGAAAAATGGCTAAATCTTGTGGCTCGAAGTCAAAAGCTCGTTTGATAAAATGACTATCAAATTTCACTTTTTCCTTGAAAAACGGGCGATTTTTCGTGATTTTCATTGCAAATAAAAAAGTTCAGCACACCCTAGCCATTCTTTTTGTTTGGCAGGTTTTCATATTTTTTTAAAACCGTTATTCATTTCTCAACCATAGAGAACTAACATCAAAGATGGTTAAAACATCTTTTGTATTATTTTATAAAGAGAACCCTATTCTCAACTTTACATAAATGACTGATTTATCAAGGGCGAATTGCAATTCGCCCTTACAATTTAAATAATAATTATTGAGCAATCAATAAGTTACCATTTTAAGTTGAGATTGGAGTAAAGAGACATTATGCGTTTACTTAACATCACCGCCCTAGTTCTAACTGCCTTGATTGGCGTGCAGGCTTCTGCCCATTCGACCACGGCGTCTTATTATGCCGATAAATTTAATGGTCGTAAAACTGCCAATGGCGAAGTATTTAGCAATAACGGCATGACTTGTGCGTCCAACCAATACAAGCTAGGCACTCATGTCAAAGTGACCAATGCCAAAACAGGCAAATCCATTACTTGCAAAGTCAATGACCGTATTGGTAAGGTGGGGCGTATTGACCTGACTAAAAATGCCTTTAAACAGCTTGTCCCATTGTCAGCGGGTTTGGTAAAAGTGACCGTTACCCCAGTGGGTAAAGATGAAAAATCAACCAAGGCGGATGATACCGTCATCGCCAAAGACAGCCTTGCCAAAGAAAAATTGGCACAAGATGAGCAAAAGCTGAATGAAAATAATCAAGATGGCACGCTAA
Source organism: Moraxella caprae DSM 19149 (assembly GCF_000426885.1). Lineage (GTDB taxonomy): Bacteria > Pseudomonadota > Gammaproteobacteria > Pseudomonadales > Moraxellaceae > Moraxella > Moraxella caprae. Next base: position 55,736 of record NZ_AUGF01000016.1, on the reverse strand, counting down.
ATCTGGCATTTGAACAAGACAAGTGATTAAATCATTTGTAAAAACCACAAAATCCGTCATTTGGTGTAATGACGGATTTTTTTATGTGTTGCTTGATGTGAATAAATTATCAATTTTTTTAAATAAAATCAATGGATTAAACGCTAAACCACCATTTTCCAGTCAAAAGGCATTTCATGATGTCCACGCAGTGCCATCATCAGGGTTTGCTTCATGTGTTGCAAGACTTCGGGCGTGTAGGCGATGGCAGGGCAACCCCAAACAGGGTTGGGCCAGCGAGCGTCATTTTGATAGCGGACGACATGATGAAAGTGTAGTTGTGGCACTTGATTACCAAGGGCGGCGACGTTCATTTTGTCCGCACCAAAGATTTTTGCCATTTGGCTAGATACCCAGCTTGATTCACGTAAAAATTGTACTTGGTCAGCATCAGATAACTCATAGATTTCTTTGATGTTTGAGACACGTGGCACCAAAATCAGCCAAGGAAATTGACAATCATTCATCAAACGCACGGTGCATAGGGGCAGGTCGCCAACCAAAAATGTGTCTTTGGCAAGGGCGGGATGTAATTGGAACATTGAGATAGCCTTTTTTTAATTATGAATTTTAACAGGATATTGTAACATGATTTTGGCGAAAATTTTAAGGGCTTTGGCAAAATTTTGCAAGTTTTTGCTAATTTGAATTGATTTGATAAATTTTAAAAATTTATTCAATTTAAGCTAGTTTTCCCCCTTGGTTATGTGTTAAACTAGATAGGAAAAACGCCAAAATTTGGCATTGGTTTAACTTTAAAAAAAGGTGAAAGACATGGGTAAAAATGTTGTCGTGCTTGGCAGTCAGTGGGGCGATGAAGGTAAAGGCAAAATCGTGGATTTGCTGACCGAAAAAGCAACAGCGGTGGCACGCTATCAAGGCGGACACAATGCAGGGCATACGCTGGTGGTCGGTGGCGAAAAGACCGTTTTGCACCTTATTCCGTCTGGGATTTTGCGTGAAGGCGTAACCTGCTTTATCGGCAATGGCGTGGTGCTCGCCCCTGACGCTCTATTAAAAGAGATGAAAGGCTTGACCGACAAAGGCGTGCCTGTGCGTGAGCGTCTGCGTATCTCGCCTGCTTGTCCGCTTATCATGCCTTATCACACCGCTCTTGACCAAGCCCGTGAGTTAAAGCGTGGCAACAGTAAAATCGGCACAACAGGGCGTGGCATCGGCCCTGCTTATGAAGACAAAGTGGCTCGCCGTGGCTTGCGTGTGGCTGATTTGTTCCGCAGTGATTTGGCGGATAAATTGGCAACTATCTTGGAGTATCATAACTTTGCTTTGACCCAGTACTACAAAGCGGAAGCGATTGATTATGATGCCACCCTTGCCCTATGCCAAGAGTGGGCAAGCGAGCTAAAAGACTTGGTTGTGGACGTCACAGACGAGCTAGAAACACGCCGTCAGGCAGGCGAGAACTTGATGTTTGAAGGAGCCCAAGGCACCTTGCTTGACATTGACCACGGGACTTATCCGTTTGTAACGAGCTCAAACACCACCGCAGGGGGCGTGGCAACAGGCACAGGGCTTGGGCCTTTGTATTTTGATTATGTGCTTGGCATCACCAAAGCCTATACCACTCGTGTGGGTTCAGGACCTTTCCCAACCGAGCTGTTTGATGATGTGGGTGAGCATTTGGGCAAAGTGGGGCATGAGTTTGGAGCGACCACAGGGCGTGCCAGACGTTGTGGCTGGTTTGATGCAGTGGCACTTAGACGAGCGGTTGTATTAAACTCCATGAGCGGTATCTGCCTAACCAAGCTTGACGTGCTAGACGGTCTTAGTGAGATTAAAATCGCCACAGACTATACCTTGCCAGAAGGCGAGATTCAGGGTGCGTATGATGCTGAGTATTATGCCAAAGTAACGCCTGTGTATGAGACATTGCAAGGCTGGAGTGAGTCTACAATCGGTATCACTAAGTTTGACGACTTGCCAGAGAATGCCAAAGTCTATATCAAGCGTATCGAAGAGCTTGTGGGCTGTCCTGTGGACATCATCTCAACAGGGGCGGACAGAGCCGAGACGATTGTGCTAAGAGACCCGTTTAATGCATGATTTAGCATGATTTAATCTGACACAAAACCATTTATTTTATGATAAGTGGTTTTTTGTTGTCATTATTTTGCCATAATCTTTAAAAAATTCTTGACTTTGGGGGTAAAAAATGATTATATTTAGTTGTCATTTGAATAAGTGGTAATTACGCAAGTTCAAATAACGCAATGCTAACGATAAGTTACTGTTTTTCACATAAGGACATACTCATGAATGCAAAATTTGTACCATCAGCACTGCTTGTCTCGCTTAGCCTGGCTTTATTTGGCTGTGGTGGCGATAAAGAGTCAACCCAAACATCAGCAGGTAATACATCTGTTGCTAAAGGCGAACTTGCCGATACACAAGAAGTGACCATCAATAACAGTGCAGAGCCTGAGTCGCTAGACCCGCATAAAGTATCAGGCACACCAGAATCTAACGTCATTCGTCAGCTATTGGTTGGTTTGACGTCAACCGATGCAAATGGCAATACCGTGGCGGGCATGGCAGAATCATGGGAGAGTGCTGATAATAAGGTGTGGACATTTAAATTGCGTGATGCCAAATGGTCAAATGGCGACCCTGTAACGGCTCAGGATTTTGTATATAGTTTTCAGCGCCTGGTAAATCCTGAGACAGCATCGCCTTATGCCACTTATTTGGCGGCGGTCAAGGTGGTGAATGCCCAGGACATCGTAGACGGTAAGGCAAAACCTGATACACTGGGTGTTAAAGCCATTGATGATAAGACGCTTGAGGTCACCTTATCCGAGCCTGTACCTTATTTGCCTGACACGCTCATTCATACTTCTGTCAAGCCTGTCAACCAAAAAGCAGTAGAGCAACATGGTGACAAATGGACAGCAGTGGGTAACTATGTGGCGAATGGTGCTTACAACCTAAAAGATTGGCAAGTTAATGAACGCATCGTGCTAGAGCGTAATGTCAGTTATTATGACGACGCCAAGACCACCATCAATACAGTCACGCTACTGGCCATCCCATCGGAGGTTACCGACGTGACTCGCTACAAAGCGGGCGAGATAGATGTTACGGCAGATGCCCTACCATCAGAGCAGTTCAAACAGCTCCAATCAGAGTTGGGCGAGCAGGTCAAGGTTCAGCCGAAGCTATGTACTTATTATTATGAGTTCAACCATACCAAAGCTCCATTTGATGACGTGCGTGTGCGTAAAGCGTTATCGTTGGCACTAGACCGTGACATCATTACTGACAATATCTTGGCACAAGGTCAGACCGTGGCATATCAATTCACGCCAAATTCTATCGCAGGCATGAAAGATTATGAGCCTGAGTGGAAGGCGTGGGACAAAGCCAAGCGTATTGAAGAAGCCAAAAAGTTACTGGGTGAAGCAGGTTATAATGAGTCCAATCCTTTGAAGTTTGAACTGCTGTATAATACATCAGAGGCACACAAAAAACTGGCGGTGGCAGCAGCGTCGTTTTGGAAGGATTCTTTGGGCTTTGTTGAAGTGAGCCTAAATAACCAAGAATGGAAAACCTACCTTGAAACTCGACGTACTCAAAAGCATCAAGTTTCTCGTGGTGGATGGTGTGCTGACTACAACGAAGCGTCAACTTTCCTAAATACATTCATCTCAACCGATTCGAGCAACTATGGTAAATACAACAGCCCAGAGTTTGACCGTTTGATGAGTAGTACATTAGGGGCGGATGTTACCGCAGAACAGCGTGCCGAGCTGTATCGTCAAGCCGAAGCGGTGCTAGACAAAGACAGTGCGACCATCTTTGTGTATCACTATGTATCACCCCGTTTGGTAAAACCATACGTCCTAGGCTATGCAGACAACGACCCGCAAAGTACATGGCAGGTCAAAGATTGGAAAATCGCCAAACACTAACACATCACAACAGCACAAATCGCCCTAGGGTGGTTTGTGTTTTGTTTATTATAGGAGAAATTATGTCCCATTTTATGTCTCAACTGCCATGTTTTCGTCCTGCTGTGCTTAGCATGGCAGTCTTGTTTGGTTTGACAGCGTGTGGCGGTGATAAGCCAAGCTCGGCCCAAACCGATGCTACCCAAACTGACACCAATGCCCAAGCGACTACTGAGCAAGCCATTACCATTAATAACGCCAGTGAGCCTGAGTCGCTTGACCCGCATGTCGCCAAGGGTGTGCAAGAGGCGAACGTGATTCGTCAGTTTTCAGAAGGACTATTGACAACAGATAATGATGGTAATCTGGTGGCAGGCATGGCACAAAATTGGGAGAGTGCTGACAATAAAGTATGGACATTTAGCTTGCGTGATGCCAAATGGTCAAATGGCGACCCTGTAACGGCTCATGATTTTGTATATAGTTTTCAGCGTTTGGTTGACCCAAAAACAGGGTCATCGTATGCCAGTTATCTAGAAGATGCCAAAGTGGTCAATGCCAGTGAAATTATCTTGGGTAATAAGCCAACGGATGCATTGGGCGTACGAGCCATTGATGATAAGACCTTAGAGATTACTTTGTCAGAAGCGGTACCTTATTTGCCTGACATGATGATTCATACGTCTGTACAGCCTGTGCATAAGGCAACCGTGGAAGCTCATGGCGATAAATGGACAAATCCTAAGAATATCGTGGTCAATGGGGCATATAAGCCAACCGAATGGATAGTCAATGAAAAAATTGTCTTAGAGAAAAATCCATCCTATCATGACCATGCTAATGTCAAGCTGGATAAGCTGACCATGCTACCCATTCCGCAGGCAACCACAGACGTACAGCGTTATCAGGCGGGCGAGATTGACATTACCGCCAGTGAGTTGCCATCTGAGCAGTTTGCATCACTAAAACAAACCTTAGGCGATGAGGTCAAATCCGCCCCAACGCTATGCACCTATTATTATGAGCTCAATGTTGATAACGCCCCCTTTAATGACATCAAGGTTCGCCGTGCTCTAAACTTGGCGACAGACAGAGAGTTGATTGCCAAGAAAGTCATGGGGCAAGGACAGGTACCTGCCTATCAATTTACCCCGCCTGCCGTCAAAGGGGGATTAAAATATACCCCAGAATGGCAATCATGGGACAGAGCAAAGCGTTTAGAGGAGGCTAAAAAACTACTGGGTGAAGCAGGTTATAATGAATCTAACCCGCTGACCTTTAAGCTGTTGTATGACACCAACGAAAGCCACAAAAAAATCGCCGTGGCAATGGCAAGCCTGTGGAAAGAGTCCTTGGGTGTAAATGTAGAGCTTGTGAACGAAGAGTGGAAGAGCTATCTAGAAACTCGTCGTTTGGGTAAATACCAAATGGTGCGAGCCAGATGGTGTGGCGATTATAACGAATCATCAACGTTCCTAAACTTGATGAAATCAAATAACACCAACAACTGGTCAGCCTATAAGAGTGCCGAATATGACGCCATCATGGCAAGTTCATTACAGGCAGGGCTAAGCGATGAAGAGCGAGTGAAAATCTATCATCAAGCCGAGAGTCTGCTGGACAAAGATGAGGTTCATATTGACATCTTTTATTATACCAATGCCCGTCTAATCAAGCCTTATGTACAAGGGTATTCTAATAAAGACCCGCTTGACCAATGGCAAGCCAAATATTGGTCAGTGGTAAAATAGACCATTAACACCGCTGGAGCGGAATGCTCCAGCTTCATCATCATGGAGAACTAAGATGAAACCATCAACATTAAACCTAGCCATGCTTACCTTATGTGGAGCGGTTGCTTTGACAGGGTGTGGGGGGAGTGATAAGCCGTCCACCCAAGCAGGTAGTGCCAGCAGTATCAGTGCATCCAAGGACAGCATCATTTAGAAACAGAGTCACTAAATGACCCGAGCAGTAACTGGCAAATCAAGGACTGGACGTTAAAATAATTGGCATTAATCACAGCACCTTGCAGTTGTTTGTAAGGTGCTGTTGTTTTTAAAAATTACGCCCTATGATTGATGCAAATTTTTTGCAATGAGATTTTTTTAATAAAAGTTTTAAATACTGATGTTTTATCAAAAATAATTAATAGGTGTATATAATGGCTTATGTTACAATAAGCCACCGATTCTTTAGGGTATGCCTGCCTTTTGTATTTGCAATGAAAATCACGAAAAATCGCCCGTTTTTCAAGGAAAAAGTGAAGTTTGATAGTCATTTTATCAAACGAGCTTTTGACTTCGAGCCACAAGATTTAGCCATTTTTCATGCAAAAACACCATTTTATTTCTATGAAATTTCTAAATGTTAAAATGTGTTATAAAGGGAGGGCACGCCCTAGATAAAACTCATTAGTAGAGGGAATGTTAGATGATGACAAATGTAAAAAGTAATGACAAAAGGACGTAATACGTCATCGTTACATTTGTTAAACTGGCAGGATTTCTACGTTGCCATGGACTTGCAACAACAATAAGAGAGTGCTTATGTTTAAACTCATTTTTAAGCGTGTGTTAGAAGCCATTCCAACCATGCTCTTTTTGATTACCATTTCATTTTTTATGATGCGACTTGCCCCTGGTAGTCCTTTTACGGGCGAGCGTAATCTACCCCCTGCGGTACTTGCCAACATCGAGGCGAAATATCATTTAAATGACCCGATATGGCTTCAGTTTTTAAATTACCTAAAACAGCTTGCTCAAGGGGATTTTGGCCCATCTTTTAAGTACAAGGATTACACCATCAATGAACTGCTTGCCCAAGCCTTGCCTGTCTCGGTGGAGATTGGCTTGTATGCATTCATCATTGCGGTGGTGTTGGGGATTGGTCTTGGGGTTATCGCCGCTCTAAAACAAAACAGCTGGCTTGATTATGTGTTGATGACATTGGCGATGACGGGCGTGGTCATGCCAAGCTTTGTCAAAGCACCGCTACTTGTGCTGATTTTTGCGGTCATTTTAAAATGGTTTCCAGCAGGGGGCTGGAATGGTGGGGCATTCATGAATTTGGTGCTACCTGTGACAGCATTGGCGATAAGCTATGTGGCGAGTATCGCTCGTATCACAAGAGGGTCGATGATTGAAGTGATGAACAGCCCTTATATTCGCACCGCCAAGGCAAAAGGCTTGCCCTTGTCGCACATTGTCTTTAAACATGCCTTGCGTCCTGCCATGTTGCCCATCATCTCGTATTTAGGACCTGCGTTTGTGGGGATTATCACAGGCTCTATCGTGATTGAGACGATTTTTGGTCTGCCCGGTATCGGTCAGCTGTTTGTGAACGGTGCATTAAACCGTGATTATAGCCTTGTGCTGAGTTTGACGATTTTGGTGGGGGTATTGACAATCCTATTTAATGCGATTGTTGATATTTTATATGCCGTGATTGACCCGAAAATTAAATACTAAAAAGGAATGCGTATGTCTATGAATGCAAGCGAAACAGTGCAAGCCGTAGAGCCTGTGGTAAAAGGACGAAGTCTGTGGCAAGATGCATGGCGACGTTTTCGCCGTAACAAAGCCGCCATGGCAAGTGGTGTGGTGTTGCTTCTTATCACGGTATTTGTGATTGTCGCCCCCATGTTATCGCCATTTGGCTATGCTGACACAGATTGGAGTAACATGGGTATCGCCCCATCCATGGAAACCAAGCACTATTTTGGTACGGATACCTTAGGGCGAGACTTGCTCGTGCGGACAGCTGTCGGCGGACAAATCTCGCTCATGGTGGGGATTGCTGGTGCGTTGGTGGCGGTGTTGGTGGGGACGGTCTATGGTGCTGTCTCTGGCTTTTTGGGTGGTAAAGTGGACATGGTCATGATGCGATTTTTAGAAATCCTAAGTGCCTTTCCTTTTATGTTTTTTGTGATTTTATTGGTAACCCTGTTTGGGCGTAATATCATTTTGATTTTTGTGGCAATCGGTCTGGTGTCATGGCTTGACGTGGCTCGTATCGTGCGTGGTCAGACATTAAGCCTAAAAAACAAGGAATTTATTGAAGCCGCCCGAGTCACAGGCGTGAATAACTGGCAAATCGTGACCCGTCATATCGTGCCAAATGTGCTCGGCGTGGTCGTGATTTATGCGTCTCTTATCGTTCCGGGTATGATTTTGTTTGAGTCATTTTTGAGCTTTTTGGGGCTGGGCGTGCAAGAGCCGAGAACCAGTTGGGGGGCACTGCTCCAAGAAGGGGCTCAGACCATGCAAGTCGCTCCTTGGCAACTGCTTGTGCCATCTACCTTTTTGGTGGTTACACTGTTTTGTTTTAACTTTATCGGCGATGGCTTGCGTGATGCCCTAGACCCAAAGGATAGATGATATGACATTATTACAAGTAAAAAATCTGGACGTATTTTTAAAAACCGATGAAGAGCTTGTTCATGCGGTCAAAGATTCATCATTTACCGTAGAAAAAGGACAGACGCTTGCCATCGTAGGCGAGTCAGGTTCGGGCAAATCGGTCACGTCAATGGCGATTATGCAACTGTTGCCAAAAAATATCGCCAGTTTTGGTAAAGACTCATCGGTACTCTTTGATGGCAAAGAGCTACTTAGCTTGTCTGAGCGTGAGATGCGTACCATTCGTGGTGATAAGATTGCCATGATTTTCCAAGAGCCGATGACTTCCCTAAACCCATTTGTCCCTATTGGCAAACAAGTGGCAGAAGCGGTCAGCATTCACAACCCGAGCGTGAGCAAATCCGAAGCGACCAAGCTGGCACTTGACACCTTACAAAAGGTTAAAATCCCCAATGCCGACAAAAAAATGACGGCATATCCGCATGAGTTCTCAGGCGGTCAGCTCCAACGCATCATGATTGCGATGGCGATTATCAATAAGCCCGACCTACTCATCGCTGATGAGCCGACGACGGCACTTGATGTGACCACGCAGGCGGAGATTTTGGATTTGATGCTAGAGTTACAGCGTGATTTGGGCATGGCGATTATTTTAATCTCCCATGATTTGCGACTGGTGAAAAAGTACAGCGACCAAGTGTGTGTCATGCAACATGGCGTGATTATCGAGCGTGGCACAACCCAAGACGTCTTTAATAACCCACAGCACCCTTATACGGTGGAGCTTTTGACCCCCATTCCTAATAACCACAAACCCATCCTTGATGAATCTGCCCCCAAACTCATCACAGCGGACAATGTCAAGGTGGACTATGTCGTCGCACGCAACTTTTTTGGTAAGCCGACCAAGACCTTTAATGCGGTCAAGGGTATTACGCTTGACCTAAAAGTGGGCGAGACGCTTGGTATTGTGGGCGAGTCGGGTTCGGGCAAATCCACGCTGGGGCGTGCCATCATGCAGATTGTGGCGTCCACGGGCGACATTCGTTTTAATGGCGAGAAAATCATTGACACAAAGGGCGACAAACGCCAAGCCCTACGCCGCGACATGCAAATCGTCTTTCAAGACCCTTTTAACTCACTCTCGCCCCGCCTGACCGTGCGTGAGATTATCGAAGAAGGCTTGACCGTGCATTTTCCACAGATGACCAAAGAAGAGCGTCGGCAAAAGGTGGTGAAGATTTTAAAAGAAGTCAATCTGTCGCCTACCATGATAAACCGCTACCCGCATGAGTTCTCAGGCGGTCAGCGTCAGCGTATCGCCATCGCCCGAGCGATTATCTTAGAGCCGAAATTTGTCCTGCTTGATGAGCCGACTTCTGCCCTTGACCGCTCTACCCAAATCATGGTGGTCGAGCTTTTAAACGACCTACAAAAGAAATATGGACTAAGCTATATCTTTATCAGTCATGATTTGTCGGTGGTTAAAGCACTCTCTGACCGTGTGATTGTGATGAGTGGGGGCGAAGTGGTGGAGATGGGGACAGCAAGACAGATTTTTGAAGAACCAAAACATGAGTACACCCAGCTGTTGGTGCAAGCGTCTAATTTGTCTTAGTTTATCTTGATTTATTTTACCCCATCCAACAAAAAACCAGTCAAGCGACTGGTTTTTTTATCGTGGGTTGGTGCAAAGTTTATCCGATAACCCCAAAAAACTGTAACAAAAACAGCCCTGTAAACCCTGTCAAGAACACAATCCCACAGATGGCATACACGTTCATCAAAGGCGAGAGTTTCTTGCCACGGCTTTTGATGAGTGAGTAGTTCAAATAGGCAAAAATCGGTGCGGTGACAAAGGCAGAAATCATGGCAAATTTGAGCAAAGTTGCCATCTGCCCCATAAAGAACGTGATAAGCCCAAAACCTGTGATGGTGGTGACAGTCGTCCAAAACAGTGTGGTTTTGCCTGATGGCTTGTGTCCGCTGATGAGCGTAAAGCATTCGGCGTTGGCACGACCATAGCCATCCACGCAAGTGATGATGGTGCCAAACATGCACAAAAAGGCGATGAACGTCACCAAGCCCCTTGCCCATTCGCCGATGGTTTTGGTGTACATGTCAATGAGTTGCCCGATGTAGGCACCGCCTTGCATGGCAATCTCTTGTCCTGTGCCATACTGGACAAACACCCCCAATGCCAAGAAAAATAACGCCAAGATGGTAGAAGTAAGATAGCCAACATTAAAGTCAAGCAAGCCTTGCTTGTGCGTGGGGTGGTCGTCACGGATTTTTTTGGCAGTCCATATTGAGGAGATGACAGAGAATTCTAATGGCGTTGGCATCCAGCCCATCAAAGCGATGATAAAGGCAAGCCCTGCCATATTAAAGGGCGAGACCGCCACAAAGTCAGGAGCGGGTGGGGAGGCTTTTGCCCCTGCGACCATCACTGCCAAGACGGTCGTTACGGTCAAAAGAATGATGATCCATTTGGTGATATTATCAAGCACTCGAAAATGCCCAAAGATAAGCAGTGCCCAAGAAGTAACCATGACTAAGCCTGATAAAGCAATGGTAGATAGTTCAAAGGGGAGCATGTAGCTTAAAATCACTGCCGTCAGCAGTGCCACTGCCCCCGTGCTAATCATGCCTGATAAGATGGACAGGATAAAAAACGCCCAAAGATAAAATTTGGATTTTTTGGCGTAGCCTGTGATGAGACTGTCGCCTGTCTCATAAGCATAGTCAGTGGCAAAGCGAAAAAAGGGGTATTTAAAAAAGTTTGCCAATAAGATGATGATGGCAAGTTGCCAACCATACAACGCCCCTGCTTGTGTTGATGCGACCAAATGCGACCCACCAATGGCAGCAGATGCAATCAAGATGCCCGGTCCAAAGGCTCTCCAGTTAATGCGATTAGCCATAATTGCCCCAATAATAAAAATAAAGTTTTGTGATATTAGCATACTATAGCTTATTGTTTTATAATTTTTTATGATTAATAATTTATATTATGCAAAAATTATTATGTATCAAGCAGGTATTTTGTAAAAATGCTACCAACGGTCGGCATGCCCTTTATATTTGTGGTTTTGCCCTTATAATATGCCATTATTTTTTAAGAGAATATTGCAATGACTACTTTTGTCAGTTTTAATATCAACGGACTGCGTGCCAGACCACACCAACTTCTTGCCGTGCGTGATACGCTTGGGGCGGATATTATCGGTTTGCAAGAAACCAAAGTTCATGATGAAGCCTTTCCCTTAAAAGACGTGGAGAGCCTTGGCTATCATGTGGAATTTTTTGGACAAAAGTCGCATTATGGCGTGGCGATTTTGTCCAAATTTGAGCCGATTTTTGTACAAAAGGGCTTTCCCTTTGCCGATGTGGATGCCCAAAGACGACTGATTCATGCCAGATTTGATGTCAATGGGCGTAAGATTGATGTCATCAACGGCTATTTCCCCCAAGGCGAAAATCGAGACCATGAGACCAAATTTCCCATGAAACGTGCCTTTTATGCCGACCTAAACCGCTACATTGACGAGCTAAAAGGGCAGGGGCGTGAGCTTGTCATCATGGGCGATATGAACATCTCACCCCATGACAATGACGTGGGTATTGGCGAGCCAAATGCCAAACGCTGGCTAAAAAATGGCACCTGTTCATTTTTGCCAGAAGAGCGTGAATGGTATGATGAGCTGATGAGTCGTGATTTATATGACACTTACCGTAAGTTTAAGCCTGACAGTGCAGACGAGTTTAGCTGGTTTGATTACCGCTCAAAAGGCTTTGATGACACGCCAAAACGGGGGCTTAGAATTGACCATATCTTGTGTACAGACAAACTTATCCAAGACTGTGTGGATGCAGGGATTAGCTATGACATTCGTGGGCTAGAAAAACCGTCCGACCATGCACCGATTTGGGCAAGGTTTGGGGTGTGATAACACGAGTATTATTATATACTCAATAGACTTTAAAATTACCACAAACGCAATGATGTTTTGATGTAGGGGCGTGCTGTGCACGCCTACAAAAAGGGCAGTATTCAAATATCAAAAATTTGTGGTAACTTTAACACAAAAACTTATGATTCCCTTTTTATTTTAAAAATTTATTTAACATAATCCTAGTTATTTATCCCTATTTACAAAGAAATCCCAAAATTTCATCATAAAAACCCACCACAAAAACATCTGTATAAGTCTGATTTTATGCTATAATGGCTAATTTTATACTTTTAAAAACATGAAAAACTTAAAACCCACAACCCTAATCCTTGCCCCGCACATGGGCGATAATGCAGTGCTTGAAGTAGACGCACATTGGGCAAACTCGGACACGCTTGCCGTCATTTTGCACCCCAATCCCAAAGCAGGCGGGACAATGAATAATAAGGTCGTTACGACCCTATACCGCTTTTGTAAAGAAAATGGCATGGATACCGTGCGGTTTAATTATCGGGGCGTGGGGCTCTCAAGCGGTGAGATTGAGTATGGCAATGGCGAGTATTTGGACAGCCTATGCGTGCTTGATTGGGCACTGCAGCAGACGAATGCCAAGACGCTGTGGCTGGCGGGATTTTCTTTTGGGGGATTTATTGCGTGCCGTGTGGCGGATAAGGTGTTGACGGATTACGATGTTAATCTGCAAAAACTCACGCTCATTGCCCCGTCCGTTGAAAAAAACGACCCAACAGGGCTAACCTTGCCGACCGATACGCTCATGATTTATGGCGACCAAGATGAATTTGTCCGCCCAAGCAGTATGGCGGATTTTGCCGATGAGTTTGGCATACGCAGTAAAGTGATGACAGGGGCGAGCCACTTTTTTCATGGGCGACTTAGTGAGTTAAAAGAATTGATTGAAAAATGATTTGAGAAATTGTGCAGATGAATGATATTGTTTTAGATAAAGCATTTTTTGTGTACAACAAGAGAATATTTATAATATGGGTAGTTGTTTTGTTGTTCATTATGCTAATCTCAATGCTTGTATCTATCAGCTATCGCATAAAAGCACAAGAACTTCATGTAGGCATTCATGCTAACGGGGTGGCCACAACAGCGTATTTATATAAAACATTATGTTCTAGTGGCAGAAGAGGTGGGAGTGACGATGCTTATTATCGGCGTGTGGTTAATGGTAAAACCTACACACATAATCTGACAGGCGGTTGTAATAACCCACCTAAGACCATTAATATTTATTATTTGTCCGATAAGCCTTATAAATATTTAACCGAATATGAATATGCTCGTGGCGTACGTAGTTTAAAAAGCTATTTATGGGGTTCGGCACTTGTAAGCGCATTGTTTTTTGTGCTATTTCTAGGACATATTATGATGATGACGTTCAATTATACACGTGACGATGTTTGTGGTGAAAATCGCAAAATCAACAAGGCAAATATAGAGCCAAAGGAAAAATAATGACCAATTTATCCCCCCAAAAACGCTATGATGAAGCCCTAGCCACAGGCAATTTTAGCCACGATGACGTGCAAGCAAAGGCGGTTGCCTACCTTGACAAATTGCACCATGAAATCATGGCAAGCCAAAACACCAATCAAGGCTTTTTTGCCAGTCTGTTCAAATCCAAACCCACGCCTCCCAAAGGCTTGTATATGTGGGGCGGTGTCGGACGTGGCAAGACGTGGCTTATGGATATGTTTTATGACAGCTTGCCGATAGAGCGAAAAATGCGACTGCATTTTCATCATTTTATGAAACGAGTGCAGTCCGAGCTTGTCAAATTGCAAGGGCAAGTCAATCCCTTACAAAAAGTGGCGGACATTATCCATGCTGAGGCGGTTGTTATTTGTTTTGATGAATTTTTTGTCTCCAATGTGTCGGATGCCATGATTCTGGGCGATTTGTTTAGTATGCTCTTTGAGCGTGGCATTACGCTTGTGGCAACGTCCAACATTGAGCCGTCTGGACTTTATAAAAATGGCATTCACAGGGACCGCTTTTTGCCTGCCATCGAGCAAGTTGAAAAGCACACAACCGTGATGAATATTGACGCAGGCGTGGATTATCGGCTAAGATTGTTAAAGCAAGCCAAACTCTACTCATCGCCCCTAACGGACGACACCAAAGACTGGCTGTCCGAGCGGTTTGACACGCTGGCAGGTGGTCAAAAAGTGCTGACCGACCCCATTGTCATCGGTGGGCGCAAGATTGATATCATTAAGCGTACCGAGACCATGCTGTTGGCAAGTTTTAGGGATTTGTGTATGCAGCCCCGTTCGGCGTCTGATTTTATTGAGATTGCCAGTGATTTTGATACGGTGATGGTGGATAATGTCCCTGCCTTGACAGATACGTTTATGGACCCAACCAGACGATTTATTTATTTGGTGGACGAATTTTATGACCGCCGTGTCAAATTGCTCGTGCGTGCCGAGCAGTCCATTTTGGAGTTGTATCAAGGCGAAAAACTCGCCTTTGAGATTGAGCGGACACGTTCACGCCTACTTGAAATGCAGTCTGAGGAATATCTGTCGGAAGAGCATCGGGTGGAATAGGGGGCTTATAGCCAATTAACCCCAATTTGTACCAATGCTAAATTTTGAAAAATGCCATGTAGGGGCGTGCTTTCCATATCCGATGATTGGGTGAATGACATTTGTCTTGTATAAAAAACCTTGATTTTTGGGCAAATAAATTATCCCTATATATTAGACTTCCTGCAAAACCCAAAATAAGGAAAACCGTTCGTGGTGAGCTTGTCGAACCATAACGGTTTTCCGCCACCCCTCAACAAGCTCGGGGCGAACGGAAAGCCTAGTTTTGCAGGAAGTCTATTTATATTCCAAACCGATTAAAAGTAAAATCAAACGAGAACAACCATGAACGACCTAATCTCCCTTATCCATGCTCGCCGTAGCATTGGCAAGCTCTCCCTACCCATGCCAAGCCATGATGAGCTAAACACCGCCTTTTTGTGTGCGATGACCGCCCCCGACCATAAGGTGTTACGCCCCTATCGGTTTGGCGTGATGACGGGCAAGGCTCTTGATGAGTTTGGGCAGGTATTGCTCCAAGCAGGGCTTGCCAAAGCCGAAGCAGACGGCGAGAGCCTAGACGACACCGCACGCATCAAACTCATCAATATGCCAAAACGGGCTCCGATGATTATCACGGTGGCAACCGACTACAAACAGCACCCAAAAGTACCAGAATTTGAGCAACTTCTGTGCGTGGGGGCGGTGGTGCAAAACCTGCTGTTGGCACTACAAAGCATGGGCTATCGCACGGTGTGGCGGACAGGCCATTTGTGTAATGAGCCTGCCGTCAAAGCCCATTTTGAGGTTAGCGATGACAATCTCGTGTGCGGATTTGTTTATGTTGGGTCAAGCGATATTGTCATGCCTGAGCATGAAGAAGTGGATTTGGCAGAATTTGTTTATTTTTATCAATAAATTATCAATCTCAACGATTTTTGATTGTTTTTGAATGGTAGGGGCAAATTACAATTTGCCCTTGACAAAACAATGATAAAAAAATTGAAAATTTAAAAAATGTTTAATTAGACTTCCTGCAAAACTAGGCTTTCCGTTCGCCCCGAGCTTGTTGAGGGGTGGCGGAAAACCGTTATGGTTCGACAAGCTCACCACGAACGGTTTTCCTTATTTTTGGGTTTTGCAGGAAGTCTATTGAATGTTTTAACAATTTAGATATGCAAAAAATCCATGCAAAAGGATAAGCCCATGAAATTGCCAAAAGATAACCCCAAAGTCAAAAAGATTGTCGATGCAGCAAGCCAAAGCATCAATCAAGGCTTAGAAGAAGCCCGACATCTCTTAGAAAAATCCGAAGCCGAAGGCGGAATTTTGGCAAACCTTGCCCATCTTGCCAAAAAACGCAAAAAAGAGCCTAAGACTGATACATTTGGCATTCATGTGGATAAGCAAATGGATACACCCCTGCGTATCGTGGTACTCGGTGGGGGTAGTTTTGGGACGGCAATGGCAAATTTGTCCGCCAAAAACGGTTGTGAGACGACCCTGTGGGTGCGTGATAAAAAGACGGTCAAAGCCCTACAAAAAACCCGCATTAACAAAAGATACCTACCCAATCATGTGCTAGATAGCCGTTTGGCGTTTAGTCATGATTTGGCAGAATCAGTCAAAAACAAAGACATCATCTTTGTGGCGGTGCCAAGCTCGGCGGTGCGTGAGACCTTGCAAAATATCCGTCCATACATCACACATCAAGCGGTGGTGTCTTTGACCAAGGGCATAGAAAAAGGCACGTTTGCCCTGATGAGCGACATCATCAAGGAAGAATTGCCACAGGTCAATTTTGGCGTAATGAGCGGGCCGAACCTTGCCCTTGAAATCATGAATAATATGCCGTCCGCCAGCGTCATCGCCAGTCCGTCCGAGCCACTCAGAGTGGCGGTACAGACAGCACTACATAGTGCGTTTTTTCGGGTGTTTGCCTCTGATGATGTCAAGGGTGTGGAGCTTGGTGGAGCGTTAAAAAACATCTATGCTGTGGCAATGGGTATGGCAAATGCCTATGGCGTGGGTGAGAACACCAAAGCCATGCTACTTACTCGGGCGTTGGCGGAGATGAGCCGATTTGGTGTGGCGGTGGGGGCGAATCCCTTGACGTTCTTAGGCTTATCGGGTGTGGGCGATTTATACGCCACTTGTAACTCCACCCTAAGTCGCAATTATCAAATTGGTAATATGCTTGGCAAGGGTATCACGCTCGATAATGCCATTAAAAAGCTTGGGCAAACCGCCGAAGGGGTGAACACCATTGCTCAGGTAGAAGAGCAAGCCAAAAAACTGAGCATTTATATGCCAATTACCCATGCTCTATATGCGGTGCTATATGAAAACAAATCGGCTCTAAGTGTGGCGGTAAACCTGATGGAAACAGGGTTTCGAAGTGATGTGGAATTTGTCATGCCCCATGATGAGAGTAATGAAAAGCTATCAAAAGAGTTTGATAAGGTAATTAAAGGCAAGTAAAGAGAATAAGCCCAAAGATGATGAAGTTATTGATGATAATGACGATAAATAGGTTGTGATTGTTAAATTGGGCTATATTTACTTTTGAAAATTTTTAAATAAGTGTGTAGGGGCAAATTGCAATTTACCCTATATTAGAAGAAGGATTTACCATGAAACTTATCTTTATCCGACACGGACAAGCAGCCGCCTATTGTGCTGATGACGCGGGGCGTGATTTGACCGAATTTGGACAAGCTCAGGCGAACCAGACTGCCACGCATCTCACCGAGCGATATAGCCTTGACATGATTATCGCCAGTCCCTTTAACCGTGCCGACCAAACCGCCAAAATCTTGCAAAACATTGCAGATAACAAAGAAAATCCCACGTTCATCACGTTAGACAGCATCACTCCTGATGACGACCCTGTGGCAGGCGTGGCGGACATTGAGCGGATTATTACATCGCACTATGGGCATGAGCATGATAAAGTGATAGCAGTGGTGTGTCATATGCCGATAGTCGCTCGTATGGTGGCGTATCTGGACGCAGACGGCTTGCCCCCGCCGATGTTTGATTTGGCAGAATACAGAGTCATGACAGCCGATGTCATCGCCCAAGGTCTAGCACGTCAAAGCGAGAGATTCTCGCCTGTGCAACCTTGATGGACTGATAACATAACCGCTTTACAGGTTCATTTAACAAACCGCTACCTATTTGGGTGGCGGTTTTTTTGTTTGCCTTTAATAAAAATAAGTTACCTTTTATCTATAAATACAACCAATCATTAGGGCGTGTTGAACCTTTATAACACAGTCTACATTAGGCTTCTTGCAAAACCCAAAAATAAGGAAAACCGTTCGTGGTGAGCTTGTCGAACCATAACGGTTTTCCGCCACCCCTCAACAAGCTCGGGGCGAACGGAAAACCTAGTTTTGCAGGAAGTCTATTATAGAAATATTTCAGAAATAAAATCATATTTTTGCATGAAAAATGGCTAAATCTTGTGGCTCGAAGTCAAAATCCTTGTTGATATTTTAATATCAACTGCGGACTTTTCCTTGAAAAACGTGTGATTTTTCGTGATTTTTATTGCAAATACCAAAGGCAGGCACGCCCTAATAAACATAACAAATTTTAAAAATTATGTCATAAAGCATTGACTTTTGGCGGTGGGTGGGCGTACAATGCCATTTTTAAGATATATTTAAAATATATTTTTAAAACAGTCATTAAGATAATGCGATTTGGCGGTGCCAGAGTCTGACCCTTTGACCAAGATAAGCCTAACACCATCGCAAAAAGCGTTGGGCAAATACGGACTGCTTGTGGTGGCGTTATTTGTACTACAAGTATTTTTAGGTGGTTTTGTTGCTCACTATACGGTAGAAGGACATTCGTTCTATGGCATTCCTGTGGCGGACTGGTTGCCTTACTCACTGGTGCGGACATGGCACATTCAGGCGGCACTGTTTTGGATTGCCACGGCATTTTTGGCGGCAGGCTTATTTTTTGACCCCCATCATCAATGGTGGCAAAGACTCCAAATTCCAAAAACTAGGCGTGGACATTCTGTGGGTGGCGCTTATCATCGTGTGTGTGGGTTCGTTCATTGCTCAGTTCTTTGCCCTAAAACACATCATGCCTGCCCATCTTAACTTTTGGTTTCGACATCAAGGCTATGAGTTTATTGATTTGGGGCGGTTTTGCAGATTTTAAAATTTGTTGGTATTTTGCTGTGGCTTGTACTGATGGCACGTGGCTGGGCTTATGGGTTTAAACAAAAAGGCGATAAAAACCTATTGTTTATCTTTGTGGCGTCTGTGGCGTGTGTTGGTCTGTTCTACGGCTCGGGTCTGTTCTATGGTGAACGCACCAATATTGCCATCATGGAATACTGGCGTTGGTGGGTGGTGCATCTGTGGGTTGAAGGATTTTTTGAAGTATTTGCAACCGCAGCATTTGCCTTTATCTTTTATAACCTTGGGCTGGTGCGTTATAAAACCGCCACAGGAGCGACCACACCAATCATGGCAATCGGTACGTCATTTTCGGCATTGGAAGTTGTGCCACTCGTGGTGCTTGGCTATGAAGCCTATGAACATTGGGAAAAACAACATCAAGCCCCGTGGATGGACAAGTTAAAATGGCCCATCTTGTATTTTGTGGCAGTCTCGTTTTGGAACATGGTCGGAGCAGGCGTGTTTGGCTTTATGTTAAATCCGCCATTGGCACTGTTTTATATCCAAGGGCTAAACACGACTGCCGTCCATGCTCATGCGGCGTTGTTTGGTGTGTATGGCTTTTTGGCTCTCGGCTTTGTGCTGTTGATTGTGCGTTATATTCGCCCCAATCATGTCTTTGATGACAGTCTGATGAAGATGAGTTTTTGGGCTCTGAATGCAGGTCTTGTGCTGATGATAATGACAAGCTTGTTGCCCATTGGAGTGTATCAAGCCCATGCATCCATTACCGAAGGCTTGTGGTATGCACGCAGTGAAGGCTTTTTGCAACAGGACTTTTTGGTCATGCTAAGATGGATTCGCACCATTGGTGATGTGGTCTTTATCATTGGGGCGATAGCAGTGGCATGGCAAGTGGTAAAATTGGTTTTTGCCAAAGCAGGCGATGATAATCATCAGCCTAATACTCCTGTAAATCGTTAAATCTTTGTCAGTATTATAACCGCTACTCAATCTGAGTGGCGGTTTTTAATGGTAAAAAAGCGGTCAAAAGTCAATCATGAGTGATATTTAACCTTTTAACAGAATATGTTATAATGTCAAAAGATGTATTTATCCATTTTGAGAGACCCATGTCATATAGCTTACTTCGCCCTTATCTATTTTCCATGCAACCTGAAAAAGCCCACGAATGGACGCTTGAAAATTTAGAGCGATTGCATAAAGCACGCCTGCTTGGGTTTGCTTATCCACGCCAGTCAATGCCGACCAACTGCATGGGCATTAGCCTGATGAACCCTGTGGGACTGGCGGCAGGGCTTGATAAGAATGGCGAGTATATTGACGCCTTGGCTGAGCTCGGCTTTGGTTTTTTGGAGATTGGTACAGTCACGCCACAACCGCAGGTGGGTAATCCACGCCCGAGAATGTTCCGTTTGGCGGACAGTGGAGCGATTATCAACCGCATGGGCTTTAATAACGATGGTGTGGATAAGATGGTTGCCAACATCGAGCGTGCCAAATACAAAGGCGTGCTTGGCATTAACATCGGTAAAAATGCGACCACGCCTGTTGAGAATGCCTTGGATGATTATGTGTACTGCTTGGAGCGGGTTTATCCTTATGCCAGTTATATCACCATTAACATTTCTAGTCCCAACACCGCCAATTTGCGAAGCCTGCAAGGGGTGTCCGAGCTGGCTCATCTGTTAGATGGCATCAAGACTTGCCATACAAAACTGGCAAACGAGTATGGCTACTATGTGCCACTTGCCCTAAAAATCGCCCCTGATTTGAACGAGAACCAAATAGATGACATCGCTAAAAATCTCACCAACTTTGACATTGATGGGCTGATTGCCACGAATACCACGTTATCACGGGCGGGTGTCGAAGACCAAGAGTATGCCCATGAAGATGGTGGGTTGTCAGGTAGACCGCTTAGTCATCAAAGCACATTGGTGCTAATGGCATTTGCTGAGCGACTGTCGGGCAAGGTGGATTTGATTGGGGTGGGCGGTATTGACACGGGCGATTTGGCGGTGCGTAAGCTGAGTGCAGGAGCGACCGCCGTACAGTTGTACTCAGGACTGGTTTATAAAGGTCCTTCGCTCGTGCAGGACTGCGTGCAAAGCATTGCTAACTACAAAGAGCGTGCCTTGGTCGTGGCGGATAAATCTGATGATTTGGATAAAGACGTGAATGATAACGACTTGGACAAAAATACTTCGGGCGAGCCGAATAAAGCATGAGTATTCTTGATATTGGTATCGCCTTTATGGTGCTTGTTGGACTGTGGCGTGGTTTTCAAGCAGGGGCGATTAAGACAGCGATGTCACTGGTGGCGTGGTTTGTCGCACTCATTGTGGCGTCAGCGCTTGCCAAAGAGTTCTCGCCTTTGTTTGCAGGTGTGGTTGATAACGAAGTCTTACAGATTTCGCTGGCATTTTTGGTGATTGTGCTGATTATTGTGAGTATCACGCACGTTATCTCGTGGCTGGCATTAAAAACTTTAAAATTTTTAAAATTGGGCTTTTTGGATAACATTTTGGGTGGTATCTTGGGGGCAGGTAAGGGCGTGTTAAAAGTGCTGATTATCCTAAGTATCGCATCCCCCTTGCTTATTAAACTACCCCAATGGCAAGAATCCATTCTCGCCCAAAACTTACTTCCCCTTGCCCCTGTGGCACAGGCGTTATTGACCGAAGTGCTTGGTGAAGCATGGAATCAAGTAGAAAATCCGTATCAATAGGGCGGATTTTTTAATGTAAAAAATTTGTTAAAAATCTGTATCAGCATTAAATCTTTTTAACCTAATTGGCGTGTTGCCAAACTTTTGGAGTGAACAACTATGTGTGGTGTGATTGGTGTGTGTGCCCATGAGCCTGTGGGTCAGATGTTATATGATGGCTTGACCATGTTACAACATCGAGGGCAGGACGCGGCAGGGATAGTAACCCTAAAAGATGACCGCCTGTATCTGCGTAAAGACAACGGCATGGTGCGAGATGTGTTTTTAAATAAGCACATGGTGCGTTTGGTGGGGAATTTTGGTATCGGGCATGTTCGCTATCCGACCGCAGGTACATCAAGCACGGCAGAAGCTCAGCCTTTATATGTCAATTCTCCCTACGGCATTGCCTTGGCACACAACGGCAACCTAACCAATGCCGAAACCCTTGCCAAAGAAGTCTATGAGCATGACCGCCGTCATTTGAACACCGATTCGGACTCGGAAGTGCTACTTAACATTTTTGCTCATGAACTACAAAAATTCACCAAAACCAAACTCGCCCCCGATGACATTTTTACCGCCTTACAAGCTGTCTATGACCGCTGTCAAGGGGCGTATGGCGTGGTGGCAATGATAGCAGGGCATGGCATGCTGGCGTTTAGAGACCCTAACGGCATTCGCCCACTGGTCTATGGTCGCCGTCTGACCCCCGCTGGCGTGGAGTACATGGTGGCGTCGGAGTCGGTGGCACTGACTGCGTTGGGCTTTGAAGTGGTGCGAGACATCAACCCTGGTGAAGCGATTTTTATTGATTTAAATTATAACTTACACACCAAGCAATGCACCGACAAAATCAAGCACACGCCTTGTATCTTTGAGTATGTCTATTTTGCCCGTCCTGACAGTATCATTGATAACATCTCAGTACATAAGGCTCGCATGCGGATGGGGGAGAAGCTCGCTCAGCGAATCATCTCGGAGTGGGGTGACAATCACGAGATTGATGTGGTCATTCCCATTCCTGATACATCTCGCAACTCGGCACTAGAATGTGCCACTCATCTGGGCGTGAAATACCGTGAGGGCTTTAACAAAAACCGCTATATCGGGCGTACCTTTATCATGCCTGGTCAATCCATGCGTAAAAAGAGTGTCCGCCAAAAGCTAAACGCCATTCCTTTGGAATTTAAAAACAAAAACGTCCTACTGGTGGATGATTCTATCGTGCGTGGGACGACCTGCCATGAGATTATTCAGATGGCACGAGATGCTGGGGCGAAAAACGTCTTTTTTGCATCCGTTGCCCCGCCTGTGATTTTCCCCAATGTTTATGGCATTGACATGCCAGTGCGGAGTGAGCTGATTTCATCAGGGCGTACGGTTGATGAAGTGCGTGAGATTATCGGGGCTGACCGCTTGATTTTCCAAGATTTGGATGATTTGGTGGAAGCGGTTAATAATACCAAATACAGTCGTGTTGATGGCTTTGACTGCTCGGTGTTTGACGGCTGTTATGTGGCGGGGCAGATTACCGAAGAGTATCTACAAGAGCTACAAGCCAAACGCAATGACGGTGCCAAAAAACAGCAAGTGGCAAATAATCCTGTGGACATTACAGGGATCATGGAATAAATCAATGCTTCATGTTGTGAAAATAGGTCTTGTCTGTCAAGACCTGTTTTTTATATATAAAAGCCAAAAAATCAAGCCTACCAGTCGATAGGATGTGCCTGCCTTTGGTATTTGCAATGAAAAATGAGAAAAATCGCACGTTTTTCAAGGAAAAAACTTGAGGCTGATAGTTATTCTATCAAGCAAGTTTTTGACGATGAAAAACCAGATTTAGCCATTTTTCATGCAAAAATTGATTGAAATTGTCAAATTTTCATCTTATTTTATAAAAATGTTATCAATGGTAGGCACGCCCTAGACTTGATTTTAAAATCACAACTTACACGCCCCGCCTGCACAGCCGTCATCTAACTCGCCTTGGCTGTCGTCTGCTCCGTCTCGGGTGTTGTGATAATATAGGGTTTTTACGCCCAGTTTATAAGCGGTAAGCAGGTCTTGAATCATGATTTTCATGGGGACTTTTCCGCCTTCAAACTTGCTGGGGTCATAGTTGGTGTTGGCAGAGATGGACTGGTCGATGAATTTTTGCATGATGCCAACGAGTTTTAGGTAGCCGTTATTGTCGGGCATTTGCCATAACAGCTCGTATTTATTTGCCAAATTCTCGATGTCAGGCACGACTTGTTTTAAAATGCCGTCCTTTGACTGCTTGACCGACACCAAGCCCCGTGGCGGTTCGATACCGTTGGTGGCGTTGGCAATTTGGCTAGATGTCTCAGATGGCATGAGAGCCGACAAGGTGGAGTTACGCAGACCGTGCTGTTTGATGTTGGCACGCAGGGCTTCCCAGTCTAGGTGTAGTGGCTCATTGCAGATGTTATCCAAATCCGCCTTGTAGGTATCAATCGGCAAAATACCTTGACTGTATGTCGTCTCGCCAAAGGCAGGGCAAGCCCCTTTTTCTTGGGCAAGTTTGTTCGACGCTTCTAGCAGATAATACTGGAACGCTTCAAAAGTGCGGTGAGTCAGCCCAATCGCCCCCATGTCTGAGTAGCGTGTGCCGTTTTTGGCAAGATAATAGGCGTAGTTAATCACACCCACACCCAGTGTACGGCGGTTCATGCTACCATTTTTGGCGGCGATGACAGGATAGTCTTGATAGTTAAGCAAAGCGTCCAACGCACGCACAATCAGCTCGGCAGGCTCTCTCATCTCTTCTAGCTTGTCAATCTTGCCTAGATTGATGGCAGACAACGTACATAGGGCAATCTCACCATGCTCATCATTGATATTATCAAGCGGTTTGGTGGGTAGGGCGATTTCCATGCATAGGTTGGATTGGCGAACAGGGGCAACAGACGGGTCAAAGGGGCTGTGCGTGTTGCAGTGATCAACGTTTTGGACATAGATACGCCCCGTGCTGGCACGCTCTTGGAGCATGAGACTAAACAGCTCACGGGCAGGGATTTTGCGTTTGCGAATGCTCTTGTCATTTTCATATAGGGTGTAGAGACGTTCAAATTCGGCTTGGTCAGCAAAAAATGCGTCATAAAGCCCTGCCACATCAGATGGGGAGAATAGGGTAATGTCTTCGTTTTTGATGAGTCGGGTGTAGAGTGTTTTGTTAATCTGTACGCCATAATCCATGTGACGGACACGGTTGTCTTCGACGCCACGGTTGTTTTTTAGGACAAGTAGGCTCTCGACCTCTAAATGCCACAGCGGATAAAACAAAGTCGCTGCCCCACCACGCACACCGCCTTGTGAGCAGGATTTGACCGCTGCTTGGAACATTTTAAAAAATGGAATACAGCCTGTGTGCTGAGCTTCACCGCCACGAATGGGTGAGCCCAACGCACGAATCGCCCCTGCATTCACGCCAATACCCGCACGCTGTGAGACGTAGCGGACGATGGCGGATGTGGTGGCGTTGATGCTGTCTAGGTTGTCGCCACATTCGATGAGTACGCATGAGCTAAACTGACGGGTGGGGGTGCGCACGCCTGACATGATGGGGGTAGGCAGTGAGATGTAGAAGTTGGATGTGGCGTCATAAAAACGCTTGATGTAGTCCAGTCGTACCGCTTTATCATAGCTGGCAAATAGGCACATGCCGACCAAAATGTACAAAAACTGGGGGCTTTCATAGACTTTTTTGGTGACACGGTCTTGGACGAGATATTTGCCCATCATCTGCTCAACCGCTGCATAGGCAAGGTTCATGTCACGTTCGTGGTCGATGTAGGCGTTTAGTTCATCAAATTCGGCACGGTCATAATCTGCCAAAATGTGCTTGTCGTATTTGCCCATTTCGGTCAAGCAGGCGACATGGTCATACAGATGTGGCGGTTCATAGTCGCCATAGGCAATCTTACGTAGATGAAAAATGGCAAGACGAGCCGCCAGATATTGATAATCAGGCGTTTCGGCTGAGATTAAGTCCGCCGCCGCCTTGATGATGGTCTCATGAATGTCACGGGTAGCAATGCCGTCATAAAACTGAATGTGTGATTTTAGTTCCACTTGCGACACGGAGACGTTGTCTAATCCTTTGGCTGCCCATGTGATGACCTTGTGAATCTTATCAAGGTTGATGGGTTCAAAGGTGCCGTCTCTTTTTTTGACTTTGATTTGGTCGATGTGTGTCATAAAATCACCCGTTTTTGTTGTAAATTGTAAAAAATTACCAAATCTCAATGACTTAGCGATTTTTCTATTTAAAAATTAACCACTAGATGTAGTAATGCATTTCTAAGGTAGCACAATATAGCCTAAAAATTTTTAAAATACTAGCTTGTATTTTGTGCCAATCTGTGATTTTGTCATTTTAACCAAACTTGAAAAACGTACAAAAAAGACAGGATAAGGCTTTGAGGCTTGTCAAGAGATGGATAAAATTTTTTAAGAAAATTTTGTAAAGAAATTGGGCAAATTTTCATCAATTTGTCGGACAGACGATTATCAAATTTTTGATAAATTTTATAAAAATTATAAAAAAACCAACCAGTCGGATTTTTTAAAATAGGGTAAAAAATAGGTGTATAAATGGGTGTGGATTTGTTTTTGCTTGGGCTATTTTTACTTGACTTTGGGGTGAATTTGGCATTTAATGCAGTTTATTTGTACATATTTGGCAATCATGAATGATGACCTAAAACAGCGAACGACGGCACTTGTTAAGACATTGGTGGTATTTGGGCTAGCATACCCCCTAACCAATGCCTATACGCACGCTTTGATGTCGCACACACCAACAGCGGTGGGGACGGTGGCAAGTCGCTATGATGTCGTGCCATTTGTGGCGTGGACGATAGTGCCTTATAGTTTATCCTTTGTACTGTTTGTGCTGAGTTTTTATGTGGTGTCGTCTGCCATGCTGTCTCGGCTGTTGCACCGTTTGGTGCTTGGGACGTTGGTGGCGTGCCTGTGCTTTTATGCTTATCCTTTGGTGTTTGCCTGTGATAGACCTGTCATGTCGGAGCAGTGGCGGTGGGCGTATGAGCTGTTGTCGCTCGTGGATAAGCCTTATAATCAACTGCCATCTTTGCACGCCTGCTATGCACTGCTGTTTGGGGTGAGTTTGTGGCATGTGGTGCAAGGGCGGTGGCGTGGTCTGTATCGTGTGGGACTAAGTCTTATCTGTGTAGCGATAGCAGGAGCAACGCTTTTTACTTGGCAACATCACGTGGCGGACGTGGTCGCAGGGCTTGCGCTTGCGGTAGTGGTATTGGTTGCGGAGCGATGGCTTCATGACTTGCCATACATCACAGGGCGAGCGATGATGAAGTTTATCACGCTTGGGGTGCTGTGGTTTTGGGGTGGGCGGTCGTGCCTGTCTTGGTAGGTTATCAAGGTACGGCGTGGGCAATGATGGCAAAACTTATGGGCATGTATGGCTGTTTGGGTCTGTTCTCGGTGGCGTGGCTCTATGCCAAGCCGTCATGGATAACTATTCTATTAGCCAAACAGACGGATAAACATCATGTTGGTGCATTTCGTCCCAGTGCGTACGGATTGGGTTTACCTATTATCATCATTTATAAGCTCATGTGGCGACTGGCGTGGGCGTGTCATTTTGTGTGTCATGACATTGGCAGGCGAGTGATTCACACCCAAGCGTTTACCATTATGGCAATCGGTCATCTGTCTGATGATGTGCTAGATGAGTTAAGCCAATACGCTGGGCGATATCGGCAGATACTGTGGGTAGATGTCTGTGCGGAGATGGCATCTGATTTTGCCCATGCTAGGCTACTGGCGGATAAGAGAACAGCGACAAAATGGCGGTATGTCAATCTTGGCGTGATGGATTTACAGTCTTTTGACGACTCTATCATGAATCATATCAAGGCATTACATGATGATATCAAGCAAGCAGGCGAGCCTAATACACTCATTATCTGCCAATGTGCGATGGGACAATCTAGGAGTGTGGCGGTGATGATATGCCTGCTTGCCTTACAACAGAGCATTTGTCCACATCGGCTGTCCGTGCAGGATAAAGAGATGATAGATTCTGTGCTGTCGTCCTATGGCAAGCACCGTGCGTGGAGGTTATTGGCATGAGTGAATATTTATTATTAATCTTAATGACGGTTGTCTTGCTGATCATGTTGTTTATCAAATGCTTGGGCAAATGTCGGGGAGTTTATCAAACAGTGCGGTCATGGTTTT
The DNA here is from genome assembly GCF_000426885.1 of Moraxella caprae DSM 19149. Lineage (GTDB taxonomy): Bacteria > Pseudomonadota > Gammaproteobacteria > Pseudomonadales > Moraxellaceae > Moraxella > Moraxella caprae. The sequence goes on along the minus strand of NZ_AUGF01000016.1, from coordinate 27,789 downwards.
GGCTGTTGGCAGTGCTGTGGCTTGCCTTTATGCTTGGGCGATATGGCGTGGCGACATTGGGCATGCTGATGAGTGGTATCGCCCTGTGGGAGCTGTGGAGAGTGATTAAGGTGTGGACATGGCGTGATGGGCTATTTGTGGGCTGTGTCGGACTGTTTGGGCTGGCGTGGGTGTGGCTCGCCTTGACCGTCAAGCCTTTATCTGTGCTGTTGTTTGTCCTATTTGCGGTGCAGGTTTGTGATGTGTGCCAATATCTCATGGGGCGAGCTTTTGGTCATCGCCTGTTTGCCAGTAAACTTGCCCCCAATCTTAGCCCTAATAAGACCATTGAAGGGGCGGTGTTTGGCGTGCTGTTGATGATGGTGCTAAGCCTGCCTGTGGGGCGAGTTTTGACTGATTTTGGCATGGGTCAGTTGGTACTACTGGCGGTGTCGCTTGGGGCATGCGGTATTGTTGGCGATTTGTTAGAATCGAGCGTCAAACGCCGTCATCAGGTCAAGGACATGGGGGCGTGGCTGGCAGGGCATGGCGGACTTTTAGATAGAATGGACAGCCTACTGGTGAGCGTGCCACTATTTGCGGTCTTGATGGTGGTACTGTAATTGCATGACTTTGGCAAGTAAGGGACGAGGCAGGGCGGTTAGGAGCTTGACGATGGCTTTCATGGATTTGGGAAAGACGTGTAGAGCGATGTCGTTATGTATGGCGTGAATGATTTGATGGACGGTTTCTTGTTCGCTGATTAAAAATGGCTTATCCGCTCGTCCGCATGGCTTATCCGCTCGTCCGCCATGCAACTGACTTAATGTCGCCGTATCCACATAGCCACAAGCGATGGCGATGACTTGTATGCCAAATGGAGCAAGTGCCATGCGATAGGCAAGCGTGTCTTGTATCATCGCACGTTTGCAGTGAGCGTATAGGCTTGCCCCTTGAAAGTCAAATAGCCCTGCCACAGATGAGATGGCGACCAAACTTGTGGGCGTGGCAGGCGTGGTGCGATGAATGGTTTGTTTTTCTTGAGCTTGTTTTTTGTGAATAAGACGCTCACTTGCCCAAGCAAACACCGCTTGAAAGGCTTGCAAATTTAGCATGAGCATATCATGGCTTTCATCGGCACTAAGGGCTTGTTTGCGTTCAGGATAATATTTACCAATGCTATAAATCAGCTGAGAAAAAGGCGTATCTAGCCGTTTCAAGAGTTCATCTCTCTGAGTACGACAGCGGACATCACAGCAGATGGCGGTGATGTTGTCAAGCTCTAAGATGGCTTGTACTTTGTGGGGATTGCTACCAATGACCGTAACCAGATTGCCTTGACGGGCGTGCCATTTGGCAAGGGCAAGACCGATACCGCTCGTACCGCCAAAGATGATGATGGTTTGGGGGGTGTTCATTTATTTATGCCTTTTAATTTAATATAAGTAATTGATTTATAGAGTAAAATTTTAACTTTCTCTTAAAATAATTACCCAATTCACTCATCACAACGCAGTCCCACATCATAGCCATAGGCAAACTGCTCGGCAGTGATTTGGACAAAAGTAGTAAAATCATGATGATATGCCAAAATACGCCCTTGTCGAAGATTGGGTTTTTTGTCAAATAAAGGGCGGACACGGCGATAATCTTTGGTATCTAAATGGCGTATTTGGGGGTTATTTGCCATATAATCATGCACATCTTGCAGGCGAGCATTGGGCGAGAAGCCAAAGACGTGATGAATGGCAGGTTCGGCAAGCACACGACCAAAGGGAGATTTTGGTTCGGCATACACCACATCGGCAAGCTGACAGGCAAGCTCAATGGGCGTCAAATCGATGACTCCGCCCATAAGACAGTGGTCATCATGACATAGGGGAGGTAAATAATACATGTCTGTGATGGACGCACGCACCATGACGGACAAGGGCAGATTGGTCAAATGATAATCGGCACAAATGAGCGGTGAGTAGCGTGCCATGATGTTGGTTGGGGTTAGCTCTTCAAGGGCTTGCCAAAGCAGAGGGTTTGACGTCCACAGTAGCCCTTGCCATTGATGATGGGCGTGAATACGATTCAGCTGACTGGCGAGAATCAGAGCGTGTGTGGCGGACGGCTTGGAGGTGGGCTCATCAAAACGCCAACAGGGCGTGTGCGTTTCGCCGTCCACATGACCGATGGCGTGATGGGTGAGGTTGCCGATGAGTTTGTCCGTCAGATGAGTGTGGCGGATAGGACGGTTAAGTAGATGAGAGAGTTGATAACCACACCAACGTTTTAGGGCAGGCATGAGATACTGCCCATAACCATCAGAGCGTTTGTCAGTAATGCTACCGATACTTTCATAAGGCAAGCGACTGTTCATCACAGTGATAAGCGACTGCCGGCTTGTCTCTGACGAATCGGACAGGGCTTCTAACAACAGGGCGGTTGCCATTGCTCCTCCACAGTTACCAATCACCAAATCAGGTCGCCTGCCTGTATCACACAACGCCTGATAAATCCCCAAATAATAACCAAAGCGTAACCCTCCGCCTGCCATGAGTAGGGCTCGGCGGTAAAGGGGCTTTGTAAGGGGCGGTGTGGTGCTTGTGGTCATGATTAGTCAGTCGGGAGCTTGACTGCCAAAGACACGCTAAAAATGCCAAACGCATCAATTCGCATATCAATCTTTTTAAAGCCTGCCTGTGCAACCAATTGGTCAATTTCGGCTTGTGAGCGACATCGCATGACCCAATCTGTGCCTTGATGGCTGTTTAGGGTCTTGCCGATGAATTCTTGTTCGGGGTGCCACGGCTGATTGGTGTATAGCAGATAACCGCCGTCTGATAATTCTCGGTGCATACCAGTTAGGGCGGTTTGGATAAGGGTGTTATCTGAGAACAACTCAAACAGCCCTGAGACGATGGCGATGTCGTTATCAGATGAGTGGTAGCTGTCAGCACAAAAAGCGTCTTGCTGGCTGATGGTCGCTCGTGATGACAGACCTTGTTTGACAGCTTTATCCTTCATGACGCTGACATTGTGTGAATCATAATCTCGTAGCGTGGCGGTCAGTGTGGGATATTTATGCAGAAGTTCAAACGCATAATAACCATTACCACTGGCGATGTCCAAGAGTTTTATGGGCTGTTTGTCTGGGTGTGCGTTAAGGTGTTTGTCAATGGCAATCCCTGCCAATTCTAACAGATGAGCTTTGCGAATGCGAATGCCACGCCAACCGATGTTGTTTAAATAAAAATTATCAATGAGTCTGCCCACACCGAACTTACCACGTGGCTCATTTTGATAAACCTTATCTAGCGACACGCCCGAATCAAAGCCATGTGTTACCCCCGCTGATACTCCATCACTGACGTATCCAAAGCGTTCTATCATGAATTTGGTCATGGCAAAACTGGGGTTAAAACCTTTTGCTATGAGTGTATCGACTTTGTCTTTACTAAAACTTTGGGCGTGCGTGGTTGGGTTGTGGGCAGATGTCAAGTCCACAGTTTGGGGCGGACTGGCAAAAAGCTCATCGGTAAATGCCAAACAGTCGGCAAAGACGTCTTGTTTATTGACTTCATGAAAAATGGCGTGAAAACTTTTGGGATAATGCGCCCAACGCTTAATGGGCGAACGAATGCGGTCATAAAAGGTGCGTATTGCTTCTTTGTCCACGACATAATCCTGACCTGCACACAGTATCATGGTCGGTGTGGTGATGGCACCTGCGTCATCGAGCAGGCGTGCCCCTGTTTGTAGGGAGTCGATGAGCAGGTCGCGAGAGATACTTGATGAGATGAGTTTGTCAGCGTGGTATTGGCTTTGGGCTTCTTTGTCGTGTGTGAGTACTTGGGCTTTGACGTAGCTTGACACACGAGACATGACCCCGAGTTTTTTGGCGACTTTGAGTGCTGGTAGGGCAAAGGGGACATACAGACGAATGGCAAGGGCAGGCGTGCCGAGTATCATGCCACGAATGTTGGGGGCGTAGTCATGCACATAAGCACTGGCGATGACCGCTCCCAAACTACTGGCGATGAGTACAATCTGCTCATCATTGGCGTGCGTTTGGGCTTTGATGACTTTTAAAAATTCATCTAAATCACGCACCAATTGCCCAAAGCTCTCGGCATGGTCTCGCTCACCGCCTGAACGTCCGTTGCCCCGTGCGTCCCATGCAAAGACTTGATAGCCTTGTTTGACGAAGGCATGAGCCATGTCGGTCAGCCTTTGTGAGTGTTCATGCCCACGATGGAGCATGACGATGATTTTTAGGTCATCACGGTCGCCATCATGGTCATAGACATGCTCTGGCTTGTCGGTGAGCCAGTAGCGATAGAACATGGCTGTGCCGTCATAGCTATTAAACGTGCTGTGATATTCATGAATATTTGCTGTGCTGATGGGTTGCATGATAAATCCTTATTAACTTTGTTGGTCTTGCAAAACTACTGTTGATTTGTGGAGCGATGACAGATGATGGCTTGCCCACGATTGATGATGGTTTTGATAAGTAACAACTGGGCGATGATAAGGATTAGGCATTCATGGCTTAGCTCTTTATCCAGCCCCTTTATCAGTCCAAATATCCCAAGTGCCAAGGCACGATCGCTTTTTCCCAAGGGTCCATGATTGGCACGCTCGCCCGTGAGCAGGGTTGCCATGATGGCGGTTAGCTCTGTTGCTATCGATAGGGTGGTGATGAAGACAAGATGGGCAGGGTGATTGGTGTGTGGCAATAGCCCCAAAAAGAGTGCGGTGTCTGAGACCATATCGCCACTTTCATTGAGCCATGCCCCGAGCGTACTGGCTTGTCCGTGTTCTTTTGCCATCATGCCATCGATGGCATTCATTGCCATGCGGACAAACAGCCCTGTGGGTAGTAGATACCAATAAGCCTTATGGTGTTTTGCGTGACGGGCAATCAGATGAGCCATGATAAGGCTTAATATCACCGCCGATAGGGTGATTTGATTGGCGGTGAAGCCTTGTTTGACCAGCGTGTTACTGATGGGGCGAAGTTTGTTTTGAAACGCAGTTTTTAATTGATGAACAGACATGATATGGCTACATCATAATATAACAGTGTTTTGTATTTTAACAAACTTTTAGAGCGTTGTGGAAATTATTTTATTTAACATAATCCTTTTTAAATTATTTATTTAGAATGAAAATTCAAATCAAGTTAATCATTATATCTTTAACCATGGAGAATTGTTTTTTTGCTTAATTTCAAAATCATCTCCTTGGCGTATGCAGTTTATAGCCAACAAAAAAGCCGTCCAAAGACAGCTTTTTTACAATACCTAAAATCATTTTTCAACCCATTGACGGATTTTTTCACGCTCTTCGGGAGTAGCGTTGAGCCACAGTTGCATAAAGCCGTCTAAGTTGTCCTTGGGGGCGACCATGGTTGGAGTGGTGGGCTGCGTGGGGGCTTGGTTAAGGGCGGCGATGGCTTTTTGGTTGGCTCGGGTGACGTCATCACGACCGAACAGTCCACCAATGCTGTCGCCTAGTGTTGATAAAATGCCCGTGCGACTCTCTACGGTCTGCTCAGAAGCTAACACTTTGCCATTTTGGCTGATGGCAAGGGTAGGGGCTTTGGCGTACTCTTTGGCATCACGGTAGTTGCTTGGCTGATTTGGCATGACCAGCTGATAAGTTTGGTTGTCCGCTAGGTCAGCGGTGATGGTAACGTTACCTGATTTTAGGTAATCATGCTCGCCACGGGGCAAGTCAAATAAGCGGTCATAGCGAGCGGTAATGACATGACGACCAGCGTCAAGGGTGAACTCACGTTTGAGTGGTTGCAAGGCTCCGTGTTTAATCTCTTGCCCATTGATGGCGGTTACTTTAATATGCTCATCTACGTTCAGGCGTACCTCGGCAAAAGCAGGAGTGGCAAGTGCGAGAGCGAGCAGTAGGCTTAATTTTTTCATGGTATTTCCTATTGGGTGGGGTTGGAGAAAGTGAGAAAATGCTAATTATTTAAAATCGGTAAAGCAAAATCAGCCATCCATGTCATCAATGTAGTCGCCCAGCTCCAAAAGTAGAGTTTCTTTATCGATGATTTTTTTGGTGTCTTCTAAGGTTTTTTTGCTCACGGGCGTGCGTGCCAATCGTGTGAGCAGGGGCGAGATGCTGTCTAGCACGCTCATCATGTCTGTGGCATTATAAGGACCATCGCTGACCAGATACTCAAAAATAACAGGGGGCAGTCGCCAGTTTTTACGTCTTAGAATGGACTTTAACATCGCCTCACGGTCGGCAGGGCGGTCGCCATCGGGCAGTTTAAAGGCAGGAGCGAGCGAGAGTCGTGTGAGCAGGTCAAGCAAGTTAATGTCCAGCTCACGGGCAGGGTCGTTAGCTAGGAACACGAGCTGTTTTTGTTCACGTCTGACTTCATTAATCAGATGAAACAGCCCCTCTTGCCATTCATGACTGTGTGCTACCGCCTCGACATCATCTAGTATCACAAGGTTGAACAGCTGTAAGCCTTGTAGGGCGGATGCGTCATCGCCCTCGCTCTCTATCATCTTGTCAAGCGATAGACTGATGGCGGTTTTGCCTGTTTTGGTGTATTCGTTATAAATGGCGAGAGCGAGATGGGATTTGCCAGAGCCTTTTTTACCATAAATAAAGATTTCAGGCAACTCGCCTTGGCAGAGCTTTTGGGTGGCGATGATGACTGCTTGATAGCCCACGGACGTAAAATCCGAAAGCCGAGGTTCCTCTTGTACGTCAAGGTCTAGGGCGGACTGAAAAAGGTCGGTCATGTAAGCTTGGTATCCCAAAGTTTGCTAGAATCGCTCAGTGGTTTTCAACTGATTTAAAAATGTGCTATATATACCAAATTTTTGACGGTTTTGCAAGTCATATCGCCCTAATGCTCAAAAATAATATCCTTGCCATCATGTTTGTCATGTACGCCAAATTGATCCACCAAAGTTTTGCTCGCTTCATTTAGCCCAAAGACTTCCACTGATACGCCTTTTTTGCGGTATTTCATGACGATTTTGTCAAGGGCGGATACGGCTGTTACGTCCCAAAAATGAGCATAAGTCAAATCAATGCTCACCGCCTCAGCAGGCTTATCAAAATCAAACTGAGCGACAAATCGGTCAGCACTGGCAAAAAATACCTGCCCCACCACGCCATAGGCAAGCGTGGTCTCATCTGGCGTGGGTAAGGATTGTACCGACATAAAGCGACCGATTTTGTTGGCAAAAAACAAAGACGCAAGTAGCACGCCTGCCCCCACGCCAAGGGCTAAGTTGTGGGTATATAGCACGATGGCGACCGTGGCAATCATGACGATATTAAAGCCCAAGGGGTGCGTTTTTAGCTCCTTGACCGACTGCCAATTAAACGTGCCGATGGACACCATAATCATCACCGCCACCAGTGCTGGCATGGGAATGACACTTAATACATCGCTCAGAAATACGACCATAATCAGCAAAATCACACCCGCCAACAACGTGGATAGCCGTGTGCGACCGCCTGATTTGACGTTGATGACTGACTGCCCAATCATCGCACAGCCTGCCATGCCACCAAATAATCCTGCTACGATGTTGGCAACCCCTTGTCCTTTACATTCTTGGTTTTTGTCGCTTGTGGTGTCGGTCATCTCGTCCACGATGGTTGCCGTCATCAAGGATTCGAGCAGACCCACCGCCGATAGGCTAAGTGCATAAGGCAAAATAATCCACAGCGTATCCAAATTCAAAGGAATGTCAGGCAACAAAAACACAGGCAACGTATCGGGCAACTCGCCCATGTCGCCCACCGTCCGCACATCAAGCCCCATCATCACGCTGATGATGGTCAAGGCGACAATGGTAATAAGGGGCGATGGCAGGATTTTGCCAAGTTTGGGAGCATAAGGAAAGACATAAATAATCCCAAGCCCGAGTGCAATCAAGGCATAGGTTGTCATGCCACGTCCCAAAATCTCAGGCAGTTGTGCCATAAAAATCAATATCGCCAACGCATTGACAAAGCCCACGACCACCGCACGGGCGACAAATTTCATAAGATACCCGACTTTTAAAAAGCCAAAAATGATTTGTATCACGCCTGTCAGTAGCGTGGCGGCGAGCATATATTCTAGCCCATGATTTTTGACAAGACTTGCCAAGACAAGTGCCATCGCTCCTGTGGCTGCCGAAATCATGGCAGGACGACCGCCAAAAAAGCTAATCACCACCGCAATGCAAAAGGACGCATACAGCCCCACTTTTGGGTCAACCCCTGCAATGATAGAAAAGGCAATTGCTTCTGGAATGAGAGCAAGGGCGACCACAAGCCCTGACAGCACATCGCCACGGACGTTTGAGAACCATTGGTCTTTGGTAAAGTGGTTAAAAATATTCATCAGTTAAGTCAGTACAGTAGCAAAAACCGCCTATTATAGCGTATCTGACACCCAAACCCAAATAACCGCCCAAAATAAATAATGGCAAAGACAAACCCTGCCATTATTTATTTTTTAAAAATCGATAGTGGTTTAAAAATTCACCACAACGTTAGCTGTTTTTGCCCTTTATACCAATCACTGTTCAGATAAGCACAGTACGCATGATGAAACAGAACATTTAAAATCGCTGAGACGGGCAGTGCGATGAGCATGCCAACAAAGCCAAACAAGGACGCCCCTGCCAATACCGAGAAAATCACCCACAATGGCGACAGTCCAATTTTATCGCCAAGCAGTAGGGGCTGTAATACATAGCCTTCCATCGCTTGACCGACCATAAACGCCCCAATGATAAGACCGATATAAATGGGGTCGAAACCAAATTGGAACAGCCCCACGACAATCGCCGCAATAATCCCCACACCAAAACCCAAATACGGCACAAAACTTGCTACGCCTGCCCCGACACCGATGAGCAGTCCGAATTTTAGTCCGATGAGTTGTAGTTGTATGGCATAAATCGCCCCAAGCAGTAACATGACACTAAGCTGGCCCTTGATAAAGTTCATGAGCGTGGTATCACAGTCTTTGGCGATTTCTAGAGCTTTTTTCTGATGTGGTTTAGGCATGGCATGCAGCCATGTATTTAGACGTTTTTGCCAGCCGATGAGAAAATAAAACGTCAATATCGGCACCATTACTGCCATGCCAACATTATTTGCCACCATCATGCCCGAGTTTAGCGCCTGCTTGATGAGCGACTGAGCATCCGCCACCTGATAATTTTTCTGAGCGTACTCAATGAGTGCATTTGAGATGACATCAACTTCAAGGGGCATGGGACGTCCGCCCATGTGTTGACTTATCCATGTTCTTGCTGTGGTGTTATACCACTCTACAAGCAAGGGTAGCGACTCCCACGCCAAAGTGATTTGTTGCCACAATACAGGCACAAACCACACAACCAACGCCCCCGTCAGTAGAATGCTAGCAAAATACACCACCACAATGGCAAGCATGCGATTCATGTAGCGAGCCAATTGTGTCACCAAAGGGTTTAGCATGTATGCCAAAATAAACGCCGCCATAAAAGGCAAAATCACCGCACGCATGAGATATAGGGCATACAGAAAAACCACCCAAAACAGAACAATCAGTATTCGGCGAAAAAAGGGGTCAAGGGTACGATGTCGCATGATAAAATAGCACAAAAAAGTGGACAAATATCCGCATATTTTAGCCTATTTTTGCCAAAAGAGTAAGTTATTTATGATAAATTTTGTAAAAATAAATGATAAGGAATGTTGAACATTGATAACATTTTTAGAAATAATGATAAAAATTTAACGTTGTAACCAATTTTTGCATGAAAATCTGATAGAATGACAATCAGTCTGCGTTTTTTCTTGAAAAACGTGCGATTTTTCTCATTTTCATTGCAAACACCAAAGGTAGGCACGCCCTAGATTTTTGAAAGATTTTATTGAAAATTTATTGGTAAAGGATTGATAAATAGACACACAAAAGACATAAAAAATCCCTAAGTCAGGGGAGACTTAGGGGATAAACTGGAAAAACCAGTTAAAAATGGCGCAGCGGACGGGACTCGAACCCGCGACCCCCGGCGTGACAGGCCGGTATTCTAACCAACTGAACTACCGCTGCTAAGGTCGCTAATCTTTTTTAGCATAAAAGATTTAAAATGGTGGGCGGTAACGGATTCGAACCGCTGACCCTCTGCTTGTAAGGCAGACGCTCTACCAACTGAGCTAACCGCCCGAACTTAACTTACTTACTTAACTATTTTAATAAACAATTTAAACCATGTTTATTTGTTATGTATGTCGTTCGTTGTGGTGCGTATTATATAGATTTTTTGGTGGGTGTCAAACATTTTTTGCAAAAAATTTTAAAATTTTTTATAAGTGTTTGATTTTTATTAAATTAAAATCTATAAAATTTGCTTGTTAAGCCAATGCCTTGATGATGTCATATTCCAAACTCTCAGGCTTGGTGGTGGGGGCGTAGCGGTCTAGCACCTTGCCATGACGACCGACCAAAAATTTGGTGAAGTTCCACTTGATTGCATCGGTCAAAATTCCGCCTTGCTCGTTTTTTAAAAACTCAAAAATTGGGTGAGCGTTGTCGCCATTGACATCAACCTTGCTCATCATCAAAAAGTCCACGCCATAGTTCATCTCACAAAAACTTGCAATGCCATTTTCGTCATCAGGCTCTTGTCCGCCAAACTGATTGCAAGGAAAACCGATGACAACCAAGCCTTTGTCGTGGTATTTTGTGTGTAATTCTTGCAAGCCTGCAAGCTGTGGCGTAAATCCGCATTTGCTTGCGGTATTGACAATCAGTAGCACTTTGTCTTTAAAATCGGAAAAATTAACCACATTGCCACGAATGTCGGTGGCGGTAAAGGTGTAGATGGTTGTCATGGCTTATCCTAAGTTATTGATAATTATCAAAAATTATTGATTTTCAAGATGAATGGACGCTGAGTTAATGCAATATCTCACGCCTGTCGTCTCCCTTGGCCCGTCAGGGAAAACGTGCCCCAAATGCCCGCCACAGTTGGTGCAAGTCACTTCAATACGTCTCATGCCGTGCGACAAATCAAGTGTTTCGGTCAGGGCAGTGTCGTTGATTGTCTTGTCAAAACTTGGCCAGCCACAGCCTGAGTGAAATTTGTTATCGCTGTCAAACAGCTTGGCATTACAGCCTTTACAGCGATACACGCCCTTATCAAACACATCGGTATAAAGACCAGTAAAAGCTCGCTCGGTGCCTTTTTGGCGTAAGATATAGTATTCGTCCGCAGTTAGGCGGTTTTGCCAATCTTGTTCGGTCAATTGGGCGATTTCATCGGGGGTTAAAACGTTATCAGATAGCATGGTTTTTCCTAATTAAAAGAATAAGTGTAGCATAATTTGGTGCGGTGGCAAATTGGCTTTTTGTAACGGCTTTTTGGTGGTAAAAAGGTAAGGCTTGGGGTATAATGAAATTTTAATTAAAGTAAAAATCAGATGAATCAACCTGTTTTAAGTAAAATGTATGTCGCCGTTTTAGATGATGTGCCTGATTATATGACCCCAACGCTTATCGCCCATGCGGTATTATCAGCTCATTTGAAATTTTCATCGCGAACAGAAGATGAAATTTATCAAGATTGGTTAGCCCATTCTTTTAGAAAAGTGATAATCAGGGTTAATCAAAAAGAATTTGACAAAATCAGCCAACTGCCCTGTCATTTGGCTTTTGAGAGTACCATTTTGAACGCAAAACATTGTTGTGCGGTTTTGTACCCCATGTTGCCACAGAATACACCAAATGTTTTAAAATTTGCAAAAATGTGGAAACCTAAGGTGCAAGATGAGCAAAAAATTTAAAAATAAAATATCCTGATGTTGTGTGGCTAAAATTACTTCCTTATATCCAATTTATTTGCTTTATTACCTTTGCCATAGGCATGATAAAATATTCATTTAGAACCAAGACATTTTTTATCATGCCAAACATGAAACACCCAAAACGCACCAAAGATGAAATAATGTTAAGTGCTTTTGGACTGCTTGGTTTTGTTATTAGTAGTAATTTAAGGGGATTTTTAAATCTATAAAAACCTCTTGCAAAATCCCCCAAACAGGCGTATGATAACTGCAACTTTTACTTGCAATTACCGCCATGACCAACGACACCCACCCACCAAATACGCCCACCACGCAAGGCGAACGCCTAAAACAGCTCCGCAAATCCTTAGGATTATCCGCCCAAGCCCTAGCCGATAAGCTAAACGCTCACGGTGCGTCCGTCAGTCGTGGGGCGATTGCCAATTGGGAATGCGATAAAAATGGTATCACAAGTAGCAAGCTCCCCATAGTCGCCCAAGTGCTAGGCACGACCGAAAATTATCTTTTGACAGGTAATGTATCGGCAAATATAACCGCTAATAATGCCAGTCAAGAGATTGATTTACAAGATAATTTACCAAATCCACACAACCATTCTCACAAGGCATCCCTAATGAAACCTTTAAAAAAATCTGCCAAACTTGCCAACGTCTGCTATGACATTCGTGGCGAACTTTTGCAAACCGCCAACCGCATGGAAGCCGAAGGTCAGCGTATCATCAAACTCAATATTGGCAATCCTGAACCGTTTGGGTTGTTGCCCCCCGATGAGATTGTGCAAGACGTGGCGATGAACTTGCAAAATGCGTCTGGCTACTCCGATTCTAAGGGGATTTTTTCAGCTCGCAAAGCAATCTTGCAATATTATCAAGCCAAAGGACTGCTGTCAGCGACCGATGTCAATGATGTGTATATCGGCAATGGCGTGTCGGAACTTATCGTCATGACCTTGCAAGCCCTGCTTGATGACGGCGATGAAGTGCTTATTCCCATGCCTGATTATCCGCTGTGGACAGCGTCCGCCAACCTAGCAGGGGGCAGAGCGGTGCATTATCGCTGTGTGGAAGAAGGCAACTGGCACCCTGATTTGGCAGATATTGAGAGTAAAATCACCGACAAAACCAAAGCCATTGTTATCATCAACCCCAACAACCCCACAGGAGCATTGTATAGCAAGGAAATCTTAGAGCAGATTGCTGATTTGGCGGTAAAACATGGCTTGGTTATCATGGCGGACGAGATTTATGACCGTATTTTGTATGATGATGCTGTGCATACACCCATGTGTACGATTACCGACAAGACGCTCGTTTTGACCTTTAATGGCTTGTCAAAATCGCACCGCATTGCAGGCTATCGCTCAGGCTGGGTCATGTTGTCGGGCAAAAAAGACCATGCTGGCGACTTTATAGAAGGCTTGACCATGCTCGCCAGTATGCGACTGTGTGCCAATGTGCCTGCTCAGTACGCCATACAGACGGCAATGGGTGGTTATCAGTCCATGCAGGAGCTGACCGCACCGACAGGACGACTGTATAAACAGCGTGAGATGGCGGTCTCTCGCCTAAATGCTATTAAGGGCATTAGCTGTACCAAACCGCAAGGGGCGTTTTACTGTTTTGCCAAGATTGACCTTGATGTCTATCCCATCCAAAATGACATGAAATTCATGATGGATTTATTGATTCAAGAAAAAGTCTTAATGGTGCAGGGTACGGGCTTTAATTGGGATAAGCCAAACCATTTTAGAGTCGTATTTCTGCCCAATTTGATAGATTTGGAAGATGCGATGGATAGGCTGGATAGATTTTTTGCCAATAAGCGTAAGGAATTTGGCACAGAATAGGGTAGGGTATTTGCAAAAATAAAGGACGATTGCTGTCGCCCTTTTTTGATGTTTTTGTTTTTATCCAATAATCCCAAAAAACTGCAATAAAAACGAGCCTGCAAATCCTGCCAAAAAGGTAATGCCAAGTAGGGCATAAATATTCATTTTTGGGGTGAGTAGGTTTTCAGATTTTGCCAACGAGTAGTTCAAGTAGGCAAAAATCGGAGCGGAGACAAAGGAGCTAATCATCGCAAATTTGAGTAGGCTTGCCATTTGTCCTGCAAACACATTAATCAAGATAAATCCACCAATGACCATAGCGGTCGTCCAGCGCATGACGTATTTTTCGGTAAGCTCGGTTGTGCCTGTTTTGATGAGCGACAGACTCTCGGCATTGGTACGCCCATAGCCGTCCGCACTCGTGATGACCGTGCCAAACATACACAAAAAAGCGATGAATGCCACGAGAATTTTTGACCAATTGCCAATGGTCTCTGTATACATCTCTACAAGCTGACCGATGTAAGCGCCGCCTTTGGTGGCAATCTCTTCGCCTGTGCCGTACTGTACAAACACGCCAAGTGTCAAGAAAAATAATGCCAAAATCGCCGATGTAAAATAGCCCACGTTAAAATCTACCACGCCTTGAAAATGGCTTGTGTGGTCGGTGCGGATTTTTTTGGCAGTCCACACAGATGTAATGACCGAAAATTCAAGCGGAGCAGGCATCCAACCCATAAGAGCGATGATAAAGCCCAAAGATGCCAAATTCCAAGGCGACATTGGCACAAAATCAGGGGCGGCTTCTTTTGGCGACATACCTGCGATGATAACCGCCAAAATGGTGGCAACCGTCAATGCCAGAATAATCCACTTTGAGATATTATCCAAAACCTTATAATGCCCTGCAATGAGTAGCCCCCATGAGACGGTCATTACAATGATGGACAGGATAAGTGGATTTAGCTCAAAAGGCAGAATAAAGCCCAAAATGGTCGCACAGAGCAGGGCAACTGCCCCTGTGGTAATCACGCCTGACACGACAGATAAGCCAAAAAACGCCCAAAGGTAGGCTTTGGATTTTTTGGCGTAACCTGCCACGAGACTATCACCTGTTTTGTAGGCGTATTCTGTGCCAAAGCGGTAAAAAGGGTATTTAAAAAAGTTGGCAAGCACAATCATAATGGCAAGTTGCCAACCATACAACGCCCCAGCTTGGGTGGACGATACAAGGTGCGAACCGCCAATGGCGGCAGATGCCATAAGAATACCGGGACCGAAGGCTTTCCAAGTGAGTTTTTGTGTTTGTGCATTGGTTTGTGGCGATATGCTTTGTTCGGCTGTTGTCATGTTTATTCTCAAATAAAAATCTATAAATCAACAGAGGTATAAGGTATGGTTAAATAAGATAACATGGTTTATACAAAATAAAAAGTGAAGGATTTTTAAGATAGGTTGAATAATAATGATGGCGTTTGAGAGCTTTCTTCCAATAAAACTTTTCCCAATATGGTTGGATTAATGCAATAGAATGGAAAAATTTTGCACATCTATCACAAATCAAAACTTTCAAATAAACATCAAGTAAAATCATATACTTGTATTCAAAACATATGTAGAATCTGTCAAAATGTCTAGACAAATTTGCAAAATTTTTTTATAATCGCAGTCCCACCCACACATTTTTAGGGATAATAATGAACATCGATTTTGACAACTTAGCTCGCCTTATCAAGCTGACCGAGACCGCTCAAATTCACTCGCTAGAAATTCAAGACGGCACTCAAACCATCAAACTGACCAAATACCCATCTGATACACCAGTTGCCCCCATTGGACAAACCACTCCTGTGCCAACAGTTAGCACAGCCCCCACCAAAGCCACCCAAACCCTCAACAATCCAAGTGCTAAGCACACCATCACATCGCCCATGCTGGGGACGTTTTATCGCAAATCCGCCCCAGATAGCCCGAATTTTGTGGAATCAGGCGACACCATCAAAGCAGGCGACACCTTGTGTATTGTAGAAGCGATGAAAATAATGCACGAGGTCAAGGCGGACAGCGATGGCGTGGTGGCTGAGATTTTGGTGGAAGAAGGCGACATGGTGGAATATGATGCACCATTATTTGTCATCAATAATAAATAGACAATAAGGACAGTCCATGAACCCAACTCCTTTTAAAAAAATTCTCATTGCCAACCGTGGTGAGATTGCCCTAAGAATTATCCGTGCTTGCCGTGAGCTTGGTGTCAAATCGGTGCTTGTACATTCTACCGCCGACAAGGACAGCTTGCCTGCTCGTCTTGCCGATGAGACGGTGTGCATTGGCAGTCATCTGCCCAAAGACAGCTATCTCAATCAGCGTGCCATCGTATCGGCAGCCGAGCTGACGGGAGTGGATGCCATTCACCCTGGTTATGGATTTTTGAGTGAAAACGCCGATTTTGCCGAATTTGTTAGCGAGCAGGGGTTTGTATTTATTGGCCCTACCGCCCAAAATATCCGCATGATGGGCGACAAAGTTGCTGCCAAAAACACCATGATAGCATCAGGCGTACCGTGCGTGCCAGGCTCTGATGGGGCGTTGCCCGATGATGACGAACAAATCATCAAAATCGCCCAAGATGTGGGACTGCCCGTCATCATCAAAGCCGCTGGCGGTGGCGGTGGTCGTGGTATGAGAGTTGTTGAGAGTATGGATGAGCTGTTGTCTGCGGTTGCCATGACCAAAAAAGAAGCAATGAGTGCCTTTGGCAATCCTGTGGTCTATATGGAGCGATACCTAAAAAACCCACGCCACATTGAAATTCAAGTCATCTTAGACACTCATGGCAATGCCATTTATCTGGGCGAGCGAGACTGCTCCATGCAACGCCGTCATCAAAAAGTCATCGAAGAAGCCCCTGCTCCCTTTATCAGCGATGATAAGCGTGCCAAAATCGGTCAAGCGTGCGTCAAGGCATGCCTTGATATGGGCTATCGTGGGGTGGGAACGTTTGAATTTTTGTATGAAAATGGGGAATTTTTCTTTATTGAGATGAATACCCGCATTCAGGTAGAACATCCTGTTACCGAGCTTGTAACAGGCGTAAACCTTATCGCCGAACAAATCCGAGTGGCAGAAGGCTATCCCTTACAATTTACCCAAGGCGACATACAGCTGACAGGACACGCCTTTGAATGCCGTATCAATGCCGAACATCCGTTCACACTCATGCCATCGGCAGGGACGGTAAGCTACTGCCATCTGCCTGCAGGCTATGGCACACGAGTGGATAGCCATCTTTATACGGGCTACAAAATCCCCGCCTATTATGACAGCTTGATTGGCAAGCTATGTATCCACGCACCGACAAGAGAGCTTGCCATCGCCAAGATGAAATCC
Source organism: Moraxella caprae DSM 19149 (assembly GCF_000426885.1). GTDB lineage: Bacteria > Pseudomonadota > Gammaproteobacteria > Pseudomonadales > Moraxellaceae > Moraxella > Moraxella caprae. Next base: position 10,757 of record NZ_AUGF01000016.1, on the reverse strand, counting down.
GCCCTAACCGAGCTTGACATTCAAGGCGTACAGACCAACAAAGCCCTACATCAAGCAATGTTTGATGATGACAGCTTTATAAAAGGTGGCGTGAGCATTCATTACCTCACCCATTGGCTTGACAATTATCAAAACAATCAGCCCAATCACAAAAACTAGATAAATTTAGGCAACTTATGGACACAAACACTCAATGGATAAGCTCATCAGAAAGCACCTTTGTACTATTTTTGGGTGGGCAAATCAGCCTTGACAAACAAAAACTGTGCTGGGCATTGTCTCGCCATCTTGACACTTGCGCCGATTTGCCTGTAAGTGAGACGGTGGTCGGCATGAATGCCTTGACGATGTATTTGGATAAAGATGTACTTTATCAAAATCCAAGTAATCTTGCCATTTATCAAAAACTGCTAAATGAAATTACCCATGACTTTGTTGGCTCATCGGGCAGTGTTGATGGCATAGATGGCAAGCACGTGGACATTCCTGTCATCTATGGCGGAGAATATGGGGTGGATTTGGCGGACAGTGCAAAAATGCTGGGCATGAGCATTGATGAGCTTGTGGCACGTCATACCGCACCGCTTTATACCGTGTATTTTATTGGCTTTCAGGCGGGTTTTCCCTATCTTGGGGGACTGCCTGATGAGCTACACCTGCCACGCCACGCCAAACCTCGCACCAAAGTCCCACAAGGCTCGGTGGGTATTGGTGGGGCTCAGACGGGCATTTATCCTTTTGAATCGCCTGGGGGCTGGCAACTTTTGGGGCGGACGAACTTGCCACTTTTTGACAAAACACACAACTCCCCAACGCTACTGCAAGCTGGCGATACCTTGCGTTTTGTGGCAACGGACATTTTGGCATAAGGATAATTCATGTTAACAATCAATACATTATCTGCCCTTGCCAGCATTCAAGATTTAGGACGCACAGGCTATCTGGGGCTTGGCATTGGACGATGTGGGGCGATGGACGGCTTGTCCTTACAACTTGGCAATGCCCTGCTTGGCAATGATACTCACTTGCCTGCCCTTGAAATCACGCTTGGCGGACTGACCGCTACATTTACCAAAGACACCACGTTTTGTCTGATGGGAGCAATTTTTGATGGCACACTTGATGATAGGCGTGTCATCACAGGCTATCGTTATTTTGCCAAGCAGGGGCAAGTTTTGACCCTAAAACGCATGACAGATGGTATGCACGGCTATCTGTGTGTGCAAGGCGGATTTGATGTGGCACACGAGCTAGGCTCGGCAAGCACCGACATCAAGACACGCCTTGGCGGACTTGGTCGCTATGTGATGGCAGGCGATGACTTGCCTTATCATACAGGGCGTGAGATGAAATCGATGGGTGTGGCAAATTTGTACCAATTTGGCAAATTGACCAACATTCACGTCATTAAAAGTAGCGAATATGACAAGATTGTCCAAGGGCGTGATGAATTTGGCGAACAAATATACACATTATCACCAAACAGCAACCGCATGGGCTATCGGCTAGATGGTACGCCATTAACCTTTGACAAAATCGAGATGAATTCGCACGGCGTGGACTTTGGCATGATACAAGTACCGCCCGATGGCAAGCCCATTGTCCTGATGGCAGATGCTCAGACCACAGGCGGTTATCCCAAGATTGGGGCGGTCATTGGGGCGGATTTGGGCAGATTAGCTCAGGTGCGGTTTGGCAATCAAATTCGCTTTATCTATGTGGACGCAGACACCGCCCTACAAAAGATGGCAACGTATCACACCCATCTACATCAAGTGGCAAGCATGGCAAAACGCTTTTAGATAGGAGAGCATATGACAACGATTGATTTGAATGCGGACGTGGCAGAAGGATTTGAATTTGATGAAGCACTCATGCACATCATCAGCTCAGCAAACATCTGTGCAGGGCTACACGCAGGTGGGGCGGTGTGCATGGCCCAAACGCTTGCCTTTGCCCGTGATAATGGCGTAAGCATTGGCATACACCCAAGCTATGACGACCGTATCAACTTTGGGCGTACCAATCACAATCTATTTGCCGATGACATGCGTTCTTTGTTGTTTTATCAGTTGGGGGCGACTGTGGCGGTCTGCCAAAATATGGGGCTTACCCCAAGCTACGTCAAGCCACATGGGGCATTGTACAACCAAGCCAGCACCGACCCCACCCTTGCCAAGACCATCGCCCAAGCGGTGTATGACTTTGACCCAAGCCTTGCACTCATGGGCTTGTCTGGCAGTCAGCTTATTCATGCAGGCAAACAGGCAGGCTTAAAGGTCATCTGTGAAGCCTTTGCCGATAGGCGTTATAATGCCGATGGTACGTTGGTTTCACGCACCTTGCCCAACGCTTTGATAGAATACGATAACGAAGCCATCAATCAAGTGGTGCGTATGGTGCAAGACGGACAAGTGGTGGCGGTGGATGGTTCGGTCATCAATGTGCAAGTGGATAGCATTTGTTTGCATGGCGATGGCAAGCACGCCCTAGATTTTGCCCAAAAAATCAAACAAACCTTACTTGAAAAAGGCATTGGCATTGCACCCAAATACAACTCAAAACCTAGCATTTAATGCGTTTTGTAAGGGCAAATGTAACTCGCCCCTACAAAAGTATTTTTTAAAATGTAGCGTTGGTGTAAATTGAAGTTAATTTGCCATAATTGCCCAATCATCAATATTTACAATTTTAAGTTGAGATTGGGCAAAACATCATTAATTGGTAATAAGGACATTTATGAAAAATTCTACCAAAAATTCTGCCATCTTAGGGGCGGCGTTCTTGATGGCAACATCGGCTGTTGGCCCAGGCTTTTTGACCCAAACCGCCACTTTTACCGAAAAACTAGGAGCAAGCTTTGGTTTTGTGATTTTGGTGTCCATCTTGATGGATATTGGCGTACAAATAAACGTCTGGCGAGTGATCGCCGTCTCAAAAATGAAAGCTCAAGAGATTGCCAACCTTGTCATGCCTGGCATGGGCTATGTCTTGGCAGGGCTTATCATCATGGGCGGACTTGCCTTTAATATTGGCAACATCGGCGGGGCAGGACTTGGCGTGCAGTCTATTTTTGGCATTGACCCCATCATTGGGGCGTTAGTGTCAGGCGTGATTGCCGTTGGGATTTTTTTGAGCAAAGAAGCTGGCTCATTGGTGGACAAATTCACCCAATTTATGGGCTTTGTGCTGATTACCCTTATCATCTATGTGGTATTCAACACCAATCCGCCCTTTGGCGAAGCGGTCGCTCGCACTGTTGTTCCCGAAAAAATTGATGCGATGGCGATTGTTACCTTGGTTGGTGGTACGGTTGGGGGTTATATTACCTTTTCGGGGGCTCACAGATTGCTTGATGCTGGCATTACTGGCAAAGAAAATCTGTCTGTCGTCTCAAAAAGCTCCATTCAGGGCATTTTGGCAGCGTCCGTCATTCGGGTGTTCTTATTTTTGGCGTGCCTTGGCGTGGTTACCTCAGGCGTTGCCATGATGAAGGACAACCCTGCTCTTACGCCCTTTGTGCATGGGATTGGCGACACAGGGCGGATTATTTTTGGTATGGTGATTTGGGCAGCGTCCATCACATCGGTGATTGGCTGTGCTTATACATCGGTATCATTTTTGACCAATTTTCACGCAGGTATCGCCAAAAACAGCCGTTATTTTATCATCGGTTTTATTGCCATCTCAACGCTCATTTTTGCAACGATTGGCAGACCTGCCCAAGTGCTTGTGCTTGTGGGTACACTAAACGGGCTTGTACTGCCGATTGCCCTTGTGGTTATTTTGCTTGCTGCCTATCGCAAAAACATCATTGGCGATTACAAGCACCCTGTCTGGATGGCAGGCTTTGGCTGGATTGTGGCGGTGGCAATGTCCATTCTTAGCGTGATGACAATTTATAAATATTTGGCAGGATAAATCATGAATTTTGAGATAATACAACGCCTTATCGCACTTGCCGAGACAAGCGAACTTGGGCAAATTGAAGTTACAGACGGCACAGAGCGTATCAAGGTAGTTAATACCACAAAGACCTCAATGCCAATAGCCCCAAAAACCATGAGCCTAGCCCCGCCTTTGGGCGATGATGCCAACAATGCCGATGAATCAGCCATCATAAAAGCGGCAAGTGTGGGCAAGTTCTGCCTTGATGGGATTGCCCTAACCACAGGCGACACCATCAAAGCTGGCGACACAGTGGGGGGCGTGCTTGCCCTTGGTGTACTCACCCCCATCATAGCCGATAAATCGGGGGTTTTGCATGACTACCTTGTCAAAGCTGGCGATAAAGTAGAATGGGGGCAGGCGGTGTTGCGTTTGGCATGACTTCATTTGCTGATATTGATTGGCTGGGATGTTATTAACTCATCGCCTTTTTATACAAGCTTGAATTGTTAAAATTTTAATTTAAAAAGAAATGACATTGAAAAGAGCGAATTTAAAACCCAGCTTTGACAAACATCAGTGCCACGCTGGATATTATCATGACAAACAAGGTTAAGCTAAACGCTTGATAAACCAAAGGCAGTCCTTGTTTGACTTGGTAAAATTTGGGCGTTTTTATGCGAATGTTTTTAACACTGCTCTTATGGTAAAATACCACATTATTACCCGTGATGTCTTGTTTGATATGTAATAGCGACTGTCGAATGTCTTGATAAAGCATTTCTAGTTGTTGGCAAATGACATAACAACCTGCAATAAATAGCACATTAGTTGTATGATATAATTTCTTATGGGGCGTAAAGATTTTTTGCCCTGTGAATGTGCCACGTGCTGAGCCGAGTATTTTGGTGCCGATGATTGATAAGATGACTGAGAACATGATACAGACATTGGCAGATTCAGCGGTCATCAAAAGCCCTAATGTGCCACTTGATGCCATGATACCTTCCAATGATGACACAGATATGTCGGTGCTGATGAGCCTTGCCAAGGTGCCAGCAGGTTTGCCTGCTTATAATGACGGACAAAGCGAAGAGATTAATCTTAATGACTATCTGGTCGGGCGTCAGAGTGATACGTTTGTGGTGCGATGTGGGGGTTACTCAATGCTGGATGCTGGTATTGATAAAGATGATTTGCTCATCATTGACCGCTCGGTAGAACCAAAACATTTTGACATTGTGATGGCGGATTTGGGCAGTGAATTTACCATTAAACGCTTGCACAAGTTTAAAGATGGGCGACTGGAGTTACATTCAGAAAACGAAGCTGACCCACATCCCAATTTTAGTTTTAAAGATGGCGACCATATGATGGTTGTGGGCGTGGTCATGCACGTGATTAAGAGTTTTCGATAACCACGCCTGCTTTTTTGAGTTAAACTCGTACATAATTAAAAATGTGCGAGTTTTGATATAGATAAAAAAGCGTAAGATTTGGTAAAAATAACAGCATAGAAGTTTGGGTGAATCTATGTTATAATTAGCGATATTTTACTTCGCATAATAGCTATTATGTTAAATAGCGTTATGCGAAAAGCCTAGCCTACCTGCCTACCTGCCTACCTGCCACCCAAAGCCCTTGTAGGCGGTTTTGTCCGATAAGATAAGACAAATCGGCGGGTCGGTCAATCTGCCACAACGCCACATCAGCATCCATTCCTACCAAAAGTCGCCCTTTGGTATCTTGTAGCCCCAAGGCTTTGGACGCATGGATGGTTGTCCCTGCCAACGCTTCTTCGGGCGTTAAGCCAAACAGCGTACACGCCATATTCAGGGCAAGCAGTAAGCTTGTTGATGGTGATGTACCAGGGTTACAGTCGGTGGATACCGCCATTTTTACGCCATGTTGTCGCATGGCATCAATGGGAGGCAGTTTGGTTTCTTTTAGAACATAAAAGGCGGTCGGCAGCAGCACGCCTACCGTACCATGCTTTGCCATCTTGACAATGCTGTCGGTGGACAGATATTCAATGTGGTCGGCAGACAAGCCATCAAACTCTGCCACAAGACCCGCTCCGCCCATATCGCTCATCTGCTCGGCATGAAGTTTGACAGGCAGACCTAATGATTTGGCAACTTCAAAGAGTCTGCCCACTTGATGGGCGTCAAAGGCAATGGATTCACAAAACGCATCTACTGCATCCACCAAACGCTCGTCATGCAACACTTTTAGCCACTCGCACGCCTGTTTGACATATTCGTCTGCCCTCCCCTGATATTCTGGCGGTAGAGCATGTAGGGCAAGGTAGGTTTTTTTGACGGTAATGCCAAAGTCATCGCCCAATTTTTTGGCAACTTTAAGCATTTTGCGTTCGTTATCCAAATCAAGCCCATAGCCCGACTTAATCTCAATCGTCCCCACGCCTTGACTTACAAGGCTTTTAAAACGTGGCAAACTAAGCTCATACAATTCATCAAAATCCGCCTGTCTTGTGGCTTTCACGGTGGACAAAATCCCACCGCCCTGCTTGGCGATGTCTTTATAATCCACGCCATTTAGACGCATCTCAAATTCATTACTGCGATTACCGCCATAGACCACATGGGTGTGGCAGTCTATCAAAGCGGGGGTTAGCCAGCCTTGTTTGGCATCAATTATCTTGTCAGCAGTTGCCGTGCCAAGCTCGTCCATCGTGCCGACAAAGGCAATTTTGCCATCTTTGATGCCAACCACGCCGCCATGTATCGCCCCATAGGGGGTATCTTTGGTGTAGCCAAATGTCTCGCTCATGGTGGCGATGTTGGCGTTGGTGATTAAGGTGTCAAATTGCATGGTTTTTCCTTAAATATTAGATTAGCTTTAATCTCAACTTAAAATTGCAAATTATTGATTATTGGGCAATTATTATAAATCAATTGCCTATATAAAGCTGAGAATAAAGTAGATTAATAGTCATTAATAAGTTTTAAGTTTAATATAATCCCAATCACACACCATAAAGCAACGCCCACTCCACACACACCGCAAGCAGTCGTGCTACGGTTTTTGCTCCACGGCTGTCAATGTCGTAAGTTGGGTTAAATTCGGCAAAATCCAGCACTTTGACTTTGCCTGTTTGAATGAGCTTTTCAAGCAAAAATTCCACCAAATCAAGCTCAATCCCCTTGGCATTTACCGCACTGACCGCAGGCATGACACCACTTGGCAGACAGTCCAAATCCACCGTAACATAAAGCACATCAACGCCCCGAGCAAAGCCATCAAGCCTTGCCCAAATCTCATCATAAGACAAGCGGTGGCAATCATCATCACCAACAACACCAACGCCCAAGGCACGGGCTTTGTCAAATAGACTTGCTGTGTTACCAAAACGGCTAATGCCCACACAAAAATAACAAAACTCATCACCCATCATATCAGCAATCTGCAAAAATGGCGTACCCGATGTGGCGTACTCATCCGTTCGCAAATCAAAATGGGCATCAAAATTGATGATGCCAATCTTGGGTAAATGCTCATCGCTTGCGTTTAGATGTTCATACAATCCCAAAAAACTGCCATAGGCAATCTCATGCCCACCGCCAAGCCCGACCGCTAGGGCGTTGTTTTGTAGGGCATGGGTGATGTGCGTGGCATAACTTCTTTGGGCGGATTCTAAACTGCCCTTGACGATGATGTCATTGTCATGACACACCACATCGCCACAGTCGCCCACTAAGTCGGACAAAGTGGCATATTTGTCCTGCACGCCTGTTGTGATGGGCAATTTGGCAAAAAACTCTCTAATAATAGGCGGAGCGGACTTTGCCCCTACCCTACCCAAGTTTCGCCTTACCCCTTGATGGCAAGCAAAACCCACCAAGGCAATAGGCTGGCGGTCAAAGGTTTGTACGGCATTATGCCAATACATCGCTCTATCGCTCTCAAAAGAGTCGGTGCGTCCTGTATAATGGGCGGGGTCAAAGGGGATATGAGTGGCGTGAATGTCGGTCATGGTTTTTAGTTGGTTTAAAATAGATGGATAAAAATTAGGATATATCTAGCGAACTTGATATACTTGTTTAACTTCAAAATGCACCATCGTAGGGGCTAGCTCGGTACGCCCTGCCAGTCCTCAACTACAAAAGCATTTTTCAAAATGTAGATTGGTGCAAAATGAGGTTGATTTGCTATATTTACCACAGCAAGATTTGTAAGGCGTGCCTTCCACCTCTTGATGATATGTTGGTGTTTATAAGGCATGCAGAACCTGCCCCTACACTGATACATCATTGAATTTGTGGTAATTTTAGAGTTCTAACAAAGATACATTTTAAAATTTGGACGTATAGGGTCAAACACACCCCAGCCATCACACATTGCTAAACCAATTTTGGCGTAGCTCGTCCCAGCCATCAAGCAACTCACCCGATAAGACAAGCTGTTTGGCACTTTCAATATCAGGGGCAAAGTAGCGGTCTTTGTCATAATGAGCAATCTTGGCACGCACTTTGGCATGAACGTCCGTTAGCACCTTATCGCTCTTGTAGCCCAAATCTTCGCCATGAATGTCCACGCCTTGGGCAGCGGCAAGCAGTTCAATACCCACCACGACAGCGGTGTTGTGTGCCATCTCAAACAATCTTCGCCCTGCATAGGTCGCCATTGAGACGTGGTCTTCTTGGTTGGCAGATGTTGGAATGCTGTCTACCGATGCAGGGTGGGCGTGCGATTTGTTTTCGCTAACCAAAGCGGCGGCGGTAACATGGGCAATCATAAAGCCAGAATTCACGCCTGCATTACTCACCAAAAACGCAGGCAGTCCTGACAAACTGCTGTCAATAAGTAGAGCAATACGGCGTTCACTCATTGAGCCAATCTCGCTGATGGCAAGTGCCAAGGTATCGGCGGCAAAGGCGACAGGCTCGGCATGAAAATTACCGCCCGAGATGGCAACAGGCTCATCATCGCCAAAGATAAGCGGATTATCAGTTACGGCATTGGCTTCTATGAGTAGCGTTTTACCCGCTTGATTGATAAGGTCAAGACACGCCCCCATCACTTGGGGCTGACAGCGTAGGCAGTAGGGGTCTTGCACACGCAGCTCCGCCTCGCCACGGTTTTTACCCCTAAATCCGCTATGTTCAAGCAACGCCTTATAGGTCTTGCCAAGCTCAATCTGCCCATGATGTCCACGCACCTCATGAATGCGTGGGTCAAAGGGCGAATCATTGCCACGAGCCGCCTCCACTGACAACGCTCCTGTTACGGTCGCACTTGCCAAAAGGTCGCACGCCATAAAATAGCCACGAATGGCAAGGGCGGTGGACGTTTGGGTACCGTTGATAAGCGCCAAACCCTCTTTGGCGGCAAGCGTGATGGGCGACAGTCCCGCCTTGACAAGAGCGTCTTTGGCAGACATACGCTCGCCACGAACCAACACATCGCCCTCACCCAAAATCGCAAGTGTCATGTGCGACAACGGGGCAAGGTCGCCTGATGCTCCCACCGAGCCTTTGGCAGGAATAATGGGCGTGATGTCATGATTGATAAGATTGATAAGTGCGTCCACCACTTCACGGCGAACACCTGACACCCCTTGCGATAGGCTTGACACTTTCATGGCGATGATAAGGCGAACCACGTCCGCAGGCAATGCCTCGCCTGTGCCAACCGAATGGCTTAGGATAAGATTTCTTTGCAAAAGTTCAAGCTCATCATCAGGGATTCGGGTCTTGGCAAGCAGTCCAAAGCCTGTATTGATGCCATAGGCAGGTCTATCACGAGCGATAATCGCTTGTACGGCTTGGTGCGACTTTTCGATGGCATCATAAGCCGATGGGTCAAGGCTGATGGTAACAGGGCTATTATAAATGGCACGCAACTGCCCAAAGGTGAGATGGCGTGGGGTTAAGGTGATGGTGGGTTTCATGGGCTATCCTTATTTAAATAAAATGAATGAGCAAAAGACAAATTTGTCTATACAAATATAACAAGAAATTCCACCAAGTGCAAGTCCCTAATATAAATTTTATCCCACAAAGTGTCTATATTTATCGCTAGTCAAAAATTTTAAATTGTGATATAAATACTTAGGGCATGCCTGACCTTTATAACACTATTTATAATATAGAAATATTGTGAAAATAAATCAATCGTTTTTGCATGAAAAATGGCTAAACCTTGTGGCTCGAAGTCAAAAGCTCGTTTGATAGAACGACTACCAAACTTCACTTTTTCCTTGAAAAACTTGCGCTTTTTCGTAAAAGGCAGGCACGCCCTACAAAAATTAGGTAATTACGGTTAAAAAGGGGCTTAGTATGATTTATCTGTTTTCGTTTTTGATTTATGCCGTGGTCTTTGGGGCAGGGTTTTATTTGGTCAGAAAAAACCCTGCTAAGGTTGAGCGGTTGGTTGGGCGGATTTGCTTTATTGGACTTATCTTACAACTGTTTGTTAATTATCTGTTTTGGGGCAGTATGGCAAATGCCTTTAACCCTTTGACGGTTATGATAAGCCCCGAACGGAGTGCGGTAAACTTGATGTTTTTGGCACTGATTAGCATTTTTTGTTATGCCAGTTTGCTTGTGATTTTGTTTAAGGCGAATGATTTTTATAATAGACCTCCTGCAAAACCCTTCCTATGCTAAAATACCCCAATGAACTACGAAGCCTCCACACACCTATCCGACACCAAATTCAAACGCTTAGTTGGCATTGAACGCAGGGTTTTTAATGAAATGCTTGCTTGTTTAGAGCAAGCACAAGCTGCTGTACATCAAAGAGGCGGTAGAAAACTTAAAATCAGCATGCCCAATTTGTTAATGGCAACCTTACAGTATTTTAAAGAATATCGCACCTATGAGCAGATAGCCGCTGACTTTGGC